>HF999650.1 GCA_000434215.1 Bacteroides sp. CAG:144
GGCGGGAACGATGGTTTCGGCACCGAAGGCGTAAAGTACCCATAATGTCATACCCAGTAACAATGCTGTCGCTGTCTTGTCGATACGTAGGGGATGCTCGAGTGCAATGGCTAAGTAGCCGATAATAAATAATACGGTAATAGCAATTAGCATGGTAATTAAATTTTAGGTAAAAGAAATTTCATTTATATGCAAATATAATAAAAATCGAGGAAAAGCTCTATTGTGTCGTCTTTTTCTGCCCAGTATTTGATACGGAAAAAGCCGGGACAAGAAAATCCCGGCTTTCCCGAAAGAACTTTTTTATTACAAAGCACTTTCAATAAGCGGTTTCAAGTATATGGCTTCGAGAATATATACCCCGGCACCGGCGAGATATCCGATGAGGGCAAGGAGGGAGATATTTTTGAGATACCAGCCGAAATTGATTTTTTCCAGTCCCATAGCTACGACACCGGCAGCGGAGCCGATGATGAGGATACTTCCGCCTACTCCGGCACAATAAGAGATAAATTCCCAAAATGTGCCATCTTGTACGAAGTTGGCCATATATCCTACCGTTCCCGGGTCGGCAATAGGGTACATGC
>HF999651.1 GCA_000434215.1 Bacteroides sp. CAG:144
TAAAGTACTATGGGGATAGGAATTTGAGGGGTGCATAAACAAAACAAGCCCGAAAACAGGTCAAAAACCTATCTTCGGACTTACCTTGACTGACTAATCAGCCGATATGCCGATATTACGACATACCTATTGGAGAGTTGGCAAGCGAAAAGAGATAACATACTTTCTCTTTTCGTCCGTATATCCTCTTTAACACCTCACTGCGTATCTTCTCTGCACCGTATGAGTTGATGCGGAAAGCAATAGAGACAATCATATCCATATTGTAGAGGGTAGCCCAATAGGTATATGGTATTACTTCGCAATGTTGTGTATGTTCCGCTATCACTCCGCTTTTATGTATGGCTCGGATTGCAGCCTTTAATGTGGGTACTGCCACATCGAATAGCCCCACAAGTTCCGCAAATGACATCCAAACATCGCCATCGGGTATGTTCACATTGCCCGATTCGCTGATTGTTATAATTGCTCGTTCCATACCTTATGCCATTGTGGTGTTACCGAATGATTGATTAAGTTGGTTGCCGAACATCGTTAAATCCTTGTCGATTTTCTCGGTGGTAATCTTCGCATATAGCTGTGTTGTAACGATGTTCGTATGTCCCAAAACTCTACTTACACTCTCGATTGGCATACCTTTACTGAGGGCAAGGGTCGCAAATCCATGTCTTGAGCAATGGAATGAAATGTCCTTGTCGATTCCACACTCTTTTATCATCTTTTTCAATGGTTTACAGATACTCCAATAGTTCAAATTGGGGAATACGAGTTTGTTCTCTTGGAATGGCTCGTATCGCTTGATAATCTGCAACGGAATATCCAACAACTTAACTTGGAACGGTATTTTGGTTTTGTGTCGCTTGGATAATATCCATTTCTCACCGTTTATCTCTACAATATCATCGGTGGTCAGTTCCTTAATATCCACGAATGACAAGGCTGTAAAACTTGCAAACACAAACAGGTCTCGGATATATGCCAACTTGCTATCCGTAAAATCGTGTGTCATCACCGCTTTTAATTCATCTTCGGTCAGAAACTCCCTCTCCTTAACATTGGGGCTTATGTGGAATTGAGCAAATGGGTTTCTCGGCATCAATCCGTTGTAGTGGGCACGCATAACAACACCCTTGAGCCACATACAATTTGCCCAGATACTGCCATTCTGCAAACCTCTGTCTGTTGCGAGGAATACCGCAAACTCCTTGATAAAGTCAGGAGTCAGCTCAATCATAGACATATCGTTACGCTTGTAATTCGCCTTGATGAATGCTGCAACATGGTTTCTTGCCCGTACTCTTGACATATAAGTTGCTATCACTCGGTCTGTACCTACACGTTTCTTGAATGTGGCATTATCCTTATCAAATGCTCCGAGCAGTGTTTCATACTCTGTTCCGATGCCTTGATAGGCATTGCGTACCATTTCGGCAGTTACATAGGCTTCTCTATCCGACAGGCGTTGATAGTGCTTGATGATTTGAGCCTTGATATTATCCAAAGCAAGATTGATTTCTCTTGCTTCCTTGCTCTTACCTTTGGCTCGGTTGCCTTTTACATCCCAAAGCTCTTTTGCAATGGTACGCTTACAACTGAATTGGGCTACTGAGCCGTTGATTGTCACTCGTCCCATGATGGGAACAATACCGTTTTTCTCCTTGCTTGCGTTCACGTAGAACAGCACCTTAAATGTACTTCGCATAATCCAATCTTTTTTGGTTACAAAATTAGTTGTCAGCGAGTTATACATTGATACGCAATATGATGCAGAACTATGAAACGTGACGACACAAAGAAAAATCTTACTCGTTTTCAGGTAACGATTAGGCAACCGTTCTATTTCATTACCTTGCGTTTCTTTGCTAAATTGCTATTTCCCGTATTTCCGAGATTTTCAGCGTAATGCGTTTATTATCAGTGCAGGATGCACTATTATTCCGATTTCGGTTGATTATTCCAGCGTTTTTTGGTAAACCTGCCGTAAACTATCATGTTTTTCTTCGGGAAGCTCTTTCCATAAACGGCCCAACTCTGCTTCCCGTTTATAATAGCAGTCCCATAAAATACTATCCTGCCGCAAATAATTCTCCTCGGTAATTTCGTCTTGTGCCCATGAATCGGGAAAACATGCTCCCATCACAAGAATGATAATAAAAAGTCTTTTCATATCTCTCTTTTTATTTTATTAGACGTTTTTCCTCAAAAAAGGTTACAATCCCAACAAATTATCTCGCTCTTGTGCCAAAAGGGAATAGACATTCAAGTTGTAATACCGGCCTTCACCAGCATACTCACCAGCACGCTCTACACCTTCAAGACGGAATCCCAATCGACGAGGTATTGCATTGGAAGAGAGATTTCCTACGGCACATTTTATCTGCACGCGGTTCATCGTCCTGACATCGAACGCCCATAAACACAATCTCGCAACACAACGAGACATGATGCCCCGCCCGCGAAATTCCGGTAACAACCAGTACCCGATCTCGGTCTTACGATTGACCGTATCGGTAAATACAAATCCAACAAGTCCGCAAAAAACACCTTCGAAAAGAATTTTGAAAGTATAATTGCGTAACTCGGGCACTTCGGCACATAGACCCGAAAGGAAATTTTTCTCTTCGGCAACCGAATGTAAACCGTCAACAAACGGCAACCATCGCCGCAAATCGTCCCGATGCAAATCTATGGCACGGTATATCGTTCCCGCATCGCTCACACATGCCTCACACAACTGTAAATGTGTGTCTACAAAAATTTCCAGCTTTCTTTTATTCATCTTTAAACAGCCTCATCAAAATGATCAGTTCATTCATATCGATATGAAATACGATAACCATGACTTCGCAAAGCTTTTTCCAGAGCCTTCATTCTTTGTTCATCGGTATCGTCATCAAAACCCGACATAAGAGACAATAGATAAGTTCCATAATCGGAACAATCATAAAGCCGTCCTTCTCCTTTTTGAGACAAATCGGGAATCCACACTCTACTATCTCCTTGTATTATCACATTATGCTCAAACTGAAATAGCAAAATCTTTCCTTCTCCATCTTTCGTAATTGTAACCTCATCTTCCAAAACAATAAAATTATACACCCAATCCCCGCTACCATCGTTAAGTTTCTCCGCCGCACAAATATTTCTCTTGCCGACATCGACCGTTACCTTATACTCACCCTTCACTGTTTCGCCCAATCGTACCGAACCGTCTACATAAGAATAGGGTTGATAAGTACCACACGCATACACGAACTCACTCTTCGAATCCAATGTCGCCGACGATGCCAATGCGACATAATCTTTATCGCCAGAAGATTTTGAAGCGTCATCGCCATATCCTCCTCCCACATATAAAATATCCTGTCCGGAATCCCATTTTTCCCGTATAAATTCTTTAGCTGACGAAGAAGAAAAGACTTGATAAGATTGTTCTACATCTGCCGAAATCTTATCACTCTTCGATGCAACAATAAAATACTCTCCTCCGCCATATTCCATAAGGGTCAAATTATAACCGTCTTTCCAAAAATCCTGTACGGTACTTTCTACCAAACCTGTATTGGGAGTGAAAGCGTATCGCTGCTCCGTTATACCACACCCCTTACTCATTACCAGCCACCAATCACTGCCGGTATAAGCCGCCGATGTGATATAATACCCCTTCCGCCAACACTCGCTGACGACATCAAACACATCATCAGAATCATACCGCCCGTACGCTTGCGCCGTATAATCGGAGTTTTTCGAAACGACAACAAACCATCGGGAATAATTCGATGCCAAAGAAGTAATCGCATATCCGTCATTCAGTTTCTCGTCCAACCATTTACCGGGCCATTCACCCGAATAATAATAACTTTGCCCAGTATAACCGCAATTTTTACACATGGTAACCAACCATCCTTGATAGGTATAAGCCGCCGATGTAATATAATAATCTTTGTCCCAATATTCCCGTATCTCGTCTTGCTGCAAAGCCTCTCCCCGCCCACTGCTAAACCAAGTTTGACTTTGGTAGGGCAAACCTCCCTGTGTAATGATCAAAGTCATATCTTGTGCAACAAGAGGTAAACCACATAAAACAAACAATACAAAACCCCAAATACAACGCAACATAATATCGATATTTTTTGTAAATATATCGATAATTACTCAAAAAAACAAAGACATATACAGAAATTCCTGTATATGCCTTTTTACGATCAAAATTAGATCTGTTATCTATCCTATTATACGGGTTCCTCCCGTAGACAAAGTGTCGGCTCTCGTAATGACAACCTCTTTCACTCCGGCCGAAATAGCTGAAAAAGCATTTTCGAGCTTGGGAATCATTCCTCCTTGTACAATACCGCCGGTCACCAAGCGTTCGAACGAAGACTTATCGATTTGTGGAATCACGCTTTCATCATCATTCTCATCGCTCAAAACTCCTTTTTTCTCAAAACAATAAACCAGTGTTACATCGAAATAAGACGCCAGTGCCTTAGCGGCCTCTCCGGCAATAGTATCGGCATTGGTATTGAGCAACTGTCCATGCCCGTCATGGGTAAGCGGAGCAAGTACGGGAACAACTCCATCTGCTATCAGACGGGCCAACATATCGCCCCGGGCCTCTTTCACATCTCCGACGTAACCGTAGTCGACGTCCTTCACCGGACGTTTGTCCGAACGCAAAATATTCAAATCGGCTCCGGTCATACCGAGTGCATCGACTCCGAGAGCCTGCAATCCGGCAACGATGTTTTTATTTACCAATCCGCCATACACCATTGTTACCACTCGCAAAGTGTCGGCATCAGTAATACGACGCCCATTTACCATACGGCTGGGAATACCCAACTGCTCGGCCAGTTTCGTCGCCGAACGACCACCTCCGTGAACAAGCAACTTACGTCCTTCTATGGCCGCAAAATCCCGCAATAAGGCATGCAAGGTATCAGGTTCTTCTACGATTTTCCCGCCGACTTTTATAAGAGTCAATTTTTCCATATCGATATATTTTATTCGTCTCCGAATTCCATCAAATATGCTTTGATAAAGTCATCGATATTACCATCCATGACTCCCTGAACATCGGACGTCTGGTAGTTGGTACGATGGTCTTTGACCCGACGGTCATCGAATACATAACTGCGTATTTGCGATCCCCACTCGATTTTTTTCTTCCCAGCCTCGACTTTGGCCTGTTCGGCCATACGGTGTTGCAACTCTTTTTCATAGAGTATCGACCGCAACTGGCGCATCGCATTTTCCCGGTTCTTGGGCTGGTCCCGGGTTTCGGTATTCTCGATGAGAATCTCCTCTTCTTCGCCGGTATAAGGGTCTTTGAAATGGTAGCGCAGGCGCACACCCGACTCGACCTTGTTCACATTCTGACCACCGGCACCACCCGAGCGGAAAGTATCCCACGAAATATCGGCCGGATTGATATTGATTTCGATACTGTCATCTACAAGCGGAGTAACGAATACCGAGGCAAACGAGGTCATACGTTTACCCTGTGCATTATAGGGAGAGACACGTACCAGACGGTGTACTCCGTTTTCGCTTTTGAGATAGCCATAGGCATAATCGCCCTCGATCTGTATGGTAGCCGACTTGATCCCGGCCTCGTCGCCTTCGAGAATATTGGCGATAGCCGTCTTATAACCATGAGCCTCGCACCAACGCAGATAAAGACGCATAAGCATATCGGCCCAGTCCTGACTCTCGGTTCCACCGGCACCGGAATTGATTTTGAGTACGGCGCCCAACTTATCTTCTTCCCGACGCAGCATATTGCGCAATTCGAGATCTTCGATAAGAGTGATAGTACGCTGATAAATCTCGTCGAGTTCCGACTCGGTAATCACTTCTTCCTTGACAAAATCATAGGCCAAAGCAAGTTCCTCGACCGACTTCTCTACTTCCCGGTATCTATCAATCCAAAAATGCAGATCTTTGACCTTTTTCATCTGCGCTTCGGCCTTCTTCCTATCTTCCCAGAAATCGGGCACATGAGTACGCAACTCTTCCTCTTCGACTTGAATTATTTTCGTATCGATGTCAAAGATACCTCCTCAACGCCAACTTGCGTTCTTCTGTCTCTTTAAGTTGTTCTATCGTAATCATACGGGAAACGGTTATGAATAATGATTTTACATATATTATGCATACATGGCTTCTATCTCGGCTTGGAAAATGCGGTAGATAGCCGCGCGACGTATTTTTAACGTATCGGTAATCTCCCCGTTTTCTTTGCTGAACGCACGGGGCAGCAGTGTAAAACGTTTTATCTGTTCGAAACGGGCAAAATTGGCCTGCAACACTGCAATGCGCTCCTGAATAAGTTTCTGTATGCTCTGATTTTTCACCAAATCTTCGAGCGTACGGTATTGTATCTGCTTCTGCGCAGCATATTCCTTGATAGCCTCGAAAGCCGGAATGATAATTGCCGTTACATATTTGCGGCAATCGCCGATGACTGCTACCTGCTCGATATACTTATCTTCTCCGAGCTTGGCCTCGATGGCTTGTGGGGCGATATATTTACCGTTAGAAGTTTTGAAAAGATCTTTGATACGCTCGGTCAACACGACAGAGCCGTCATCGTCGAGACGACCGGCATCGCCGGTACGAAACCAACCGTCGGACGTAAAGACCTGCGCTGTTGCTTCGGGTTTCTTATAGTAACCTTTCATGACGGTAGGGCCTTTAACGAGAATTTCATTATCGGCTCCGATCTTCACCTGCACATCGGGCAACGTCGTCCCGACCGAGCCGATACGGTAACCGGTCAGTTCAAAACAGGAAACGGTAGCCGTCGTCTCGGACAGACCATAACCGTACAAAATATGGATACCGCAACTGTGCAAAAACTCATTGATCGTATCGGAAAGCGGAGCGCCCGCCGTAGGGAAAATATTGCCGTTTTCGATACCGACGGCTTTTTTCAACTTCGAAAACACCAACTTATCATACAAGGCATATTGCGCTTCCAACCACACGGGAACCCGTCTATTGCAACGTACATAATCGATATTCCGACGACGCCCCACACGCAACGCCCGATCTAAAAGCATACGGCTCAGACCTTTTGTCGAAGCGATTTTTTCCTGCACGGCCGTATATACCTTTTCCCAAAAACGGGGTACGCTGCACATGATGGTGGGACGCACCTCTTTGATTACAGATTGTATCTCCTTCGGGTTCTGATTAATGACTACCCGTATGCCGCACGTAAGGCAGAAGTAGGTCCACGCCCGCTCGAAGATATGAGTAAGAGGGAGAAAACACAAAGAAACGTCCTTATCGCTGCACATCGTAAGACGGTCGATATGCATACGCATCGCCTCGGAAAAGTTTCGATGTGTGAGCATAACGCCTTTCGAATCGCCGGTCGTTCCCGAGGTATAGATAATACTGGCCAAATCATCGAGCGACTGGCCGGCAATGCGGCTATCAACCAACGCTTCTGTTTCGGCAGTAGAAACCGCACCCGCTATAAAATCGGGAAAATATACCGAAGAGGTATCGCCTTCGGCAAGGCGTACCGTACGGTCGAATATGATAATCCGTTCCAGCGTAGGACAAGTCGCCAATGCCTTCCATGCGTTGTCGTACTGATACTGCTCACCGACAAACAAATATCGGATTTCGGCGTCGCGCACGATATACTCCAACTGTTCCAGCGAGCCGGTCGGATAAAGAGGGACAACCACCGCGCGATTGGCATAAGCGGCAAAATCGATAATCAACCCTTCGGGCTTATTCGGCGTATACGTCGCTATATTTTCTTGTACCCCGATACCGCAGGCGGCCATCGCAAGAGCCGTCTTTCGTATTTGACTCTCAAACGACAACCAAGAGACCGACACCCATTTTCCCGCTGCATCTTTATATCGTAAAACTTCTCTGTTTCCGTATTTTCTGGTTTGTTCCGCAATCATACGGGACAACTGATAATTCCTCATTTCCTGAATTATAAAATCGGCACAAAGGTAACACAAAAAAATCGAACCGATAGATGTTTTCTCGTTTTTTGACACACAGAGATTGCAAAACGTCCTATCTTTTAGGGAAAAACACCCTCAGGAAAAGCCTTTCGATCTACCATGAAAGAATTACGTTTTTCGTTTTCCAAAGGCATATTCTTTCAAATTATCCTTATTTTTGCAAAAAGAATAAATCGAAATGATTGATCCGAACGAACTCTTTTATCCGGCAGTCGACCTTCTCCGCCGATTGATCGCAACTCCATCTATAAGTCGGGAAGAAAACGCAACAGCCGATTTAATCGCCGCCTATCTGCAAGAATACGGATTTACACCGCATCGCACCGCCAACAACGTTTGGGCCATAGCACCCGATTACACCCCGGGGCGTCCCACTGTTTTACTGAATTCACACCACGATACCGTACGGCCGGTCGAAGGGTGGCAAGGACAAGCATTTAACGCCCGGGAAGACGGCGACCGCCTCTACGGCTT
>HF999652.1 GCA_000434215.1 Bacteroides sp. CAG:144
AGGAAGTACGACTAGGGATGTTGGTGGATAGTGAGTAGTGTAGGGTTTTTCTTTTTTTAGGATAAAAGGCCTGTATTGTTTTTACGGGCTTTTTGTTTTTGATTTTGGGGTGGTGTCGTGGGGCTATTTTGCTGATACGGCTCGTGGTCTTTTGTTGTGCTGCTTTGAGTGGCTGCGGGCTGGAATGGGTGGTATTCCTCTGCCAAAAGGATTTCTTGTTTTGTAGGTATTCTGCTGCTTTGTGCGTCCATTGCTGAAATCTACCTACCATCGCAGATCATGAGAAAATGGCCGGCAGGGGGGTGCTGTTTTGCAAAGGGAAGGACCGGTGTGTATTGATTTGAGAATATATTTTATTCGGGAGGGTTTTCAATTTGTGCATACTGTGTGGGTGCTATTTTTTTTGTATATGGTTTCGGTTTCTGTTTTTTTCTTTTTGTTGTGGGCCGGGTTGTGGTGTGTTCGGGGGCGGCCGGTCGGGATAGGTGTATGAAAAAAAAGCGCCGGGGACGTGTGTCTCCGGCGCTTGAGGGGGCGGCTACCTACTCTCCCGCTTGCGCAGTACCATCGGCGTGATCAGGTTTAACTTCTCTGTTCGGTATGGGTAGAGGTGGAGCCCTGATGCTATAACCACCTTAATTCTTTTTTTCGTCCTGGGCTTTTTCCGACTTTCCGGTTGTGCCCATGGCGTGTGATTGACTTGGGGGAAACGAGTGAGGTATGGATTCCGCTCTGGTGACTTTCTTTTTGGGAAGTGTTGGGGTAATTAGTATTGCTCGACTTTGTCATTGCTGGCTTTACATCTGCAACCTATCTACGTCGTCGTCTTCGACGTCCCTCATGTGGAAATCTTATCTCGAGGCTGGCTTCGCGCTTAGATGCTTTCAGCGCTTATCCGTTCCCGACTTAGCTACTCTGCCATGCTCCTGGCGAAACAACAGATTGACCAGCGGTCAGTCCAACACGGTCCTCTCGTACTAGTGTCAGATCCTCTCAAATTTCCTGCGCCCACAACAGATAGAGACCGAACTGTCTCACGACGTTCTGA
>HF999653.1 GCA_000434215.1 Bacteroides sp. CAG:144
GCGCTTTTTTACTTAGAAGGAATTTTAGAAACGGAATGAAAGATAGAGACGCAAATCTTTCAATTTATATTTGGTCTTTTCGGCCGAAGAAAATATCTCACCGATAACATCACCCACGCCACCGATATCTTCCATATCATCATAACCCAAATCATCTGGATCCATAGATAGGATATTCATTTTGGTCGAACCGAAACGATATTCGATACCCAATGAAATCGCTTTATACGAAACAGCAGCACCCGTTACAAACAACGAGGCATAACCGTATCCCATATCCCAACCGCCATCGGAGTGAGACATGCTCATGGCAAAAGTCGGCGCATAACGGAAATAGGCATTTACGCACAATGCACTCACGGGATTTACCGTTACAGACGGGCCCAAATGCATTCCGTAATCCATACGGTGCATATCCGACTTTTCCACATAAAAGGTCGGAAAAGTTACACCCATAAAATCGCTACTCTCCTCTACAAGATTTTCTACTTCATATTTAGCATAGGTTATATCGGTCCATGTAAAATCGAGACCGATTTTCAACATATTGGCGATAGGCTTTTTATGCAGATAAAAAGTTTTTCCCCATGTAAGAAAGAATGCCATTTCGCTTTCATTTTCTGACGGGAAATCGGCAGCTTCAAGTTTTTCCCATGCATAACCTATATTGAAATAACCTCGACGTCCGCGAAATTCTTTCACTTCTTTCGCAGGTTCTGTCTCCTCCACAACAGGTTGCTGAGCAACCGTCGCATAAGCGGGTACAGCCTTTATCGTATCCGCAGAAACCACTTCTTGTGCCGGCACTATCATGACTGCACAGCAAACACCTAACAATGCTAATACCAGTTTTTTCATATACATAAATATTTTTTCTGTTCCGAATCCTCGATAATAATTCTGTTTATCAAAAAAAGACTTTACGCCTCAAAGATAGTAAATATTAATAATTTACTAATCTTGTACGGAAATTTTTCTTTATTATCTAAAATTCCCTCTTTTTATCGTAAAAACCGGTGATAAATCCTATATGAAAGAGACAAACACGAGCATTAAGAAAGGCGCAAATGCAAAAAATGACAAGCCCAGCGACGCCACATAGCAGACGAACGACGCTGTTTCCATGTCATGACCTTACGTGGAGTATCCGTAGCCACGCGCAAACGCATATACGCACTTCCGTACTCTCCTCGCGGCAGCGGATAAAGGCCGAGTCCGGAAAGGGTATCGAGCGCCTCGGCGATTTGTTTTTCATCATAAGGCTTATTGATGAGTATACGTATCGTATCGACAGAAAGGTCGCAAAGTTTACGATCGAGTCCCTCTTCGAGTTGCGGATCGCAAATCGCCTCCCGCATACGCTTCAAACCCGTAATAACAGCCAGACGGTCATGCATCAAACGGGCCTGATGCTCGGGATCGGGAATATTACTCAATCCCGATTTATTCTCGGCGTAATAATAGTAAAGTTGCACGGGGAGGAAAGTTACCGAATCGGCCCGACCGAAAACCCGTGTTACGAAATCTTCGTCTTCGAGAACGCATTTTTCAAGAAAACGCACATTGAGTTTCAATAAAAAAGAGCGATTGAACAAATAGCTCCACAATACTCCGCACAAGGGATAACGAGCCATGTAATCGGGACCGGAAATATCCCGGCAATAAGGGAGTACGAATTGTTGAAAAGGCACCTCCCGATCACCCGCATCGACTTTCAGGCAATCGAACCCGATAACCTGATGGCTGTACAACCCAATGAGGCGGGTTATCAGCCGGGCAAACGCAGACGGATTGACGCGGTCATCGACATCGACAAACATGATATAACGGCCTTTGGCATAATTCAATCCCAAATTACGGGCACCTCCCGGTCCTGCCTTACGCCGATGATACACGCGCATATTCTCTGTCTTCGACTCCCATTCCTGTAATTTCACGAGCGAAGCATCGGTCGAGTTATCATCGACTGCTATAATTTCATATTTATCCGCCGGAGCCCCGGACGAAACAATCGCTTCGAGACAACGGTCGATATAAGAAATCCCGTTATATACCGGTATGATGATACTGACTTCGAGCATGAAATTCGGCTTTTAAAGAAGCGAAGATAGCGAAAATTTCGATTTTTCCGGCAAAACACTCTCCCAATATTTTTCAGAAATAAAAATAGCCGTTTCTCAAAACGAGATACAGAACATCTCCCGACTTTTTATAACCCCAATTTAAATTGTATCAAAAAAGGCGGAACAATCTCTCGGCCACACGGGCCGTACCTCGTACTCCCCGGCTTGCCAACCAGTATCCCGAAACAAAAACGGCCTTTACCTTGCGAGAAGGAGTACCCCTCAAAACATCATGAAAAAGCTGTTCACCCCGCATACTGCCTTCTCGGCGACAAGCGCTGGCAAGAACTATTTTTTTATAATCAAGACAATTCAACAATATATCCGCGTCCCGACGCCCCGAAGCACGAACATGCTTTTCTGCTTCATCGACACACGCCAGCAACTTATCGACTTTGTCGGAATATTGCGTGCCGGTAATCGAATCGGCATGGGCATGAACTATCACCTGTGGCTCGGGGCTCTCTGCTTTCACGATCCGAGACGTGTACAGCATGAGACGAATGCCCAACTCCCAATCGTCCCAACCGAATGTTTCAGTATTCCATGCACCGACCGTCTCGATGACATCCCGCCGCACCATATAACGCTGCGTCGAAAAATAGGTATGAAATATATTCCCGCATAAAAAATGGATTCCACCTTTACGAGGAGAACGCTTTATCATACTGCGGCCTGCATCATCGACAATTTTCATATCGGTATAAACGATATCGGCATCGGGATTTTTCCCGATAGCCGAGACATAATTTTCCACCAAACGAGCTCCCATCTCATCGTCGGAGTCGAAAAACATTACCCATTCCGACGTTGCCCGACGCAATCCCGCATTACGGGCCGACGGTGCTCCCGGATTTAGCTCTTCACAGACGGTAACCCGAAAATCGGGCACAGCATACTTGTCGCAAAATTCTTGCAATACGGCCAAAGAACGATCGGTCGATCCGTTATCGACCAGCACCACGTGCAAAGGCCGGTAAGTCTGC
Source organism: Bacteroides sp. CAG:144 (assembly GCA_000434215.1). GTDB lineage: Bacteria > Bacteroidota > Bacteroidia > Bacteroidales > UBA11471 > Caccoplasma > Caccoplasma intestinavium. The sequence goes on from HF999653.1 coordinate 3,110, forward strand.
GCTACCACCGATGCCAGCGTACGCGGCAAAAGTTTCTCCCGGTTATAGACCGGTATGATAACCGTTATTTCCATCATAATTACAACTGCACTTCCCCTATGAATTACGTTCTTTTCGAGAAAATTTATTTCTCGTTATTCTGACGTTTTTCAACAAAAGGCACGTGCATATTCTGTACAAAAGTTATATTTGCAACAAATATACTGCAAAATCATGAAACTCGATGTTCTGATATGTACTTACAACGAAAGGGTAGTACACGTTCCCGATGTACTGTTGCCTTATCGTCCCGACGTATCGTATATCGTTTCGATGCAATATGCCGATAAAAAATATTTCCAATATATACCCGGCGAACTCAAAAACCGCCGAGACGTAAAACTTATTTTTCTGGAAGGAAAGGGGTTAAGCCGCAACCGCAACCATTGCCTCGATGCCGCCACAGGCGATATAGCTCTGATAGCCGATGACGATTGCCGGTACAAAGACGAGTATTTCGACCGTATAGTCGAGACTTTCGGCTCTCACCCCGAGGTAGACATCGCCCAGTTCATGCTGAACATCGAAGGCCATAACCCCATAAAACCTTACCCCGCAACGCCATGCTCTTACGAGAAACGGCCGAAAGGGTTATACCCCACTTCGGGCGAATTGGCATTCCGTCCGGAACGGGTACGGCATATCCGATTTAACGAACACTTCGGTCTCGGCACGCAAACTCTCATTTGCGGGGAAGAAGAAGTATGGGTATATGACGCGGCGAAAGCCGGCCTTACCGTTTGCTTTTTTCCTTATTATATCGTCAACGAACCTTACGAAAACACCGGCCTCTACACCTACACCCGTAAAGGAGTGATGCGGGCCAAAGGCGCCGTCAACTATCATCTTTTCGGAGCAAGCGCATGGTTGCGCATGTTCAAATTCGCATTCGTCGGTGCTTATCGGGGAAAAGCCAACTTTTTCACCCTCCTGATCCAAAGTTGGAGAGGAATCATCTATTATCTCATACATTGCCGTAGAACATGAAAATACTACTGTTGGGAGAAGCGAGCAATCTGCACTGGACGCTGGCCGAAGGGCTGCGTACTTTGGGGCATGATGTAACCGTCGCATCGGGTGGCAGTGGCTGGATGAATAACCGGCGGAATATCGACCTACAACGCAACAGTTACGGTCTGATAGGATCGTTACGTTATGTGTTCGATGTAGCAAGATACCTACCCCAGTTTCGGAACTTCGATGTCGTACAACTATCCAATCCCGTATTTCTGCAACTCCGCCCCGAAAAGAACCGACTGGTATTCGATTACCTGTTCCGACATAACCGTAAAATTTTTCTCGACGCACTCGGTACCGACTATTTCTATGTGAAGGCCTGCCAAGAAAAGCGTTTCCGATACTCCGACTTCTACATCGGCAACCGGTTACGCGAATATCCCGATAGCCGGGAAACGATAAAAGCATGGAACAGCAAACCATTGAAAAACCTGAACCGATATATAGCTGACCGCTGCAACGGAATCGCCGCTTGTCTCTATGAATATTTCATCAGCTACGAAAACGACTACCGCGAAAAACTCGCATACATACCTATACCCATACAACCACAGGGAGAAACTGCACCCGATACACGCTGGAAAAATGAGGAAAAAATCCGATTCTTCATCGGTATACAACGCGACCGCAGCCGGTTAAAAGGTACGGATATTTTCGATAAAGTCTTGCGGGAAATCGAGCGGAAATATCCGAGAGAATGCGAAATAAAACGTGTCGTATCACTACCGTTGGAGGAGTATCTGTCGGTAATGCGTTCGTCGCACGTCCTCATCGACCAACTTTATTCCTATACTCCGGCGACCAATGCATTGCAGGCCATGTCTCAAAAATTGTCCGTCGTAAGCGGCGCCGAGCCCGAATATTACGATTTCATCGGAGAGAAACAGTTGAGGCCCATTTTCAACGCCCTACCCGACGAACAACAGATTTACGATCTTTTCGAGAGAATCATCAAAGAAAAAAATTCCCTGCAACAACGATGCAACGATAGTCGGGCTTTTATAGAAAAACACCACGATTACATAAAAGTTGCAGGAGAGTATCTCGACTTTTGGGAGAAACACTGACTTGACCCGACAAAAACACTCGAATATCTATATCGCCAACCGACGTTTCAACCCCCACAACGCCGCCACAGAAACTGCAACAGCACACACTACGGCCACCGATAACGCCGGTATCGAACCGATGCGGTACAGTATCGAAACGACTGCACAACCGACAATCACCCAAATGGCAACTCCGTACCACGACCGGCCTAACCGTATATGGTAATGACGCCGGCACACCCACCACATCATGATACCGTAAATCACGAAATTGAGCAAATAAGCAACACCTGCACCTTCCAGTCCCCACAAATAATAAGCGGAGACGTTAAGCAGGAACCCGCACAAATCCGAAATCAATTCGGTGATCAGATATAACTTACCGTCGCCTTTCGCCAGCAAGACAAAACCCATCGCCCAAGAAACCGACTTGAACAATACACCTACCATCGCCCAAGAGAAAAACTCTTCTATACACAGGAACTCCGACGTATAAAGCAACCGTATCACCCACTCCTGCAACAGCAGAAACAACGACACGATAGGTGCCAATAGCAACAACGCAGCCTCGATCTGTCGAGACACCTGATTTCCAAGTGTTTCCTTATCTTCGCTCACGGCTGCCAACCGGGGATAATATTCGGTGGCCATCGCCGCCAAAACAAGTCCCACATACCTCGTTACAATAGCATACCCCGCCTGATAATAGCCCAAATCGGCATCTCCGACCGTTCTATGGATAAAACCGATAAATAAGTAATTGAACAATGTCGTCAGGAATCCGCTCACCGTCATATATACTCCCAAGACGACCATGCATTTTCCCTCATTCCATGTCTCCCGCACAGAAACCGGTTGTTTCGGTGCAACACTTCTGCGACTGTATATCCAGACGAAAAAAAACGTAACGGCCGAAGACAAGACCAAAGACGGTACGATACCGCCGAATCGGAAAAAATAATATAGCGGCAACGACAACAACAATGCTGCCAAATTACCGGCAACACCGGCTTTGGAAAGCTGGCGCAATCGCTGCGTTCCCTGCAATATCGCCTGATCGCCCGATGTCAAAGCATTGAAAAGCAAAGCGCACGATAACCACACATACCCCCAAATATGCTTGTCATCGCCAAATGTAAAACGGCTCAACAGCGGTGCAGTAGAAAGCATGACAACCGCACCGAAAAGGCCGGCCAGCCAACTCCATCGCCTCAACACGGTAACCGTATGCGACAACGCATTTTCATTTTCCGAAGCCCGAGCCTGAGAAACATTCCGCACGGCACTCTGCCGCAATCCCAATCCCGTAAGGGCGGCGACCATTTCTATCGATGTATTGTACAATCCGATAATACCGACTCCCGCAGGACCCAGCCACAAAGCAATACATTTATTCCGCACGATGGAACAGAGAATCGAAAGCACCTGCACTCCTCCCAAAAGCCCGGTCGTCTTCACAATACGACGATACATCGATGTCGATTCGCCCTGTTGCATTGTTATCTGTTAGAATGTCAACAAATAAGTTTCGTACACGATACCTCGACCGCCGAATCCCTCCTTTTGAGCAATAAGCCCTTCATTCAGATAATAGCCGTCGTCTCCGTTAGAGGTTCCGAAATCGAAATACCTACGCCGGGCATAATGCTCTTGCAAAAGATAGGAAAAAAGAAGATCGAGTACGGCACACTCCTTACCACGAAGAGAAGCCGATATGTATTGTACTCTTACGCAATCTCCGCATTCATAAATCACCGTGCCACCCTCGATACGCCCCTCGACAACAGCTGTGAAAAGCCGTATATTCTCAGGAAACAAAGTCCGCAGACGTGTTATCTCTTCGAGGCTATGCACGGGTTCTGCCCCGAAACGCCGATGCAAATTATCTTTCAGGATTTGCCAAAAATCGCTCCATGCCTCACTCTCTCCGACCGAAACGCCGGCTGCCTGCGCCTTGCGCACACCGCGACGTCGCAATTCGCTAAGATGTAGCGGTGATGACAAATCGACGACAGAAGCAATATTGCACGCCGTCAAAACCGCCTTTCTCCGAAACAAAGCATAACGGTCTTCTTCCGACGGATAACGGTGCAAATGATGCGGCACACACTTGTACAACAAGCGTGTTATCCCATCGCGTGGCAATTCCTCTGCCATCAAGTCGAACAAGGCAAGAACCCGCTCGGCGGTTGCCGACGGAGAAAGGATCAAGCCTCCGTATGTAAGTCCCGCATGGGAACAAAGCATGTCGCCCTGCCGATGAGCGGGCAACAAGGCAATCACTTTCCCTTTCAGAAAAAAGAGATATGAACAATCGGGAAACCTGTCGGCATGATATTCGAGATAATCGCGCCGGAAAAGAAACGTCCCGTTACGAGAGGCTTCCACCGCTGCGTCCCACTCGGCTTTTAACGCCGGAGTGTAACGAGTCATCGTTATCTGGTTTATTTTTTCAGCCACAATTCCGGGTCTAATTTAGTTGTCTCTTTCCGTATCTGGAAATGCAGTACCGTGCGATTGTCCTCCTCGGGATCGGAATAAATGACACCGAGTTCCTGACCGGTTTTCACTTTATCGCCGGTTTTCACATATATCGTACTCAAATTGGAATAAATCGTCAAATAGTTGCCATGCCGTACGATGACGGAGGTATTATAGCCGGGCATGACAAAAATACTCGTAACAACTCCGTCGAACACCGATCGAGCCCTTGTACCGGGTTGCGTTTGCAAATCGATACCCTGATTGTTGATTTTCACGTATTTCAAATCGGGGTGCTGTTGCGTACCGAAATGAGCGATGATGCGGTAACGCCCCGAAAGGGGAGTCGGCAATTTTCCTCGGTTTTGCGCAAAATTGCGAGACAACTGTTCCTCGTCTTTCGACATCAAATATCCCGACGGAGCAGTCGATTTTTGCGTCGCATTTTTCTTCTTCGCG
>HF999654.1 GCA_000434215.1 Bacteroides sp. CAG:144
GTCGATGTAGCCGTCATCGAAACGGGTTTGGGTGGCCGTCTCGACAGCACCAATATCATTACTCCCCGGGCATGCGTCATTACCAACATAAGTTACGACCACATGGCCCAACTCGGACACACGCTTACCTCTATCGCCCACGAAAAGGCCGGTATCATAAAGAGCGGTATTCCCGTCGTCATCGGGGAGGCCGAAGGTGATGTACGACGTGTTTTCGAAGAGAAAGCCCGCGAAGAGTCGGCCCCCATATATTTCGCTCAGGAAAGCGACGTATTGACTTCTTGTCGACCAGACGAAAACGGACAATGGGCTATCGACAGCCGGGATTACGGATACCTCACCTATGAACTGGGCGGCCTGTGCCAAGAAAAAAATGCGGCAACCATACTCTGCGCCTTGCGCATACTGCGACAACAGGGGTTTGCCATAACGCCAGAAGCCGTAAAAGAGGGATTCGCACATGTTACCACCCTCACCGGTCTGCAAGGCCGCTGGCAAAAAGTCGGCTCCCTGCCACCCGCCTA
>HF999655.1:0-994 GCA_000434215.1 Bacteroides sp. CAG:144
GCGAGACTGTTGCCCAATCCCGGTTTATAATCCGATTGTCCCACTTGTTGGAAAACGGGAAGTTGCCGGTAGAGATATTGCAGCGTTTCTTCGTAATTCATGATTCAATAGATTAGGAATCCGGCGATGCCGGCCAGTATAATTAGAAGTATGGCGTTGACTCTGAAAAAAAAGTTGGCGGTAAGAACGGCGGCGAAGATACCGAGGCTGAAAAGGAATTGGCGGAAGTCTTCTCCGGGAGAACCGAAATTCTCTGTATTCATCAGCACGAGAGCTGCCGATGCAATGAGCCCGATAACGGCCGGACGTAATCCTGCAAACGTGTCGGTTACCGGCCGACTGTCGTGGTAACGCATGAAAAACTTGTACAGAATGAGCATGACGATAAACGAAGGGAGTACCAGCGCAAATGTCGCCAATGCTGCTCCCCATATACTGCCAGTGGCGGTATAGCCGATGTATGTGGCCGAGTTGATGCCGATAGGGCCGGGGGTCATCTGGCTGATGGCTATAATGTCGGTAAACTCTTGCGGGGTAAGCCATGCATGTCGGGTTACGACCTCGCCCTGTATCATGGAGAGCATGGCGTACCCCCCGCCGAATCCGAAAAGTCCGATTTTGAAAAACGAGTAGAATAGTTGCCACCACATCATTGTGCACCTCTCTTTCTCTTGATGTTCCCGTAGAGATACCCTCCCGCACCGGCTATCAATACGACCCATATGGGGGAGAAGCCGAACAGCCAGATGAGCAGGGCCGCTGCAATGGGAATCCACAGATTATAACGGGTTATACGGGCCGACTTGCCCAATTTGAATACCGGAGCAGCGATGAGTGCGACTACGGCCGGACGTATGCCTTTGAAAATACGCTCTACTACCTCATTGTCCTGAAATTGCTTGAAAAACATGGCAATGAGCAATATGATAATAAACGAGGGTAGGACAGTCCCGAGGGTAGCGGTTACCGCTCCGGTAAATTTGCGGATACGGTA
>HF999655.1:1020-1545 GCA_000434215.1 Bacteroides sp. CAG:144
TACGGTAGCCGGTAACGATCGATATGTTTACGGCCAAGATACCCGGTGCCGATTGGGACAGAGCGAGAATATCGATAAATTCCGAACTGTCGATCCATTTCTTTTTTCGTACCAGCTCCTCTTCTATGATGGGGACCATGGCATATCCTCCGCCTATGGTAAATGAGCCGATTTTGAAAAAAGTCCAAAAGAGTTGTAGGAATATCATTTTTTGACAACGTTTTTCCCGGATCGGGACCCGGAACAACCCCTAAAACTGCCTTGTACCTGCGCAAAGCAGGAAAAGAGACGGCAAAGGTAGAAAAAATGAGAGCAGAAGCCAAATTTATTTAGATTATGCCGAAAGTTACTACTTTCATATAACAAAGGTAGACAAAAAATCAGAAACTATTTGGTAATATCGAAAAATCAGTTACCTTTGCAACGCTTTTCGGGAGGATATGTTTTTCCTGTAAAGTAAGGAGAGATGGCAGAGTGGTCGATCGCGGCGGTCTTGAAAACCGTTGAACTGAGAGGTTCCGGGGG
>HF999656.1:0-2914 GCA_000434215.1 Bacteroides sp. CAG:144
TTCGGTGTGTCCGGCGCGTTTCAATACGCCTTTATCTTGTGCATAAAGAGGGTTGATATGTCCCGGTCTGCCGAATGTCTCGGGCGTTGAAGCCGGATCGGCCAATGCGCGAATTGTTGCGGCGCGGTCGTGAGTAGATACGCCTGTGGAACAGCCGTCGATTTTATCGATAGTAATCGTGAAAGGAGTTCCCAGTAAGGAGGTATTGGTGATGACCTGCTTGTCGAGGCCCAGTTCGGAGCAACGTTGCATTGTGATAGGTGCACACAATACCCCCCGTCCTTCTTTCAACATAAAGTTGACTTTCTCGGGAGTGATTTTTTCGGCGGCAATGATGAAGTCTCCCTCATTTTCACGATCTTCGTCGTCGACGACGATAATGAAATTTCCGGCCTTGAATTCTTCGATAGCCTCTTCGATGGTACTCAGTTTTGTTGCATCAGACATATGATTTCTTTCCTTTCTTCCCCGGATATGGAGATTTTATCTATTTTTCTTTTTCTCTTTCGTCGATGAGTTGTCTGGCGATATTTCTTATTTCCCGATTGGTATGACCTATTACTTGCAGTTCATGCCGTAACTGTTTTTGTTCCCAATTCCCGATAAGATAGAGCGGTAAGGTGATGGGTAACAACCACATGATGATCCACCCGATGGTTTTGTGCCCGCAGGGATTATAGAGCAACAAGTTGCGCAGTATGGGATAATCCATCAGTTTGGAAACAAGCAGTGCCGAGCGACAGTTTTGCGCTCTCTCCACGAAATTTTCGACCTTATCGTGTAATCGGTGTATAGCTTTACGGTCGTAACCGCGAGTCCAGTAGGAAAAGAATGACTGGGCCTTACCTCCGGTTTTCTTGATGAGGCTGTTGCATTCTTTGTCAAGGGTTTCGAGCTGTTCGAGAATTTCTTCGGGAGTGGCCTCATCGATGATGACTTCTTTGTGTACAACGTTGCGCGTCTCAGATTTTCCGATGATTTTCCGCAGGAAGTTGAGGTAGGCGTCTTTATTGAATACGGCCGAGTCGTTGATCGCTTTATACGTGAGAAAAATACCGAGAGCCAGTAGTACAGCCGAACTGAGCCACATACCTTCCCATACCGCCCATCGGCCGTTTAATGCCGATTTATAGCCGGCATTGTCGATGATATAGTAGCAAATAAACAGGAGAACCGAAATGACGACCGGTGTTCCCAATCCGCCTTTCCGAATGATCGCTCCCAACGGAGCTCCGATAAAAAAGAAGATAAGGCAGGCAAATGAGAGGGTGAATTTTTTGTGGCGCTCTATTTCGTGCCGGCGTACCAGTATTTGTTGCTGATTGGTGGATATGCTTCGGTACTCGTATTCCTGACGTATGCTTTCGGCCCGGCCCAATGCTCGGCTCAACATGCTCTCCCGCTCTTGTAAAGACGCGTTGGCATAAATGCTGTCGATATTGATATGTCCGATAGTAGGGGCCGCATTATTGTTTTCCTCTTTTGGGGACTGAAAATTGGTCGCGGTAGATGGCTTATTTGTGATGTTGATGTTGAAGTAGCTGTTTTTTAATTCTCCGGCAATACGGCTGCTGATACTGTCGATACGACCGGTAAGCGAGTCTATGGAGTGTGTGAGCTGTCCGATGTTTTGCCCGATGTATTGATTCTGCATCATTCCTTCGTCCATGCGATTGAAGTTTGCATCGAAAGGAATAAGGATTTCCTTTGTGGAGAATGTTTCCCGCCGATAAGGAATATTTTGCGAATTGGTGCGCTGGTTACGTAAGTTTTCGAAAGACTCCCCGCTGTGCAAAGTAAAAAACAGATATTGTTTGTCGTCGGTGAAACTCAATTTCCCGGAGTCTGCCAAAATAACCATTGCGTTGTCGAATCCTTCGGAGAAATCGTAAATCATGAGATCATAGAGCATTCCTGTGTCCCGATCTTTTTTCTTTACCAGCAGATTGTATCCGCTTATCTGGTCGTAGAAAACACCTTCGGGAATATCCAATTCGGGCGATTTTTGTCGGACCGAGAAAAGCAAGGCATACATTTTGACCTGAGCTTTGGGTAGAACGTTATTTTGGAAAAAGAAAGCTCCGGCAGCGATGAAAAGTACGGCGATAATCAAAGGATTCATTGTTTGCCGTAAAGAGATTCCCGCTGCTTTTATGGCCAGTAATTCGAGACGTTCACCCAAGTTTCCGAATGTCATGAGAGATGCCAGCAGCATCGACAAGGGAAGAGCCATAGGTACGATGGTGAGGGCCGCATAAAAGAACAATTCGCCCAAAACGCCGACCTCGATGCCTTTACCAACCAATTCGTCGACGTATTTCCATAAAAATTGCATCAGCAGCACGAAAAGGCTGATGAAGAATGTCATCAGGAATAACGGAAGAAACGTATTCAGGATAAAGAGATATAGTTTCTTGACAAGCGGCATGACAGGCTTAGTTCTTTTTGCAAAAGTAATGAAAAAAAAGGATTTCCCTATTCCTTGTTTCTGAAAAGCACGATAAGGGACGATGGTTGATTTTCCCTTAGGAACCGAGTTTTCTCCTTAGTGTAGAGATTTGTTCATTCCACAAGTCGACGCATTCCTGCTTCTCTTCGGGAAGCGTGAAATCGGTAATTTCGAGTGTTACGTTGCTTGTTAATTCATCTACGTTGATACGGAATTCAAAAAAGGCTTTCGGATCTTCCTCATCAGTCCATTTGAAACGGACAAACACCCCATTGAGGTATCCCGTTTGGCGGGCTGTTTGTTGCGATGCTGCCCAGTGGAATGTGTATGTCCGGCCGTTGCAATCGACTTTGTCGGCAAACCAGTCGGCTAATCCGTTGGCCGAACTGATAAAATCCCATACCGAGTTTGGTGAGGCATTGTTTAAACAGTATTCTATTGTAACTTTTTCTTTTACCATCGTGT
>HF999656.1:3028-9080 GCA_000434215.1 Bacteroides sp. CAG:144
CGTTTTCTTGCTTTTTGCCATTTGGTAAAAATTTTATCGGATCAGCTTCTCATTTTAGGGGCAGTCATACAGCAATAGTGCTGATTTTTTATCGAAAAAATTCTTGATGCGGTGTCGGATACTTTTGTTTTTTGAGTCCTGCATATACTTGGGACGATAATTAAAATCAATGGAATGAGGAATCGGAAAATTTGTTTTTATCGGTTTATAGAAAGGAACTTATATAAAAAGAAAAGGTTGTCTCACGACAACCCGTTTTCTTTGTAAACCTTAAATTTAATACTATGAAAAAACATGGTACAAATATAGGGTTTGGTATGAATGCTTCCAAATATCTGTGTGAAAATCTTTGTCTGTTTAACAATGTTTGTGTGAAAAATGGCTTTGTTGTTAACAAAATATCTATTTATTTGGAAGAATCAAAATATTTGTTGAAGAATACGATTTGATAATCGATGGCATTTCCGCAATATTCGATAGTATGTCGCCCCGGGTGATTGTAGTAATCGTGAGGAATTCCTCGTTTAAGAAGTTCGTTATGGAGCTGTTGATTGACTTTATAGAAGAAGTCTCCGTATCCGCAGTCGATAACGATATGCAGCTGTTTGTCGGAAAGGCTGTCGAGTTGGTTGATGACGGTGTATTCGTTCCAGCGTTCGGGGTATTCATCGTAGCTGCCGAGTTGCTCTTTCATTTTCCAGTTTTCGGGAAAAGGCCGTATGTCTACTCCTCCGCTGATACTACCGCCGGCACCGAAAATATCGGGATGGCGCATCGAGAGCCACAGACCACCATGCCCACCCATGCTGAACCCCGTTATGGCGCGACCTTTGCGATTGTCGCGAGTTGCATAGTGTTTGTCGATATAGGTGGTAAGTTCTTGGGAAACAAATGTTTCAAATTGTGATTGCGGATCGGTGGGACTGTCCCAGTACCAACTGCTTTCTCCATCGGGACAGACGAAAATGAGACTGTCTCGGGTGGCTATATCGTTCAAGGCAGGTTTTATGGTAATCCAAGAGTTTTGATCGCCTCCGTATCCGTGCAGAAGATAGATGACCGGATAGGCAGCTTTTTTGTCATAGTTGTCGGGAAGGATAATGACGCAGGGAATAGAACGATTCATTTTATGGCTGGGGACATTTTTTTTCACTATTTTGGCCGGAGCGCATAGGGCGAAAAGAAGAAACGTCAAAGTGAGGATTTGTTTCATGGTTATTCTTTAAAAGTTCGTGTTGCAAACATAAGAAAAATAACGATAGCTGATATTTTATTTTCTGGGTTTAGTAGGTCTGTTTGTTATTTTGCAGGGAATATTCCCGCTATATGATTCGGGATTCATGCTATTTCTTGAAGTTACGGCGGTTATACTCGATGCTTTTCATTACTTTTGCCATAAAATTTGATACCCGATATGCCCGATAAGAAGAATTTCGCAACCCGTCTTGAACGCTGGTTTGAAGAGAACAAACGGTCGTTACCGTGGCGGGAGACGACTGATCCCTACCTGATATGGATTTCAGAAATTATTCTGCAACAGACACGAGTCGCGCAGGGGCTGGATTATTACCGGCGTTTTATAGGGCGTTTTCCCGATGTTCATGAGCTTGCGGTTTCCGATGAAGATGAGGTTTTGAAGTATTGGGAAGGGTTGGGGTATTACAGTCGTGCCCGGAATTTGCATGCTGCTGCCCGTCAAGTGATGCGGGATTTTGAGGGGCGGTTTCCTGATACTTACGAGGGGATACGTTCTCTCAAAGGGGTCGGAGATTATACGGCTGCGGCGATAGCCTCTTTTGCTTACGGCTTGCCTCATGCGGTGGTCGATGGTAATGTGTATCGGGTCCTTTCCCGATTGTTTGCCGTTGATACTCCTATCGATACGACGGCAGGGCGCAAATTGTTTTCGGCTTTGGCCGATGAAATGCTCGATCGTCGTTATCCGGCTCTTTATAATCAGGCGATTATGGAATTGGGCGCATTGCAGTGTTTGCCGCGTTCACCCCGGTGTCCTGACTGTCCGCTTTTCCTTTCTTGCGAAGCTGTTGCCGCAGGTGCGGTCGATATGTATCCCGTGAAATCGGGAAAAACCGTGGTGCTGCCCCGTTATTTCAATTATTTGGTAGTACATTGCGGAGATGATGTATTCATAGCTCGTCGGGACGGAAAGGACATTTGGCGGAATCTGTATGAATTTGTATTGATAGAAAGCGATAAAGAATTGACATTCGAGGCATTGCAGCATAACGATTTTTATCGGAAAATTTTCGGAGATACCGCGGTTCGGATTTCCACCCCTCCGTTTTCGCATCGCCACATATTGTCGCATCGGATTATTTATGCGACCTTTCATACGATAGAAGTCGATATGCTTCCCGACGGTTTGTTTTCTTATGTTCGAGTCCCGTATCGGGAAGTGGGGCGTTATGCATTTTCCCGGCTTACCGGTCTTTATTTCGACTGGTTGGAAAAATCCTCGAAAAATCCGACACTTGAATTATTTGGTTGATCGTTAGGTAACGATTTATTGAGGAGCGTTTTTTTACGATTTCTGTCCTTCCGAATCGCTTTTTAGATTTTTGTCGGGAGTGAAAAAACTGAAATTGACACTGCCGTATATTCTTTGTTGGTCGAACTCGGGCAGATTGGAGAAATCATATTTTTTTGAATGTTCGAGGACGAAAATCCCTCCCGGAGCCAATAGCCCGGCATTGAGTACGAGGGGCGCGATTTCGTCGAATTGGGGTAGATCGTAAGGTGGGTCGGCAAAGATGAAATCGAACTTTTCCCGACATGACGGGACGAAACGAAATACATCTCCCTTGATGGGTAAGATTTCACGGGCGTCGAGTTGGGTGGCCACTTTGCGGATAAAATTGTATTGTACCGGATAATTTTCGACTGCAACGACTCTGCGGCATCCTCTCGATGCCAATTCAAAACTTATGGCTCCTGTCCCGGCGAAAAGGTCGAGAGCTTTCATTCCTTCGAAATCGAGTAGATTTTGAAGAACATTGAATAGGTTTTCGCGAGCGAAATCGGTTGTGGGTCTTGCTTTTATGTGGGTCGGCACGTCGAAACGGCGGCGACCGTATTTGCCGCTTATAATCCGCATAGAGGTATGGTTATGAGTTCAAACGGGGCATCGATCGTCTCTTTCCCGATACGGAAAAGTTGCGAAGGGAAAGGATAAGGCAGTACCGTTTTTATGTATTTTTGTAAAAGTTCGGTAAGAGGTTGTCGCAAGTTTTTTTGTCCGGCGAGGTAGATGCGGTCGCGAGTTTGGTCGAGACTTAGTTGTTTCCATGCCAATAGGGTATAGTAGGCTATGTCTTCGACCGAAGCGTAGTCGAACGTATTGCCGAGGAGTAACCGTCCTTGTTTGAATACGATGAGGTCGACTCGCTCTTTTCTTAAATGCAGATATGCTTTTGTTTCATTGCCGTTGCGGCTGTGGAGAAAAAAGTATTCGCAAAGCGAAGCCAACGGATGTAATATGATCGGGTTTGAAAACGTGCGACAGAGGAATGTATATAATTCGTGTTCGACCCCGAATAACAAGTAGGCGTGGTTGAGAACCAAGTGATTCTCGATTACGTGGTCATCGTGTCCCGAGAAACAGAAGTCGTAGTAGGGAAGGCGGTTTTCTTCCTCTTTTTCCAGTTCTTCGGGAACGAATGTGAAGTGCGACGTATCGACAAGTATGTAAGTACGGTCGTATTCCTGCAACAACTGCGGGTTTTCGTAAACGCAATTTTTTACGTTTTCGCACAACGGTCTGTTTTTTGCGGTAAAAGAGACGGAACAACTTTGATAAGTGTCATCTTCGAGTGGGTCGAAAGAGGCGAAATAGATGCCGTCGTTGCGAAGTTCTACCAGCAAATGGTGGCCAGATGGCGGAACGGTTGTATTTCCTGTCGTACTCATAGTAAAAAGTCTTCGAAGCAGAGATAGTCGGGTGTGAAGATACCCTTATTCGGGAGTCTGTCCTATTTCTTCTACCTATATTTTGATGTTACAAATGTAATGAAAAATCTTATTCTTCGGCAGAGAAATCTCGGCATAGCTTCGGGCTGTGTTAAAAATGCCGTTGGGCAGGAATAAAGTTGGGGGTCGAGGTGATTGTAAGTCAGATATTATCTTATTTTTGCAAAGAAAATTATTCCGATAAATTTATGAAATATTTTTATTTAAACCGTTTTGTGCGGTCGGTTTTCGGCATTGCAGTATGCCTGTTTGCATTTGTGTCTTGTTCCGATGACGAACCTTTTTCCGATAATAACATAGTTGTTCCACCTACGACCGATACTATACCGTCCGAGGGGGTAGTAATAGGAGATGAGAATTTACGGGCCGCCTTGCTTGCTTTGTTGCAGACCGATGAACTTACAACCGAAAATTTGGCAACGGTTACGACTCTTTCGTTGCGGGCCAAGAATTATTCTACTCTTGAAGGTATTTCGGCTTTGGTCAATCTCGACTCTCTTACCATCGATAACAATATAGGGAAAGCTTTTATCGAATTCCCGGCGGAAATAGCAAGCATGAAAAATCTGACCTATCTCAAAGCGTCGAGCGTGTTTCGGGGGACTTTACCCGATTCGTTATCGGGTTTTACATATTTCTCGGTAGGTGAGAGTTTCTTGGGTGGAAATATTCCGCCTCGTCTTATGGATCTTTCGGCCGAACGCATTACTTTGAATATCAGTCGCAGCCGTTTTATGGGACTCCCCGTGGATATATGGAGAAAGTTGTGTGCCGATGTGGAAAAATACCAGATGAGCCAGTCGCTGGCTCCTCAGGCTGCCGGATATTTTCTTTCGCTTTACGATCCCGACAGTGCGTTGCATACTCAGTATCACGCCGATGGTGATTTTGAAATTTACCAGACGCATAGCAAAGGGAACGGTATCAATATGTTTATTCTTTGCGACGGTTTCGATTACTCCTGTAATGCTGTCGACGGTATTGCCGAGAAGGTTATGAAGTTCAGCGTGGAGCAAATGTTTGCCATCGAGCCGATGACTTCTCTTCGAGACTATTTCGATATTTATCTGGTATATGTCGAGTCTCCCGAGAAAGGTATGACATATTCTTCCGATGGGGAGACGAATGACTGGGAGGTAGAGACGAAATTCGGTACGCACCAGCCTAATGTCAATAATCGATACTATTTGTGCGATACGCCGGGTATTCTCGATTTTATTGCGGCCAGTACCGGAATTTCTCCGAGAGGCGGTATTGTGATGCTGGTTGCACATAATATGGTACATGGAGGTTCGGCCGGAATGGAGTATGTTTCCGACCGTACTTCGTTCAGTGTTTCGACGATAGAACCTAAGTTTGCGAAGACCGTTTGGCACGAGAGTGTGGGGCATTCCATCGGTTGGTTGGCCGATGAGTATGTAGAGAGCGATAATGCCATGTCGGAAATTCCGTCCGATACCCGTGATTATTATGTGTCCGAATACGATCGGTGGGATTACGGTCGTAATATGGCCTTTACCCATGATACGGCTTCGGTCTGGTGGGCCGATTTTATCGGAGACGAGCGTTATGCCGATGAAAAAATCGGACTTTATGAAGGTGGAAATTACTGGGGAAAAGGTGTGTGGCGTCCTACCGAGAATAGTATTATGCGCACGTATGACCGTGATCAACAGTTCAGTGCCCCATGTCGGGCCGTCATTTATAAAGAGGTAATGACAAGAGCTTTGGGCGAGGAATTTACCTATTCGTATGAGGATTTTGTAAAATTCGATATGAAAGACGCTTATTATCCGTTGGCGGAATAGGTGTTTTGCCAATATCGTAGTCCTATGAGAGTGCGCTTTAAAAGTGCGCTCTCATTTGTTTTCTCGAACGTATGTGAGAGATCTCATGCTCTGTCATTCCGAACGCAAGTGAGGAATCTCCGATTCTCTTTTCGGGTGAGAGATTCTTCCTCCCCGCGGTCGTCAGAATAACAGCGTTCTGTTACTTCTTTCCCACCGCAAAGAAGTAACCAAGAAAGGTCGCCCGCTGGTTATCGGATATTCCTGCCTCCCGCTTC
>HF999657.1:0-2718 GCA_000434215.1 Bacteroides sp. CAG:144
TGGCTGCCGGTCCCGGATCGGCAAGCCGTCAGGCTATCGGTACGGGTGTATTCTTTGGCATGATTGCCGCCGTAGCGATAGGTATATTGCTCGTTCCCTTCTTCTTTGTATATATTTATAGATTGAAAGGTAAATTTTCCCAGAAAGTGAAACGATCATGAAACAGTACCGATATATTCTTCTCTTTTGCGTCGTACTTTTATTTGCCGTAAGCTCTTGTAAAATCGGTAAAAAGTATGCACGTCCCGAAATGAGTCTGCCCGAACAGTTGGATCCGGCAACTTCGACACCCGATACTTTTTCGATAGCCGATATGCATTGGTGGGAAGTGTACGGCGATACGATACTGCAAAATCTTATCCGCCAAACGCTCGAACACAACAAAGACATGCTGGCCGCTTCTGCACGTATCAAGGAACTGGCAGCTTTGAGACGGGTCGATTTCAGTAAAATCTTCCCCCAAATCGATGGTCGTATCTATGCCGATAAAGATGCAACCAACTACGGAGGAAACGATTATAGCAATGATCCCGAACATTCCATCAAACTGCTTCTGTCTTGGGAAGTCGACCTGTGGGGAAATCTTCGTTGGGGAGCAGAGAAAGGAAAAGCGCAATTACTCGAAGCGATCGAAAACCAACGCGCCCTGCAAGTGAGCCTTGTCGCGCAAGTCGCACAATCATATTTCGAGCTTATCGCTCTGGACCATGAACTCTCTATCGTGCGACAGACACTGCACGCCCGGGAAGAGGGCGTAAGACTGGCCAAACTCCGTTTTGAAGGAGGGCTTACCTCGGAAACATCTTTCCAGCAGGCTCAGGTAGAGTTGGCCCGTACAGCCACTCTCGTCCCCGATCTCGAACGTTCTATCGTCATAAAAGAAAACGAAATAGCCCTGCTCACCGGTACATTTCCCCGAAATATCCCGCGAGAAACAAACCGTTCGATAAATCGGTTGCCGCAAACATTGCCGGCCGGACTTCCCTCGTCGTTGCTCGAACGTCGACCCGACATCAGAGCCGCAGAAAAAGCCCTTATGGCAGCTAACGCCGAAGTAGGAATCGCATTCACCAACATGTTTCCCAAGATAACCCTCACCGCCCAGTTCGGAGCAGAAAGCGATGAAATAAAGAATCTGTTCCAGTCTCCGGCTCATTTTTTAAGCGGAAGCCTACTCACACCTCTTTTCTCCATGGGGCGCAACATTGCCCAACACAAAGCCAAGAAAGCTGCTTACGAGCAAAGCGTCTACCAATACGAAAAACAGGTTTTAGTAGCGTTTAAAGACGTTCGCGATGCGATTGTAACCTTCAATAAAAGCGAAGAAGTATTCATGTCGCGGCAAAAGCTGGAACAAGCGGCATTCAGTAATAACAAACTGGCTCATCTGCAATACATCAACGGCTACATCAGTTACCTCGATGTGCTCGATGCTCAACGTGGATATTTCGATGCCCAAATCAGCCTGAGCGACGCTATTCTCGGTAAACAACTCGCATTCGTCCAACTTTACAAAGCGTTGGGCGGAGGCTGGCAATAAAATCTGTTCAGAACTCTCCAAATAAGACCGCCCATACTTAAAAGTATAGGCGGTCTTATTTTTTATTGTTGACGACCTTAATTTTCGGACGATACAAACTACTTCGTGAAGAATCGGAAAGAAATACCCTCAACCCGAATATTGGAAACAAGCTCCTTATAAACCGCCAAATCAAAATCCCCACCACTACACAGAATTTCGAATGTCATACCCCAATATGCGATATAATGTCCCGTAGGTACATACCCGTTTCTTCGATAAAAATCACGCCGCCGGATACGCTGGACCAAATTAGGAGCAGACTCGTCGGCCGCCTCTATATCCAAGACAATCTGGTAAGCGGGATATAACTCTTTCAGTCTCGACAATATTTCACTCCCGTATCCACAAGAACGATATGAAACACCTACGGCAAAAAAGCAGACATATACCATATTTTTATATCGGATAAGGTGAAGATAACCGATAAAATCTTTTCCTGCATAAAAGCCCCAAAAATCACAATCGTCGGAACTCTCGGTATAAGAAAGGAGGTCTTGCGGCGAAACATACTCCTGCGGAGGAAAAGCTTCGACGGCTATTTGTTCAAGAGCATTCATATCGGGGAAATCCCGAGTGATACGTACGATTTTCAGACTCATAAGTATATTTGTTTTGTCTACTATACCGACAACTATTCCCGACATAAATATAGCATTATCGGACGGATTTTCCAACAAATGCAAAAGCCTTTTCAACTCCGTATCTTCTAACTCATTCAATAACAATATACCCGATGGGAGATTTATCGCTTAAATATGTACCTTTGTGGCAAGAAACAAACACAACAAAATGGAATACAAAAAAATTCATGCGATTTTTTTCAGCGCGACAGGGACAACCCGTAAAATAATCGATACAATCGCCCGAGGCTGCGATGTAAACGAAATCGAACGACATGATCTACTCCTGAAAAAACAGAATGATACATATATCCCCGAGAACGAAATAGCCATATTCGGTATGCCGGTATATGCGGGACGTATACCGGCTATATCCGCCGAATCGCTGCGACACTTTACCGGGAAACACACTCCGGCTATTATTGCCTGTACATACGGAAACCGGGCTTATGATGATGCCCTGCTCGAATTACGCAATATAGTAGAAGAGCAAGGATTCATCGTTGTCTCGGCTGG
>HF999657.1:2747-3417 GCA_000434215.1 Bacteroides sp. CAG:144
CATTCATCGCCCAGCACTCCATTTTCCCCCACGTGGGAACCGGACGCCCCGATATCCGAGATATAGCCGAAGCGACAGAGTTCGGCCGAAAAAGCATATCTATTTTATCGGCCTCTGAATGGAGAGAAGAAAAACAGCTTTCACTTCCGGGAAACAATCCCTATCGGGAAGCCGGGAACATTCCGCTGAAACCTAAAACCCGACGCAGTTGTACCCGTTGCGGACTGTGCGCCCAACAATGTCCGGCACAGGCTATCGATGCTGAAAATCCCCACCGACTTGATGAAAGCCGATGTATATCTTGCGCCCACTGCATAGCGATATGTCCTCGACATGCCAAGCATTTCGGCGGAATACTTTATCGTCTTGCGTCCCGCAAATTCTCAAAAAAATTTTCCATCCCGCTCCACAACGAAGTTTTTTACAAAGAGTCGTCTTTCCCCGCAAAAGAATAAACGGTAAATTTCCCTTAAAAAAGAGGAATCGTCAGATAAACAACGATTCCTCTTTTATTTTTCTGTCTCTAATTCGGTAAAAAAAAGTGTTATATAATAAAAAGAGAGTGTAAACAAGTATAAAGCAAGTTCTATCGGACATTGTCCCACTCCCAATGCCCCCGGCAAAATAAGCAAATACCACGCAACTATCTATTGATAAGATAATTGTGTGG
>HF999658.1 GCA_000434215.1 Bacteroides sp. CAG:144
TTGATAGTAAAACACCGCAAAACGCTGAAAATCGCACGGTTTCCTAGTCGTTACCATTACTTTTCAGATACTCCGTTAAATGTTTATTCATCAAACGGTTAGACGAAACCGTTCAGAATTTAAAATAAAAAATACATACTGCTATGAATATTCTGTTGTTAGGCTCGGGTGGTCGGGAAAACGCCCTTGCTTGGAAAATCGCCCAAAGCCCCCGCGTAGAAAATCTGTATATCGCCCCGGGTAATGCCGGAACAGCCCGCATAGGCCGTAATATCGCTCTTTCGGCGACCGACTTTCCCGCACTGAAAGAGTTTGCCATCGGACACGATATCGACATGGTTGTCGTAGGCCCCGAAGATCCTTTGGTAAAAGGGGTATACGATTACTTCAAAAACGATGACAAATTGAAGCGTATTCCCGTCATAGGCCCTTCGGCCTCCGGAGCCCGGCTCGAAGGCAGCAAAGACTTCGCCAAAGCCTTTATGATGCGGCATCACATACCGACAGCCCGCTATGAAAGTTTTACTGCCGAAACAATAGATCAAGCATACACTTTCCTCGAGAGCCTCGAAGCACCGTATGTGCTCAAAGCCGACGGGCTGGCCGCAGGAAAAGGCGTGCTTATACTTCCTACGCTCGAAGAAGCCAAAGCCGAATTGAAAGAGATGTTGTCGGGCATGTTCGGAGAGGCCAGCCGCACGGTGGTCATCGAAGAATTTCTGTCGGGTATCGAATGCTCGGTATTCGTTCTTACCGACGGAAAAAGTTATAAAATCCTTCCCGAAGCCAAAGATTATAAACGTATAGGCGAAGGCGATACCGGACTCAACACGGGTGGTATGGGAGCCATTTCTCCGGTTCCTTTTGCCGATGAAACGTTTATGAAAAAAGTCGAGGAGCGCATCGTCGTCCCGACCATCGAAGGTCTCAAAGCCGAAGGTATCGATTACAAAGGGTTTATTTTCTTAGGACTCATCAATGTAAAAAACGAGCCTATGGTTATCGAGTATAACGTGCGTATGGGCGACCCCGAGACCGAAGTGGTGATGCTCCGTATCAAAAGCGATCTCGTCGATTTGCTCGAAGGCGTAGCGCAAGGAGATCTTGACCGGCGTATACTTGAAGTCGATCCGAGATCGGCTGTTACCGTCATGTTGGTATCGGGAGGCTACCCCGGAGATTACGAAAAAGGGAAAATCATTACCGGTATCGAAAATGTATCGGACAGTATCGTGTTCCATGCCGGAACTGCCGAAAAAGAGGGGAACATCGTTACCAACGGCGGCCGGGTGATCGCCGTCAGCTCATACGGAAATGATAAAACCGATGCCCTGGGCCGCTCTTTTGCCAATGCTTCGAAAATCAACTTCGAGAAAAAATATTTCCGTTCGGATATCGGATTCGACCTTTAAAGCGGCCGATAACAGACATTCCGCCTTTACATGGAATCGCCGACAAACCTCCTATCGAAAATCGCCGACAACCGGCATTATGCACCACTTCTATGGTGCATAATGTTGTTGTTGCCGATAGGTGTTCTTATATGGGGAGAAAACGGCAATGATGAGCTGTCCCTGAACGACCGGATTTTATCTTTCGACGCCAAATGGAAAATGCAAACGGCGCTATACGTTATTCATTTGACGGCTGTCGTTCTGAGTTGCGCCCTCCTGTTACGGCTCAACAATACCTATAATCTCATGCAACAACGTACATGGTTACCTGCCACGTTGCTGCTTTTTTTCAACAGTTGCGTACCGGCATTCGCCCACACGCTCAACGTCGGCATACTACTCTCTCCCATACTCATCTTGCTGCTGTACCTGCTTTACGGGACATACCAATCGCAAGGCCAGCAAGCAGCCTACGGCATAGGATTGCTTGTCGCCTCGGGAGGACTGATATGGCCGGCATTCGCCTTTTTATTGATACCTTTTGCAGCGAGCCTCGCCTATATGCAGACATTTACATGGCGGTCGGCAACAGCCTTGATATTGGGTGCACTTACCCCGGCATGGTTGTTCTTTTGCATCTGTGTCGTATTCGACCTTGCCCCGACTTTTCCTACCGAATCTTTTTTTCTCCCGATCGCCGTAGAAAATATCACAGATATAAAAAACACGGGATTTCTCGTCGCAGCGACCATCATCGGCATATGTTGCGGTGTATCGGACAGCTATCTCATGACACGCCATAAAATACAAATATGGCGAAGCAACCGATTCTTATTGCTGTTATTTGCCCTACTTATCCTGCTCTGCACCATCAATCTGCGCTTCCTTGACAGTTATCTCCCCTTGTTGCATGTAATCATGGCCCAATCAGCCGGTTACTACCTCATACATACGCGCAACCGCTATGTCTTATGGCAAATGGGTATTGTCGCAATCGTTTACTTATTTCTATACGCATGGAATTTTTGACGTCTCTGAGCGAATGGGGCTATGCCGGACTTTTTATCGCCGCATTCCTTGCCGGCAGTATCTTACCGTTCAGTTCCGAAGTCGTTTTGGGACTATTATTGGTCGCCGGTTACTCTACGTGGGGCTGTGTCGTCTCGGCCACAGCCGGTAATTGGTTAGGCGGAATAACATGCTATTACATCGGACGTTTGGGGAAAACCGCATGGATTGAAAAATACCTAAAACTTTCTCACGAAAAACTCGACAAGACTCAACGTTTCCTGCAAGGGAAAGGTTCTCTCATGGGATTTTTCGCCTTTGTTCCCGGTGTAGGAGATGCTATCGTCGTTGCTTTGGGGCTCATGCGTGCCAATCTCTGGGGTGTTGCTCTATCGATGTTGCTCGGGAAAGGAATACGTTATTATCTTATAGCCATCGGTGTGGAATGGATCGTCTGACCCCGATGTCTCTTAAATAAAACGGGGCCCGCGACAATGACAGACCCCGTTTTCGGAATAAATATCTCAAAAGAGAAGACTCAATTTGACATTTGCAGAATTTTTATACTCATATCCGATCTGCCAGCCCGTATAATTCACGCCGACTGCTAACCAGCTACAAATGCGATAATCATAACCGGCCGAAGCTGAAACGGCAAAACGTGTAGCCGACTCGACGTGAGTGCGAATGATTTCACTCCCGGGAGCCCCCGAAACACCGTCCTTAGACATTTCCGAAGTACCCAAACCGACCGTTCCTTGTATGTATATCTTATGACGGCCGATCTGCAACAAATCTCCTCCCAAACCGAGACCGATCATATAATCGTGCGTACTATTACCCACTGTATAACCCAACATATTCCCTGAAAATTCATATTCGACAAACTCCGACGCATCGTTTACGCCGGCATGGAAATTAGCGACAGCAAAGAAACGGTTATGTACATAGTACTTATATTCCACACCTACATTATAGCCTTTTCCCACCCACATTTCGGGAAAATGTTCATAGCCTGCAAACAAAGCAAATTGACTGGAACCTTTCTGCGCCTCGGCCGAAATAACAAAGAACACACTCAACAACAAAAGAAAAATCTTTTTCATCTTTTACTCATTACTATTCTACAAAATATGGATTGTTTAATCGCTGCAAATTTAACGCTATTTCCTTATCGGGAACATGATATTATCTATTTCATTTCCGATCCTACTTTTTCTCCGATAATAAAAAAAGTTCCCCGGAAATCTCCGGGGAACTAAATATATGAAAGAAACAGACTTTACTACTAAGCAGCCTCGTTTGCCACGAGTTTGGCAAATTTCTTTTTCATCATTTCGTATGCAATAGGAACGGCAACGAAGAGGGTAGAGAATGTACCCGTTATCACACCCAGCAACATAGCGAAAGAGAAACTACGGATCGTATCGCCACCCAAGATAAAGATACTGAGCAACACAAGAGCGGTACTCAACGATGTACTAATGGTACGCGACAGCGTACTATTGAGTGCATCATTGATAACCAAGCCGCGATCCCGTTTCGGATAGAGACCTATCACCTCACGCACACGGTCGAATACTACCACTTTATCATTTACCGAGTAACCGATATTGGTAAGAATTGCAGCAATGAATGTCTGGTCGATTTCCATCGAGAACGGCAACAAGCCGTTGAAAATCGAGTAAACCGACAAGATGATCAACGTATCGAACGCCAATGATACAAGTGTGCCGACACTGAATGCCACGTCGCGGAAACGCAACAGAATGTAAAGCGCGATAGCAATAAGCGAAATGATAACCGCCCATATAGCTCCGATAGTAATGTCCTCGGCAATGCTTGGACCTACTTTCTGGATACTCATCACGTTCTCGGTCTCAAAAGCCTCTTGGGATTTACCGCCCACTTCGTCTTTGAGACCTTTGTAAATCATCGTCAGGATTTCTTCATCGATAGCATCGTCCGATTCCTCGATACGATAGTTCGTCGAGATACGCACTTGATTATCACCGCCGATCGTGATGACGGTAGGAATATTTTCACCGAATTCGGGTTTGAGCAAATTGGCTATTTCTTGTGTATTCACTGACTTATCGAAACGCACGATATAGTTGCGTCCGCCCGAGAAATCGATACCTTTGTTCAACCCTCTCAAACCGAACGATACACCGCCGATGATAACCAATACCAAACAGATGATATATCCTTTCTTACGTGCGCCGAGGAAGTTGATCTCGGGATTTACCAGCAAATTGCGGGTCATTGGGGTCGTAAAAGAGAGATGCTTGAACCAATTCTTTTCCAAACCTTTTTCATAGAAAAGACGGGTCAAGAACACGGCGGTAAAGAATGAGCAGACGATACCGATAAGCAACGTCGTAGCAAAACCTTTGATAGGACCGGTTCCGAAGTAGAAAAGGATAATACCAGTGATAACCGATGTCAAGTTGGAGTCGAAAATAGCCGAGAAAGCATTTTTATAACCGTCGGCAATCGCATTTTTCAAGCTCTTACCGGCACGTAATTCCTCTTTGGAACGTTCATAAATCAACACATTGGCATCGACGGCAACTCCGAGCGAAAGAACCAAACCGGCAATACCCGAGAGAGTAAGCACCGCTTGGAACGATGCCAAAATACCCATCGTAAAGAACAAGTTGAGAATAAGAGCCACATTAGCGACCAAACCGGGAACGACACCATATACACCGATCATATAGATCATGAGCAATACCAAAGCGAAAATAAACGAGATGACACCGCTACGGATAGCCTCTTGTCCCAACGACGGGCCGACGATGTCTTCTTGTACGATTTTCACGCTGGCTGCCATCTTACCGGTCTTCAACACATTGGCCAAGTCTTTGGCCTCTTCGGGAGTGAACCCGCCGGATATTTGCGAAGAACCGTTCGGAATCTCGGTATTGACAACCGGGAAAGAATAAACATGGTCATCGAGAACCACGGCAACGCAACGACCTATATTCTCACGCGTAAGTTGAGCCCAGATTTTGGTACCTTCGGCATTCATCGACATGCTTACGACAGGCGCATTTGTCAACGGATCGAAGTCTTCGCGAGCATCGTTGATAACATCGCCTTCCAACGCAGGACGGCCACCGGTGCTCGATTTCAAAGCGACCAGTTGATAATATTGTTCTTTCTCGTCGATCGATTTTACCGACCAGCAGAAACGCAGATTGGCAGGAAGCATTTCGCGTACTTGGGGCATGGCAAGGTAAGAACTTACAGCTGCCGTATCGCGGTAATGCGCATAACCCACAGCCGGATTGGCCATAGGCTGCCCGTTTTGAGAAAGAGCGGGTTGCAAACGCGAGAAAAGAGGATTCTGACGTTTCCACAACTCCACTTCTTCACTTTCTTGCGTCAATTCGGAAAGATCCCCGCCTGCGCTCTTTTCCTCAGCCACAACAGGTTTACCATTGTTTTCCATACGGGCGATCATCTCATTGGCTGCTGCCAGACGGGAATAAATCTCATTCAAATTATAGGTTTCCCAAAATTCGAGATTGGCACTACCTTGCAGAAGTTTACGCACACGTTCGGGCTCTTTCACACCGGGAAGCTCCACAAGAATACGACCGTCTTTTTCGAGACGCTGTATATTGGGAGCAACCACACCGAAACGGTCGATACGGGTACGCAATACATTGAAAGAGTTGTCGATGGCACTGTTCAATTCCTCACGCAAAACAGCAACGACTTGGTCATTGGTAGCACTCGGAGCAATTTTTTCTTTCAACTGATAGGTACTGAAAATCGATGCCAACCGGATATTCGGATCCAATTTTTTATATTCATCTACAAAAATCGCCAAAAAGTCGGAGTTGTCGGCCTGATTGGCCGTTGCAGCGTCGAGAGCCGCATTGAATTTGGCGTCGGGATTGTTATTGGAAAGCGATCTCAGCACATCAGCAACCGAAATTTGCAGCGTTACATTCATACCGCCTTTGAGGTCCAAACCCAAACCGATTTCCATCTCATTACACTGTTTCAAAGTGTAATAACCAAGATATACTTTCTCGGTTGCCATAGAATCTAAATAATTCTTGTAAACGACAGGGTCTCCATTGGAAATCTCTTCGGCTTTCTTGTTATAGTAACGAGTTACAAACGAGAAAGAAATGTAGAAAAGGCATACCAAAGTAAGCAGAACTGCTAAAACCCTTATGAATCCTTTGTTTTGCATTGTGATTATTACTTTTTATGTTTTTGATAATTAATTTGTGCAATTTGATTTAAGGTGCAAATATATGGCTTTTTTCGGTTACGACTGCAAAAATACTAATTTTTGTCATCTGCGAAGTCAAAAAGAAGTTATATTTCAAGGGCAAAAGCGCTTTTTCCGCATCTTTGTCGTATCTTTGTCTGAGATTATCCGGAAATGAGTTTGAACCGTTATTCCCACAACCGGCCGACCAAAGGCCTTGCCATCGCTCTTATCGTCTTTATCGGAGGGTGGAGCATTTCTTGCGCCAATATGGGACGCCCCGGAGGCGGGCCCAAAGACGAAACACCTCCGGTACTGAAAAAAAGCACACCGCTGGCCGGAACTCTTAATTACAACAAAAACAAAATCGTTCTCGAATTTGATGAAATCGTTCAAGTCGAAAATCCGAGCGAAAAAATCATCATCTCTCCCCCTCAAACCAAGATGCCACAAGTGTCGACACTGGGACGTACCGTAACGATCACACTGAACGATTCGCTGATTCCCAACACGACCTATACGATCGACTTCGGCGATGCCATCGCCGACAACAACGAGAAAAATAAAATGCAGGATTTCAGCTTTTATTTTTCGACGGGCGACCATATCGACACACTCGAAATGTCGGGTACGCTGCTCAATGCTTCCAATCTCGAGCCGATAAGCAACATGCTGGTGGGTATCTATTCCAATCCCAGCGATACGGCATTCACCACCCAGCCGTTCCTACGCATGGGACGTTCCGATGAATACGGACACTTCACCGTACGCAATATCGCCGCAGGGACTTACCGCGTCTTCGCTTTGAAAGACGGAAACCGGAATTACTTCTTCGACAACGCCACCGAAGACCTCGCATACCTCGACACGACATTCACGCCCACCGTCAGCATGGAATGGCACAGCGATACGCTGTGGGTCGACACTATCACGGTCGATACTATCATCACGACACTACAACCTCATTATATGCCCGACAATATCATCTTGCGGGCATTCAACGAAAATTACAAAGCCAGCTATTTCGAGAAATACGACCGCTCCGACCGGCATCGGATCACACTTTATTTCTCGACTGCCCAAGATTCGCTGCCACGCATCACGCCATTGAACTTTTCGGGTGAAGACTGGGCTATCATCGAAAAGAGCAAAACCAACGATACCATTACCTATTGGTTGCTCGACTCGCTCATATACAACATCGATTCCCTGCGCATTGCAGCCCAATACCTCCGTACCGATTCTACCCAACAACTCGCGCTCTACAACGACACGATGCTTTGGGCATTCCGCGAACGAAAAACCCACACCCGGGAACGGAGAAAAAAAGACAACGACACTCTACCGCCTCCCATCGAATTCATGGCAATAGATAATCGAAGCGGATCGAGCGTCGATATTTTCGCACAACCGGCTTACATTTTCGCACAACCGGTGAAGTACATCGACACCACGGCAGTACGGCTCGAGCGCAAAGTCGATACTTTGTGGGTCGAAGTCGACGATTACACGTTCTTACCCGAAGTCGATAAACCGCGCACTTACCGGTTGAAAAACAAATGGGTATCGGATGGCGAATACCGTTTTACACTCGACTCTCTGGCTGTGGAGGGAATCTACGGCAACCCTACCAACACAATGGAACACACCTTCAAGGTAAGAGCAGTCGAGGAATACGCCAATCTCCTCGTCCGTACGATAGGCGTAACCGACCATGCTTTCGTCGAACTGCTCAACAACTCCGACCAACCTATCTACAAAACACCGGTGAAAAAAGGGGCTGCACTGTTCCGTTATGTCAACCCGGGAACTTATTATATGCGACTATGCATCGACAAGAACGACAATGGGGTGTGGGATACCGGAAATTACAAGGAAAAACGGCAACCCGAAGAAGTTTTTTATTATCCCGGTAACTTGTCTTTGCGGGCCAACTGGGACGTGGACCAGTCATGGGACGTCTACGCCACACCACTCGACGAACAGAAACCTTATGAAATCATAAAGAACAAACCGAAGGAAACGAAAAGCGAGGAAATCCCCGAAGAAGAACAAGGCCCGATATATTCCAACCAACCCACCATCACCGGAAATCGGAATATCCGCTGACAGCAGGAGACGTCACCTGTGAGAATCTTTTTCTCATGACAATCCTTTCCACAAAATTTTACACATATAGCGCATTTTGTTAAAAAAAGCGTTACATTTGCGGCTTCAAAAATTTTAAGGTAGTCATGAAGATTGATTTTCAGCCTAAATTGTTCGAAGGCTTGCGCCACTATTCGCGCGAAAAATTCATCGCCGACCTTATGGCCGGAATCATTGTAGGAATCGTTGCGCTCCCTCTTGCCATCGCATTCGGTATCGCTTCGGGCGTTACTCCCGAAAAAGGTCTTATCACTGCTATCGTCGGCGGATTCATCGTATCGGCACTGGGAGGAAGTTCGGTACAAATCGGCGGACCGACCGGGGCGTTTATCGTCATCGTATTCGGTATTATACAAGGATACGGGCTCGAAGGATTGGCTATCGCCACAGCTATGGCAGGCGCCTTACTGGTCTTGATGGGTCTTTTCCGTTTGGGCGGTATCATCAAATTCATTCCTTATCCTATCGTCGTGGGTTTCACCAGCGGTATTGCATTGACCATCTTCACGACACAAATCAAAGACTTGCTCGGACTTACGGTCGATAAACTCCCCGCAGACTGTCTTTCTCAATGGGCGGTCTACTTCCAACATCTCGACTCAATCAACCCCATATCGCTTCTCATCGGCGTGGGAAGTATCCTTATCATTGCCGTCATGCCCAAAATATCCCGTAAAATTCCGGGATCGCTGGTTGCTATCATCGTCATGACCGCCGTGGCCTACCTCTTGAAAGAAGTCGGTGGCATAAGCGGAATCGAAACCATCGGCGACCGGTTCAACATCAGCAATGAAATACCCGAACCGCAGCCTCTCCACATCAATATGGAGACTATCAACCAGCTCCTCTCCCCGGCATTTACCATCGCCATATTATGTGCGATCGAGTCGCTGCTCTCAGCGACTGTCGCCGACGGTGCGATAAGCGAGCACCATAACTCCAATACCGAGCTGATAGGTCAGGGTGTGGCCAACATCGTCGTTCCTTTCTTCGGCGGGATTCCCGTAACGGGAGCGATCGCCCGCACCATGACCAATATCAACAACGGCGGACGCACCCCGGTTGCCGGCATTATCCACGCGCTGGTACTGCTTGCTATCTTCCTGCTGCTCATGCCGCTTATCGAACTGGTTCCTATGGCTTGTCTGGCCGGAGTTCTCGTCATCGTCGCCTACAACATGAGCGGCTGGCGTACCGTACGCTCTCTGCTGCGGAATCCCAAGTCGGATATTGCCATTCTCGCCACGACATTTATCCTCACGGTCGTCTTCAACCTCACCATCGCCATAGAAATAGGTATGCTGCTGGCTGTACTGCTCTTCCTGCGCCGCGTCTCCGAAAACGTACAAGTTTCGGTACTGAGAGACGAACTCGATGTAGCACAGGGCACGGAAATGACCCAACACGAGACATTAAACATAGCCAAAGGCGTGGAAGTATATGAAATCAACGGCCCGTTCTTTTTCGGTGTCGCGACAAAATTCGACGAGGTGATGCGCGAAATGGGCGACAAACCGGTCGTGCGCATCATTCGCATGCGCAAAGTACCGTTTATCGATTCTACCGGATTGCACAATCTGCAAATACTCGTAGAATCATCGCATCGTGAAGGTATACGGGTTATACTCTCCGGAGTCAATCCTTCGGTACAGGAGACCCTTCGAAAATCGGGTCTGAACCAAATCGTCGGCAACGAAAACATTTGCGACCATATATCCAAAGCTGTAGAAAAAGCCAATGCTTTCGTCGAACTCAACGAGAAACTGAAACAATAATCTTTCCCACAATAAAAGAGTAACGGCTGTCTCCGCAAGGAGACAGCCGTTACTATCATCAGTAGGTCGATCATCGGAAAAACAATTCTAATTCTGTCGCACCTTTCCGCGTGGAAGATGCTCCAACATAATAGTACGTTTCGTTTTTAAACGAACTATAAAAAGGGCATCGTCGCTGCTGACCCGCAAATAACTGTCGGGAAAACGGGGTACGACGATTCTAAACCCACGATCGTGAGCATAATCCCAAGAATACACCCACTTGTCCCAATAAACGGTCCGGCCTTCCTTGTCCTTAAAGATGATCACATCTTGCATATCGGCATCGGCAATAACACCGAACGATGCCATCACCTCTTCTGAACAACCGTTTTCATAATAATACATCGTGTCCCACTGAAACGGGGTGAGACGGGACAGGTCGACAATGGTATCGCTTGTATTCCAACCGGCCAGCATCATTCGGTCGAAATAGTTATACTCGTCCCTGTTGCACCGAACGAGACAAAGCAATATACTCACTCCCACATAGCATAAAAAAATCAACATGACATTCTTTATGCCTCTCAAAATCCGTTTAATCAGAGTAAGAATAGAAATACGCATCATTATTCTTTTTTGTTAACATTCCGTTCTCGCCTATCATTTCAAATATGCTCTTGGCTTTTTCATATTTATCCTGAGACAAAAGTTTCCTTTCGATTCGCCATTTACCTTCTTCATATTCGGTAGCCGTGTACAAGCCGTCCCGATAGAAAGTTTCCAATACTTGGTTGGCAAGGCCTCTCATACTACTATCCCCATGTTGTATACCTATTTCTCTCCCTATAATATTATTCAGCAAATCGGCTGTTTGGTCTGCTTCGGCCAAATTGTCAAATTCCATTTTCTGCAAATCGGCCATCGGATTCCTCTCATGAGCGGCACCGGCCTTCCATGCCGTTAACGGACCGAACTTGGAAGTGATTTCCGCCTGCCACAAAGCATGTCGAAATGCCCCAAGTTCACTCCCTTCATCAAGAGCATCATCAGATATACTATATTTATTTTTCTCAAAACCTCCATTTACGGCAAAATTACTTGCCTTAGTGGAAAGATTATTAGAATTTTTTCTATATACACCTATATTCAAAGCCGTTTTAGGTTGTTGTATAAAAAAAAATGTCTCTTTTACCCCCGGACGCAATCGTGAATTATATATACTTCTCTCCACCACAGATAGCCCCTCCGGTACAGGTGTCCCTCCCGTAGGAGCAAATTGTTTTATCAATTTATAACTGTCTCTCAAATTATTAGGTTTCCCAACTATACTGGGAGTCGAATCGGGCATATCTTCTATTTCGGAATAGCCCAAATTCTTCACATGCATATCCGTTTGTCGCAAGGTATCACCGCGCAAAGGAATAGTCGTCATAGGGAAATAATTTGAATCTCCTATCGGGAATGAAAAATCGGTGTTACCATACGGGAACTCTGCTTCTTTCACCTTGTCTTCCGATCCTTTCCCACCTACGTCCCAAATACTATATCCCCACCGTATGGGATATTGGCTGTTTTTTTCTGTTTTCAGCTGTAATGCATTACGGTACATAGGAAAAAATTGTTTACTTTGTAACGAGGAGTCCAAATTTCTATCGGTCTCCTTTCGCAAAGATAGCATTTTTCCCGAATCATCATCTGTCCCGGGGTTACATACGCGAAAATCATCTCTCTTTTTTTTATTTTCATCGTACCATAACGATGAAAAAGCATTTTTGTCGGAATATAAATCGGCCATAAATTTTATTTTTGAATCTATTTCGGGCAAAAATATCTTCACAAACCATCTTTCCTATGCGATATTTATACAAAACGACTCATCATTTTCACAGGATAGTTTCCAAAGCCCATGCTGCTGTTCATACCCTATATCGATTTCCATTTCAGACAGAATTATTTTCTTTCGATTATCTTCTTGCACAACTCACAAAAAAGATGTTACTTTGCAGCAACGATATGTGGATGGATTTGGCTGCTTGCAACCACACTAAAAAACTGCTAAAACGGTAACACTTTCTGTCCCGGCGAACCGGCCGGAAAACCGCACCGCATTTTTATCTCTCTCCATCTCTTATCGAAGTTGTTTTTAACCGTAAAATACGATAAGAAATGAACTATCTGTTTACCTCCGAATCGGTATCGGAAGGACACCCCGACAAGGTGGCCGATCAAATTTCCGACGCCTTGCTCGACGAATTTCTCGCTTACGACCCCCAATCGAAAGTCGCTTGCGAAACACTGGTAACCACCGGGCAGGTCGTCCTCGCCGGTGAAGTAAAATCGCGTGCTTACATCGACTTGCACGAAGTCGCCCGACGCGTCATCAACCGCATCGGGTACACACGCAGCGAATATAAATTCGACGGCGACTCCTGCGGAGTATTCTCGGCCATACACGAGCAGTCGGCCGACATCAACCGGGGAGTAGAACGTTCCGAGTCCATGAATCAGGGTGCCGGAGATCAAGGAATGATGTTCGGTTACGCCTGTAACGAAACCGACAACTACATGCCGCTCGCGCTCGACCTCTCGCACCTGCTGTTGCGCGAGCTGGCAATGATACGCCGAGAAAAGAACGAAATGCCTTATCTGCGTCCCGATGCCAAATCGCAAGTTACGGTCGAATACGACGAGCAACACCGTCCCGTGCGCATACACACCATCGTCATATCGACCCAACA
>HF999659.1:0-19111 GCA_000434215.1 Bacteroides sp. CAG:144
TATTTTGACAGCCCGGCTTTTTATTGGTATTGCTTATTTTATTCCCAGTACGATTCCCAAGATATATGGAATGAGCCAAAAAGTCCATACGAAGATGCTGAATTTACTGAAATTCTGTTTGGCTTTGGGGCTTCCTTTCCAATAGGTGTAGATAGCCCATGCTGCATGTATAGCCATCAAAAGAAGTGCCAAAGCGCCGGTAATACCGTGTAAGGCATTTCCTTTCATGGGGTCAGCTATCTCCATCATCATTGCCGTGCCCAATGAGTCGGCGCACAACCCCAGTACAAAAAAGACGATATGCCACAGTCGTAATCCTTTTTGAAAATGCTCGCTCCAAGTACCGATAGAGTAAAAGATAAGGGCTAATGTAATGCTTATTGTTGCACTGCCTAAAAATATTCCCATAATGGCGTTTAAAGATAGAATCGCCCCCAAAAGGGCGATTCTTGGTGAATAATAATGTGTGTGTAATGTGGTAAAAAAGGGGATATTTATTTTTTCAAGGCTTTTTCTACGGCCTCATCAATGGCTTTCCCGTGCAGATCGCGGGCAATGATGGTTCCATCGGGTGAGAAAAGTATTACTTGGGGAATACCTGTGAAACCGTAAATATTCGACGGGATTTCTTGTGCGTCGATGATTTGCGGCCAGGGCATTTGTTCTTCTTCGAGGGCTTTAAGGGTGGCTGCCCGTTCGTCCCATACGGCGACGCTTACTACTTCGAAGTCTTCACCGGCATATTTTTTATACAATTCTTTGATACCCGGTATTCCACCCCGACAAGGAGCACACCACGACGCCCAAAAGTCGACGAGAACATATTTGCCGTTGCCTACATAGTCCGACAGAGATACGGGTGTCCCGTCGATATTTCCGTTTTCGATGGTGAAGTCGATGAAACGGCTGCCGGGTTGGTTTGCTTTCATACCATTGTTTACTGTGATCGATTTTTGTACGGGTGCGCTTTTCTTTATTCTCGAAGACACATTGCTTAGAGCTTCGTCGAATTCGTCGGTTCCTACCGTGTAACTCAACCATTCCGAGCTGCAATAATCGCCGATGGGTTTGTCGGCGTATTTCAAAGCTCCGGTTTTGTAAAGGATACGTAATGTGTCATTGTTTACAGCCGTAATGCTGTCGCGAGTCTTTTCGAAGTCGGGGGCATTTGAATCGAGAGCGAGAACTTTGAATAAAAATCCGAATTGATAAGCGATGGCCTGATCGAGAATGTGAGCAAGCGAGTCGTTTTGTTCGGTACCGCTTATTTCATAGATGATGTCGAATGCTGGATTGAAAGTAATGTTTATATCGCCCGGTTCGAGGACGAAAGTCGCCGATTTGTCGGCGAATGTAGCTTGAGCGATGTAGTTCTTCCCAGTTTTCCCGTTAAATACAGCTTTCCCGTCTGCGAAAGTCGTACTGTCGATTATTTCGCCGGTAAAATAGTTTTGGAGATACACTTGCATACCGTCGTTTTTATTTCCGTAGTCTACGGTAACACTATACGGTTTGCTGCAAGCGGTGAGTAGTAATGCCGAAGCAAAGAGCAAGAATTGTTTTTTCATAATGTAATGTTATTTTTGAAGCGTTAGAGAAATAAGTCGTTTCATTTCTTCTCCCCGTAAATTCCGGGCGACGATGGTACCGTCGGGAGCGAAAAGCATGATTTGGGGAATGCCGTTTATGCCGTAAAGGTCGGTTGGTATCTGTCCGGCATCGATGATTTGCGGCCAGGGAAGTGCGAGCTCTTTGATGGCTTCCAGAGTGGCATCGCGTTCGTCCCACACGGCAACACTTACGATTTCAAAGTCATCTCCGCCGAACTGTTTATAAATCTCTTTGAGATTTGGTGTTTCGGCCCGGCAGGGACCGCACCAAGAGGCCCAAAAGTCGACCAGTACGTATTTGCCTTTTCCTACATAGTCGGAGAGCGATACGGCCGATCCGTCGAGATTCCCGTTTTCGATCGTAAAATCGGTAAACATCGCCCCGGCTTGTGTGGCTTTTGTTCGGTCGTTGGTTTTAACGGAATTTTTTATCATCGGATATTTGAGGTCGTTGTCGGTTATATAAGCAGCGGCCTTGTCGAAGTTTTCAGTCCCGATGAGCATGGGCAACCAGTTGGCCAATGCGTATGTGGCGACGCAGCTGCCGGGCATGGATTCGATAAACCGGGCGGAAACATCTCCGAATGATTGCATCATTTCGTCTTGCAACGCTTCAACTTTTTCTTTGAAGTCGGGGGTTGTTTTCGATAATGCTTGATAGCGGGTGTAGAATTGTTCCTGCGTTTTTCTTAGGGTCGAATTGAAACTTTGCAGAGAGTCGTTTTGCGCGGTTCCCGATACCATTTGGGTTTCGGGGTCAATGACGATATTTCCGCTTTCGAGAATGAAAGTGGCACTTTCGCGACTGGGCGAGTTAACGAAGAATTGACAGAGTTTGGCCTCCGGGGTTTCCCCTTCGAAGATCGCTTTGTTGTCGCTGACGATTGTACTGTCAAGCGGTTTCTCGGTCGTGTAATCGATAATGTATGCTTGTTTGCCGTTACTGGATGCGTCGCATTCGGCTGTTACGGTGTATTTTTTGCCGCAGGCAGTGAAGAGTAGTAATGCTGCGGTTATCCAGAGAAGATTCTTTGTTTGCATGATAATAAGATATTTGTAAGTTTTGATTCTGCCTTGAAAATCGGATTGTTGTCGGCCCTATTTATCCGTCTGCCTTTTTTCTTCCGCCAGAGAGTTCCAACCCTGTGCGCGGAGTTCTATTTCGTTCCCGTCGCGGGTAATCATGCAGAGTCCCAGCGAAGGAGCAGTGATATGCCCTATCACATGTATGCCGGGTATTACGGAGACTTCGTCGTGACAACTCAGTGGAACGGTAAAAAGCAGTTCGTAGTCTTCGCCGCCGTTGAGGGCTGCCGTAACAAGGCTCATGTTGAATTCTTCGGCCATGACGGCTGTCTGGTAGTCGATGGGTATGCGGTCTTCGTAGATGCGGCAACCGGTATGGCTCTGCCGGCAGATGTGCAGCAGTTCCGAAGAAAGTCCGTCCGAAATATCCATCATGGCAGTCGGGACGATGTGGTGCTTAGCCAGTTCGTCGATAATGTCTTTTCTTGCTTCGGGTTTGAGTTGGCGTTCGAGAATATATTCCCGGCCTTCGAAAGCCGGCGTAAAATCCCTTTCACCGGCAAACACGTTTTTCTCCCTTTCGAGAAGCTGCAAACCCATGTAGGCTGCTCCTAGGTCGCCACTGACACAGATGAGGTCGTTTTCTTTGGCTCCGTCTCGGTACACGATTTTTCCCTCTTCACCTTCGCCTATGCAGGTAATGCTGATGGCGAGTCCCGTCATTGAGGCCGATGTGTCTCCGCCGACGAGATCGACTCCGTAGATGTCGCAGGCTAAGCGAATGCCTGAATAGAGCTCTTCCAAATCTTCGATGGAGAAACGTTTGGAGATACCCAGCGATACGGTAATCTGCCGGGGACGACCATTCATGGCATAGATGTCGGAGAAATTGACGACGGCCGATTTGTAGCCCAGATGTTTAAGAGGTACGTAGGTGAGGTCGAAGTGAATGCCTTCGAGCAGCAGGTCGGTTGTAACCAGTACACGTTTGTTGTCGTAGTCGAGAACGGCGGCGTCGTCGCCTATACCCTTGATCGTCGAAGCGTTTCGGAGAGATATGTTTTCGGTGAGACGATGTATGAGGCCGAATTCTCCTATGGTGGAGATGTCGGTCCGTTGTTTGTTTTCCATTCTGATTTTGTTATAGAAGTCGTGTTTATTGAATTTCTTCGATAAGCTGGCGCATGATGAGTGTCATACGGGGTTGTGCTTCGGCGGCGGCTTTTTGTACCTCTTCGTGAGAGCATTTTATGATGTCTCCGAATCCGCCGAGGTCGGTAATGACCGACATGGCAAAAACTTCCATGCCGCCGTGGTGAGCAGCGATGACTTCGGGTACGGTCGACATACCCACGGCATCTCCTCCTATTGTACGGAAGTAGCGGTATTCGGCCGGGGTTTCGAACGAGGGTCCTTGCGTCCCTACGTATACTCCCTGACGCACTTCGATATGGTTGCGTCGCGCTATTTCAAGGGCTTTTTCTATAAGTCTCGGGGTATAGGTTTCGCTCATGTCGGGGAAGCGGGGACCCAGTTCTTCGTAATTTTTTCCACGCAAAGGATTATCGGGAAATGTATTTATATGATCGGTTATGATCATGAGGTCGCCGACTTTGAAATCGGGATTCATACCTCCGGCAGCGTTCGATACGAAAAGCGTCTTTACACCCAACATTTGCATGACCCGTACCGGAAAAGTTACTTGTTGCATGGTATAGCCTTCGTAATAATGAAAGCGGCCTTGCATGGCGAGAATCTTTCGACTGCCGAGATACCCGGTAATGAGCTTTCCGCTGTGCCCTTCAACGGTAGAAAGCGGAAAGTTCGGGATTTCAGCGTAAAGTATCTCCTGTTTATCACCGATGTGTTCGGCCAATTCTCCGAGTCCTGTTCCTAAAATAATGGCTGTCGGGGGAATCTCTCCGAAATTCTTTCGGATATAAGTGGTTGTTTCTTTTATTTTATTCAACATGATAGTCCTGTTTTTATGTTGATTATTTTTTCTTTTGTATGACCCGACGTTGGAAACGTATAACAGATTCTTTGATTTGATTGTTGAATGCAGGTTCCTGTTCGAGCATGAAATGCACATGCAGGGGTAAATAGTAGAGGTGCCGTTTCAGCAAAGACGATACCCGCGGACAGTTGAGCAGACGGGCTGCATCTTTTTCGGTTACGATGACATATCCTCGGCCTCCTTTTTCTACCGATGCGGTAATCCAATCTTCTATCTTACGTAAATCTTTCGATGAAAATTCGTGATGATCTCCAAATTTCCACAGTTGCGTACGGGGAGTATATTTCCCGATATATTCGGCAAAAAGTCCCGGCGATGCGATACCGGCAACGAGTAAAACATCGTTTGGTTCGTTTCTCAGTTGTTCGGTAGTGATATGTTCGGTATTTTCTGCCGGGAATATCGGTTTCAGCTCATCGTATCGCAATCCAGTGAAATAAAGATTTTGATAAGGGTAGAGGTTGAGATGCTTGGCGAGAAGACGGTAATCGATGGGTTTAAGTGCTTCGGGGCATTTGGTGACGATGACGATATTGGCCCGGGCTTTTTCCTCGATCGGTTCTCTGAGCCGTCCTACGGGGAGAAGTTTGTCTTCGTATATCATGCGTTCGTAACTGGTGAGAAGAATAGAGAGGGCCGGAGTTACGAATCGATGTTGATAGGCATCG
Source organism: Bacteroides sp. CAG:144 (assembly GCA_000434215.1). Lineage (GTDB taxonomy): Bacteria > Bacteroidota > Bacteroidia > Bacteroidales > UBA11471 > Caccoplasma > Caccoplasma intestinavium. The sequence continues at coordinate 5,322 of HF999659.1, forward strand.
TCGAGCAAGATGATGTCGATGTCCGGAGTCTGTTCCGACAGTTTGCGTATGCCTCTGCGCCGGTTGGCATCGACGGCAACCGTTACGGTGGGAAATTTGTGTTTTATTTGTAACGGTTCATCTCCGACTTCGGTTGCTGTCGAAGACATGGAAACGAGCCTGAATCCGCGCGTATGGCGTTTATAACCGCGGCTTAGAACGGCTATCCGGAAAGAGGCGTCGGAAAGAGTACGGATAAGATGCTCGATGTGAGGCGTTTTTCCGGTTCCTCCTACCGAGATGTTCCCTACGCTGATAACAGGTATGTCGAAACTTTCGGTCGGGAGTATATTCCAGTCGAATAATCGGTTGCGTATCCATACGCCTATCCCGTAAAGCCATGCAAACGGGACGAGTATGGGGTAAAGCTTTATGCCGGAAGTTTCCTGTCTATTGTTCATGAGAGTCTTTTAAGAAGATAACGTTTTTGCTGCATATTTGTGCATATAACTATTAGCAAAGATAGTACTTTTTTAGTAAAAAGGCAATTTGTTATTGTTACTTATATATAATGAGAGGGAAATAGCTCGAATGAAGTGTAAATAAAAGTGTGAGAACTGCTAAAAAAGGTGTTCGTGAAGTCGATTTTTAGAAAAATAATTTGTCCGACTGCATTTTATTCCGTTACTTTGAAGTCGTTTTTAAAAAAGGAATCTGCATCATTCTCTGTCGAAGTTCCGGCAAGAACGTTGCGATGTTCTCCTTTTTTAGATAGAGGATTGAATAACAACGTATAAGCTTGGATTATAGGTGAAATGAATTTATCATTGTTAGTTGTAGTGTTCCTTACCGGTATTGTACTGGTAACAGCGGCCTTGCTGATAGCATGGCTCATCTCACCCCGGTCTTACAATCGGCAAAAAGGCGAGGCCTATGAGTGCGGTATTCCTACGCACGGGACGTCGTGGATGCAATTTAAGGTGGGATATTATTTGTTTGCCATTCTTTTCCTGATGTTCGATGTAGAAACGGTGCTCCTTTTCCCGTGGGCGGTTATTGTTCGTGATTTGGGAGTTGCCGGGTTGGTGAACATCTTGTTTTTCTTGGTTATCCTCGTTTTGGGATTGGCCTATGCTTGGAAGAAAGGAGCTTTGGAATGGAAATGAAAAAACCGAAAATAAAATCGATGAAATACGAGGACTTCAAAGATAATGAGTCTCTCGAAAAGATGGTGGAGGAACTCCGGGCCAACGGGACAAATGTGGTGGTGGGAGTTCTCGACGATGTTATAAATTGGGGCCGATCCAATTCCCTTTGGCCGCTTACTTTCGCTACCAGTTGTTGCGGTATCGAATTTATGTCGGTGGGAGCAGCGCGCTATGACATGGCGCGATTCGGGTTCGAGGTGGCCCGTGCCAGTCCGCGTCAGGCCGACTTTATTATGGTCGCCGGCACGATAGTACATAAAATGGCCCCCGTACTTAAACGTCTATACGACCAAATGGCCGAACCGAAATATGTGATTGCCGTCGGTGGTTGCGCCGTTTCGGGCGGTCCTTTCAAAAATTCCTATCACGTGCTCAATGGTGTGGGAGAAATTTTGCCTGTCGATGTGTATATTCCCGGTTGTCCGCCTCGTCCCGAGGCCATGCTTTACGGTATGATGCAGTTGCAGCGCAAAGTGAAGCTTGAAAATTTCTTTGGCGGCGTAAACCGTCAGGAACAAAAACCGATAGAAGAATCCGAAGATTAACCTGATAAGATTTCCTTTGATGGCAAATATACAAGAAAAGATAGCCGCCTTCCTGCCGGAAGCCGTTTTTGAAGAAGGTCAATATCCTACATTTACAGTCCCGGCCGAGAAGTTGCCCGTTTTGGCGCGTTATTTGCGCGACGAAGACGAGTTGCAATTCGATAACCTTGCAGCCCTCGTCGGTGTCGATTGGGGCGAAACCCTCGGCGTGGTCTATTACCTGAATTCGGTAAAATACAATCATTGGGTGATTCTCAAAGTTGTGGCGGCCGACCGTAAGGATCCGCTGTTGTACAGTGTGAGCGATATTTGGGAAAATGCCAATTTCGAAGAACGGGAAGTGTACGATTTTTACGGTATACGCTTTATCGGACACCCCGATATGCGCCGTATATTCTTGCGGGAGGACTGGGTCGGTTATCCCATGCGGAAAGATTACGATACCAGTCGTGAAAACAATCCGATTCCCGAGACAAATGAAGAGTGTGCCGATACGACCATATCGTTGCGTATGGGCACTGACGGAAAAGTCGAGAAAAAAGTTGTCGACATTTTCGAGAAAAACGATTATATCGTCAATATCGGTCCGCAACACCCTGCTACGCACGGCGTATTGCGCTTCCGTACCTCTCTCGAAGGCGAGATCATAAAGAAAGTCGATGTACATTGCGGATATATACACCGGGGTATCGAAAAATTGTGGGAGGGAATGACTTACCCCCAGACCCTACACATGACCGACCGTCTCGATTACCTCTCGGCTCACCAGAACCGACATGCTTTGTGTATGTGTATCGAAGATGCCATGCAGCTCGAAGTGCCCCAGCGTGCCCAGTATATCCGCACGATGATGGACGAGCTCATGCGTATATCTTCGCACCTTTTGTTTTTCTCTACACTGTGCATGGACCTCGGTGCGCTTACCGCTTTCTTCTACGGTTTCCGGGAACGGGAGCTGATTCTCGATATTTTCGAAGAGACCTGCGGTGCCCGTATGTCGATGAACTATAATACCATCGGTGGCGTCATGGCCGATATTCATCCCGACTTCCAGCGCAAAGTCAAGGAGTTTATCAAGATTATGCCGGCCCGACTGAAAGAATATAATCAGGTATTTACCGGTAATGTCATTGCGCGTAATCGTATGATAGGTGTAGGACATCTTTCTCTCGAAGATGCCATACGTTACAATGCGACAGGCCCTACGGGGCGTGCGTCGGGTTGGGCGTGCGATGTGCGTAAACGTACTCCTTATGCGGCTTATGACAAAGTGCAATTTGAAGAAGTGTTGTCGCGTGAGGGCGATTCGTATGCACGCTATAATGTGCGTCTCGAAGAAATCGTGCAGTCTCTCCATATTTTGGAACAACTTGTCGACAATATTCCCGAAGGCGATTATGCCGTTAAGACCAAACCTATAATCAAAGTTCCGGAAGGTCGCTATTTCAAACAGGTAGAGGCATCTCGCGGAGCGTTCGGTATCTATCTCGAAAGTCGGGGCGATAAAACGCCTTACCGTCTTAAAGTCGTGTCGCCGGGATTTGCTTTGGTAGGCGTCGTCGACCATTTGGTACGGGGGGCCAAGATTGCCGACCTCATTACTATCGGCGGTTCGCTCGACTATGTCGTGCCGGATATAGACCGTTGATAATCCATTCAGAAATAATTAAGTAGAACAAAATTAACCCGCAAAACAATATGTTCGATTTTTCGATAGTAACACAGTGGATTGACGCTTTTCTGAGAGAGTATATGCCCGAATGGGGCGCTCTTTTGATCGAATTTGTGTTGATTGGGGTCGCCCTTCTGTTGCTATATGCACTTATCGCTTTGGCGTTGATTTACGGCGAGCGCAAGATCTGCGCATTTTTCCAGTGCCGTCTCGGTCCCAATCGTGTAGGACCTTTTGGAATTTTCCAGAGTGTTGCCGATATGGTCAAGATCCTCATCAAGGAGCTTATTACGATTAAGCGCAGCGACCAATTCCTTTTCAATCTTGCTCCTTATCTGGTTATACTTGCTTCGATGCTTACGTTCGGTTGTATGCCTTTCGGGCGCGGATTGCAAGTCCTCGATTTCAACATAGGCGTGTTCTTCATCATGGCAGTATCTTCGATCGGCGTGTTGGGAATTTTATTGGCCGGTTGGTCGAGTAACAATAAGTTTACGCTTATCGGTGCCATGCGAAGCGGTGCACAAATGGTGAGTTATGAATTGTCGATCGGCTTATCTATGCTTACTGTCGTGGTTTTTGCCGGGACGATGCAGACTTCGCAGCTCATCGAGTTGCAAAGCCGGGGTTGGTTCCTTTTTACGGGTCATATACCCATGCTCATTGCATTTGTCATTTATCTGATAGCCGGAACGGCCGAGACCAATCGAGGTCCGTTCGACTTGCCCGAGGCAGAGTCGGAATTGACGGCTGGTTATCACACCGAATATTCGGGAATACATTTCGGATTCTATTATTTGGCCGAGTACCTCAATATGTTTATTGTAGCCGGTATCGCCAGTTTGCTCTTTTTGGGCGGTTGGATGCCTTTACATATAGGCGGTTGGGAGGCTTTCAATAATGTGATGGATTATATCCCCTCGTTTATCTGGTTCTTCGGTAAGACGGCGGTTGTGATGTTTATCATCATGTGGTTCAAATGGACGTTCCCTCGTCTGCGTATCGACCAGTTGTTGAGTCTTGAATGGAAGTATTTGGTTCCCATAGGATTTGTCAATCTGCTTGTCATGGTGTTGGTGACCATCTTTGGAATCCATTTTTAGGAAAAATATAACGCAATAATCATAGCCATATGAAAGATAATATTGGATACATTACACAAGTCATCGGCCCTGTTGTCGATGCTACTTTCGACGGCGAAGGCGCACAGTTACCTCCTATTTACAATGCGCTGAAAATACAACGCCCCGATGGCTCGGACCTTATCGTAGAGGTAGAACAGCACATCGGTGAGCAGACTGTCCGCTGCGTTGCCATGGATACAACCGACGGTCTTACCCGAGGAATGAAGGTGGTCGATTTGCAGCGTCCGTTGGCTATGCCTACCGGCAATCAAGTCAAAGGCCGGTTGATGAATGTGATGGGGAATGCCATCGACCATCTTCCCGCTCTCGACTACAAAGAGGTCGCTCCGATTCATCGTCCTGCTCCTCGTTTTGAAGATCTTTCCATCAATACCGAGATGCTTTATACCGGTATAAAAGTCATCGATTTGCTCGAACCTTATTCCAAAGGAGGAAAGATCGGTCTTTTCGGCGGTGCCGGTGTGGGAAAGACGGTGCTTATCATGGAGATGATTCATAATATCGCCAAAGGTCATAACGGTTTTACTGTATTTGCTGGTGTGGGCGAGCGTACCCGTGAAGGAAATGACTTGCTCAGGGAGATGATCGGTTCCGGTGTTATCAACTATGGAGACGAGTTTAAGAAAGATATGGAAGAGGGCCATTGGGACTTGTCGAAGGTCGATATGGATAAACTTTCCGGCTCTCACGCCGCATTGGTATTCGGACAGATGAATGAGCCACCGGGAGCCCGTCTGCGTGTTGCCCTTTCGGGACTTACCGTAGCGGAGAATTTCCGGGATTCTGGCGATGGTGGTAAGGAAATCTTGTTTTTTATCGATAATATTTTCCGTTTCACGCAAGCCGGGTCGGAAGTATCGGCCTTGTTGGGTCGTATGCCTTCGGCTGTGGGTTATCAGCCTACTCTTGCTTCGGAAATGGGTGCGTTGCAAGAACGTATTACTTCGACGAAATACGGTTCAATTACCTCGGTGCAAGCTATTTATGTGCCGGCCGACGACTTGACCGACCCTGCTCCCGCCACGACATTCAACTTCCTCGATGCCACTACGGTGCTTAGTCGTAAGATTACCGAGTTGGGTATATATCCGGCCGTCGATCCGCTCGAATCGACTTCCCGTATTCTCGACCCGCTGATTATCGGTGAAGACCATTATAATACGGCACAAGCAGTGAAGCAACTGTTGCAACACTATAACGAGTTACAGGATATTATCGCTATTATGGGCGTGGATGAGCTGTCGGACGAAGATAAGTTGGTCGTTGCCCGTGCACGCCGTGCGCAGCGGTTCTTGTCGCAACCGTTCCATGTTGCCGAACAGTTTACCGGAATTCCCGGTGTGATGGTTCCTCTCGAAGAAACGATTCGCGGGTTCAAGATGATTCTCAGTGGTGAGATGGATAAGTATCCCGAACAGGCTTTCTTGAACGTAGGAACGATCGATGAAGCTATCGCAAAAGGCGAAAAAATGCTACAACAAGTACAAGGTAATTAATCCGTTAAATCGTCTGCGCCATGACACTCGAGATTATATCTCCAACCGGAACTCTTTTCCACGGCGAAGCTACTCGCGTAACCTTGCCCGGAACGGTCGGTTCGTTTACCGTATTGCAAGACCATGCGTCTCTTTTATCGACACTCGATGCCGGAGAAATAGAGTATGAAAGCAATGGGGAGGTAAAAACGCTCGCAGCAGAAGGCGGATTTGTAGATGTGAACAACAACAGGGTTGTTGTGTGCCTCAAATAGCCGATGCTTACGGATAAAAACGAAAAAGAGATGAAAAAATATATGTTCCACCGTATCGCCTTGCTTTTCGCTTTGCTTGTAATAAGTATGCCGCAGATGCATGCCGCCGAAGGGAGTGAAGAGAAATCGTTTGATGCCAAAAAGGTAATTTTCGAACACGTGCTCGATAATTACGGCTGGGAAGTACCTTTCTCTCATAGCAATCGTATACCGTTGCCTATCATTGTACGCGATAAAGATGGTAATTGGAGTATGTTCGGATCGCACCGTATCATGCGGGGAGAAACTTATAACGGTTATTATATTGCGACCGATGGCGATTATAAAGGAAAAGTCGTAACTCAGGACGAAATGGGAAATGTTTATCGTCCGGTCGACCTTTCGATTACCAAGAATGTGATGGCGCTTTTTATTACGGCGTTGTTGCTTTGCTTGTGTTTCATACCTATGGCGCGTTGGTATCGTAAGCACCCGAATGGGGCACCTCGCAAATGGTTCGGTTTTATGGAATTGGTACTGGATATGCTTTATAACGATCTTATAAAGCCTGTGCTTGGTGTCGATGCGCGCCGGTATTCTCCTTATTTGTTGACAGTATTCTTCTTTATATTTTTCATCAACATACTCGGATTGATGGTTATTTTCCCTGCCGGCGCCAATTTGTCGGGTAACATATCCATTACATTGGTTTTGGCATTATGCACTTTCCTTGTTGTGAATCTCACCGGGACGAAGCATTACTGGAAAGACCTGTTTTGGCCCGAAGTACCTATGTGGATGAAGTGTCCTGTACCGTTGATGCCTGTTATAGAGATTTTCGGAGCACTCACAAAACCTGTGGCCCTTATGATACGTCTCTTTGCCAATATGTTGGGTGGACACCTTATCGTGTTGGTACTTATTTCGCTGATATTTATTTTCGGATCGATGGGGGCAGCTGTTCTAACGGGAACTACAATTATATCGGTGTTCTTCTCGCTTTTCATGATGTTGCTCGATGTCCTCATCAGTTTCATACAAGCTTATGTATTTACTATATTGTCGACGATATTCATCAGCCTTGCCCGGGCGAGGGGAGAAGAGTCGCATGAACAACCCGTGAATGAGAAATAGAAATAGTATAACCCTTTAAAATTAAAGTTATGTTAGCAATGATTTTGTTACAAGCCGCTGCCTCTGCTGCAGCATTTGCCAAAGTAGGTGCCTGCCTCGGTGCTGGTCTTGCCGCTATCGGAGCCGGTCTTGGTATAGGAAAAATCGGTGCGTCGGCCATGGAATCTATCGCTCGCCAACCCGAGTCGTCTAATGATATCCGTGCCAACATGATCGTGATCGCAGCCCTTGTCGAAGGTGTTGCCCTTTTCGCTATCATCGTTTGTTTGCTGGCAATCTTCTTATAATACAAAAAAAGAGACACCATGGAACTATTCACACCCGAATTCGGATTGGTATTCTGGATGTTCCTTGTGTTTGTCATACTCTTTGTGATATTGGCGAAATATGCATGGCCTGCCATCATGAAAAGTGTCGACGAACGAGCCGACTTCATCGATAAAGGTGTAAGCTATGCACAAGAAGCCAAAAGTCAACTCGAACACGCAACCGAGAATGCTCAGGCTCTCATTACCGAAGCTCAGCAAAAGCAACTCGAAATTATGCGGGAAGCCGCTCAGATGAAATCTCAAATCATCGAAGAGGCTCGTAAAGCCGCTACGGTCGAGGCAAAAAAAATTATCGATGCAGCCAATGTATCGATAGAATTGGCTCGAAAGGAATCAGAACGGCAATTCCGGCAGCAAGTCAGCGATTTTGCTTTGCAGGTAGCCGAGAAATTGATGCGAAAAGAGTTGGCCGGCGATAAGCGACAATCCGAATTGGTCGACAAACTATTAAGTGATATCGAGAATAAAAACTAATCGAATATGAACGAAGGACTTATAGCCCGCCGATATGCCAAGGCTTTGCTCAAATATGCGCAAGAGAAGGATAAGACCTTTCCCGTATATGAAGCCGCTCGGCAAGTAGAAGCGAGTTTCATCGCTCACCTCGATTTGCAGGAGGCCATGCTCAATCCTGTGCTCACTGCCAGTCAGAAGGAGGCGTTAATGCTCTCTGCTGCCGGTGTCGATGCCGCTTCTTCGGAAGAATACCTTCGTTTTGTCCGGCTGCTTCTGAGAGAGCGCAGAGAGGATTATTTACGCCCTATTATGCTTATGTATCAGAAGTTGTATCGGGACGTCAATCATATTGTCAGAGCCCAAATCGTAACGGCTGCTCCTCTCGACAAACAAATCCTTTCTCGTATAGAAGAGGTCGTTGCCCGTCATTGCAAAGATGCAAAGCTAGAATTTGAGCATAAGATCGATCCTGAAATTATCGGAGGCTTTGTGCTGAATGTCGGAGGCGAACAACTCGATGCCTCGATCGAAAAGGAACTGAAACAATTGCGTTTAAAATTAATAAACAGCAAAACACGATTATGATTAAACCAAATGAGATTTCAGATATACTGAAACAGCAGCTCGAAGAGGTCGAATCGAAGGTCTCTTTTGAAGAAGTCGGTACTGTACTCGAAGTCGGAGACGGTGTGGCGCATGTTTTCGGTCTCGACAATGTAAGCTCGAGCGAGCTGGTCGAGTTTGAAAATGGCGTGCGTGGCGTTGCCATGAATCTCGAAGAGAGCAATGTCGGTGTCATTTTGATGGGGGCCGACAGTAATACCGTTAAAGAAAACATGACCGTGCGTCGTACAGGTAAAATCGCCTCTATTCCGGTCGGAGACGGACTTATCGGTCGTGTTATCAATACACTCGGCGATCCTATTGACGGTGCCGGCCCTGTTGCGGGCGAAACGATTACTTTGCCTCTCGACCGTAAAGCTCCCGGGGTCATTTTCCGCCAACCCGTCAATGAGCCGTTGCAGACCGGTATCAAAGCCGTAGATGCGATGGTGCCCATCGGACGCGGACAACGTGAGTTGATTATCGGCGACCGTCAGATCGGAAAGACGTCTATCGCTATTGATACGATTCTCAACCAGCGGAAAAATTTTCTTGCCGGTGATCCTGTATATTGTATTTATGTGGCTATCGGCCAGAAAGCTTCTTCGGTGGCCACTTTGGTAAATACGTTGCGCGAACATGGTGCGATGGACTACACTGTCGTGCTTGCCGCCAATGCTTCCGACTCGGCTTCGATGCGGTATTATGCGCCTTTTGCAGGAGCAGCTATCGGCGAATATTTCCGGGATAGCGGCCGTCATGCTTTGGTCGTATATGACGACCTTTCCAAGCAGGCTGTCGCTTATCGTGAGATTTCGTTGATTTTACGTCGTCCTTCCGGTCGAGAAGCTTATCCCGGTGATATATTCTATCTGCACTCCCGTTTGTTGGAGCGTGCGGCCAAAATTATCGCCAACGACGAAGTGGCTTCTACGATGAACGACCTGCCCGAAGTGATGCGTCCTCTTGTCAAGGGCGGTGGTTCGCTTACCGCCCTGCCTATCATCGAGACGCAGGCTGGCGATGTCTCGGCTTATATCCCGACAAATGTGATTTCTATTACCGATGGTCAGATTTTCCTTGAAACAGCCCTCTTCAATCAAGGTATGCGTCCGGCTATCAACGTAGGTATTTCGGTATCGCGTGTCGGTGGTAATGCACAAGTAAAGGCTATGAAGAAGGTCGCCGGTACATTGAAGATAGACCAAGCGCAATATCGCGAACTCGAAGCATTCACCAAGTTCGGAGGAGATCTTGACCCCGTAACGGCAATGGTTATCGATAAAGGGCGTAAGAATAGCATGTTGCTGGTTCAGCCTCAGTATACGCCTATGCCCGTGGAAGAGGAGATTGCTGTCGTGTATTGCGGGACAAAAGGACTCTTGGGCGATGTGCCGGTAGAGAATGTGGCCGAGTTTGAGAAATATTTCCTCGAAATCTTGCGAAACCGTCATGACAAAGATATTCTCACGCCTTTGCGCGAGGGTAAACTTACTCCCGAGGTAGAGACCCTTTTGCAAAATACGGCCGAGGAAGTTGTAAAACGATTTAAGAAATAATCTGCTATGTCGACAATGCGCGAGTTGAAGGGAAGAATCGGCTCCGTCCAGTCTTCCCAGAAAATTACGGGCGCCATGAAGATGATCTCTTCGGCAAAGCTACGCAAAGCCGAGCAGGCTTTGCACGGTATGGCGCCGTACAGGGAGCAGTTGCAGCTTACCATCAATAATTTGTTGGAGGCCGATCGTGAATACGAGTCGCCTTTGGCGCAACAACGACCCGTACATCGGATCGCTCTTGTTTTATTGGCTTCTGACGAGGGGCTTTGCGGTGCTTATAATTCCAATCTTTATAAGGCGTTGCTTTCTCGTGTCTCGGAGCTGGAAAACGAGTTTTCCGGGCAACTTGCCATTGACGTTTATCCGGTCGGGAAAAAGGTTATTTCGGCAGTTAATCGTACCGAGGGTGTCAATATGTGCCAGCGTGATTATTTTCATGCAAAAAGTACACCCGATGAATTGAAACGTTTTATCGGGGAAATGACAGCATCGTTTCTCGGTAGCGAGTATGATAGAGTAGAGTGTATATATACTCATTATAAGAGTGTTGCATCACAGATCGTGAAAACGCGCATTCTTTTGCCTATCAGTATCGAGGATATGCACTCTGTCGAGAAACCGGCATCGCGGATTACTCCGTATATTTATGAGCCTGATCGGGCCTCTATTTTCGAGACGGTATTGCCTCTGTATGTCAATGCTTCGTTTATCGAGGCTTGTCTGCAAAGCCGTACATCGGAACAGGGTGCCCGTATTTTGGCCATGCAGACGGCCAGCGACAATGCCGGCAAGTTGCTCGACGAGTTGCGGCTCGAATATAACAAACTGCGTCAACAAGGTATAACCAATGAATTGCTCGATATTGTGGGCGGTTCGATAAGATAATCTATTCAGCAAACAGGAGATGTCGGGTTGCGACCTGATACTTCACAGTGTAAAAAACGAAAAAGAAAGAGCTACATTACCATTTATGGAAAGTTTAAAAAATTACTTTGTCAACTTCTGGAAAGGTCTTTGGAGTCTCCTTGTGGGAATGAAAGTAACCGGTACGGAGTTTGTTACCCCGAAAGTTACCGAACAGTATCCCGAAAATCGGGAGACATTGAAAATAGGCGAGCGTTTCAGAGCAACCCTTACGCTTAAATTCGATGCCGAAGGTAATCATAAATGTATCGCGTGCGGTATCTGTCAGATGAACTGTCCCAATCATACGATACAGATTATTTCCAAGAAGGTAGAGACGGAAGAGGGAAAAACCAAACGTGTACTCGACGATTATGTCTACGACTTGGGTAGTTGTGTATTCTGTCAGTTGTGTGTAACGACTTGCCCCCATGATGCGTTGGAATTTACCAACGAATTTGAGCAGGCAGTGTTCGACCGTACAAAGTTGGTAAAACATCTCAATCGTAAACCCGAAAATTCAAAATAACATTTCAATATGGAACAAGTAGCCAATCAAGTCATATTCTTTCTGCTTTCGGCCGTTGTTGTCGTTTGCTCGATTATGGCGGTAACCAGTCGGCGTATCTTGCGTGCGGCAACCTATTTGCTGTTTGTGCTTTTTGCTACGGCCGGCTATTATTTTCAACTCGACTATCATTTTCTGGGAGCCGTGCAGGTAACCATTTATGCGGGAGGTATTCTCGTCCTTTTCGTATTTGCCATTTTGCTTACCAGCAAACTGGGAGAGAAGAGCGATCGTATTTCGTCTTCCAAACGGGCATGGGGACTGTTTGCTGCCATTCTCGGAGCTTGCATTTGCGGATACACCCTTTTGACACATGATTTCTTTCCTTCTCGATTTTCCGAAGCGGGAGAGATCGATATGAAAGTTATCGGTCACGCGCTCATGGGCATGGATAAGTACCAGTATCTTTTGCCTTTCGAAGCTATCAGTGTTTTGTTACTCGCTTGTATAATCGGTGGCATCATGATTGCCCGTAAAAGATAAGAGAAACTATGGAAATACCCATGATTTACTATGTTGTGGTGAGCACTATCATGTTCTTTGCCGGGGTGTACGGTTTTGTAACCCGTCATAACTTGCTTGCCATTCTTATATCGCTCGAATTGATGCTCAATGCGGTCGATATCAATTTTGTCGTATTCAACCGTTATCTTTTTCCCGGTCAACTCGAAGGCTTTTTCTTCACGCTTTTTGCCGTGGCTATTGCCGCAGCCGAGACCGCGATTGCGATAGCGATCATTATTAACATATATCGGAATATTCGTAACATCAATGTCGATAATGTCGACAAAATGAAATATTGAGAATTTATCGCTACTGAACAACGATTATGGAATACTCTTATATTATACTGCTGTTGCCGATGCTGATGTTTATCACGCTCGGGCTTTGCGGCCATAAAATGTCGCACCGTACGGCCGGATTGTTAGGTACGTCGGGACTTTTTATCATTACCATATTGTCATATATCGTCGCTGCTCAATATTTCTTGCAGCCGCGTGTCGATGGCATTTATCCTACGATAACGCCCTATTATTTCGAGTGGTTGCGGTTTACCGATTGGTTGCACATCGACTTGGGTATCATGCTCGATCCTATATCTGTCATGATGCTCGTGGTCATTACGACGGTTTCGTCGATGGTGCATCTGTACAGTCTCGGTTATATGCATGGCGAAGTGGGTTTCCAGCGTTATTACGCTTTCCTTTCGCTTTTTACATTCTCTATGTTGGGATTGGTCGTAGCCACAAATATTTTCCAGATGTACATCTTCTGGGAACTTGTGGGTGTATCGTCTTATTTGCTCATCGGTTTCTACTATACTCGCCAGTCGGCGGTTGCTGCTTCTAAGAAAGCTTTCATCGTTACCCGTTTTGCCGATCTCGGCTTTCTGCTGGGTATCTTGTTGCTTTCGTATTATACCAAGACTTTCGACTTTGCGACATTGACAAGCGGTGAAGTTTCGCTGGTAGGTACGACCGCAGGAAAAACATTCCTCGGTATCTCGGTCGCTTCTTGGGCTATGATATTGGTATTTATGGGTGGTGCCGGTAAATCGGCGATGTTCCCGTTACATATTTGGTTGCCCGATGCGATGGAAGGTCCTACTCCCGTATCGGCTCTTATCCATGCCGCAACGATGGTTGTGGCCGGTGTATTCTTGGTGGCCCGCCTTTTCCCGATATATGTAACTACGCCCGAGGTGCTGACATTTATTACGGCCATCGGCGCTGTTACGGCTTTGTATGCAGCCGTTGTGGCTTGTGTTCAGACCGATATAAAACGTGTGCTTGCATTTTCCACGATTTCACAGATCGCTTTTATGATAGTGGCTTTGGGTGTAACGACCGAGATGAACGGACATGGTGCATTGGGTTATATGGCTTCGATGTTCCACCTTTTCACCCACGCGATGTTCAAGGCTTTGCTTTTCCTCGGGGCAGGAGCCATTATCCATGCC
>HF999659.1:19125-30749 GCA_000434215.1 Bacteroides sp. CAG:144
GGAGCCATTATCCATGCCGTACATTCCAATGAGATGTCGGAGATGGGCGGGTTACGGAAATATATGCCCGTTACCCACATCACTTTCCTCATTGCCTGTCTGGCCATTGCCGGTATACCTCCTTTCTCGGGATTTTTCAGTAAAGACGAGATTTTGGCAGCCGCATTCGAAAAAAGTGCGTTTTGGGGTGTTTGGATGTCTTTGGTAGCCGGGCTGACAGCGTTTTATATGTTCCGCCTTTACTTCAATATTTTCTGGGGTAAAGAGGCTCACCACGAGCATACTCCTCATGAAGCTCCCAAGACGATGTCGATACCTCTCGTATTTCTCGCTGTGGTAACATGTTTTGCCGGATTTATTCCTTTCGGACATTTCGTAACGGCGAGCGGTCTCTCCTATACCATACATTTGAATTGGGCCGTTGCCGGTACTAGTATCTGCATCGCTATAATAGGTATTGCGCTTGCCACCTGGCTCTATATGAAACCGAACGACAAACCTGCTCGCATGGCCGAGTCGATGAGCAGTCTGCATCGTTGGGCATATCACCGTTTCTATATCGATGAAGTGTATATGTTTATTACGCATAAGATTATCTTCCGTCATATTTGCATGCCTATTGCATGGTTCGACCGCCATGTCGTAGACGGGACGATGAATCTCATGGCGACTATTACCCAGTCGGCGTCTTATCATATCAGAGGCTTGCAGTCGGGACGTTTGCAGTCGTATGCGGTAGTATTCCTTTTGGGTGCCATGATTGTAGCAGCCGTTGTATTGTGTTGCTTGTAATGAAGTATATCGGAAACAGAAAAAACGAGTTTAATATATTATGAACTTTTTATCTTTATTCGTACTTATTCCTCTTTTGATGATGGCCGGACTGGCGCTCTCAAAAGAGATGAAACAAATACGTGCCGTTGCCGTGATAGGTTCGTCGTTGCAGCTTGTTTTCGCCTTTATCGTACTGTTTATGTTCTTGGGCGAACGTGCAGCCGGCAATACGGCCGAAATGCTTTTTGTCGCCGATACCGTATGGTATGCGCCACTCGATATTCATTATACGGTGGGGGTCGACGGTGTGTCTGTGGCTATGTTGTTGTTGTCGGCCATTGTGGTTTTTGCCGGGGTTTTTGCTTCATGGAAAATCGATCCGCTGCCCAAAGAATTCTTCCTTTGGTTGATACTTCTCTCGATAGGGGTATTCGGTTTCTTTATTTCGATCAACCTCTTTACGATGTTCATGTTCTATGAGATCGCTCTTATCCCGATGTATCTTCTCATCGGAGTGTGGGGTAGCGGTAACAAAACCTATTCGGCGATGAAACTTACCCTTATGCTCATGGGCGGTTCGGCGCTTTTGTTGATCGGTATATTGGGTATCTATTTCCACTCTTCGGCCGATGGTAATTTGACGATGAATATCCTCGAAATCGCCAAGAACAATGCGATACCCCATGATATGCAATATTATCTCTTCCCATTGACGTTTGTGGGATTCGGTGTGCTGGGTGCCATGTTCCCCTTCCATACATGGTCTCCCGACGGTCATGCTTCGGCTCCTACGGCTGTGTCGATGCTCCATGCCGGAGTGCTTATGAAACTCGGTGGGTATGGCTGTTTCCGTGTTGCGATGTACCTGATGCCGTGGGCAGCTACCGAATTGTCGTGGATATTTTTGATTCTGACCGGTATCAGTGTCGTTTACGGTGCATTTAGCGCATGCGTGCAAACCGACCTCAAATATATCAACGCTTATTCTTCGGTGAGCCACTGCGGTCTGGTACTTTTCGCATTGCTTATGTGGAACACGACGGCTATGACAGGTGCTGTCTTGCAAATGCTTTCGCATGGATTGATGACCGCACTTTTCTTTGCGCTCATCGGTATGATATACGGACGTACACATACGCGCGACATTCGGGAAATGGGCGGTCTGATGAAGATCATGCCTTTCCTTTCGGCCTGCTACGTGATAGCCGGTCTGGCATCATTGGGTCTTCCCGGTTTGAGCGGTTTCGTGGCCGAGATGACTGTCTTCGTTGGCTCTTTCCAATGGTCCGATCCATTCCATCGGGTCTTTACTATCGTGGCTTGTACATCGATCGTCATTACGGCCGTTTACATTTTGCGTGTTGTGGGTAAGTTGCTTTACGGTAAGGTGCAGAATGAGCATCACCGAGAACTTACCGATGCAGTTTGGTATGAACGTCTTTCGGCGATTACCCTTATTGTGGGTGTTGCTGCTATCGGTATGGCTCCGGGTTGGATTTCCAATCTCATCAGCGATAGTATGAGTGTGATCAGTGAACGTATTTTGCAATATATCTAATCAAGAAAAAGTATATGGATTTTTCAAACTTTTTATGGATGCGTGATGAATTGTCGCTTTTGGCAATCATTCTTATCCTATTCCTCTATGACACTTTCGCTACGGAGAAGAGTCGCCGTGCTTTCTCGTGGGTAGCGTGTCTGCTCCTTGCGGCACAGACTGCTTTCCTCTTTTTCAATCCGGTAACGGGCGAGGCTTTCGGTGGGATGTATCAGACATCTTCGATTATCAATATTGTAAAAATAGTTCTCAACATAGGAACGTTGTTGGTGCTTATACAGGCAAATGCTTGGGCCAAAGCTCCCGATATGGCGATACGTCGGGGTGAGTTTTATGTGCTCACGCTTATTACCTTGCTGGGTATGTACCTGATGATTTCGTCGGGCAATTTCCTTTTGTTCTTCATCGGTCTCGAAATGGCATCGTTGCCTCTTACCGCATTGGTTGCCATAGAAAAGTATCATCAGCTTTCGTATGAAGCAGCGGCCAAGTATGTGTTTGTAGCACTTTTTTCTTCGTCGCTCATGTTGTTGGGTATCTCGTTCCTTTACGGAGCGGTAGGTACGCTTTATTTTGCCGATGTTGCTGCCAACCTTGTAGGTACACCTCTCTTGTATGTAGGGCTTGTGCTTTTCTTGGCCGGTATGGGATTCAAAATATCCATTGTACCTTTCCACCTTTGGACGGCCGATGTGTATCAAGGCGCACCGACTTCTATCACCGCATACCTTTCGGTCATTTCAAAAGGTGCTGCCGCGTATGCATTGATGGTTGTACTGTTCAAGGTCTTTTCGTCGGTTGCGATGATTTGGCAACCGGTATTATGGGGGCTTATCGTTATTACTATTACAATAGGTAACCTTTTTGCCATACGGCAGAAAAACCTAAAACGTTTCATGGCATTCTCATCGATTTCCCAAGCCGGTTATATTCTTCTGGGAGTTATCGCCGGGACGGCTGTGGGAATGACTTCGCTCGTCTATTATGTGTTGGTGTATATTTTCTCGAACCTTGCCATTTTCGGTGTCATCTCCGTAATCGAGAATGCTACCGGTAAGGTGAATATGGAAGATTACAACGGCCTTTATCGTACCAATCCCAAATTGAGTGTCGCTATGATGTTGGCGCTTTTCTCTTTGGCCGGTATTCCTCCTTTTGCCGGTTTTTTCAGTAAGTTCTTTATTTTCTATGCTGCTGTCGAGGAAGGTTTCTATGTATTGGTATTTCTTGCTTTGCTCAATACCATCGTTTCGCTTTATTACTATTTGCTGGTGGTAAAAGCGATGTTTATCAAGCAGGACGATTGTGCCGTTCCGGCTATTCAGAGCGATGGCGCATCGAAATTCAGTATTTCGTTGTGTGTGCTTGGTGTGGTCGTAATAGGTTTGTTGAGTTGCATCTATACATCTATAACCCCCTTATCGTTCGGAATGTAATATAATCTATAAAAGACAGGTAGCGGGCAATGTACGTAATGCATTGCCCGCTTTTTTGAAAATGGAAACCGTTCCGATAATTATCGGGTAAAAAAATAGCGTCGCCCCGATGAGGGCGACGCTTATCGTATTGAAAGGTTTACAAAAATTTATAGATTGCTTTGTAAAAAAGATTTCCTTTATCGAGGGGCATTATTGAATGCCGCTGGTCTCGACCTCTTTGTTGATTTTTTTGATAAGTCCTTGCAATACATTGCCGGGGCCGACTTCGGTAAATGAGGTGGCGCCGTCGGCAATCATATTAAGAACCGATTGAGTCCAACGTACAGGAGCCGTGAGTTGTGCAATCAGATTGGCTTTGATAGCGTCGGGATCGGTTACGGCTTGTGCACTTACATTCTGATAGACGGGACATTTCGGCTCGAAAAATTGGGTGTGTGCGATGGCTTCGGCCAGTTCTGCGCGGGCAGGTTCCATAATCGGAGAATGGAATGCTCCGCCGACTTTCAATTTTAGGGCGCGTTTGGCTCCGGCCGCAAGCATTTTCTCACATGCGGCATCTATGCCTTTTTCATCGCCGGAGATAACGACTTGTCCCGGACAGTTATAGTTGGCGGGAACAACGACACCTTCTGTTACCGAGGCACATATTTCTTCGATTTTCTCATCGGGCAGGGCCAATACGGCAGCCATGGTCGAAGGAGTTGCTTCGCAGGCTTTTTGCATGGCGCGGGCGCGAGCCGATACCAAACCTACACCGTCTTCGAACGAAAGGGCTCCGGCGGCTACCAGTGCCGAAAATTCGCCGAGTGAATGACCGGCTACCATTTCAGGGCAAAAAGCGTCGCCCATAGTTTTGGCAAGAATAACCGAATGCAGGAAAATGGCGGGTTGTGTTACTTTGGTTTGCCGCAGGTCTTCATCGGTCCCGGCAAACATCAGGTCGGTGATGCGGAAACCTAATATCTCGTTGGCTTTCTCAAACATGGCTTTGGCTTCGCTGTTGTTGTCGTACAGCTCTTTTCCCATGCCTACGAATTGGGCGCCTTGTCCCGGAAATACAAATGCTTTCATAATCGTTTGGTTATAATGTGTTTTGTGAAAACAGTACAAAGGTAGTTATTTTTTGTCGAAAAGTTGTTTTTTATGGCAGGAATCACATTTTGAGCGCTTTTCATAGCGTTTGGATAAAGAAAATGAGAGCTGCTTTATCCCCAAATGTAACCGGTTAAGTCGGAGATATTGTAGAAAAAGGAGTATAACTGAAAAAACTCGAAGAACATCTGAGCGTTTTTTCGTTGTATTTTTTTATCTTTGCCGTGAATTGAGAGTATATATGTTGAAGAGATTATTGTTTATTTGTACGGTTTGTTTGCCGTTATCGGTTTGGGCTCAGCAGAGCGATACCGTTTCCGAGCGAGTGGAGTTGCTTCCTTATGGCGATATGGAGTGCTGGACGACCCGCGTCATCAAAGAGTCAGCCTTATTGGGTGGAGCGACAAAGGAGGTCTATCATATCGGTCCGACGCAGACAATCGAGGGAGCAGAGCCCTGGGTACGGGAGTCGAGCGATTCTCCGTGGGGCGGTTCGAGTGTATGGGCCAATCCTATGGGGATAGACAAGGTGAGTGTTACCGTTTTTCCCGAGGAGCGTGAGCCGGGAAATAAGTGCGCCCGTCTCGAAGTAAGAAAAGAGACTTGTAAAGTTCTCGGTATGGTAAATATTACGGTAGTCGCTACGGGGTCTGTCTTTTTAGGGTCTGTGCGGGAGCCGGTCAAGAACGCAAAAAATCCGCAAGGGAAGCTCGATCAAGGCATTCCTTTTACCAAACGTCCTAAGGCTTTGCAACTCGATTATAAATTGGAGTTGGCCGATCAGCTTGTCAAGGCGACGGGTATGCGCTCGTCCGAGATAGAAGGGAAAGACAATGCCGAGATATGCTTATATCTGATACAACGCTGGGAAGATGAGGACGGTAATGTGTATGCCCGACGTATAGGAACGGGTTATTGTAAGTTCAGCGAATCGGTTCCCGAGTGGCAGAATGGTTTCCGCATTCCAATTTATTATGGTGATATAAGTGAAGAACCATTTTTTAGACCCGAAATGATGCTTGAACTTCCCGATGGCCCGCGATATACGACAAACAGTAAAGGCAAGAATGTACCTATACAGGTTGTCGGTTGGGGCGATGCCGATGCCGAACCTACACATTTGATGTTGCGTATCTCGTCGGGCGATAGGGGGGCTTTTATCGGAGCCGTAGGAACATGTTTCTGGATCGATAATGTTTCTCTTGTATATTGATGGGTTTGGAGCAGCCTTCCCACCATAGACATGAAAAATGTATATAAAGAACGGACTGCACGATTGCAGCCCGTTCTTTTATTGCCGATACTATTTTTTTACTTCTTTGAGTGTAATCCCGATGACGTAATAGTGAGGGAGTATATCGAAAATGTCTTCTGACATTTCCGCCGTAATTTTTCCGTAGCACGAGCGGGATATGTTGTGTTTCTCATCGAAGAAAAAAGAGTTGTAAATAGCGAGAGGAATTTCTTGTGTTTTTTCCGTTACCGGGGCGATTTCGAATGTACGGAAATCGTATATAGGCATTTTATTTTGGGGAAGAGCTGCGATTTTTACTTGTTGAGTAGCGGCTCCTCGAGGGCAACTTATAGTGATGGTTACGGTAGAATCACTTTCCGGTATAACATATATGCTCATTTGATTTAGTGTCCAGTATTTAGCCTTTTTTGAGACGTTGAGGTTACGAGATTTTATGAATGCTTCACGCTCATCGGCCTTTTTAGGTAGATCTTTCCGGTTTCGACCTATTTTGAAGTTGGCGATACGGTCAATTTTTTTACCGGTTTTATATTCATCGATATAAAAGTTGATGTTGTATTCTTTTTTGTCGAGTTCGCTCAAATCGAAATGTGCTATGTGGATACCCATTCTATCCAAGACATTTATAATATCTGTATGTGAGATTTCGGCCGATTTTATACGTATCTCTTTTTCTTTGGCATTGATGGGTAATAACAAGGTCGCAAAGAATAATGTTAGGAATAAGTGTTTCATAATTTTAGGATATTAGTTTTTTATATAATAGACGCCCAATAAACAGAAAGGTTACACATTTTTTCAAAATTAGTCAAAATATTTGAAGGGTTGCTATAATATAGTTTATTTTTATCCGAAACAGATGGCCATTTTGCGAGGGTCAACTATGGAAAAATGAACTTATTCTAAGAAAGCAGGAGATGAGATAATAAAAACGTCGGCGAGCAAACATGCTCGCCGACGGCATACCGTAAACTTATAACAATCTTTTACGGGTGGGACAGAGTGGAGACACTTTTCTGTCCCGGACTTATAACGGAAAAAACACAAAAACTCTTATTCAAAGATGCAGGGAAGACTTAGACAAGGTATTTTTCTCTTTTATGGAAGCCGCCTTGTTCCAGCTGTTTGCTCCCGCTTTTATATAAGAGACAGGAAAAAGATGAAAAGGTTTCATCTCCCTTTTGATTTTTAACCGTTTTTAAATATTTGTTTTTATCAGGCGAGTACCGGCACAAGATATTTACATAAGGCATATCCACCGAAAATGAGCCAGAGATAAATGATTCCGGCGAGGTAGAAAGGTTTTGCTCCGGCTTGTTTGAACTTGTCGATACTTGTTTCGGCTCCGAGTGCGGTCATGGCCATGGTGAGCAGAAAGTTGTCGAAACTGTTTATCGCATTTATCCCGGTCGACATGATGTCCGAGGGAATGAATGAAAACGATTGCAGCAGAGAGTTGATTGCGATTACCAGCAAGAACCCGAATGCAAACCACGGAACGGATATTTTGCTTTTTCCGTCGCTCGATACATCGGTGTGTCGGGCTTTACGCACTCGGGCGATAATATAACTCATAATGAGCAATACCGGAGCTAACATCATGACACGTATCATTTTGGTGATCGTGGCTTGGTCGGCGAGGTGCAAAGCTCCTTCGGGATCCATAGCGTTACCGGCACCTACTACGTGTGCGACTTCGTGCAGAGTCGATCCGGTGTAAATCGCCATCTCTTGAAGGGAGAGGTCTAAAATTCCGGCGCGATACAATATCGGATAAAGAAACATCGATAATGTTCCGAAAATAACGACTGTGGAAACGGCGATGGCTGTTTTGTGAGGTGCACATTTTACGACCGGTTCGGCTCCCAATACGGCGGCTGCCCCGCAAATAGCACTGCCGGTCGATACCATGACAGTGGTTTTTTCGTCCATTTTCAACAGTCTGCCGGCGATGACACCCAAAAGCAGTGTTATGCCGATGACAATGACATCGATGATAATTGCCGGCAGTCCTATTTCGAGAACTTGTTGAAAGGTAAGGCGGAAACCGTATAGTACGATACCCGTGCGCAATATTTGTTTGGTACAGAATTTAATGCCGGGAACCCATGTGTCGGGTATGTAATTGCGCAGACTGTTGGCATAGAGCATACCTAAGATGATGCCCACGATGAGGGGACTTAGCGATAGGTCTTTTACCCATTGAAATTCGCTGATGTAAAAGGCCGAGAAAGAAAATAAGGCAATGAGGAGTACGCCGTGCGAGACGGCAGCTTTCTGTTCCGAAATCATACGATGAAAGATTAAAGTTTCAGGGTGCAAAATTAAGAAATAAAATAGTAATGCGGTTATATTATAGAAAGTGGAATATGATAGCTTTGCTATTTGCTTGGAAATAATATTTCTTTTCACAGAAAAGAGACGGTTTTGTCATCATATTGTCATATCATCGGGATATTTTTGTCGGTGAAAAAGGAGGACGAAAGGTTTGTGAGATTCTGTCATTAGGTTTCGTAGGAGTCATTCCTCCTTGATAGGTAAAAAGATTGTTATTGTTTTTTCGTTATAGTGTGTAGAAGGAGCTTCTCTGTGTTAGAGCGGCTCTTTTGTTGTGGTAAGATATATGTTACAATATTGTTACAAATCTGGTAATTGTCTTTCCTTGTTGGGCACGATAACCAAGAATCGTGTATATTTGCAAAACCTAATCCGAATGAAAATATCTACATTATAAAATAATGGAACAAAAACAGGTTTATATCGGTCTTACCGATGAACAGGTGGCCGAGAGCCGTCGTCTGCACGGTGGGAATGTGCTGACACCGCCACAAAAGAAGTCGGTGTGGATTCTTTTTCTCGAAAAGTTCAACGACCCTATTATCCGTATATTATTGATAGCTCTGTTGCTGTCGGTTGCTGTTTCCGTGTATGAGTTTGTCGGTCTCGGTCATGGGGCCGAGGTCTTTTTTGAGCCAGTCGGAATTTTTGTTGCGGTGATGCTGGCTACGGCTGTGGGATTCTTTTTTGAATTGAGCGCCAATAAAAAATTCGATATACTCAATCAGGTCAATGACGATATTCCCGTAAAAGTGATCCGTAACGGGAATATTTGTGAAATATCGAAGAAAGATGTTGTGGTCGGCGATATTGTTGTCCTCGAATTGGGAGAGGAAGTTCCGGCCGATGCCGTCTTGCTCGAAAGCGTGTCATTGCAAATCAATGAGTCGACATTGACGGGTGAGCCGGTCGTATCGAAGACGACGGTAGAGGCCGATTTCGATTCCGAGGCGACCTATCCGTCGAATGAAGTGCTGCGTGGAACTACGGTTGTCGACGGGCACGGTGTGTGCCGCATTACGGCAGTCGGCGATGCGACCGAGTATGGAAAAGTATATGAAGGGTCTCAAATACAGAATGATACCAAGACGCCGCTTAATCGTCAGCTCGACGGTTTGGGACGCCTTATTTCCTATATCAGTTACACGATTGCCGGATTGATAATCGTCGCCCGTCTTGTTTTATTTTTTACTCAAAATAGTTCGCCGGCTTGGACCGAGACCGCGACATATATTTTCCAGACACTTATGATCGCTATCACGCTGGTAGTCGTTTCGGTGCCCGAGGGGTTGCCCATGAGTATAGTTTTGAGTTTGGCGTTGAGCATGAAACGTATGTTGGCAACCAATAATCTTGTGCGCAAAATGCATGCATGCGAGACGATGGGGGCCGTGTCGGTTATTTGTACCGACAAGACGGGAACGCTTACCCAGAATCAGATGCAGGTTGCACAGACAGACTTTTGGGCGTTAGAAGATAAGTCGTTTCCCGGTAGTGAGTTGGGCAATCTGATACGGGAAGGTATTGCCGTCAATTCGACGGCTTTTCTCGATATGACCGACGGGCAGAAGCCTAAGGTCATCGGTAATCCTACCGAGGGAGCATTGCTTTTGTGGTTGAAATCGCAAGGCGAGAATTATCTCGAATTGCGGGAATCGGCCTCTGTCGTCGACCAGCTCACTTTCTCTACCGAGCGTAAATATATGGCAACTGTTGTCGATTCTCCGTTGATAGGGAAAAAGGTCCTTTATGTAAAGGGCGCTCCTGAGATCGTTTTGAGTGAGAGCAACCGGGTTCTTACCGAAAAGGGGATTCTTCCTGCGTCGGAGTATAAAACGGCTGTGGACGAGCAGTTGCTTGCCTATCAGTCGCAGGCGATGCGTACACTGGGTTTTGCTTACCAGATTCTCGATGACGACAAGCCTTGTTTTTCCGAGGGGCGTTTGAGCGATGTCGATTTGACATTTATCGGTATTGTCGCCATATCCGATCCTGTGCGCGAAGATGTTCCCGATGCCATACGGTCTTGTCTCGATGCCGGGGTGAATGTGAAGATCGTTACCGGCGATACTCCCGGAACGGCTCGTGAAATAGGACGCCAAATAGGGTTGTGGCTTCCGTCGGATACTGATCGTAATCTGATGACAGGTGTGGAATTTGCCGCTACGTCCGATGAAGAGTTGTTGCAACGACTTCCCGACATCAAGATTATATCGCGTGCGCGGCCTATGGATAAAGAGCGGCTTGTGCGTCTGCTTCAGAAACTGGGTTATGTCGTTGCCGTTACCGGAGACGGAACCAATGATGCTCCGGCTCTGAATGCAGCTCAGGTGGGGCTTTCTATGGGCGATGGTACGACGGTTGCCAAAGAAGCCAGCAGTATTACGATTCTCGATAATTCGTTCCGCAGTATTACGAGGGCGGTGATGTGGGGCCGCTCGCTTTACCAGAATATCCAGCGTTTTCTGTTATTTCAGATGACGGTCAATGTCGTTGCCTGCCTCATCGTACTCATCGGGGCTTTTCTGGGAACACAGTCGCCACTTACCGTTACGCAGATGTTGTGGGTGAACCTTATCATGGATACATTTGCAGCTATGGCGTTGGCTTCATTGCCTCCCGATGAACGTGTGATGAAAGATAAGCCCCGTCGTCAGACCGATTTCATCATTACCCGGTCGATGGCTATCGACATTGTCGGTATCGGATCGTTTTTTGTTTTGGTGTTGTTTGGTCTGTTGCAGTACTTCAAGTATGAGGAGATAACGGCATTGTCCCAGTTCGATGTGCGGTTGTTCTTCTCGAACTATTTCCGTTTTGAGAATATTCCCGATGCTCTTTCTGCGTATGAATTGACGATTTTCTTTACGGTGTTTGTTATGTTCCAGTTTTGGAATATGTTCAATGCCAAAGCATTTGCTACGAATGGATCGGCATTGAACCGTATGTTGCAGTGCCGTTCTTTTCTGGGAGTGGCGGCGATTATCCTTTTGGGACAGATTGTTATTGTAACGATAGGCGGGCCGATGTTCGGTGTTACGCCACTGTCTGTTCAAGATTGGATATATATTATTGTTGCGACCTCTTTCATATTGTGGCTTGGAGAGTTGTATCGGCTTGTGAAAAAACTTTTTAAAGTGAAATATTAATGGCTGTCCGATATAAAAAA
>HF999660.1:0-4312 GCA_000434215.1 Bacteroides sp. CAG:144
GGCTGCAAAACACTTTGCAGCCCAACCTAAGTATTTATCTCGCTAATTTTCTTTTTCTATATATTCCGTAATAAAACGAGCGACCTGATCCATCAACCACTTCGGCGTAGATGTCGCTCCACATATACCTATACTGCTACGACCATGAAGCCACGCCGTATTTATCTCGGCGACATCACTGACCATGTAAGTGTTCGGATTTTCTTTACGACACTCTTCATAAAGGACTTTTCCATTAGACGATTTGTGTCCGCAAACAAAAAGCACTAAATCATGTCGACGCACAAAATTGCGGATATTGGGGATACGGTTTGCGACCTGCCGGCAAATGGTATCATGATACTCGGGGGGCAGATCCCCGTTACGACGGGTAATTTCATTCACTACCGATTGAAGGCCTTCGACCGATTTCGTAGTCTGAGAATAAAGTCGTATTTTCTTTGAAAAATCTATTCGATCGAAATCTTCAACCCCTTCTATCACGACAGCATGGCCGTCGGTCTGCCCCACCAATCCGTTCACCTCGGCATGGCCCCGTTTTCCGTATATAACAATCTGTTCTTTTTCAGGATCGCTCTGCTCATACGATTGTTTGATCTTACGCTGCAACTGCAAAACCACCGGGCATGTGGCATCGATGATTTCTATACGGTTCTCCCGTGCTATACGATAGGTCTCGGGCGGCTCACCGTGCGCCCGTAAAAGTACTTTCACATCATGCAACCGGGCAAACGTTTCGTGATCGATCGTAACAAGCCCCTTTTCCTGTAACCGGACAACTTCGCTATTGTTATGCACAATGTCTCCGAGACAGTAAAGACGCCCCGTCTTCGCCAGCTCTTCTTCGGCCTTACGTATGGCATTGACAACACCAAAACAAAAACCCGAATTTTCGTCTATCTCTATTCGTGTCATATCACTCTTCTTTTTCAAGACCGGCCGCCCGACGATATTGTTGCATAAGCCATGCGTCTTGTTGCGCCAATGTCATGTAAGAATTATCGAGCAAAATGGCATCGTCGGCTCTGCGCAAAGGATCGACAGAGCGAGTTTCGTCAATACGATCCCGCTCTTTCACATTGTGCAACACCTCATCGAACGATACTTCCTGACCTTTTGCCCGAAGCTCATCGACCCGTCTCCGCGCCCGCACTTCGGGCGACGCTGTAAGAAAAATTTTAAGCTCGGCATCGGGAAATACGACAGTTCCGATGTCTCTGCCGTCCATAACAATACCTTTTTCTTTTCCCAATGCTTGTTGCAAGGCAACCAATTTACTCCTGACAAAACCGACTGCCGCTACATAACTTACCTTATCTGACACCGCCATATTACGAATTTCCCGTTCTACATTCCGGCCATTCAACAATGTTTCCGGCCGGCCGGTATCGGGATTCAAAGTAAACGAAATGTCTATATCATCGATCCGTTGATGCAAAACATCGACCTGCAAAACGCCTCCGTCGAAAAGGCCCTGTTCGATACAATAAAACGTTACCGCCCGATACATGGCTCCGCTATCGATATACACATATCCTATTTTCCGTGCCAACTCTTTGGCCATCGTACTTTTTCCGCACGAAGCGTAACCGTCGATCGCAATGACTATCTTACGAGGTTGCATAGCTTTTATCTATTATATATTATCTAAGGAATTGAGAGATATCGGCTGTAATATTCGTCATGAAAGTAAATCCGTTGGCATGATGTTGGGCCATCGAAACCCCGATACCGAACATTTTCACCCTGACACCCGCCCCTGCCGTAAAGCCCGATAAAATACGGCGACCGGCCGTTGTCATATCACTTTTCCGCTTATAATCATATCCTATCGCCAAATAAAAATTCCGACTGGGTATATAATCGACACCGAATACCAAATGCCGAAACAAATTAGACGCAAAATTATCTTTTACTTCCAGTTCTCCTGCATCGTTCACCTTCTCAAACGGCAGATGCCAACGGGTAAGATGTTGAGCCGTAATCGAGAACCGGAACGGCACATTATGCAGTGTTTTTGAAAATCCAAGTTGAATATCCCAGGGCATCGCAATATTCTCGGTATCATATTTTTTCAGCTGACCTCCGAGATTTTTGATAACCAACGAAAGAGACAGTTCTTTCTCTGCATGATAATAATTGATACCCAAGTCGAAAAACATCGCCAACGCCGTGTAACTCTCATACGATGAATAGAGCAGCTTGGCTTGTATGCCTCCACGAAGGGAGGAGGTAATATCATGGGCGTAGAGACCGCTCAATAAAATATCTTTCGGGCTGAAAGAACCCGTAATGACTCCCGTAGCATCGGTTTGTTTCATCGTACCGTATCCGGCAAACTGTAACCCCAACGCCCAAGTACCGTGTTTGCGGGCAGCTTGAGCATACGATACGCCGCCCAAATTGATTCCCGCCACATACCGCATATAATTGGCCGCCATCTGCATACTCATTTCCTGGCCCATCAACGCCGGATTGTGATACATGACAGTGATGTCTTCTTCCACAATAGAAATATTATTGCCCCCCAAAGCGTTGATATGCGAAGAAACCGGCAGATTGAGTACATCGAAAGAACTTTTGCCTTCTTGCGCCTGCATGCAACAAAGCGGCAAAAGTGCGACACCAATGGCAAAAGCCCTTAGATAACGAATAAAGGGTCGTACTCTCATAACGCGTTCAAAGATACATAATCTTTTTGTATAACGGGAAAAAGTGCATCGAAGTATAGCAGGAATCATTTTTAATGAGTCTTTTTTCTCTGACTTTTGCCGGCAAATACAAAAGAAAAACGTACTTTTGGGAAACCGTTTTTCCATCATTTTATTCACTATATTTGTCATGCACACACCTGAGGAATTTATCGCTATCGTACAAAAATCCATCGAATCCATCGCATATCCACAAGAACCGGCAGAGCTATATAACCCCATACGTTATGAATTGTCATTGGGCGGGAAACGCATACGTCCCGTCCTGACCCTACTGGCCTGCGAACTTTTCGACGGAGACTACCGCAATGCCCTCGATGCCGCTACCGGTATCGAAATTTTCCACAATTTCACGTTGTTGCACGACGACGTCATGGACAAAGCCGACATACGCCGGGGAAAACCTACCGTACACGTCAAATGGAATGAAAACACCGCCATTTTATCGGGCGATGCCATGCAGATCATCGCTTTCATGCATATGATGAAAACGCCGGAGAAATCCCGGAAAGCCGTATGCGACGTTTTCCTGAAAACCTCTCTTGAAATATGCGAAGGACAACAATACGATATGGAATTTGAATCCCGGAACGATGTAAAGGAAGAAGAATATCTCGACATGATACGCCTGAAAACAGCCGTGCTTCTGGGAGGAGCTTTAAAAATAGGGGCGCTTATCGCCGGAGCCAGTGAAAACGACGCAGACAAAATTTATAAATTCGGAGAAAACATCGGCTTGGCATTCCAGTTGCGAGACGATTACCTCGACGTCTACGGCGCCCCCGAGATTTTCGGAAAAAATATCGGCGGAGACATTCTCAACAACAAAAAAACATATATGCTCATCAACGCCTTGCGATTATCTGAGGGGAAAGATCACGACGAACTGACAAAATGGATTTCGAGCACAGATTACGAGCCAGCCGAAAAAATAGCCGCCGTAACAGCTCTTTACAACCGGCTGGGCATCGACCGTCTCTGCCTCGAAAAAATAGAAAGTTATTACTCTCTGTGCTTACAACAACTCAACTCTCTGACAGTCGACGCCGCACGAACGGTACAATTACGGGAACTAGCCGCCAGACTGATGGAACGTAACGTATAGCCCGATATGCTTTTCGACACTCATACACATATTTATCTGCCCGAATTCGACAACGACCGCGACGATGTCGTAGATCGGGCATTGGAAAACGGCGTTACCCGACTGATGTTACCCAATGTCGACCTCGACACCATCGATGCGTTACAGCATACGCTCAATGCCTACCCCGACATGTGCTCGGCCGCAATGGGATTGCACCCGACCTCCGTAACCGAAAACTATCGGAAAGACCTCGATCACATTTTCGAAATACTCGACACAAATTCATATCAGGCCGTTGGAGAGATAGGCATAGATCTTTACTGGGACAAGAGCTATCAAAAGGAGCAAATCGATGCATTCGAAATGCAAATCCGATACGCCGCCCAACGCTCACTACCCGTCATCATACATTGCCGGGAAGCACTCGACTCCATACTGCCGGTCTTGCACAAGTTATCGCATCTCGATGTGCGAGGCGTATTCCATAGTTTCAGCGGCTCGTCGGAAGAGCTTT
>HF999660.1:4364-14752 GCA_000434215.1 Bacteroides sp. CAG:144
TTCTACATCGGCATCAACGGTATCGTTACTTTCAAAAAAAGCTCTCTACGAGAGACTCTTTCGGCAATTCCTCTCGACCGCCTCTTGCTCGAAACCGACGCCCCCTACCTTGCACCAGTACCTTATAGGGGAAAAAGGAATGAACCGGCATTCGTCCGGCACACGGCAGAATTTATCGCTAACGAATTACACATGGAAACCCTCGAAATAGAAACGATTACCTACAAAAACGCCTGTCGGCTATTTAATCTCCCTGCCGAATAAATACAAACTACGAGGCAATGAAAAATTAGACATATTAAAATATGTAAAATTCTTTTTGCGAATACATAAAATAGCTACTTTTGTGGCGTCTTAAAAGATGGCGATGTAGTGTAGTGGCCTAGCACGTATCCCTCTCACGGATGAGACCCGGGTTCGATTCCCGGCTTCGCTACAAAACCTTACAATTTCGATTGTAAGGTTTTTTCTTTTTATACTCTTAAATCAAATCGATGAGAAAGCATCTGCAACTGAAAGACGACGAAGGAGTTCCCGCCTCATTGCTTTTCATTATGGCCTGTATGGCTGCCGTCTCGGTAGCAAATATCTATTATTGCCAACCGCTCCTTTCTCTGATGGGAAATGACCTCAGCATCGATGAATGGAGAGCAAGCCTCATTGCCATGATTACACAAGTAGGGTATGCCTGCGGATTATTTTTCATCATACCCTCGGGCGATAAATTCGACCGCAAGAAAATCGTCTCATACAGTTTCTCCATACTGACAATAGCCTTGCTATGTATTGCACTGTCGAACAATTTCCACGCGGTAATGGCCGCGTCGTTTGCCGTAGGAGCCTGTTCGGTCATGCCGCAAATATTCATTCCCATTGCCGCCCAATACTCCCGACCGGAGAAAAAAGGCGCCAACGTGGGCCTTATCGTTTCGGGGTTACTTACCGGCATTCTCGCTTCGCGCGTAATAAGCGGGCTGGTAGGAGAATGGCTGGGCTGGCGTTCGATGTACGTTATCGCTGCCATCGTCATGTCATTATGTACGCTCATCGTATGGCGTATCATGCCTTACACCGAAAACAATTATACCGGCTCGTACAAGAGATTGATGCATTCCTTATTCGCCCTTATACGCGAATACAAACTTCTGCGTATTTGTGCCCTACGGGCAGCCTTTGCATTCGGCTCGTTCCTTGCATTATGGGCTTCTCTTACGTTTAAAATGGAACAAGCCCCGTTCTATGCAGGCAGCGATGTCGTAGGGTTGCTGGGATTATGCGGCGTCGCCGGGGCAATGTCTGCATCGGTTGTAGGCCGTCTTGTTTCCCGCATCGGCGTACACAACTTCAATCTTTTAGGCGCGGCTCTCATGCTCTCGGCATGGATTATAGCTTATCTTTGGGGAAACACATACACGGCCATCATTATAACCATACTTATTCTCGATATCGGTATGCAGTGCATACAACTAAGCAATCAGACCGTCGTCTTTTCCCTCAATCCCAAAGCATCGAACCGGATCAACACGATTTTCATGACAAACTATTTCATCGGAGGCTCTTTGGGAACATTCCTATCGGGAAGCGCATGGAGTATGGCTGGTTGGAGCGGAGTAACAATCGTGGGTATCGGTTTGGCTTTTTGTTCGCTGTGCATCACCCTATTTTCAAAACAATAATTCTTTTCAAATAATCCCAACTATCCACGCATTGCTTTAAACTCTTTTTCCTCATCACATATACTATAAAAAAAGATGCTCCGCATCATAATGCAGAGCATCTATCTCACTAATAAAAGAGATCTTTACTTTTTACGATTGGACATTTTCTCGCCATTGATCGTAACATTCTTGATTTTAAGCCCGTCGATCAAATCGGCTTTCAGCACTCCGTCCTTAGCGGCCGTAATATCGAGATTTTCAAACGTAAAATCCGACAAGAAATAATCATCGGAACGATTTACATCGAAAAAGACGTTACACTTCAACTTGATATTACGCATCGTTATGTTGTTGGAATAAGAATAAGGGGTATCTTCCCGGCCTTGAAGATCGAAAAATTGACGCCAGGGTTTTACATACAAGAAACTGCGGGCATCGCCTTCGATATCTTCAACGAGAATATATTCATATTTTTGCGGAGTATCGGGACGCATCTTCAACCACAACAGACGCGAAGCATTCGATATTTTAATACGGCGCAAAATGATATTGCGGTCATGAATCGACTCACTACCGCAAGTAAGAGCGCTATGACAATAACCATACACGCAATCTTCGACAATGATGTTGTAATTTCCTCCGTTATTCTCGTCTTTGTCGGCCCAAGGACCTTTGCCACCTTTAAGAGCAATAGCATCATCGTTTACAGAGAGGTAACACCCTTTCACCAAAACATTGGTACAAACATCGATATCGATTGCATCGGAACTGGGAGCTTTTACAGGTGCCGAAGGCGCATATATATAGAGATTGAGCAATTTCACATTCTCGCATTTATAAAGATGCGTCGTCCAGAAAGGTGAATTCATAAGACGCACCCCTTCCAGTTGCACATCCTTACAATTAGAAATATATACAAGACGAGGACGCAACTCATCCATATTGGTGCATTTGGGTATCACTTTACGACGCAACCAGAACGATTTCCAATAACGCAAACCGTTACCGTTTATAGTACCTTTTCCCGATATGGTAAAGCCATTTACACCATCGGCATTTACCAAAGCGGCAAAATATTTCAGCGATTGTCCCTCAATGCGGGTATTTACAATAGCAAAATTACTGATATCGTCGCTGCCTTTGAGGACTCCTCCCTCCTCGATATGCAAATGGGTACCAGGCTTGAAGAAAAGAGAACCGCTAAGGAAAGTGCCTTGGGGAACAACGATTACACCACCGCCGTCGGCCGCCGCTTTATCGATAACAGACTGAATAGCTTCGGTTTGAAGCAGATTGCTATCATTAGCAGCAACCCCATAATCGGTGATGCGGTAAACTTTGCCCAGTTTGGCAATATCAACGGGAGTATTCTTATAAAACCAATCAGGAATAGGTGTTCCGTCGGGAAATTTCTCTTTGGCCGTTACATTCAAGCACAAAAGCAAAGAGACAAACAGAAAAATTTGTTTCATGGATTTTCTTTTTTGATAAATATTCAATGTATACTTCGTTTTCGCAAGCCAGAGCAAATTCGTATGGTCGGTCATACCCTTCCCCAAACAGATCTCCCGACAAAGATAACAACTTCACGGCATAACCGCCAAATTTCCTGCCGCAAAAATATCTGACAGATTCGACCCTCCACACACATCTGTATTTTGGGGATACATCACACGTTTGTTCGCAACATGCCGATTACTCTGTATATATTATATATATCGTCTCGGGCAATCGAAAAAGGTGCAAATCGATCATCATTGAAAGAACGGCAAAGCAATCCGTCTTCCTGCTGATAAATCAACCGGAAGATCAATCCTGTACTCATTGTATCTATAACATAAGGACTACCGTTCATAATAGGTGCATTTTCGGGCACTTCGACAAGCGCCAGCATATCGCCCGGTTTAAAATCGGGCAGCATCCAGTCGCCCGACACCTCATACACGAGATTATATTTTGAAAATTGTTTTATAACAGATGAATACCGAATATTTTTTGCATTTTTTTTCACATAATCATATACATCTACATTCTTTTCATAATAAATCTCTTTTGGCAACACTGGAACTTTATAATCACCCATATCACCGAGACCCGTCAACAACCATTTTGCCGATATGTCTTTATAAGTTTTGATAATAGATACCAGCACGATAATGTCGGATTGTATACCCCGCAAAAACACCTCCTTCAAGGCACTTTCGGGAACATTTATTGCATGAGCAAACTCTTCTTCGGTCAGCCCCTTGTTTATTATGACATTCTTTATCCGCTCTATAATCCCATTGTCGGGCAACCAGCCGACAGACATCGAATCCAGCGCCGGAGACAGAAGCTTCATTTCATTTTCGGTTCTGCTTATAACACTTTCCGATATTAAATTCGAAACCTCATGGTATGGCAAATCCCTATACTTGGGTCCTTCACCGGTAAGTAACCACAACCGGCTATACCTATTATATCGAGAAAGTATTTTATCGGCCATTCTATCGGTAATCTTCTTTATTTTTCCCGATTGTAAATCATATATTTGGGTAGGCGTAGCCCCTATGCTCTCGGCAAACTGTTTTGCATTCAGTCCTACATCCGTGATTAATTGGAGTATAATTTCTTTTGTTTCCATAATATAGTTAAATATAGTTATTTTATATATGAAATATAGTAAATATATTGATTATATTTATATCTTTGCTACAACATCAATCAAAACAATCGCACAAAATAAATGCACTTACTATATTTTTCTGACAAAATAAACAAAAAATCTTTATTCTGCAAATAGAAACATTCGGTTTTAAGAATTAAAAGCACTAAAAAATATTATTCCATTACATACCGAATATATCAAAATAGCCCCAAAAAACAATATAGTAAAAAAGCATTCATCTCGATATTACTTATTTTATAACGATTAAAATTTACAATTATGACAAAGAAAGAAATGGCAGACTATTTAGTCGCAAATCAAAAACCTTTATGGCAATCAGCTTTTTACTTAACCAAGAACGAAGATGATGCTTCTGATTTAACACAATCGGTCTTTTTAAAAGCCCTTTGCAATTTCGAAAAATTTACCGATTCGACCAATCTCGGAGGCTGGCTATATACAATCATGAGAAACCTTTTCATCAACCAATGCAGGAGTGCCGACCAAGTCCGCATATCAAGAAGCGACAAAGAATACGAAACTGCCCCGAACGATCTTATGTACGGAACCACCGAGTCGGCCGACTCCCGTTGCACCATGCAGGACATCGAACATGCCATAGACATATTAAACAAAGAATACAGTATTCCTTTTCGCATGTA
Organism: Bacteroides sp. CAG:144; assembly: GCA_000434215.1. GTDB lineage: Bacteria > Bacteroidota > Bacteroidia > Bacteroidales > UBA11471 > Caccoplasma > Caccoplasma intestinavium. Next base: position 9,332 of record HF999660.1, read on the forward strand.
TGTATCGGGATATAAATACCAAGAGATTGCCGACAAGATGAATATCCCCCTCGGTACGGTAAAAAGCCGCATCTTTATCGCCAGGAAAAAAGCACAAGCCTATCTGACGGAAAAGCCGACCGCTAAAAGTACAACCCACAAACTCGTCATCAAAAACGCCCAATCGACACTCTTCTCCAACGGGAATCGAATGGATCAGAAATTCTAATATAACTTCCCAACAAAAAGAAACGGCAAGTCTTTCCGAATGTTCGAAAGGCTTGCCGTAGACTGTAATAATACACATACATCGCAAAAAGAGAAAACTAATCCCCTGCAATTACATTACGTTTCTTCGTCTTAACAGGAATCTGATAGTAAAGCGAATAGGTAAAATCAAAACCTCCGCTGCGTTTTCCCATACCGGGAATTATCCACGGACGGGTCGTCTCATCGTTCTTGGCTTTGAGCAAGACTTTATATCGCACCGAAAAACCCATTTTAAGCCCCTTGTACAGATTTACCCGGATACCAGCAAGCGGCTCCAACCATTGAGCCCGCGAATGGCAATCGTAAATGGCAGCCTTATTATTGGTTCCCCAATACCCCGAACTGAGGTCTATATCGGTAATATCATAAGAAAAGACCGAGAATCCATACAACAACCCCATATAGATATACCCCGGAGCTGTGGAATTATAATTGAAATTATAAAGTACCCCCAAACGGTTGTATAACGTCGGCGATACTTTATAAGTAAAATTCCCATCATCAGGCGTATTGTCGGCCCACCCGATGCCCGTTTCCCAAATCGGGAAAAACCGATTATGGAAACTCACTTCGAGAGATACCTGATAATTGGCATACTGCTGCCCGAACAGCGAAACGACCGGCTGAAAAAGGTCAACACCGACAATCAGCCCGTCCAACAACGGATAACGATAAAGTGAACCGTCTTCAAGACGCTTGCTTTTTTGCTTTTCAGCCGCCGATAATGATATTCCCGACAATAGCAACATCACCACAGCACACAATATACTCAAGAAACGATTACTCGACCACATAATAATAGAGACGAACGTTTTCGACATCTTGATTATCTACCTCGGAAGTCATCAACTCGGCATCGACGATTTGCCACGTCGTATACCGAAAATCATCGATGACATAATTATACATAGCTCCGCATTCGGCCGACTCAAACTCGATATAGGTATGATACACGAATGTGAGCGTATCTCTTTTATACCGGGGATTGAGGTTATACTGGTCATAACGTATGACATATTGCGTCGTATCACGGTCGCTACGCAAAGTAGCCCGAAACGAAGATATATTGGCCGTATCGACAAGAAGCGAATCTTTGAACTGCCCCACCCCGTAAACCGACACCGAATCTATAACCACTTTTGCCGCCGAATCGCCGTATGCGTAAAAAGCCGCACTGAATATGCTGGTTTTACTTTCGAGACAAGCCTCGGTATTGCAGGCAACAGAAAAAAGCATAGGCAACATACACGTGAAAAGCACGCCGAAAGCCCTCATCCTGCCGGCAATCCTACGCTTCAATATACGATATTTACGCCAATCGATCATCTATATCTTTTTCTATATTATAATGGTTACGTCCCGGAGCATTGCGGGAAATAAGTTCTCCCAAAAAGCCCGACAGGAAAAGCAGTGTGCCCAATATCATCATGGTAAGGGCGATAAAAAAGTAAGGCGAGTCGGTTACCAGGCGATAAGGCATATCATGCCATAAGGCATAAAGCTTATAAGCACCGACGGCAACTGCCGCAAAAAAGCCGATAACAAACATGAGGCTGCCCAACAAGCCGAAAAAATGCATGGGTTTTTCCGAAAATTTGGAAAAGAACCACAAAGTCATCAGGTCGAGATAACCGTTTATAAAGCGGCTCATACCGAATTTCGTCTTCCCGTACTTGCGGGCCTGATGATGCACGACTTTCTCCCCGATACGGGAAAAGCCGGCACTTTTTACCAAGAATGGTATATCCCGGTGCATATCGCCATAGACCTCGATATGTTTCACGACTTCATTGCGATAGGCTTTCAAGCCGCAATTGAAATCATGCAAATGAATGCCTGTAATCATGCGTGCCGTCGCATTGAACAGTTTTGTCGGAAGCGTTTTGGACAAAGGGTCGTAACGTTTCTTTTTCCACCCTGAAACCATATCGTACCCCTCGACGGTAATCATTCGGTAAAGTTCCGGAATTTCATCGGGACTGTCTTGCAAATCGGCATCCATCGTAATGACCACATCGCCTTGCGCCCGGGTAAAACCGGTATGCAATGCAGGAGATTTTCCATAATTACGACGGAATTTCACTCCTTTCAGACAAGGATTTTCGGCTTTAAGCGACTCTATCACCCGCCAAGAATCATCGGTACTCCCGTCATCGATAAATATGACTTCGTAAGTAAAGCAGTTCGAGTCCATGACTCGGGTTATCCATGCCGACAATTCGGGCAACGACTCAGCCTCATTGTACAAAGGAACGATTACGGATATATCCATGATAGTTATTTAGATTTTTGGAAATGGTAGTACATGCATACAAAAAGAGCGACAAATATCGACAGAAGCGAACCGAGAAAGACTTTTGTCCAAATCATCTGGAAAACCAACTCAATAGCTGTGGGAAGTGCACCATGCTCAAATCCCGAACGCATCGTCGCTATGAAATCACTCATTTCGGGAGAATCGAGTTCGACGCTTTCCAGGACTTTCAACATGGCATCGATCTGCTCAGGAATAAAATCGGGATCGATATACTGGCAATACACATACTCTCCCAATCCGCTGATAAGCGCAGCGAAAAAAAACACGCATATACCCAAGAGCCATAGAATGACAAAGCGGCAAGGCCAACCCTGCCGACGCACAAAATGGCTCATAATAAGATATACGGCCGCAGGTGTTGCTATGAGCAAAAGGGCACCCAACGTATTGAATATAGAAGCATATCGACTCCATACCGAAAAAAGGAAAGTCATAAAAAGATACACCCCCATATAAATGCCATATTGCATCGCACAGAAAGTCAATGTCTTTTTGGGTTGCTCAACCATAAACGATTTTTATTTATTATATTGTACAAAGGTATGATTTTTACCGTAATTGCATCGGATCACAGCCATAAATATACAACACATATTTTTATCAGCTCAAAAATCGAGCAGAAAAGAATCTTACACAGAACTATAAATAAGCGACTTACAAAAAAGAGCTTCATTTTTTTGTAAAGAATCGCTTGCAGGTATAAAAAAATTACCTACTTTTGCGGCGGGTAAGTCCTACACGGCCAGCTCCCTGTCAATCCCCCCAGGGCTTGACCGCAGCAAGGGTAGCAGGTCGTAGCGGCGCGATGTAGATCGCTTACCCGCTTGCCGATATAGCTCAGTTGGCCAGAGCACGTGATTTGTAATCTCGGGGTCGAGGGTTCGAATCCCCCTATCGGCTCAAAAAGGAAAAACGGTCAGATGCATTGCATCTGACCGTTTTTCCTTTTCAAATTCACTTATCGGAACAAGCCTTTAACTGATTCCTCACGGGATAAGCATACATTTCGAGCAAACGCTCCCGTAAAAAAGACTCATCTTTGCCCGGTATATCTATTTTATCAATACGGCTTTGCAAATAACGATCAAATTCATCTTTCTCTTTCCCGGTATAACAGCCCGACATCGAGCCTTTTCCCCACAATTCGTCATAAGCGGCATAATTTCCCGGATATAAACGATAATGAGTATGTATCGACTTGTCGATAATATGTCCGACAGCGACGGCCAACTCCGAACGGGGAGTTCCGTCAGGTATCTGTTCAAGAAGAGAATTGATAGGAGAAGCCGCCTCGAAATGTATGCGACCTTTATACCCCGTAATACCGGTAGCCATATTTTTCAAATCATCGGAAGGCTGTTTCTTGTATCCGACATCATCGCGTTTGAGCTGCATCTCCTGCGCTTTGAGATAATCACAAGGGTCGTATTCATAAGAAATGGCAACCGGCACGAGATTCAAAGCCCGGATATTGGAAAGGAAATCTCCCCCACCGCTTAAAGCAAACATCTTCACGAGGCTTTCCTGCGTGCGGTCGTCGGAGTTCTTGGCCCGACCTTCCCGTTGGGCAATCCATATCGACTGTTTTTTATCCCGTATAGCATAGTGCATATAGGCTGAAAGGCGACAGGATACTTCGAGCATCTGTCGACGGGAAACGCTTCGATTGACGATAAAACTTTTATTTAGCCGCACAAAATCGACAATCCACGGATAAATCAGCAAATTATCTCCTATGGCTATTTCACAAGTATCAAACTCATTAACATGCAACACGACATTGAGAAAAGCCGAGTCGAGCGTGATATCCCGGTGATTGGATATGTAAGTATAACACCCTTGTGACGAAAGTCCGGAAAAACCGGCATGAGTAAGTCCGGCCGACGTATTCTTTGCCAACGCATTCAGAAATGGCAAAGCCAACTGCAACTGGAAATCATCGACGGTACGGCAGGCCGACAATGTGTGCAAAAACGCTTCCGTATCGGGAACTACATAAGCTATGGCCTTACAGAAAAGCTCCTCCTTACACAATCGCTCCGCTGCCGCCGCAACTTCTTCTCCTTCATAGGGACGTATCTCATCGAAATCGAATGTCTGTTCCATAAAATATCGGGAATTGGAATTTTTTCTTGCAATCTTCAACGGTGTGATAATTCCGTCTCAATCAACTCGGTCAACACGCTTTTCATATCAAGACCGGCTGCACGCACCTGCTGGGGAATAAAGCTGGTAACAGTCATGCCGGGTGTCGTATTGACTTCGAGCAAATAAGGCGTGCCGTCTACGATGATATAATCGGCCCGGATAATTCCTTTGCAGCCTATACTGTCATAGATGCGGGCAGTAAGTTCTTGTATCTCGCGGGTCAAAGCATCGGAAATACGAGCAGGAGTAATCTCCTCGACCCTCGATGCCGTGTATTTGGCTTCATAATCGAAAAATTCATTTTTACTGATTACTTCCGTTACCGGCAATGCAGTCATTCCCGACTGTGTCTTATAACAACCGCAAGAGACTTCCGTACCCGACAGGAACGACTCGACAAGTACCTCACCGTCATCTTCGGCACGGGCAGCTGCTATGGCAGGAAGTACCTTATCGAGGTTTTTCACTTTGGTCGTACCGAAACTCGACCCCCCTTGATTGGGCTTGATAAAGCAAGGAAAACCTACCGCATCGGCGACCTGTTGCGGAGTAACCTCTTCACCGGCTCCGATACGCAATGCCTTGGCAACATGGAAACCAAGCTGGGAAAGGAAGCGGTTGCAGACAAACTTGTTGAAAGTAAGCGCAGCGGCAAACACCCCGCAACAAGAATAAGGAATGCCCAACATATCGAAATAACCCTGCAA
>HF999660.1:14808-34567 GCA_000434215.1 Bacteroides sp. CAG:144
CGGGATCGCCGTGTATGGTTATATAAGCCAAATCGAAAAGAATCTTTTCTCCGCCATACACAAACGAAAAATCACTGCGATCGATATCTATCGGACTTTCTCCGTCGAGCTCCACCGTCCAACGATCACGCTCTATATCCACCAGATAAATGGCATAACGTTCGGCATCGAGAAATGATGCGATTCCCTGCGCACTATGACGCGAAACGACATTCTCGGAAGAATATCCCCCGAAAACTACGGCAATATTACGTTTTTTCATTGTTTTACCCAAAATAATTGCACTCTATATAATTTGTGATAAATCTTATATTCAACAGATTACTTCTCTGCTACCTGCATAAGTACGCCACCGGTCGATAAGAGCAGTCATATCGGCAGGTAACTCCGAATCGAAAAAAAGCGTCTCGCCGGTCGACGGGTGCACAAATCCCAACGTCTTGGCATGTAACGCCTGACGGGGACATAACTCGAAACAATTATGTACAAACTGTTTATACTTGGCAAACGTCGTTCCTTTCAATATTTCATTTCCGCCATATCGGGCGTCGTTGAAAAGCGTATGGCCTATATATTTCATGTGTACCCTTATCTGATGGGTACGACCGGTCTCCAAGCGACATTCCACAAGCGAAACATATCCCAGTTGCTCAAGCACCGTATAATGCGTAACCGCCGTTTTCCCCTGACTCCCGTCGGGAAAAACGGTCATCTGCAAGCGGTCTTTCGGGTTACGACCGATATTCCCCTCGATACGTCCGGAAGATTCTTCCATACGCCCCCAGACCAATGCCACATACTTACGTTGCGTAGTCTTCTCAAAAAATTGTTTTCCGAGGGAGGTTTTGGCTTCGGGCGTTTTTGCGATAACCAGCAAGCCCGAAGTATCTTTGTCGATACGATGCACCAACCCCAACCGAGGATCGGTTACATCGAAATCGGGGTCATCTCTAAATCGATAAGCCAATGCATTGAGCAGCGTCCCCGTATAATTCCCGTGTCCGGGGTGGACGACCAATCCGGCCGGTTTATTCACGACCAGCACTTCGCGGTCTTCATATACGACATCGAGAGGAATATTTTCGGGTAGAATTTCATTTTCATAGGGAGGCCGATCCATGACAATGGATACGACATCGAGCGGTTTTATCCGGTAATTCGATTTCACCGGTTTTCCATTCACCAAAATACAACCGGCCTCGGCAGCCTGCTGTATCCGGTTACGGGAAATATTTCCCGTACGGGCAACAAGAAACTTATCGATACGCAGTAAGTCCTGACCCTTATCTGCAACAAACTTATAGTGCTCGTACATCTGCCGGGTATCCCCGTCGTCAAGCTCTATATCATCGTCATATTTATTCTCGTCTTCCATGTCGGAACGAGTTAAAAATCCGGTAAAACTGAGGTATCCAAAGAAAGAGAATCGACCATCAGCGAATCCGCAGCCAACGAATCTTTCGATGCCACGACCTTCCGGGTCGGGGCATACACGCCGTTACCGACAGAAAACGTAATGCGTGCCGTTACGGGCAGACGATCCCCCGCCTCGACAGGGCGTCCGTCGGCCATTACATTCAAGACCAAGTCTTTATACTCCGAATTCCAATAAATAATCTGCGGAGCAGAAAGCCCCAACCCCTTGACGATAGCCTCGGCCTGACGATACGAGAGATTTCGCAACTCGGGAACTGCAATTTTACGGGGACTCAACGCATTTATGGTCAAATATATCGTACGTCCGTGTTTCACAGCACTTCCTGCACGGGGAACTTGGTCGAGAACAATGCCTTTCTCCATACCATCGATATACATCGAGTCTATTACCGTCGAGCGCATGCCCCCTTCCGATAAAGCGATATCGGCATCGAGATAATACAACCCGCAGACATCGGGCACTTCCGCCACATCTCCATGCCGCGTATAGTGATCGAGCCAAAAGAAAAGGATAACGACAGCCAAAACAGCCACCGCCAACATGATAAGGATATGCAATCCGAGCGATAAAAAACGAATACGCACTTTCACAACCACTTATTTTTCCTAAGAATGCTGCAAAGATAACATAATTTCAAAGGAAAATCAGGTATACCTATTTATTTTGCCGAAGAAAATTTCTAAAATGTATCTTATAAAAAAGCGTGCCAATCGTTTTTTACCACAGAAAGTGATTATCTTTGCCTTGAAGTAGGGCCTTTCTTGTTGGTTAACAATAGAAAAGGAAATTTTCTCATTGGTAGCGCGACGGACACCCCTGCTCATTTTCCAAATTCAAAGTTTTCTCTAATTCCAAATACAATCAAGAATGAAAAAGCAGGTCTCAATCATTTGGCTTATTATCAGTGCCGTTCTGATAATACTCACAGGCGCTCTTCTTGCATACGTCTATTGGCAACGGTCGGAAATGAGAAATTTCAAAGAGCATATAAACATAGAAAACGAACGGGAAAAACTCGAAGAAGAATATACAGCAATCTTCCAAGAATACAGACAATACGAAAACAATAGAGTGTGGATCAATAACGACTCCCTGATACAAAAACTCGACCGTGAAAAAACAAGAGTCCAACGCCTGCTTGAAGAACTGCGCAACCGGAAAAACATCGATGCACTCACCATAGATTCTTTACACAAAGAATTACAATGTTTGCGTAATAACATCAAAATCTATCAAACTACCATCGACTCACTCAATAGGGAAAACCGACAACTAAAAGCCGAAAAAAACGATGCGCTCTCGCGTTATCAAAAAGCCACCCGAGAAGCAGACCAATTACAAAAAGACAATTACGAGCTGAACGAGAAAGTCAATCTGGCCGCCCGACTCGAAGCGATAAATATCGAAATACGCACGTTGAACAAACGCGGTAGGAAAAGTACCGATAAAGACAAGGTCTCCCGACTGAAAATAAATTTCTCCATCGCCCGAAACACAATGGCTCCTACCGGAGAAAAAAGAGTTTACGTATGCATCAAGAAACCCGACGGTACTACGCTGGTCAAAGACCGGGGCAACACATTTTTCTTGGCAGGTAAAGAATATTACTATTCCCTGCAACAAATTATCGATTACACCGGAAACAATGAAAAAATGTACTTTACATGGCAAGTCGAAGAATACTTGCCCTCCGGGCTCTACCGGATCGATATATTTGCCGATAATCAGCTTATTGGAGCAGAAAGTTTCTCTCTGAACGATTGATCCTGCGACTATCTACTCATTGTTTTATTCGAGATCGAATTGTTCGATTTGTCGAATACTGTCTCCTATTGGGAATAAACCTGTGAAAATAGCTAAAATAGACAAAATCTATCACTGAAAAACGAATAAAAAGCCCAATTAAAAATTCTATATTTGCCCCACAAAAAAAAGAAAAAGCGAACAATCTCATCTCAATTTCGGGAAAGAAGCGGCTTTTCAACCAGAAAGAAAAAACCAATTGAAAAATATCGACTCCTTTTCCAACAAATAGAGGCATAAAATTGTATATAAAGACAAACATCAATAAACGAAAAAATGAAAAAGCGTATCCTCATAGGTGTTCTCGGTCTGCTCACCGCCATACCGTTCTGGGCACAACAGCCGCTTACCCTCGACTCTTGCCGGCAAATGGCCCTGCGCAACAACAAGCAACTGCGTATGGCCGAAGCCAAAATAAATGCCGCACATTACAACCGTAAAGCGGCATTCACGGCCTACCTGCCAGGCATAGATGTTACCGGAGGGTATATTTACAATTCCCGAGAAATATCGTTGCTCAACGATAATCTCAAAAATTCCCTGCCTCAAATGGGATCGGCTCTAAGCCAATCGCTGACCGAAATGGCCGCAACAAATCCGGCATTAGGACAGCTACTTGCTTCGCTCGGGAATCTCGATCTGGCCACCCCCCTCAATAATGTCGGGCAAAAAATCGTCGACGAATTCCGCACAGATACTCGAAACATGTGGGCCGGAGCCGTAACCCTCACCCAGCCTATCTACATGGGAGGAAAATTACGTGCGTATAACAAAATAACCCGATATGCCGAGGAATTGGCCAAAAGTCAACAAAATACCGCCGCACAAGAAGTCGTGTACCAAGTAGACGAACTTTATTGGCAGGTAGTATCGCTCACTTACAAAAAACAACTCGCCGAAAGTTATGCCGCACTTATCGATTCGCTGCAATACAACGTACAGGCCATGATAGAAGAAGGTGTCGCCACACAATCGGACGGACTGACGGTTGCCGTCAGAGCAAACGAGGCTCAAATCACACTCACACAAGTCGATAACGGATTGAGCCTCGCCAAAATGGTACTCGCCCAAGTATGCGGTATGCCCATCGACTGCGAATTCTCGCTTTACGACGAAGTTACACCCATCGAAAACAATACCCTGACGGCCCAGCCTGTTCCTCTCGACATGGAAAGCGTATTTGCCAACCGTAGTGAAATACAGAGTCTTTCTCTTGCAGAAAAGATTTACCACAACAAACAAAAAGTCGCTTTCTCGGGTATGCTGCCAACGGTTGCCCTCACCGGTAATTACATGATTTCAAACCCCAACCTATTCAACGGGTTTGAAAAAGAATTCAAAGGAGTTTTCAACGTAGGCGTATTGGTGCGCATACCGCTTTTGCATTGGGGTGAAAATGTATATAAGTACAGAGCTGCCAAATCGGAAAGTCTCATTGCCCGCCTTGAAATAGAAGACGCCAAAGAAAAAATCGAATTGCAGGTAAACCAAGCGACATTCAAAGTCGACGAGGCACGAAAACGACTCGGCATGACTGCCAAAAATCTCGAAAAAGCCGATGAGAACCTGCGCAATGCACAAGTAGGCTTCGGAGAAGGAGTCCTCACCACCGATAATGTTCTCGAAGCCCAAACAGCATGGTTAAAAGCTCAATCGGAACATATTGATGCCGAAATAGATACTAAATTATGCGAGGTATACCTCTCCAAAGCTTTGGGAAATATGAAATACTAATTTTCTGACGTCAAATCAAAAAAAACGACATACAATGGACACTCCTAAAAGAGACAAAGAAAAAGGCCTGACCATCGGATTGGTAGCCATTATCATCGTCATCGTGATTCTCGCCCTTATCGGATTTTTCCTTCTGGAACCGAGAACCGAGACCATACAGGGACAAGCCGAAGCTACCCAAATACGCATATCCGGTAAATTGCCGGGCCGCATCGCCGAATACTGGGTGGAAGAAGGACAACATGTACATCAAGGCGATACATTGGTGCGCATCTCATCACCCGACGCCGAAGCCAAACTCATGCAAGCCTCGGCAATGGAAAGTGTATACAAAGCCACAAACGAGAAAGTCGATAAAGGTGCACGCAGTGAAATCATTCAAGCGGCCTACGACATGTGGCAACAAGCAATAGCCGGGCTCGAAATAGCAAAAAAATCTTTCGACCGCATGGAAGCCCTCTACCTGAAAGGTGTCGTTTCGGCTCAAAAACGAGATGAAGCCGAGGCCCAATACAAAGCTATGGTAGCAACAGAAAGTGCAGCCCGTTCGCAATACGAAATGGCACGCAACGGCGCCCAAATCGAAGACAAAGAGGCAGCAGCTGCTATGGTACGTGCCGCACAGGGAAGTGTAGATCAAGTGAAATCGGTCCTCGCCGACTCATACCTGACAGCCCCTATCGACGGAGAAATATCGGAAATATTTCCCCATGTCAGCGAACTGGTAGGAACCGGCGCCCCCATCATGAATATATTGGAGCTTGACGACATGTGGATAACCTTCAACGTCAGAGAAGAACTTTTACAAGATTTCACCATGGGGAAAGAGATCCAGGCCGTTATCCCTGCGCTCGGAAACAAAGAAGTTACGCTTAAAATTTACTTCATCAAAGATATGGGCACATACGCCGTATGGCGCGCCACAAAAGCGACAGGAGGATACGATGCACGTACGTTCCAAATCAAAGCTCGCCCTACGGCCAAGATAGAAAATTTGCGTCCGGGAATGTCGGTCCTCGTAAAGAAATCGCACGATTAAAAAAACAGTCGTCATGGGGAAATTCGTAACAGGTCCAAAAATATTGTGGAAGGTAATCGTCAGGGAGTTGCATCAACTGGTGTCGCGCCCCATTTACCTATTCTCTATCGTTATCGCGCCATTGCTGAGTTACGCATTCTTCCTCTCGCTGATGGACAACGGTCTGCCCGAAGAATTGCCCACCGCAGTAGTCGACCTCGACCACTCGGCGACCTCCCGTAATCTCACCCGCCAATTTACGACCGTGAGCTCGCTCTCCATAACAACGGAATATACCAGTTTCACCGAAGCGAGAAAGGCAATGCAAAAAAGCGAAATTTTCGGATTCGTAATCATACCGCCGTCTTTCGAAGCCGACCTTTACGCCAACCGCAGGCCAGAAATCTCTTATTATACCAACAGCGCGTATTTCATACCCAGCGCCCTGGAATTCCGCAGCTTCAAGACGACGACAACACTTGCAGCCGCAGCAGCGGTACAGCAGACACTGCTCGCCCGTGGTGAATACGAACGCGACATCATGCCGCAGATACAACCCATTACCGTAGATATGCACCCGCTGGGCAACCCGTGGACCAATTATTCGATCTATCTCAACAATACGTTTCTCCCCGGCATACTCGAAGTCATCATACTGCTTACGACCATTTTCTCCATCGGGTCCGAAATAAAACACTCCACATCGAGAGAATGGCTCAGAATCGCCGACGACAATATATTGCTGGCTATTACCGGTAAACTGTTACCCCAGACGATATTGTTTTTCATCATGGGGGCCTTATGCCAGTCCCTGCTGTACGGATATTTTCAATTCCCGCTGCAAAACGGCATTTGGCCTATGCTGGCCGCCATGCTGCTATTTGTCATGGCGTTGCAGGGATTGAGTATTTTTTTCATCTGCATTGCCCCTTCCCTACGTATCGCATTGAGTATCGGCGGACTTTTCGGCGTCGTATCATTCTCGCTGACGGGATTTTCATTCCCGGCCGAAGCCATGTACCCGGCATTCCACCTGCTTACCGATATTCTGCCTCTACGCCATTATTTCATTATATACGCCGATCAGGCTCTCAACGGTGTTCCTTTCTATTACAGCCGTATGCACTACATGGCGCTGTTTATATATATTCTTTTGGCTCTACCTTTCCTGCCTCTGCTCAAACGAGCACTGCGCAAGCAAGTGTACATCGCCTGATTTCACAACTATACTGCAATGGAAAACAGATTTTTCAAATCGATAAAAACAGGTCTTGCCGATATTTGCTACATCTGGCGTAAAGAATATGTAGCAGTATTCCGCGATGTCGGAGCCATGCTCTTTTTCTTTGCCCTGCCTTTTGCCTACCCGTTGCTGTATGCGTTCATATACAATACCGAGGTAGTATACGACGTACCTCTCGCCGTAGTAGACAATTCCCGTACGCAACTGAGCCGGGAAATGTGCCGCAGGATCGACGCTTCTCCCAATACCGAAATTCTGTCTTATTGCGCCAATCTCGACGAGGCGAAAGAGCTGATGTATAAACGCGACTGTTTCGGTATCTTGGAAATTCCCGGAGACTTCGACAAGAAATTGGCCCGAGGAGAACAAAGCCCGGTAATTTTCTATTCCGACATGAGCTTACTGCTGAATTACAAAAATTTCCTGATTACTCTCACCGATGTCTCACTCGATATGGGGAAAGAGTTGCAAAGCCGCACGCTCACGGGGGCGACGCCTGCGCAAATCGATATGGTAACCGACCCCATACCGTCTTTCTCGTTTGTACTATATAATCCGTCAGGAGGTTTCGCTTCATTTATCATTCCCGCCCTACTGGTCGTTATCTTGCAGCAGAGCATCATTCTCGGCATAGGGATTCTTGCCGGCGGACTTTATGAACATAGGAAACTGAGACATTACTACCAAAATCGGGAGAAAATACGCAACAATGTATTGCACCTTGTTTTAGGAAAAGCAATCTGCTATTACAGCCTGTTCATCGTTACAACCATGTATATGCTGCATATCATTCCCTGGCTTTTCGATTACCCGCAACTGGGAAATCAATGGGAGATATACTCTTTCATGGCTCCGTTCTTGCTGTCATCGATATTTTTCGGCATAACATTGTCGGTCTTCATTCGCGAACGAGAAAGCGTATTCCTGATTATCGTTTTCACCTCTATGATATTCCTCTTTGCCAGCGGCATTACATGGCCTTACGACCGTATGCCCGTAATCTGGCAAATCCTGGGCGGACTCATTCCCTCGACTTGGGGTGTCGAAGGTTTTATCCGTATGAATACCGAAGGAGCTACCATCAGCGATGTACGGGGGCCGTTCCTCAACCTATGGATACTCACCGGTATCTATTTCGTAACGGCCTGCATCGTTTACAATTATCAAATATGGAAAGATAAACGACGCAATCTACCCCAAGAGATCTAGTCAGATAACAAAAGGTGGGCGCGGAAAAAGTTTTTCCGCGCCCACCTTTTTGTTTCGAGATACTACAAAATTTTTATTCGGGCAATACCTTTACACCGATATCGGTAATTCCGACAAGACTGCTGTCTCTCATACCTTGCTGGACAATGATATGCCATATACCCGATTTATCGAAACGGAAAGATGACTTGAAGGGAATTTCCTGTTGCATCAACACTCCGATACCCGCACCGAGCCAACGCCCGTATTCATCGGCCAAAACACAATTAAGCGTATCGGTTGTCTGCACGCTATCGGGCGAGACCGTCGTTATAAAAAGCCACAAATTACTATATCGGTAATCATCGGTATAACGCAGTCCTACGCAAAGGTCATACGCCCCTGCCGTATCGATCACGGGCAATGAGACACGCACGAGCGAATCGACATACCACCCCTTCCCTTCGAGATGACGGTACTCCTGCATCTCATTCGGAGCAAACCGACAACCGGACAAAAAGACAAAAAAAAGGATTATATAAAAGCCTACTCTACTCATTTTTATCCGATGCCGGTTTCTGTCGGGAAGCATCTTTATCGGGTTTGTTTTCGTTGCTACGACGGTTATTATCCCGACGCGAATTACTATTCCGGCGATTGTCGAAACGGCGATTGTTATTCGGCCGGAAATTTTTCTCTCCGGAATTGGTATTCGGGCGGACGCCGGGATCCTGTGCAGAAGGATTGTTTCCCCCACGAGCATTGCCTGCCTGATTCTGACCACCTTCACCATTCTGTAAGGCAGCATCTGTACCGGGACGTTTTTTCTTTTTCCGGTTATTATTCTGATTCTGACGATTTTTTTTATCGAATCTCGTAACACTATCCTGCCCCACGACATCTTCAAACTCCTTACGTACAGGCTCTTTTTCAGACTCTACGGCCAACGTATCGGGCTTGATGCCCCGTTTATTCAAAGCAATCACTTCAAATGCTCGTCGAGCGTCGATTGTAACAAGATTGGCAGCGACCTCTTTCGAGGAAGAGTAAGTTATCTGTCGCTTGAATATATCGGTCTTGAAATGGAAAAATGTTCCGTCTTGCGTTTCCAAAGGGATTTCCCGGGAAGGCAACCGTTTCTGCCCCTCAACGTAGGCATCGACCTCGAAATTGAGGCAGCATTTGAGCTTTGCACACTGTCCCGCCAATTTTTGCGGGTTCAAGGAAATATCCTGAAAACGAGCGGCGCTGGTAGCTACCGATACGAAATTGCTCATCCATGAAGAGCAGCAAAGTTGACGTCCGCATGGGCCGATACCCCCGATACGCCCGGCTTCCTGACGGGCGCCGATTTGCTTCATCTCGATACGTACCCGGAAGACTTCGGCCAAAACCTTGATTAACTGGCGAAAATCCACCCGATCATCGGCTATATAATAAAAAATAGCCTTATTCCCATCACCCTGATACTCGACATCTCCGATTTTCATATTAAGGTGAAGATCCTCGGCAATTTTTCTGGCCCGTAACATAGTAGAATGTTCCCGCGCCTTAGCTTCTTTATACTTTTCGAGATCGTTGGGTTTTGCCTTGCGATACACCCGTTTGAGATCGGGATTATCGAGCTTCACCCCGTTTTTTTTCATCTGCAACAATACCAGACGACCGGTAAGCGAAACGACTCCGATGTCATGCCCGGGATTTCCTTCCACAGCCACGACATCGCCTTTTTCGAGGCGCAAATGCACAGAGTTCTTATAATACCCCTTACGGGTATTCTTAAACTGTACCTCGACCATCTCGGTATCGTCGTGCGACTCGGGAATATCCGACAACCAATCGTAGCAATGGAGCTTCCCGCCGCACTGAGACACGACAGCCGCCGACTGATCGGGCGACGGTTGCTGATCGGGTACGGTATTATTGATATTTTCGGGTTGTTTATTGTCCATAGTCATAACTTATATACCCGTCCGCTCCAAGCCAATGAAACTCGAAAAGACGGACGGGAGAATGGCTGTTCTTATTTGGCAAAACTTACGGCACGAGTTTCACGAATAACCGTGATTTTCACTTGTCCGGGATAAGTCATCTCATCTTGGATACGCTTAGCGATTTCGGCCGAAAGCGTTTCGATTTCCGAGTCGTCGATCTTATCGGCTCCTACAATCACCCGCAATTCGCGACCGGCTTGTATAGCATATGTTTTGAGTACTCCGGGATAGGAAAGCGCCAATTGTTCGAGGTCATTGAGCCGCTTGATATAAGCCTCGACGATTTCCCGACGAGCCCCGGGACGGGCACCCGATATGGCATCGCACACCTGTACAATGGGAGCCAGCAGACTGGTCATCTCCGTCTCGTCATGGTGAGCTCCGATGGCATTACAGATCTCGGGCTTCTCTTTGTATTTTTCGGCCAACTTCATGCCTAAGAGTGCATGCGGCAACTCGGGCTCGTCATCAGGAACTTTACCTATGTCATGCAAAAGTCCGGCTCGTTTGGCCTTCTTGGGATTAAGTCCGAGTTCCGAAGCCATGATGGCACAGAGATTGGCCGTTTCACGGGAGTGTTGCAACAAATTCTGACCATACGAAGAACGGTATTTCATTTTACCGACCAAACGGATCAGTTCGGGGTGCAAGCCATGAATACCAAGATCGATAGCGGTACGTTTTCCTGTCTCGATAATTTCCTCCTCGACTTGTTTACGCACTTTTGCAACGACTTCCTCGATACGGGCCGGGTGAATTCGCCCGTCGGTTACGAGTTGATGCAAAGCCAGACGCGCTATTTCGCGACGCACGGGATCGAAACCCGACAGTACAATGGCCTCGGGTGTATCATCGACGATAATCTCGATACCGGTAGCCGCTTCGAGAGCACGTATGTTACGACCTTCCCGACCGATAATACGCCCTTTGATTTCATCGGAATCGATATGGAACACCGTTACAGAGTTTTCGATAGCGGTCTCGGTCGCTACCCGCTGAATCGTCTTGATAACGATGCTTTTAGCCTCTTTGTTTGCCGTCATGCGGGCTTCGTCCATAATATCGTTGATATAAGATGCGGCTTGCGTCTTGGCCTCCTCTTTCAGAGACTCTACAAGACGGTCTTTTGCTTCTTCGGCCGACAAACCCGAAATATGTTCGAGTTTTTCCACCTCGGCTTTATGCAACCGCTCCAATTCCGCTTTTTTCTTTTCGACCATGTCGACCTGCGTAGTCAGACTGGTGCGAATAGATTCAACTTCGGCCTTTTTACGTTGCAACTCCTGTTGTTGCTGGTTGAGCTGCATCTCGCGTTGGCGGGCTTTCGCCTCGGCCGCCTGCACTTTGGTACTGCGCACGGCCATCTGTTTTTCGAGATCGGCTTTCATCGAGATAAATTTCTCTTTGACTTCAAGCATTTTATCTCTTTTTATCGTTTCTGCTTCGGCTCGGGCCTCATCGAGAATCGAGCGAGATCGGGAACCGAGACGCATCTTATAGAGTACCATACATACGACTACTCCTACGACAACACCTACCAAAGCTCCGACCGACAATAATGTCATCATTTCCATTTGTTCGTTGTTTTAATGTTCAAAAAAAGCACCACATCAAGAACTTGCGATCTTGTTGCAGTGCAGGATAAAAGTATTGTTTTTTTAATATGTTATCAATCGTCTTCCGGAAGATTTCCGGTTTGCTGCAAATAGCCTTCCAATCCGGCATCGATACGTTGTATCTCTTCTGCCAGTAACTCGGCATCGTTTGTTATCCCCAATTTCAGGAGGTCGTATGCGATATCCCAAGCAGCCATTGAGAGCAAATCTTGCAAATCGATATGCTGGGAAGCCTCGAAACGCACTTCATATCGATTTACCCTTTTATTTATCAGCTCGGCGGCTCTCCGCGCAAGAGGTTCTTGCTCTCTGAGCTTTTCTCGCTCGACATACAATGTATAAGAGCGGTTGGCTATTGTAACAGTTATACGTTGTTTACTTTGTTTATCGTTCATCGCATCTATTCTATTCGTTCAAGAGAGAGATGCATTTGTCGATTTCCCGCACCAACTTATCAAATCGACTACGCGCCGCGACCCAATCGCCTTCTTGCAAGGCAACGGCCTGTGCCATAGCCAGACTTCTGTATTTGGCATGGATATTTTCCAATTCTTTCTGCAAGGCAGCGATCGATTTTTCTCTTTCCTGCAACCGTACCTCGAGACACTCACATCGTTCTATCAATGCGGTATGGCGAGCCATCAACTCATCCACATGAACCCGCAATCTGTCGATTGTCTCCCTCGGACTACCTGCCATTTTATACCAAAAATCTATACAAATATAGGCTTTCCTTTCTGAAAATACAACTTATCGTCGGATTTTCTCTATTTTTTTCATTTTATTTTCATTATTTCTCTCTCTATAATACACAATATGTCTATCTTTGCCATGCAGATGAAAAAGACGGAAAATCCCTTGCAACAAGGTGTTTTACCGTGTTTTTTATTTAAAATGAGTCCTTTTGAATCATAAAATTTTAACAATCGTTAATCACCCTATAAGATACAATAGGTATTCCTGACAAACAATCAACGATAAAATAAAAGTGCAATCTATGAAATTGAAATTATCCATTCAGACTATCGCTTGTGCGATACTGTGCATTTCATTATTTTCCTGCAAAGGGAAAAACACACAAGGCATGGGCGGATTTGCCCGCGAATATGCCGTCATGACCTTACAACCCTCGGAAATGGAGTGGTTCAGCAATTACCCGGCCCGCATCAAAGGTAGACAGGACATAGAGATACGTCCCAATGTCAGCGGATTCCTTACCGAACTTCTCGTAGACGAGGGTTCTCTCGTAAAAAAAGGCGATGTACTCTTCGTAGTCGATACGATACCCTACAAAGCCGCCCTTAAAATTGCCGAAGCCAACGTCGAAGCGGCAAAAGCATCTACCGAAACGGCCCGTCTCACCGCCGAGAATAAACGAGAATTGCAGAAAAAAGGTATCATCAGCGAATATGATCTGCAAATGGCCGAAAACGATTATGCCTCGGCCCAAGCACAACTGGCCCAAGCCGAAGCACAGCTGGTAAACGCCCGCAACAACGATTCCTATACCCGTGTTACCAGCCCCCTCACAGGTATCGTAGGTTCAATACCTTATCGGGTGGGAAGTCTCGTATCTTCTGCTACGGCAACCCCGCTCACGACAGTATCGGACAACTCCGAAATGTATGTTTACTTTTCGATGACCGAAAAACAAATCATGGAGATGGCCCATCAGTACGGAGCGAACAATTTCTTATCGAAACTCCCGGCGGTTTCTCTGAAATTGGCTGACGGAACCACTTACCCCATAAAAGGCAAAATCGAAACCGTAAGCGGTATCATCGATACACAGACGGGGTCGTCGAGCATGCGCGCCACATTCAAGAATCCCGATCGTCTGTTGCGCAGCGGAGGTACAGGAAACATTCTGATCCCGATGAAAAACGACAAAGCTCTATTGATTCCGCAAAAAGCGACATACGAAATTCAAGACAAGAAATTCGTTTATGTCCTGAACGACGACTCGACCGTAAAATCGACGGAAATAACCATCGCCTCGATCGACAACGGGAAAGAATATATGGTTCTTTCGGGTCTGAAAGAAGGCGACCGTATCGTTATCGAAGGCGTCAACTCGCTCAAAGACGGAATGCCTATCAAAGTGGCCGGCACACAAGAACAAGGCCAAGCTCAAAGCAACAAATAAAAACAACTTCGCAAATATAAAATTATGAAGTTAGACAGATTTATCAACCGCCCTGTACTATCGACCGTGATTTCGATATTCATGGTCATACTGGGTATTTTGGGACTATTATTCTTACCTATCACACAATATCCCGACATTGCACCGCCTACTATCTACGTGTCGACAACCTATACGGGTGCTAATGCGCAAACCATCCTGAATAGTGTCATCGCACCGCTAGAAGAATCTATCAACGGCGTGGAAGATATGTTATATATGACTTCTACCGCCACCAATACCGGATCGGCCGACATCACCGTGTACTTCAAACAAGGTACCGATCCCGATATGGCTGCCGTAAACGTACAGAACCGTGTATCCAAAGCCCAGAACCTGCTTCCTGCCGAAGTTACGCAAGTGGGTGTAATCACCCAAAAACGACAGACAAGTATGCTTATGGTATTCTCGCTGTTCAGTCCCGACGACCGCTATGACCTCGAATTTCTCGAGAATTACGCCAAAATCAACGTTATACCTCTCATTCAACGTGTACCCGGTGTAGGTGATGCCAACGTCATGGCATCGGACTACTCCATGCGTATCTGGCTGAAACCCGACATTATGGCACAATACGGCCTGATGCCTAGCGATATTACAGGAATACTCGCCGAGCAGAATATCGAGGCTGCCCCCGGCCAGTTCGGTGCGCAAGGCAACCAGTCGTTCCAATATGTATTGACTTATAAAGGACGTTTGCAAACTGCCGAAGAATTCGGGAATATGGTTATTCGGGCCAATGAAAACGGAGAAATCCTTTACCTGAAAGATGTGGCTGATATAGAATTGGGGCGTCTTACCTACGATTTTAAGAACTTCCAAAACGGCCATAACGCCGTATCGGCAATCGTTTACCAGACAGCCGGCTCGAACGCCACCGCCATTATCGAAGACATCAACGACCTGCTCGACGAAATCAAGGAGACTCTTCCTCCGGGAATAGAAATCTCCGTAACGATGAACTCCAACGACTTCCTCTACGCTTCGATACACGAAGTTATCAAAACACTTATCGAGGCCTTTATTCTCGTGTTCTTCGTCGTGTATATCTTCTTGCAGGATTTACGTTCTACCTTGATTCCCGCCATCGCCATTCCGGTATCTCTTATCGGTACGTTCTTTGCTTTGTACCTGATGGGATTCAGCCTCAACCTCCTTACGCTTTGCGCATTGGTTCTTGCCATCGCCATCGTGGTCGACGATGCGATAGTCGTCGTGGAGGGAGTCCACGCCAAGCTCGACCAGGGATACAAATCGCCTCACAAAGCCTCGATCGACGCCATGCGGGAGTTATCGGGAGCCATCTTATCTATCACATTGGTGATGATGTCGGTGTTTATCCCCGTAAGTTTTATGCCTGGAACATCAGGAACGTTCTACCGCCAATTCGGTCTTACGATGGCCTTCGCAATCGGTTTTTCGGCCATCAACGCCTTGACACTGAGTCCTGCCTTGTGTGCCATATTGCTCAAACCGCATAAAGAAGGCGAAGGCCACAAGAAGACATTTGTGAGCCGGTTCCATATCGCTTTCAACGTCGCATACAACAACATGCTCGCCAAATACAAAAACGGTGTTGCGCACTTCGTTCATCATAAAAAACTTTCGTTCCTGGGGGTTATCGTAGGTACCATCATCTTGATCGTTCTCATGAACATCACTCCTACGGGACTTGTCCCTAACGAAGATACGGGTACCATCATGGTAACAGTCGATTTACAACCCGGTACTTCGCAAGAACGCACCGAAGAAGTCATGATGCAAATCGATCAAATCCTCGGCTCGCATCCGGCCATGCAAAGTCGTACCCAGATTATCGGGTTCAGCTTCCTCGGCGGACAAGGTAATACCTACGGATCGTTTATCTGTAAACTCAAACCGTGGGACGAACGTACTGGTAAAGGCATGGATGCCAACTCGGTAATCGGGGCTCTCTACATGCAATTCGCCACACAGGTGAAAGACGCTCGCGTACTCTGTTTCGCTCCGCCTATGATTCCCGGTTATAGCGTAAGTAACGGTTTCGAATTGAACTTGCAGGATAAAACGGGCGGCTCGCTCGATAATTTCTATCAGGTTGCCCAAGACTTCATCGCAGAGTTGTTGAAACGTCCCGAAATCGCCATGGCCTCGACGACGTTCAACCCCAATTTCCCGCAATACCGGGTAGACGTAGATGTCGCCAAATGCAAACAGGCCGGCATCAGTCCCAGCGACGTTCTTAGCGCTTTGCAAGGCTATTTGGGCGGTATGTATTCATCGAACTTCAACCGCTTCGGAAAACTATACCGTGTAATGATGCAAGCCGAACCCGATGCACGTGTCAGTCCCGAAAGCCTGAACAACATCAAAATACGTAACGGATCGGAAATGGCTCCTATCACCAACTTTATTACGCTGGAAAAAGTATACGGACCCGACAATATCAACCGATTCAACATGTACACCTCCATGACCGTCAACGGTAACCCTGCCGACGGTTACAGCTCGGGAGAAGCCATCAAAGCCATCGAAGAAGTTGCGTCGCAAACGCTTCCCGTAGGTTACGGATACGAATTCTCGGGTATGACCCGAGAAGAGCAAAGTTCGAGTAGCGGAACGACCGCTATCATCTTCATGCTCTGCCTCGTGTTTGTTTACTTGTTGTTGAGTGCACAATACGAAAGTTATATTCTGCCCCTCTCGGTTATCTTCTCGATACCTTTCGGGTTGGCCGGTAGTTTTATATTCGCATGGATCATGGGTGTAGAAAACAACATCTACCTGCAAATCGCCTTGATCATGCTTATCGGTTTGTTGGCCAAGAACGCCATTCTTATCGTCGAGTTCGCCCTCGATCGTCGCCGTACCGGTATGCCTATCATCAATGCGGCAATTGACGGTGCCGCCGCCCGTTTGCGTCCTATCCTCATGACATCGTTGGCTATGGTCATCGGTCTGTTGCCCATGATGTTCGCCCACGGAGTAGGCGCCAACGGTAACAGCACCCTCGGTGCCGGAGCCGTCGGCGGTATGCTCATCGGTATGATATGCCAGATATTCATCGTTCCGGCACTGTTTGTCGTATTCCAGATCATTCAGGAAAAGATCAAACCGTTGACATGGGATGACCTCGACAACAAAGATGTCATTTCCGAAATAGAGCAATACTCAAAATCGTAATAACCTTGCGGTAATTTTTAAATAAAAACGTATGAAACGAATCATCTCATATACAATATGCGGCATTGTACTGGCGACAACGCTCAACAGTTGCCACATATATAAGAAATACGAACGTCCCGAGGTGGACGTACAAGGCTTGTTCCGCGACACGGTATCGGTTACCGATACCCTCGCGGCCGATAGCCTGAACATCGGAAACCTGCCTTGGACCGATATCTTCACTGACCCTATCCTGCAAGGTCTTATCCGTCAAGGATTGGAAAATAACAGCGATCTGCAAAGCGCCATGCTTCAAGTGGAAGCTGCGCAAGCCAGCTTCCGTGCTGCCCAGTTGGCATTTCTTCCGTCGCTCAATCTGGCTCCGCAAGGAGGCGTAAGCAGCTTCGACGGAAGCAAAGCGACTTGGACATATAATGTCCCTGTTACCGCCAGTTGGGAAATAGACATCTTCGGTCGTGTACTCAACTCGAAGCGCAATGCCAAAGCCGCACTCATGCAAAGCCGCGCCTACCAACAAGCCGTGCGTACACAGCTCATCGCCACAATCGCCAACGGATACTACACGTTGCTCATGCTCGACAAGCAACTCGCTATTACCGAAGAGACCGCTTTGCTGTGGCAACAGAGCGTAGAAACCATGAAAGCGATGAAAACTGCGGGAATGACCAACGAGGCGGCCGTAGCCCAAAGCGAAGCCAACTGCTACGCCATTGCAGCTTCGATACCTTCGCTGCGCCAGCAAATCAGAGAAACGGAAAACAGCCTTTCGACACTGCTTTTCCAAGCGCCTCAGACCATCGAACGAGGTTCTTTCGACGAACAATCTCTCCCTGAAATCCTTCACGTCGGTGTTCCGGTACAGATGTTGTCCAATCGTCCCGACGTGCAATCGGCAGAATTGTCTCTCGCCTCGGCCTACTACTCGACCAACATTGCCCGTTCCGCCCTCTACCCGAATTTGGTAATCTCCGGTTCGGCTGGATGGACCAATTCGGCCGGTAGCGCAATCATCAATCCCGGCAAAATTTTGCTCTCGGCCGCAGCTTCATTGGTACAACCGCTGTTCAATCACGGCAGCAATATCGCCAATCTCAAAGCCGCCAAAGCACAACAGGAAATTGCAGCCATCAATTTCCAGCAGACAATCCTCAACGCAGGGAAAGAGGTAAGCAATGCCTTGTATGATTTTCAGGCCAACAAAGAGATTCTTGCCCAACGGACCTTACAAGTCGAGGCGCTGCAACGCGCCGTAGAGTCGACAGAGTCGCTTATGAAGCTGGGTACATCGACCTACCTCGAAGTACTTACCGCACAACAATCGCTTCTGAGCGCACAACTTTCCGAAGTCTCGGATTCTTATCAATGCATGGTTGCTGTCGTAAGCTTATACCATGCTTTGGGCGGAGGTCGTGAGATAGAGGAAAACACCAAGTAAAACCTTAAAAAGCAACACTATGATCAGTCCATTAGCATATGTCGATCCCAAAGCCGAAATAGGAAATAACGTAACAATACACCCGTTTGCTTATATCGACAAGAACGTCGTCATCGGCGACAACTGCGAAATATTCCCTTACGCCAGTGTACTGGCGGGAACAACGATGGGGAAAAACAATCGCGTATTCCACGGTGCCATACTCGGTGCCGAGCCACAAGATTTCCGATACAAAGGTGAAGCTACGCGCTTGTCTATCGGCGACAACAATATGATACGCGAATATGTAATCATCAACCGGGCAACCACACCCGGAGGAGAAACAGTCATCGGAAATCGCGACTATCTGCTCAAAGGAACCCGTATCGGGCACGATTGCCGTGTCGACGACGATTGTATTCTTGGCATCGATTGCGACTTGGCCGGTGAGTGCCATATTCACAGCAAAGCCATTTTGGCAGGGCGTGTCATTATCAAAGAAAACTGTCGGGTAGGCAGCTGGTCGCTGATAAAAAGCGGTTGCCGTACCGGCAAAGACATTCCTCCTTACATTCTGGCTGCACACAACCCCATTACCTACAAAGGGATAGACGCCTTTATAATGCGCCGTAGTGGATTCAGCGAAGAAGCGATCGAAAATATCGCTCTCGCTTATCGCCAGATCTATTCATCGGGAACAAGCCTCGAAAATGCCGTACTGCGTATCAAAGATGTGTGTACGCCTTCTCCCGAAATCGACTATATCCTGCGTTTTATCGAGGAATCGAAAATGGGTATTATCGCCACCTACGGAGAAGAAGGTTTGTAATCTTTTCATCAAATATTCTATGGCCGCCCTGCCGACTTGTCGACAGGGCGGCTGCATTTATCGGGGAATAAAGGCAATCGGTCGACAACTGTTAAACCTGACCTTCCAGCATTTGTCTAACAAAAGGGGCAG
>HF999661.1:0-1402 GCA_000434215.1 Bacteroides sp. CAG:144
TCGCATCGGAAAAAAGCATTGTTTTTCTCAAATGCGTGGCAAAGGTATGGCTTATTTTGGATTATACCAACTTTTCAGCAAACTTTTTATGTGTTAAAAAATATTATATATCAATACCATTCTCATTTTCAATACCTTTTGGAGGAGAACACACTTTGACATCTTCCCTTAAAATATACCGTTCGTAATACGATTGCAGTAGGGTTGTCAGCGGCAATGCTATAATCATGCCTATAAGTCCCAACAAAGTTCCCCATATCGACAACGACAACAGAATAATAGCCGGATTAAGACCCATGACATGCCCCATAATACGGGGAACGAGTATCATGTCTTGTATGATCTGCACAACAACAAACACAATGATACAACCAATCACAAGCCACCAAAAACTCTGTCCGGGCTCAACCGATTTCAACAAACATAGCAATAACGTGGGCAGAAAACCTACGACTTGCAGATAAGGTACCATATTGAGCAACCCGATGAAAAGGCCCAATAATATAGCAAGAGGCAAACCGACGATCGAGAAGCCTATACTGAAAAGAATCCCTACCAAGAAAGCGACACAAGCTTGTCCGCGAAAATAACGATTCATGCTTTCTTTCACATCATCGAATACTTCCAGCGTTTTCGCCCTATAACGATTGGGTATAAGTGCTTTGAATCCCACGATGATTTTATCATAATCGAGCAATATAAATATCAGGTATAGGAATACAATGAGCCAACCGATAATATTGATAATCTGATTGACCGAACCGGTAAGCACCGTCCATAAATGCGTCGCTGTTTTTTCTATAAGCTCACGCCAATCCTGCGGATTCATCGCTTCGGCAATCTTGGTAAAATCGATCCTCTCCTGCAAATACGTATGCCAGCTTTCGGGTATAAACGGAGTTATCGATGCTCCATGGGAAAGATAATCGTGTATCAAAGTCCGCATTTTGGTAGCTTCCTCCACTATACCTGGCATGATAAGCCAAATAAATAAAGCTATAATCCCAATGACGGAAAGAAGTGCCAGAAATATGGATATGATGCGTATCTTCACCCGACACCGATACTGAATGAACTCGACAAAAGGATTGATAAGATAAGCCAGCAACCACGCGACAAGGAATGGCAGTAACGCGTTTTTAAGCAGCCCTATCAGATAAAAAACCGCAACAATCGCCACTACCGTAAACAAGATACGAATCACACGATCGAATGTAAAGGGTTGTCGAACCGATTTCATAATAACGTCATCAATTTATAACATATCGTTTTCTTTCAAAAAAAACAGATATACCTGTCTATTGGACAAAAATACACAAAATACCTGCAGAATTTACATTCAGACTCTTTTTTCGGACAAGATTTATTATTTTTGTCGATATGAGAAATCTATACCTGTTCC
>HF999661.1:1505-28167 GCA_000434215.1 Bacteroides sp. CAG:144
TCGCCCAAAACGTACTCTCCATAAAACCGATCGGGGGCGAAAATGCTGTATCGGGAATATGCGTCATCGACATCGAGACGGGTGATGTCGTCGCCGCTCATCATTCCGAACATTTTTTCATACCGGCTTCGACACAAAAACTCATCACTGCGACAACCCTCTTGCTCTGTTATACACCCGGGCACCGACTCTCCACCCAAGTTTACCACGATGGGAAGATTTCCCCACGAGGGCGGTTACACGGAAACCTTTATATACGGGGTTGCGGAGATCCATCGTTGGGTTCGCAATACAGCGACGTCTCGCCCGATACCTTTATCCGAGAAGTCGTGAAAGCGGTAAAATCGGCGGGAATACGCTCTATCTCAGGACAAGTCATTGCCGATGATCGGGCAATACCCGACAATCCTGTCGTCAGCAAATGGTTATGGGAAGATGTTGGGAACTATTATGCCGCAGGATGTTACGGCATCAATTATGCCGATAACCGCTTCGCTGCAACTTTTCGTACCGGAGAGTCCGGAAGCCGGCCCACACTGCTCGAAATAACTCCTGAAATAAAAAACCTACGCATCTACGACTACTTGTCGACCAACCGTTCGGGACGAGACAGCGCCTATATCTACGGAGCTCCGTATGAATATACACGCCGCATATACGGCTCTTTACCGGCAAATCGAGACCGATTCACCATCAAAGGCGATCTGCCCGACCCACCGCACCATCTTGCCCGACAACTTACCGAGGCACTACGCCGCTCGGGAATAAAAGTACAGCACGAAGCAACCACGGCACGTATTTTGCATGAAACGGGAAAAGCACTTGCCCCCTACGACCCCGGCAAACCCGTTCTACTTACATACTACTCTCCTGCTCTCGTAGACCTGCTGCGGCATACCCTCATCGAAAGCGACAACCTCTACGCCGAATCTCTTTTACGGCAAGTAGAATTGGCAAGCCACCCGACGGCGACACTTTCGGGTAGCATCGAAGCCATGAAAAACATTTGGAAAGAAAAAGGATTTCCCATCGACGATGCCATTCTTTACGACGGCTCGGGACTGTCTCCGCTTAACCGTATTACACCGCTTATGATGTGCCGCCTATTGGCCTATGTTGCCGGTAACGGAGAAACGGGCAACATACTCTTCGACCTCCTGCCCCGACCGGGAGAGGGAACCCTCAAACGGTTTATGGCCGATTCGGAACTGGCAACGTCTTTCCGACTCAAAAGTGGGAGTATGACGGGCGTACAATGTTATGCGGGCTATTATAAAGGGAAACGCACTTATGCCGTCGTCGTAATGGTCAATCACTTTTCCTCTCCAAGAGCCCGGGTACAAAAAGAGGTTGCAGACACGCTCACCCGCTTGTTCTATTCGCTCGAAAAAACAGCCGATAAAAAAACAACATCGACACAAAAAATATGATAAAGACCCTTATTCTCGACTTCGACGGGACTTTGGCCGATACACAAGCATGTATCGTCGCTTCTGTGCAAAGTACACTGAATGTTTTACGGCTACCCTCCGTACCCCAAGAAGAAATCATATCGCGCATCGGTCTTCCTCTACGCACGGTACTCACCGAAGGCGCTCACATTCCAACCGGGACGTTACTCGAAAAATCCGTCGACATATACCGCCAACTTTTCGATGAGATAAGTCCCCGTACCGCACATCTTTTTCCTCATGTAAAAGAAACGCTCACCCGATTGCACGACGAAGGTACAACTCTCGCCATCGCCTCTGGAAAAAGCAGACGGGTATTGTTGCAAATGATGAAAGATTTCGACTTGCTGCCCTTAACGGGAACTATCGTTTGCGACGATGATGTTACTCACAAAAAGCCTGCACCCGACATGGCATTGAAAGTATTGAGCCTGACAGATACACTTCCTGCCGAAGCCATAGTGGTCGGAGATACGACATTCGATATAGAAATGGGACGTGCGGCCGGCTGCATGACCTGCGGCGTTACTTACGGAAATCACAATCGGGATATTCTGAAATCGTCCAGAGCCGATTTCCTTATCGACAACTTTTCTCAATTATATCCGCTCGTTTTCACGAAATAAAAATTTTTCAGCACTTTAATTCCGATAGAAACATCGTTCTGCATTCGATATGACGAACAGAGGCCTCCCCTTGTCAGGAGGCCTCTGCTTTATTCCACACACCGAATCGGCATCAATCTTATTGATGTTCGAGACGAAGTGTTTCGGTCGGTTGGTCGCATACCTCGGTAGGCCCGAAATACTGAATAGGACCGGGATATACATAACACGTTTCTCGAGCCCATTGCTTACGCTGAGACACAAAATATTTGAAAGGAGCTCCGTCGAGTTTCACCAAAGCCTTTTGTATCACCGGTTTCATCTCTCCGTTACGACGTTCCATATTCATCATCATCGTAACAGGCACGCCTCCGGCAATCCACTCTTCGGCCGGACGAGTCGTATTGCGTACCGACGACATATAACCCGTGCGGCCTTCACCGATAAGCATGGCCGCCGTATATCCCAACGAATAGCAATAGTCGGCATCGAAATTAGAGGGCGCTGCACAACGGCCTTCATATCCGAAAAAGTGAGTCTGAGTCGCAAATTTTCCAATATAAGTACCTTCGGCTTTCATCTCGGCCAAACGACGTCCCACCATTTCGGCTAATAATTTTTCGGTCTCAATAAGCGAAACTTGTACATTTCCATGTGGATCCCGATCGAGCGTAAGTTGACGAGCGACAGCTTCGGGCAACGTCGAATATATTGCGGCATTCTCAGGCGAAAGGTGTTTTGTAATATAATTGATTTGTTCCGATTTACGCACCATAGCATACTCCGAACCGTTCATCGCCAGAAAATCGTTCAACTCCGAAATAAGTTTCTTCATCGCCGGAATAAACTCGATAAGACCTTCGGGTATCAATACCGTACCGAAATTACTACCTTCGGAAGCCCGCACGGCAACAGCCTCGGCAATACAATTTACAATATCGTCGAGCGTTTGCTGTTTTGCTTCTACCTCTTCCGATATAAGACAGATATTCGGTTGAGTCTGCAACGCGCATTCCAATGCGATATGGGAAGCCGAACGTCCCATCAACTTGATAAAGTGCCAATATTTTTTTGCGGAATTGCAATCCCGCTGAATGTTTCCGATTACTTCGGAATATACCTTGCACGCCGTATCGAATCCGAACGAACTTTCGATCATTTCGTTTTTCAAATCACCATCGATGGTTTTAGGACAACCTATCACCTGCACGCCAGCCCCTATCTGTTTGTAATATTCGGCCAAAACGCAAGCATTGGTATTGGAATCGTCTCCGCCGATAATGACCAATGCTTTTATATCGAGATCTTTTAAGATTTGAAGTCCCTTATCGAATTGTTCCTTGGTTTCGAGCTTGGTTCTGCCCGACCCGATGATATCGAATCCTCCCGTATTACGATATTCATCGATAATATCGGAGGTAAGTTCCATATATTTATGATCGATAAGCCCGGCCGGTCCCAAAAGGAATCCGAACAGCCGGGAACCTTGATTCATTTTCTTGATGCCATCGAAAAGACCGGCTATGACATTATGGCCACCGGGAGCCTGTCCGCCCGAAAGGATCACGCCGACATTAATAGCCGGATAACTTTTTTCTTCACCATCGGCCTCAAATGTCAAGACTGGCATTCCGTAGGTATTCGGGAAAAGGGCGGCAATCTCTTCCTGATTGGCAACAGATTGCGTCGGTGCCCCCTCTTTGATATGTACCGTTCCTTTCAGCGACTTGGGCAATTTGGGCTGATATGCGGCACGAGCCACCTGCAATGCACTCTTTTTCATAGATATTCTTTTTTAATGAGTTAACCTGTATTTATAAAAATGTCTTACAAATATGCGTTTTTTTTTCTTGATTGCCAAATATTAATGCTCGATTTACAAAAAATCGATTGCTCCCACATTTTCCGGTTTCCGGAATATTGCCTGATTAGGAAAAAAAATATACCTTTGCTTCGACTTTTTCCGACACGTTATTGTATGCGGGAAACGAAACACCGAGACAGTCGCCATAGGTACCAAGAGTGCACATATCAACAATTTAACGAATTCAAGACACATTATATTATCCAATTAAAACCAGAGCATTATGATCTATTCACAGGAAGTAGAACACATGTGTGTTGTTAAGAAAGGCCCCAACCACGGCCCCGCACCTATTCCCGAAGAAGGGAAATGGGTAAAAGCCAAAGAAGTCATCGACATTTCGGGTCTGACCCACGGTGTAGGCTGGTGCGCCCCCCAACAAGGAGCTTGTAAGCTGACACTCAACGTCAAAGACGGAGTCATACAAGAAGCGCTCGTCGAGACCATCGGTTGTTCGGGTATGACCCACTCGGCTGCTATGGCATCGGAAATACTCCCGGGCAAAACCATTCTCGAAGCCCTCAATACCGACCTCGTTTGCGACGCCATCAACACCGCCATGCGCGAACTGTTCCTCCAAATCGTTTACGGTCGTTCTCAATCGGCATTCTCCGAAGGTGGCCTCATGATCGGCGCAGGTCTCGAAGACTTGGGCAAAGGCCTCCGCAGCCAAACGGGAACTCTTTACGGAACTCTCGCCAAAGGCCCCCGTTACCTCGAAATGGCCGAAGGTTACATCAAAACCCTCGCCCTCGATAAAAACGATGAAATCTGCGGTTACGAATTCGTTCATCTGGGCAAATTCATGGATGAAATCAAAAAAGGTACCGATGCCAACGAAGCCTTGAAAAAAGTAACCGGTACCTACGGACGTTTCACCCAAGAGGCCGGTGCAGTAAAATACATTGACCCACGTAAAGAATAATAAGGAGGACAGACAACTATGATAAGAGAAGTAAAATTCGAGAGCCAAGAGCGTCGTATCAAACAAATCATCGCAGCTCTCAACGAAAACGGCATCAAAGACATCGAAGAGGCAAACGCCATCTGCGAGAAATACGGTCTCGATCCTTATAAAACATGCGAAGAAACACAACCCATCTGTTTTGAAAATGCCAAATGGGCCTATGTAGTAGGTTCGGCCATCGCCTTGAAAAAAGGCTGTAAAAATGCTGCCGAAGCTGCCGAAGCCATCGGTATCGGATTGCAGGCATTCTGCATTCCCGGTTCGGTTGCCGATGATCGTAAAGTAGGTATCGGACATGGTAACCTCGCCGCCCGTTTATTGCGTGAAGAGACCAAATGTTTCGCATTCCTCGCCGGACACGAATCGTTCGCCGCCGCCGAAGGTGCTATCAAAATCGCAGCAAAGGCAGACAAAGTTCGTAAAGAACCGCTGCGTTGTATCCTGAACGGTCTCGGAAAAGACGCTGCTCAAATCATCTCGCGTATCAACGGTTTCACCTATGTACAAACCCAATTCGACTACTATACGGGCGAACTGAAAATCGTTCGCGAAATCGCCTACTCCGACGGTCCCCGTGCCAAAGTAAAATGCTACGGCGCCGATGATGTGCGCGAAGGTGTTGCCATCATGTGGCACGAAGGCGTTGAGGTATCGATCACGGGTAACTCAACCAACCCCACCCGTTTCCAACACCCCGTAGCCGGAACCTACAAAAAAGAACGTGTGTTGGCCGGCAAACCTTATTTCTCGGTTGCTTCGGGAGGCGGTACGGGGCGTACCCTTCACCCCGACAACATGGCTGCCGGTCCTGCATCTTACGGTATGACCGACACAATGGGCCGTATGCACTCCGACGCTCAATTTGCCGGATCGTCTTCGGTTCCCGCTCACGTAGAAATGATGGGATTCCTCGGTATCGGTAACAACCCGATGGTAGGTTGTACCGTAGCTTGCGCCGTAGACGTAGCTACCGCTCTGAACAAATAATAAATCCCTTATCACAAAAAGAGAGTAACAATCATAGCATTGTTACTCTCTTTTTTCTTTCTATATTTCACGGACATATTTTTCGCCCCACCTTTCTGAGAATAATCCAATCATACTTTTCCTCCTTACATGATTTCCCTATCAAATACTTTCTACCCTTTTACAAAAGAGGGAGAGCAACTTCTTTCCCGGAATTTATAAAAAGGCCCTGTAAAAATATAATTTTCGAGTAATTTCATTATATTTGCGTGTAAGAGGATATTTTATTTTCCTCCATACAATCTTATCTTTCAAACTACAAATAAAAAATCGATATGGATAGGCAACAACTGGAAGAATTACAGAGAAGAGCAGAGGCCAGCCTTAAAAATAATAAGGTTTACCAAATAACTTCTTTCCTATATTTCCCGGGTTTTGTATTGATATTCGTTTCATATGCGTTTTTCTCCGATAAGAGTTGGGTAATAGCTTTGTGTTCATTTTTCTTTGTTATCTCATTTGTGAGTTTTTGCGTCAACTGTCAAATTATAATCAACGCAAAAAAACGAATAAAGGAAGAAATGAAAAGGCAACATGAATGGGAGGATTAACTATAAAAAACTTCTGATGCTTTGTTCGGATAAAAAAGATCAAAAAAAACGGACTAAAAACATTTCAATGACAATTATATCATTTTTTCTAATAAACAAAGAAATCACACAATACTATATATCATGAGAATAAAAGGTATTTTATATATTTTCATTGTAAGTTCTATATGCAGTATATTTTTTTCATCTTGTGCAAAAGAAGGTGATTTGGGCGATCTGATGAATCCTTTCGGAAACAATACGACAAGCAATCCCGGAGGTAAGGGTAAAGCCCCGGAAGATCTCCCTGCCGGAACTACAATTGAATGGAGCGGCTATTATCTCGTAGGCGATAAACGTTATGGAGAAGGTACTCAACAATTGACGATTCTGAATGAAACAGATTGCCGTTCGAGTTGGTCGGTCGATTGGGGAACTTATACCTATACCAAAACCGGAGACAATACAGCCAAACTCAGTTTCTCGATCGTACAAAGCGTTGTAGGGAATGTGAGAAGTTTCCAATATACGACGACTCTCACTTTTTCCAAAAGCAATGAGTTTGAAATGACAGGAACAAAGTTCGTTTTCAGCACGTTAACCGGATCGACACTTTGCGAACTGCATTGTACCGGAACTCTCTACTAATAAAAAATTAATGCCAAATACCTATTAAAACAATAGGATTCTTTTTCCGGAAGAAAATAAAAAGGATTCTGGCTTTTTATAAAAACAGCACCAAAGCCATTTATTCCCGGTAATTTCATTATATTTGTCTGTATATCTCTATTGTTATGGAATATTACATATTGATAAACGAAAAACCCGAAGGCCCTTTCGCTCTTGAAAGACTGAACGAAATGCATATAACCCCTCAAACACTGGCATGGCATCAGGGTATGCCATCGTGGTTGCCTGCCGGGCAAATAGATGAGTTACAATTTTTATGGAACACATCAACACCCCCGCCCGTACCTCCCATCGAAACGACACCCGCAACCCCGACCACCGCACCCAAGACATGGCTGGTCGAATCGATACTCGTAACAGTACTCTGTTGCCTGCCATTCGGTATCGTAGGTATCGTCTATGCCAGCAGAGTAAGTTCGTTATTGAAAAGCGGGAATTATGCCGAAGCCGTCGAAGCCAGCAAAAATGCGGGGAAATGGACCAAAATAGGCTTTATTGTCGGATTAGTGGCAACCTTATTGTACATCGCGTTTCTCGCCGTTTACACATTTATGGCATCTTCATTTTAATTCATGAGCAGGAAATCGAAATATATCGTAGGGATAACGGGTGTCCTTACGATATGTTTTATTTTCTATTTTCTCGACCCTCTCGAATGTCCGTTATTCCCCAAGTGCCCGTTTCTCGTGCTTACAGGACTGGAATGTCCGGGTTGTGGTACCCAACGCGCTTTGCACAGCTTGCTGCATCTGCACATCATCGATGCCCTACGGTACAATGCGTTACTGATTTTTTCACTCCCCTATATCGCCCTACTTCTCTATGCCGAAATGGGCCGTACTCGATACCCCAAACTCTACATCGCCATACACCGGCCGATATATATCCGGTGTTACCTCATTGTCGTAATTCTCTGGTGGATAGGGAGGAATCTCACCACCAATTTCTGAATTAGTCTCACGATCGATTATGAGATATAAGCAATATATCGGAACATAAATCGACGAAAAACCGGCAGACGCATAAAGACTTGCTCAAAAAGTAAGATACCTATAACCGCACAAGCGATACCCGTAAGGACATCGATCATATAGTGATGTCCCGAGTAAATCGCCGTAAACCATATTCCCGCCATGATAATGCCGAAAAGAGCGATAAGCCATTTCTTACAACGCCCCATAACCGCATAGGTAAAAGCGACCGGCATATAGGCCGAATGCAACGAGGGCAACGCGGCAAAAACATTGGCATTGCGCCCATACATGGGTGCAAAAATATCCATACCCACCAATGCATCGAAACGACCCAAACCCGCTACATTGCCGGGCGTACCGAGTATCGGCTCGAAACCATACTGCATGACGTACCACGGCGGTGCGGCCGGGTGAATATAATATCCGGCAAAACCGATAAGATTGACCAGCAGGAAAACAAGCGAGAAACGTAACGCCAGTTCCCGACGCCCTTTGATAAAAAGAGACAAGGCAAAAAGCACGGGAACAGGGACCCAACAAAGATAGAAAAGTCCGGCAAAGAAATCGGCCACAGAACAATGATGTTCATGAAAAAATTCGCACAAAGTCATTCTTACACCGTCGACATCGATACCAAAAATTGTTCTTTCTGCGGAATAAAGACCCGCAACGTCAATGTCATTGACCATATAATTGGGCCATACCCGCATCCAGTCGTACGAAACGGCAAAAACAACGAAAGGGAGCAAAGCGACCACCAACTTCCGGGTATAAAGTGAAGCGAAAAGCAACACATCGAGAACGACCGCCATAGCAATATGTTCGGGTCTCAGCCCGATAAAAACGGCAGTCAAAAGCAAAAACGACAACGTACTGACGAGAACGATAACAGCTTCTTTCCGGGTCGGCGGCAGGTAACTCATAAGTCGATTATTTCTTGTCGTTCAACAACCGATAACAATGCGCCACCCGCACAAATGCCGTAACATTGGCCAGAACGGCAATGACGGCAAGCGGCACGGCAAGGATAAGAATCGGATCGAATGCCGTACAATCTCCGAATATCCCGCAGAAAAGAGCACCGAGGCTGGTCAGTACGACCCGTTCGGGACGCTGCATAAGCCCCACCTTGCACTCCAACCCCAATCCTTCGGCTCGCGCCCGGACATAACTTACCATGATAGACCCGACAAGGGCAACAAACGCGACGATAGCCCACGCCATATACCCTTGCAGGATAAGGAAAAAGAATATTCCGAAAAGGGTAAACAGCTCGCTGTACCGGTCGAGTACCGAATCATAAAACGCACCGAAACGGGAAACCATATTTCCAAGACGCGCAACACGTCCGTCGAGCATATCGAACAAGCCGGCAAAAAGTACGACACCTCCTCCTAAGCCCACATAGAAATAGGCCTCGGATTTCGCCAAATACCCGGCATAAATAAAAACAGCCGCAGCAGCAATATTCAATATCAGGCCGGTTGTGGTAATGATATTGGGTGTGATACCCATTTTTATAAGTCCCTTTACAACCGGGTTTATGATTTTATAAATCAACTGTTGCAGATAATCACGGTAATGCATAGATTTATCTCGATTTATCGTTTATGTGATATGAATAATTTGTCGAAAAAACAATCCCGATACACAAACTTGCGTTGCAACTGGTAATTCCAAAAAAATGAAACGATAAGCGCCACGACAACTTTGGGCAATAGAAAAAGATTGACCGACACATACATATTACTCAGCCGGTCGACCCACGCCATACGCATCATACACTCGGTAAGGAAATACGTACCGTAGGTATTAAGAATGATGCTCCCGCCCCATACCAACATATATTTCAAAGCGATATGGCACTTGGACGACGATACGCAAAACACCCATTTATAATTGATGCAACAATTCACCACACCTCCCGAAAGAGCACCGAGAAAAGTCGCATAGACATAATAAAGTCCGCAAAAATTGACTAAGGCCAGAGTCGCCATGAAATCGACCGCACTGGCAATTTGAGCCGAACACATGGCTTTGAGAAATAATATGAACGAACGCCTCGACATAATTTGCTTTTATTCTATCGAAAGACGGATAATACCCAACAATATCGCACTGTATATCCCGGCCAAAATATCGTCCATCATGATTCCTACCCCTCCCCTAAAACGCTCCATACGACGTACGCCGAGGGGCTTCACTATATCGAAAAAACGGAAAAGGGCAAAAGCAGCGACGACATACCACCAGCCTCCGTCCGGAACGACAAGCAGAGGAATCCACACACCCACCATCTCATCGATGACGACACGAGACGGATCTTCACCCCAGTATTTTTCCATAACCGCACTCGAATATATTCCCTGCACGGTAAAATAGACAATGGCCACTGCCAATACAGTCTGCAAGATTTCAAATGGCAATAGGAAATAACCGGCCATCCACAAAAGCACCGCCAGCAAAGCTCCGGCAGTTCCGGGGGCTACGGGCGAAAATCCCGACCCGAAACCCGTCGCCATAAAAAGATGAAAAAACGGAGGCTTTTGTACAGACATTCTTTCTCTAATTTTATTTTTTTTATGAGAATGTGCAAAAGTAAGCAATATGTTCTATACCACCAAGTAAGAAAGTTGTAATTCGATTCGTCGAAAAGGAAATAGAGATGTTTTATCGGTCCAGTATCATTTCTTACACAAAACTGAGATGGTACAACAAATGGGAGATCAGGAATAACGGCGGGGATAACGGATCAAAATAGCCAGTAACGCACAAAGTCCCAATAATACCGGATAATACAAGTAACGGATTATCGATAACGGAGAGAGCTGCGTAAGACCGGCAGCGATAAGCAACTGTGCTCCATAAGGTATCAACCCCTGTACAGCACAGGAAAAGGTATCGAGAATACTTGCCGTCTTACGGGCATCGAGGCCGAAGCGCATGGTAATATCCCGGGCTATCGGACCGGTCGTAATGATAGCAATGGTATTATTGGCCGTACAAAGGTTGGCCAAAGATACAAGAGCTGCAATACTCAACTCGGCCCATCGTTTGGTAGAGACATGAGCCGTAAGCCGGGAAATAATATATTCCATACCGCCGTTATAACGAATCAGTTCGAGCATACCGCCGGCCAATAGGGTTACGATAATGAGTTCCCCCATACCCGTAATACCCTCTCCCATCGCCGCCAGACAACCGAAGATATCGTACCCGCCGGTAAACACTCCTATTGCAGCCGACGTAAATATGCCCAATGTCAGGACCAGCATTACATGCACACCCGCCAACGCCGTAAGCAATACGACAATATAAGGAATGACTTTCACCCACTCCACAGCAGCCTCGGGTGCCGGAATATCGAGCCGGAAGCCCACCACCGTATAGTATGCAAGTAAAACGACAGCCGCAGGAAAAACGATAAGAATATTTACCCGGAATTTATCTTTCATTTCGCATAATTGAGTGCGGGTAGCCGCTATCGTCGTATCGGAGATAAAAGACAGATTATCTCCGAAAAAAGCACCTCCGACAACAATAGCCGTCATATACGGCAAAGCGATTCCCGTTTTATCGGCCAACCCGGCCGCTACCGGAACCAAGGCAACAATCGTGCCGACCGAGAGAGAAATAAAACAAGAAGCCGCAAAAAGACCCACCAATAAAAAATGATCGGGCAAAAGCCACAACGTAAGATTTACCGTCGCATCGATCGCCCCCATTGCTTTGGCCGACTGCGCAAAAGCCCCTGCCAAAATAAAAATCCATATCATGATAAGGATATTTTTATCGGCAGCACCTTCGGAAAAACGGGCGATGCGCTCGGGCAGAGACAATCCGTCGGTAAGGGCCACAGCCACCATCGATGCGATAATGAAAGCAACAGTAATGGGTACAGCATAAAAATCATCGACCCATACCGACGCAAGCAGATAAACGCCTAAAAAAACAAACAATGGAACCAACGCCCGGAAACCCGGGCGTTGTGGTAAAGCGGTCTTCATCATTGCCCGACAATCAGTGTTTTACTTCATTCTCCAACGGACGACCCGCCTCGAAATCGGCAATATTCTGCAATGTGGTCTCGGCGATATTGTGGACAGCCTCTCTGGTGAAAAAAGCCTGATGGGAAGTTACAATCACATTATTGAAAGACAATAACCGGGCCAAAACATCATCATCGATAATACGGTCGGACTTATCTTCATAAAAATATCCGCTCTCTTCTTCGTATACGTCGAGACCGGCATAACCCACCTTCTTACTTTTCAACCCATTGATCAATGCATGAGTGTGTATCAGTTTTCCCCGACCGGTATTGATGAGCATTACCCCCTGTTTCATCTTGGCAATCGCCTCATCGTTGATGATATAACGCGTCTCATCGGTAAGCGGACAATGAAGCGAAATAATATCGGAACTCCGGTAAAGATCGTCGAGCGATGTGTATTCGACATGATAGGCGGCAGCAAACTCTTTATCGGGATAAAGGTCGTAAGCCAATATACGCATTCCGAAACCGCTCAACAAACGTATCAATACTTTGGCTATTTTTCCCGTACCTATAATACCTATGGTTTTCTCGTGCATATCAAACCCCATAAGACCATGCAATGAAAAATTTCCGTCTCGGGTACGCCACGTAGCACGCGGAATGCGGCGATTGAGCGCAAGCATCAATGCCAACGTATATTCGGCAACGGCATAGGGAGAATAAGCGGGGACTCGGACTACCGGCAAACGCCCTTCGGCTGCCGCCAAATCGACATTGTTATAACCGGCACACCGCAAAGCCAGCAATTTGACACCGTTTTTCACCAACGTATCTATCACACCGGCATCGGCAATATCGTTTACAAAAATGCACACGGCATCGAATCCTTGGGTCAACATCACATTGTTTGGATTGAGATGCCCCTTGAAATAAACGATATCGAAACCGAAACGTTCGTTCATCTTACTGAAAGAATCCTCATCATAAGGTTTTGTGTCGAAAAAAGCGATTCTGAATGACATGGAATAAAATAATTTGATTTGTAATTGGTGCTACGGTAAAGATACATCTTTTTTCGTAGGGGAAAACAATCTTCTCCTGTTTTTTTGTATAAAAGAATTCCACTCATCGATCTTCTCTCAACAAAAAAGAAAAATTATTTTTTAACTTTGCGAATATAAACGCAACAACCATGAAAAAGATTTTCGTATCAACGATCATACTGTTCCTCGCATCTTGGATATACGCCGAAAAAGACTACAACGTCGATGCAAAAACCGGAGCCAGCATGCCGGTACAAAAGGTGGAGACAACTCCATCTTACCGACTTTTTCCCGCAAACAAGGCCAAAGGAGTTCCGCCCGATACTCATCTCACCATCGAGTTCGACAGTCCGGTACAACTCAACAATAAAGGAGTCATACGCATCTACGAATCGCATACGGGACGACTGGTCGACACACTCGACATGAGTATTCCCGCCGGCCCTACCGAACCCGATATGATACGGAAACAAAAAGCGACCTATACCACCGAACCGTATCCTTACGACTCTTCCCACTCCATTACCAACGCCAACACAAAAGCCGGGACTCCATCGGGTACTGCCATACGTGATACGACCGGGCCCTACCAACTGACAATCATAGGGGGCTTCTCTGACGGATTCCACTTTTATCCGGTCATCATCGATGGCAATCGAGCCACCATTTATCCGCATAACAATCTGCTGGAATACGGAAAAAGCTACTATGTTACTATCGACAAAGAGGTTTTCACCCTCGAAAAAGGTGTGTTCTCGGGTATTTACGATCGCGGGACATGGCAATTCAGCATCCGCAAAAACGCTCCGGAAGCCACCCGACGTCATCTTATCGTAAATCATGACGGGAGCGGAGACTTCTGTACCGTACAGGGGGCGATGGATTTTATACCCGATTTCAGTGCAGAGTCGTGGAGCGTTTTTATCCACAACGGAGACTATGAAGAACTGGTCTATTTCCGGAACAAGAAAAACGTTCTTCTTCAAGGGGAAAATCGAGACAGCGTATTGATTCATTACGCCAACAATGAAACATTCAATCCTCATCCCCTCAATGTAAAAACGAATGAATGGCCGGGAACTTTCCCATCTCGTCGCGCAGCCTTTGCCGCCGATAACTGTTACGATATGCGTTTCGAAAACATGACCATACAGACCGACCTTCGGGGACAAGCCGAAGGCCTTCTGCTCATGGGTTCCCGCAACTATCTGCGCAACGTACGGGTTGTCGGGTCGGGCGACGCTCTGCAAATCAACGGATCGGTCTATCTCGAACGTTGCATCATCGATGGCGGCGGCGACATGATTTTGGGAAGAGGTCCCGCTTATTTCAAAGATTGCCTATTGAAAAGCCCCGGCCCGTTTATGTGGATACGCAATACCGAAGCCAATCACGGAAATATCTTCGTAAATTGCCACTTCATAGGAACGAGAAAAAATACCGTTCTGGCACGTTCTCCGCTAAACAAACTTCCTGAGGGCTATCCCTATGCCGAGGCCGTACTCATAAATTGCACGCTCGAAAATATCGCGCCGGAAGGTTGGGGTAACATCGGGGGACCGGCACATCACTTGCGTTTTTTAGAGTTCGACAGTAGGGATAAAGATGGCAATCCCATCGATACGAGCCGTCGCCACCCGCTCTCAAAACAACTCAGGTTACCGGCTGACGACTGCTTGATCGAGATGTACCTCGACCCTGCAAAAATCCTCAACTGGCAACCCGAGTGGTAAATCTTATTATCCTCGCACCGAACTGATTACTTCTTCTCTGACAGACTTCCATTCGGTATTTCTACCGAATGGGGAGAATGCATGCTTTCCCCGTTCTCTTCCCAATGAAACGGTTCGAACTGCGTATCGCTGTTTTTCCAGCTCGGTTTACGCGAAGCATAAATCACAAAAGGTGCTATAACGACAATCAATGCGCCTATGATAAGGACCGAGAACCATACGGCATTGCTACCCACCGATATTTGGCTGGGCGGTATAAAACTCAAAATGAAAGCCAGTAAGGAGCCACAAAATCCCAAACCGCCGATAAACCACATCAACCCATTGCCTTTACCTCCGATACGAAAAGGACGATCGGCTTTTTTCATATTATACCGCAAATAGATAGCCGCCGAAAACATGAGCATATACATAATCAGATAAAGCACTACGGTAAGTTGCGACATAATCTGATAAAAACTTTGTACCGAAGGCATAACAACAAACAACAGACTCAGCAACGTAACCGCCCCACCCTGTATATAAAGAATATTTTTCTGAACGCCGATTTTATTGGTTTTTTGGAAAAAAGGCGGTAAATAACCGGCCCGTCCCACCGCAAAAATACCTTTCGATGGACCGGCAACCCATGTCAGAACCCCCGCCAAAACACCAAAAGCCAATGCCACGGCGATGACCGGCGATAACCAAGAAGCCTTGATAAAGGCAAAATAATTATCGAAACCCACCAAAAGGCTTTGCGTCAGGTTGATATCTTTTTGTGGAATAATGACACCGAGTGCAAATGTTCCCAATATGAAAATCAGTACCGTAATGGCCGAGCCCATAAAGACGGCTTTCGGGTAATTTTTGGACGGATTATTTATATCTTTCACATGGATACCCCCCATCTCCATTCCGGCGTAAAACAAGAAGATACTGGCCGCCAAAACCAAATTATCGAAATTCGAGAAATCGGGCAAGAAACTGCCCGAAAAATCCATTTGGGATTTTCCGCCCATCAACAAATAGACAATCGCCAGAACGACCAACAGACCGGCCGGAATAATCGTTCCTACCAGACCTCCTATCTTGGCGACTTTTCCTACCCAGTCCAACCCTTTCAGCGAAATAAATGTCGCCAACCAATAAATAAACAACACAACGGCCAATGTATAAAAACGATTCGATGCCAACAACATATCTCCGGAATGATTCATTCCGATAAACGCTATCGCAACAGCGCCGAAAGTAAGCACCGTCGGATACCAAATCGTACTCTCTATCCACTGTAACCAAATCGCCAAAAAACCGGCTTTCTTGCCGAATGCCTCTCCTACCCACCGGAATACACCGCCCTGCTTGTCCTGAAACATAGCCGCCAACTCGGCCGCAACCAAAGCCGTAGGTATAAGAAACACCAATGCCGCAAATAAATAATAAAATGCCGAACTGACACCATACTCGGCCTCGGCCGGTAGCCCCCGTAACGATACGACAGCCGTTACATTCATAATTGCCAACGTAAACACGCCCAGCTTTACTGATTTTCCGATGTTTGCCATATTATCTCTATATTATAATTAAGTAATTCCTGTTTTTCGTGTAGATAAACAATCGGCGACCGCTTGTTGTTTTACATACAGACGATTTTATTCGAACATGAATATGAAAAATATACAAACCGTGAGGTGGAGAGATTACGAATCAAAGGTTTATAACATATTACATATTTTGATCTTATTGTTATCGGTATTCCTCATCATCACCATATCGATCGACACATTTCGCAATATATCGTTTCTCAACCAGGGTTATTACAAGAAAATACAATTATGGATATGCGCTTTTTTCATACTGGATTTTATTTTGGAGTTTATCCTGTCGAAGCATAAATGGAAATATCTGAGAAATCGTTTCGTTTTCTTTTTGGTATCGATACCCTATATGAATATATTCTCATATCTGAATGTGGATTTTTCTCCCGAAACATACTATTTTCTACGGTTCATTCCCCTTGTGAGAAGCGGATATGCTTTGGCTATCGTCATCGGTTGGCTCTCATACAACAAAATATCGAGTCTTTTTATATCGTATGTAACCATGCTTCTGGCAACCGTCTATTTTTCAAGTCTCATATTCTTTGTTCTGGAACACACGGTCAATCCGATGGTCAACCGATATACCGATGCCCTATGGTGGGCTTTCATGGACGTAACGACGGTAGGCTCCAACATTTACGCCGTTACCGCCACCGGGAAGACACTCTCGGTTGTTCTGGCAGCGCTGGGCATGATGATGTTTCCGATTTTCACGGTCTATGTTACCCATCTGGTACAGCAAACAAGCCGACACAAACCGCAATAAAAACCGACCCGACATTTCTTTGTCAAAAAAGGAGAATCCGGAATTGATCGGATTCTCCTTTCTCTTCTAAAAAACATCTCATCGGAGAACTTACGCAATTATCTTCACAGAATCTCCACTAAATACCGACAGTCCGAGTTTGTTCATGATATGCTTGATCGCCAACTGGGCCTTTACCGAATTACCGGACTCATCTATCGGCGGAGCAAAAGCCGAGATTCCCATAATACCGGGAAGGACACCCATGACTCCGCCACCGACACCCGTCTTTGCCGGAATGCCCGAAGTATAAAGCCAGTCTCCCGTATGTTCATAAAAACCCACGGTAGCAATAAGCGAGGTAATCTGCGGAGAAAAAGAGGCATCAAACACGCTCCTCCCCGTCTTTGGATTGACACCTCTGTTGGCTATCGTGGCTCCGCACACCGAAAGTTGTTCAGCGGTAATACCCAAAGAGCACTGCCGGGTATAAAGGTCAAGAGATAAATCCGGATCATCATAGATACGATTATAATTTTTCAGCAACCAGACAATAGATCGGTTATTGAAATTCGTCTCCGACTCCGAACGGTACAACTCTTCTATCAAATCGGGAGCACTTCCCGATAATTGGGTTATGTTTTCTACGATCGCCGCCCATTTTTTATCGGCATCACCCATCGGATTGACCATGCTACACGCTGTTATGGCACCGGCATTGACCAACGGTGTGGAAGGGTGATCGTTTTCCAACAGAATAGCGATTATCGAATTAAACGGCAATCCGGTCGCATCGGCACCGATCATCGAAAGCAGTTTTTCGGCCCCATACTGGCGCAATACCAATATGGCGGTATATACTTTGGAGACAGATTCTATACCGAATCGGTATCGAGTATCACCGACCTCAATCATTCGCCCGTCCAGCAGACAGACACTGATACCGAACAAATTTTTATCGACATTGGCGAGATAAGGAATATAATCGGCGTTTTTCCCATCTTGATTATCCTTAAACATGTCGTAGGCTTCGTGCACAGCCTGTTCTATCGAAGAAAAAGAA
The DNA here is from genome assembly GCA_000434215.1 of Bacteroides sp. CAG:144. Classification (GTDB taxonomy): domain Bacteria; phylum Bacteroidota; class Bacteroidia; order Bacteroidales; family UBA11471; genus Caccoplasma; species Caccoplasma intestinavium. The sequence goes on from HF999661.1 coordinate 19,774, forward strand.
ATAGATTTTTCCATTTCTCTATTTTTTAGTCCTATGACAACTTCCGGTATGTGTAAACACCGAACCCTGTACCTCGATATTCTTATCTTGTGCAATGCGCGTATTGGTGGGATATTCCAACTTTTCGAGAGAAGCGACTGCATCGCGTATGTCGTTCAGCAGCATATCGGCCATATCGCGACTAAATCCCTGACGGACAACAATACGCATAACCACATAATTCTGGATATTCTCAGGTAATGTATAGGCAGGTACCATCCAGCCCCCTTGTTTCAACTTGTCTTGCAAATCATACAAGGTCCATTTGGCATTCTTGGCATAATCGGGTTTTATATACCAAATAAACAGGGGATTCTCTACCCGATTACTGTAATTGACAAACGGTGTCATCTTGCCTATTTCATCGTGCAGATATTGAGTGATCTGCATGCTGTTGTGCTGGATAGCTTTATAGCCCTGAAATCCCAAGCGGATAAACTGGTAATACTGACCCAATATCTGTGCCGCCGGACGAGAAAAATTGAGACCCACCTGCGTGATATTCGCCCCCAAATAATTTACACTGAACGACATTTCTTCGGGTAAATATTTTTTGTCTTTCCAGACAACCCAGCCCAAACCGGGATACACCAGTCCGAACTTATGTCCCGACGTACTGATAGAAAGGACCCACTTCAACCGGAAATCCCATTTTTTATGAGGTTCGAGGAAAGGTAAAATAAATCCGCCCGACGCTGCATCAACATGGATAGGTATATCATAACCCGTCTTTTTATTGAACGTATCAAGAGCCCGGTCGAGAGCCTCTACATCATCGTTCAGTCCCGTCCACGTAACACCTTCGATAGGTACGATACATATCGTGTTTTCATCACACATTTTCAAGGCTTCTTCGGGATCGAGGGTTGTTTTTTCGAGTGTCAAAGGCACTTCCCGCATTTCGATCTGCCAAAGTTGAGCGAATTTTTCCCATACGACCTGAAAACCTGAGGAAATGACAAAGTTCGGTTTATCGATCGGTTTTCCTTCGGCCTGACGTTTTTTGCGCCATCGAAGCCAAGCTGCAACTCCTCCCAACATACAGGCCTCGGAAGAGCCTATCGCCAAAGCTCCGCTTTTCCATTTTTCCTCTTCGGGAGAGTTCCACAAGTTAGCCATAATATTGATACACTTCGCATTCATGACAGCAATACGGGGGTATTCCGTTTCATCGATATAATTGATGTTAATGGCCTCATTCATCAACTTCGTCGCATAATCGTCCATATAAGTCGTTACGAATGTAGCCAGATTCAACCGGGGTTGTGTCTGTGCAAACGTCTCGTCTTTCACCATCTGATAGGCTATTTCCGGAGTTGTCGGGGCATCGGGAATACGATCTACGGGAGAGGGTTTCAACATTTCGTCGGAGCCGAAGATACTGGTCTTGGCATCGCCTGTTCTGAAATTCAAATCTTTCATTGCTTAAAAATTTATGAGTTAGAAATATAAGGCCGGTTTTTGAAACGACCCACCAATAAAACAACAGATCGACAAGACGAAAGTTTGAGCCATTCATCTATTCATACACAATTTGGCACTTATTAAAATTTACAAGAAATCCTCCCGGTAAACATTCAGAAAATGAAGATTGTTGTAGGTATAAATCTTTCAGGAAATCATAATACACGACATAATTATGAAAATAAAAACAGGACAAGGCACAATGCCCTTAGTCATACTTCTGGGAATATGGTCCATCTCGGCTTTGAACGCGATACCGGGTCTGGCCGTCTCCCCTATTCTGGGACAGATGTCTACGATATTTCCGCAATCATCAGAGTTCGACATACAACTATTGTCCTCCCTCCCGTCCTTGCTTACAATCCCATTTATCTTGTTATCGGGAAAATTGACAGAACATATCAACAACATCTTTTTGCTGCAAACGGGTCTTATCATCTTTGTTCTGAGCGGATTATTTTACATACTCTCTACCGAAATGTGGCAACTGATTGCAGTAAGTGCTTTGCTGGGGATAGGCTCGGGCCTTATCGTTCCTTTATCGACCGGACTGATCTCGCGTTATTTCACGGGGAAATATAGAACGCGACAATTCGGCCTGAGTTCCGCAATTACCAACATCACACTGGTATCGGCAACCCTATTGACCGGATATTTGGCCGGCATCGACTGGCATTTACCCTTTGTCGTGTATTTCTTTCCGATCGTCGCATTCGTCTTCTCTTTCTACTTGAAAAAAGACCCTGTCTCGGCGGCTCCCGTCAGAACGAACAATCCCGGAAAAATCAATGTAAAACACCTCATCGGCCTTATGGCATTTTACGGGCTGGTAACTTATCTGGTTGTCATCATCAGTTTTAATTTACCGTTTCTGATGAAAGAATATCGTTTCGATGCCGAAACTTCGGGAATCATCATCTCGATGTTTTATTCAGCAATTGTCGTCCCGGGATTTTTCCTGAACAAGATCCTCTCGACATTCAAATACCTTACAAAGTGCATGTGTCTGTTATGTATTGCTGCCGGACTCTTGTTGGTCTTAATATCGAGTAATGTATGGATATTAGGAACAGGAGCCGTTTTCATGGGTTTCGGATACGGTGTCATACAACCGCTCATATACGACCAGACCAGCCAAGTCGCCACCCCTGAAAAAACAACTTTGGCTCTGGCATTTGTCATGTCGATGAATTATTTGGCCATATTACTCTGCCCGACAATCATCGACACCTTCCAATCCCTATTCCATATCCATTCCCAGCAATTCGCCTTCTCATTCAACCTTTCCATAACGCTACTGGCTATCATATGGTCCTATGCGGCACGTCATACATTCTTATTCAACGATAATTTGGAGAACGATAAATCATCTTTGGAAGAACTATGATCAGCAAAACAAGTGAAGCCAACTTGGCAATGGTTGTATCGAAAACATTCAGCGGGCTGAACGTAAACGCCCTGCGATACTTGTTACCGTTATGGATAGCACCTCTTACCGGCGTAACCTACCGCTGTGTCTTTGCCGCCGTCGCTTTCTGGATCATCGGATATTGGGCAAAACCCGAAAAAGCCTCGGTGAAAGACAAATTATTCTTATTTCTGCTGGGGGCAATCGGTATTTACGGATATATGTTTGCATACCTGATGGGACTGAGCAAGACGACTCCCGTCTCTGCGGCGATTTTCACCTCCATGCAACCGATTTGGGTTTTCCTCTTATCGGCACTCTTTCTCCAAGAGAAAATAACGACTATGAAGATCATCGGAATTTTAGTTGGGTTAAGCGGAGCGCTATTATGTATTTCGACACAAAAAAGCGATGACCTCGCCTCCGATGCCTTATCGGGAAATCTTTTCTGCCTGACCAGCTCTGTCATCTATGCTGTGTATTTGATATTAAGCAACCAATTCTTGAAAAAAACAGGTACTTATACTCTCATGCGTTATACTTTCTCGGGGGCTGCCGTTTCAAGCCTCATCGTCTTATCCTTTACCGGATACGATGCACCACTCACGACACCACCGTTACAGTTTTGGCCGATAGCATTGCTGATTTTCGTTCTGATTTTCCCTACCGTCATCAGCTACCTACTCATTCCCATCGGCCTTAAATATCTGAATACAACAGTCGTATCCATATACGGATACCTGATATTGATCGTAGCTTCAATCGTCTCTTTTGCCGTAGGACAGGACCGATTCGGCTGGGAACAAGTCGTCGCCATGATTCTCATCTGTATCGGTGTCTATTGGGTGGAAATCGCGGAAACAGGGAAAAACGGCAATCGAAAACGCCCCCACTCTCCCACCACTACCTGAGGCAATGTAGTATCACTCCATGAAACAAAAATGCGGTGTGTAAACTTGTTTTACACACCGCATTGAATATTGTACAGATGAGTTATCCGAGGAATCCCAGCAAGATACCGGCGGCAACAGCCGAGCCGATAACACCGGCGACATTCGGACCCATGGCATGCATGAGCAAATAATTCGACGGGTCGTATTCCAAACCCAATACTTGCGAGATACGGGCCGAATCGGGTACTGCCGATACACCGGCATTACCGATAAGAGGATTGATTTTATTGTCTTTCTTCAAAAAGAGATTGAAGAATTTCACAAACAATACGCCGGCCGCCGTCGCAATAATGAATGAAATGGCTCCAAGTACAAAAATTTTCACCGAATCACCGGTCAGGAACTGAGACGCCTGTGTCGAGGCTCCTACTGTTACTCCCAGCAAAATAGTGATGACATCGATAAGCGGGCCACGGGCAGTCTCGGCCAAACGACGGGTAACGCCACTTTCTTTCAATAAGTTCCCGAAGAAAAGCATTCCCAACAACGGAAGACCCGACGGCACAAGGAAACATGTAAGCAACAGCCCTACAATGGGAAAAATTATTTTCTCGGTCTGCGAAACAACACGCGGCGGACGCATGCGGATAAGACGCTCTTTCTTGGTCGTCAATAAGCGCATAATGGGCGGCTGTATGACAGGAACCAATGCCATATATGAATAGGCCGATATAGCGATAGCCCCCATCAGGTTCGGAGCCAGTTTCGACGAAAGGAATATCGCCGTAGGACCATCGGCACCACCGATAATACCGATAGCACCAGCCTGACTGGGGTCAAACCCCATCGCTAATGCAATAGCATAAGCACCGAATATACCAAATTGAGCCGCAGCTCCGATAAGCATCAACTTCGGGTTGGAAATCAGAGCCGAAAAATCGGTCATAGCTCCTATACCCAAAAATATGAGCGGCGGATACCAACCCTGAACAACTCCTTGATAGAGAATATTAAGAACCGAACCTTCCTCATAAATACCCAACTGTAATCCGGCATCCTTGAAAGGTATATTACCTATAAGGATACCAAAACCGATAGGGATCAACAACATAGGTTCAAATTCCTTCGCAATTGCCAAATAGATAAAAAAGCAACCGACAATAATCATGATGAAATTCCCCATCGTGATATTGGCGAAACCTGTATAAGTGAGAAACTCTTGAATATTCTCACCTAAAAAACTCAAAAACTCTCCCATAAGCCTTATCCGATAACAACGATATCGGCACCTTCGAGTATCGAATCGCCTTTATTAACTTTTATTGCCGTGATTTTTCCATCATGGGTGGCTGCAATCACATTCTCCATTTTCATGGCTTCGAGAATAGCCACTTTTTGCCCTGCTTTCACGGTATCGCCCACACTCACGTTTATTTCGAGAATAACTCCGGGCAGCGGCGAACGCACGGCACCGGCTACCGACGCAGCGGCAGGACGGCTTACGACTGGTTCTCCGGCAGGCGTAACAGGAGCTGCCTGCGGTCGAGTAAGCGGTTTGATCTGTTTCTTGGCCGGCTTATCAAGCTCCACCTTATAAGGAGTCCCGTTTACCTCGACCGTTGCGATATTATCTTCGATCTGGTTGATATTTACGGTATAAAGATTTCCGTTGATTTTATATTTAAACTCTTTCATAGCGCTGATTTTTAAAATTTTCGTTGTGGTATTTGTCGCAATCCATAAATTTTGGAACTCCACGGTGAATAACTCCGTTTCACCTGTTTCACGGTGAGAATGGCATCTTCATAATCGTGTTCGGCCTCCTGATGTTCATAAATGGCCATAGAAATTACAGCTAGAATATCTCCGGGAACATCGGCCTCCTGCTTTGCTTCGGCCATTGTCGTAGCGCTACCGGCTTTCATCGCTCGTCGGGCACTCATGCGAATCGCCGTCTTACCGACCAACTTGAAAAAGAGATACAACACGATAAGAGCTATAAATACCACAGACATGGCCGTGATGGACATGGAAACTCCCTCGGGGTCTTTTTCTGCGAATTTGTCGACTTTCGGATTGGAATTTTCCACATAGTTTGCAGCTTCGGGTGTAGGATTTTTCAAAACAATCCGTTCTTTCACTCCGTCACGGGGCGAACCGAAGCTCTGATCGGGAGCCAACACCGGAACCGTTACCTCATCGATAAGTTTCTTTCCACCGGCATCATAAAGCCCGATATAGTTTTCGGTCGTAGGATCAAGTTTGAAATTTGTATGGAATGTTCCGTGATGAGCGAAACCGTCAGCCCAGATAAGGACTACCTGACGAGGTCCTATCTTGGTTTTCAGGTCGCCCTTGGAAATCATATACTTCTTGGGATTATTCGGGTCGTTGGTAATATAACAACCTGCCATTTGTACCGTACCTGCCGAACTGTTGTATATCTCGATCCATGCTCCTCTGTTTCCGAACGGATCGACATAATTATTCACATTATTGGTAAGTACCTCGTTGATACGCAAGGCCGATGTCGACTGTGCCGATACACCGACAACCGCGCAGCAAGCAAGCAGCAACAACCCTATTTTTCTTACATTCATTTTCTCTGGATTTAAGAATACTACAAAGGTATATTACCATGCTTTTTTGCCGGGTTAACCACTTTCTTGGTCTGCAACTGTGCCAATGCACGGCAAATACGGAAGCGGGTATTGCGAGGTTCAATGACATCGTCGATATATCCGTATTTAGCAGCATTATAAGGATTGCCGAAGAGTTGTGTATATTCGCGCTCTTTTTCTGCCAAATAGGCTGCCGGATCGGCCTGTTCTTTCGCTTCTCGAGCATACAATACGGCAACGGCCCCGCTGGCACCCATTACCGCAATCTCGGCAGTAGGCCATGCAAAGTTTACATCTCCGCGCAACTGTTTGCAACTCATCACGATATGAGATCCGCCATACGACTTACGCAACGTTACGGTAACCTTAGGCACTGTCGCCTCGCCGTATGCATAAAGGAGTTTAGCACCATGCCAAATTACGGCGTTGTACTCTTGTCCCGTACCAGGAAGGAATCCGGGTACATCGACCAATGATACGATAGGAATATTGAAGGCATCGCAGAAACGGACAAACCGCGCACCTTTACGCGAAGCGTTGCAATCGAGTACACCAGCCATCTGACAAGGCTGATTGGCAACAATACCCACCGACTGCCCGTTGAAACGGGCAAAACCGACAATAAGATTCCGTGCGAAATCACGATGCACTTCAAGGAATTCGCCCTTATCGACGATAGCTCCGATCACTTCATACATATCGTACGCTTTATTGGGAGAATCGGGAATAATTTCGTTGAGAGAATCCTCCACACGATCCAACGGGTCATCGCAAGGAATGATAGGAGCTTCTTCGAGATTGTTCTGCGGAATGAAGCTAAGCAGATTGCGGATCAACTTCAATCCGTCCTCCTCGGTATCTACGGCAAAATGCGCGACACCCGATTTGGTCGTATGTACGCTCGCTCCGCCCAGTTGCTCGGCATTGACGTCTTCTCCCGTTACGGTTTTTACAACAGCCGGCCCGGTAAGGAACATATACGACGTTCCTTTTGTCATCAATGTAAAGTCGGTCAATGCGGGACTGTATACCGCACCACCAGCACAAGGGCCGAAAATACCCGAAATCTGAGGTATTACGCCCGAGGCCAAAATATTGCGTTGGAAAATCTCGGCAAAACCGGCCAACGCATTGATACCTTCCTGAATACGCGCTCCGCCCGAGTCATTGATGCCGATACAAGGCACCCCCATTTTCATGGCAAGATCCATCACTTTACAGATTTTCTGTGCCATGGTCTCAGAAAGAGAACCACCATTTACAGTAAAGTCCTGTGCAAAAATATAAACAAGGCGACCATCGATCGTACCGCTACCGGTAACAACGCCGTCGCCCAGATAATGTTTCTTTTCCATCCCGAAATTATGGCAGCGATGAGTTACGAACATATCGATTTCCTCAAAACTACCTTCATCGAGGAGCATCGCGATGCGCTCGCGAGCGGTATATTTTCCTTTCTCATGTTGTTTGGCGATCGCTTTCTCGCCGCCTCCCAAACGAGCCTGTTCGCGCAAGGCAATCAGCTCTTTTACTTTTTCAAGTTGGTTACTCATATTTTTTCGATATAATGTTTATTTTTCAGGTTTCTCACACAACTCGGTCAGAACGCTGCAAGTCGATTTCGGATGAAGGAATGCTATATCGAGACCTTCCGCTCCACGACGAGGTGCCTGATCGATAAGTTTTACTCCCTTTTCTGCAACTTCGGTCAGGGCATTAGCGACTCCGTCGGCTACGGCAAAAGCAAGGTGATGGATCCCTTCTCCCCGTTTTTCGATAAATTTGGCAATGGTACTATCTTCCGAAGTCGGCTCAAGAAGTTCGATTTTGGTTTCTCCGATTTTAAAAAAAGCCGTTTTCACTTTTTGATCGGCCACTTCTTCTACGGCATAACACTTCAATCCCAAAATATTTTCATAATAAGGCAGGGAATCAGCAATGCTTTTCACGGCAATTCCCAAATGTTCGA
>HF999662.1:0-2167 GCA_000434215.1 Bacteroides sp. CAG:144
GCAATTCCCGTTACACCGGTTATCGATTCGTTGCGGCATATTAAGGACGATGGCGCTAATGAGGCCGTGCCCCGTGCCGAGTATCGTAGTGTGCAGACACCGCAGGTTTTCGACTCCGTCGTTTTCAGAAATGCCTACCGGCAGCCTTACCGTGATGATTTTACCGATGATGCTTCCGTTGTCGAAGCGGCCGGATACCGAGTAACATTGGTCGAGGGGGATATTGATAATATAAAGATTACCACACCGCTTGATTTGGCGGTGGCTGAGATATTATGTGCCGATGAGTGAACTTTCGATGAACGATATAAAGTTCCTTCCCGGCGTCGGTCCTAAACGGGCGGAGTTGTTCAATAAGGAGCTGGGTATTTACTCTTATGAGGATCTGTTGTATTATTATCCTTATAAGTATATCGATCGTTCGCGTACTTATACCATACGGGAAATCAATGGGACGATGCCTTATATACAACTGCGTGGAAAGATTGTGCGTTACGAGACGCAGGGCGAAGGTTACAAACGTCGTCTCACCGCGATTTTTGCCGATGCCACGGGTACGATAGAATTGGTCTGGTTCAAAGGAATCAAGTATATCCAAGACCGATACAAGCCCGGAACGGAATATACGCTTTTCGGGCGTCCCACTCTTTTCGGCAGCCGCCTGAATATTGCTCATCCCGAAATCGATCCCGTCGATGTGGAAATCGACGGAAACACAGGCTTGCAACCGTATTATACGACGACCGAGAAGATGAAGTCGCATTTTCTCAATTCGAAGGCGGTGCAGAAAATCATCGCTACGTTGTGGAAAGTCATTCCCCGTTCTCTTCCCGAGACGCTTCCGGCGGCCGTAATCGCCCGGGCTCATGTGATTTATCTCAGCGAAGCGCTTTATAATATACATTTTCCCCAGTCGCCCGATGTGCTGCGTAAGGCACAATTCCGATTGAAGTTCGAGGAACTCTTTTATCTGCAACTCAATATATTGAGGTACACCCGCCAACGTATGCGTCGTTTGGGAGGTTTCCCGTTTGGGACGATAGGCGAGCATTTCAACCGTTTTTATCGCGAATGTCTGCCTTTTGAGCTGACGGGTGCGCAGAAGAGGGTATTGAAAGAGATCCGGGCCGATGTGGGCAGCGGTCGGCAGATGAATCGTCTTTTGCAAGGCGATGTGGGCAGCGGCAAGACCCTTGTTGCTCTTATGGCTATGCTTATGGCGGTGGATAATGGGTATCAGGCATGTATGATGGCGCCTACCGAAATTCTGGCTACGCAACATTATGAGACGTTGAGCAGTTTGCTTCGTCCCATCGGAGTGCGTACCGAGTTGCTTACCGGCTCTACCCGCAAGAAACAACGAGAGGAGATACATGAGGGATTGGTATCGGGCGATGTGAAGATTCTTGTCGGGACGCATGCTCTGCTCGAAGATACGGTCGTATTTAGTAATTTAGGCTTTGTCGTCATCGATGAGCAGCACCGTTTCGGAGTCGAGCAGCGTTCGCGTCTGTGGCGGAAAAACTCGCGGCCGCCCCATATCCTTGTAATGACGGCCACTCCTATCCCGCGCACGTTGGCGATGACGGTTTACGGCGATCTCGACGTGTCGGTAATCGACGAATTGCCACCCGGTCGTAAACCGGTAACGACGATACACCGGTACGATAATCGCCGGGCGGAACTTTACGAGTCGATACGCCGGCAGATCGAGCAAGGGCGTCAGGTGTATATTGTTTACCCGTTGATACAGGAAAGCGAGAAAATCGATTTGAAAAACCTCGAAGAGGGATTCAAACAGATTCGCGAAGTGTTTCCCGAGTACACCGTGTGCATGGTGCACGGGAAAATGAAACCTGCGGAGAAAGATGCCGAGATGCAGCGTTTTGTCGGTGGCGAGGCGCAAATCATGGTTGCTACTACGGTGATAGAGGTAGGGGTGAATGTGCCGAATGCCACGGTGATGGTTATAGAAAATGCCGAGCGTTTCGGACTTTCCCAGTTACACCAGTTGCGCGGTCGTGTGGGGCGGGGAGCCGACCAGTCTTATTGCGTGCTGGTAACATCGCATAAACTATCCGAGGATACGCGAAAACGTATCGAAATCATGACCCGTACTAACGACGGCTTTGAGATTTCCGAGGCCGATTTGCAGTTGAGAGGACCC
>HF999662.1:2199-9759 GCA_000434215.1 Bacteroides sp. CAG:144
GGACCCGGCGATATGGAAGGGACGCAACAGAGCGGCATCGCTTTCGATTTGCGTATCGCCAATATTGCCAAAGACGGCCAGATATTGCAACTTGCACGCGATATAGCCGGCGAGGTGCTCGATGCCGATCCCGATTTGGCGAAATCCGAGAATGCCGTATTACCTCGTCGGCTGGAAAAACTTTTCCGTCGGAAAATCGATTTCAGCTTGATAAGTTGACAGCCTGATTCCGTCTCGGGTCAGGCTGTCGTTTTACCATGAAAAAAAGTTACATTTATCTATTTATCAATATTCTATCTCTTTTGGATTTTCTCCCCATTGATTTTCTCCGGGTTCACTGTCTAAGCACATTAATACAGTGAGCCAGATGGCGCCTATTATGGGTATGAGATAGATGAGGTACCACCATCCGCTTTTTCCGATGTCGTGCAATCGGCGGATATTCACTGCTAAACCGGGAAGAAATACAGCCACGGCATACAAGAAAAAGATGATTGGAAATATGAGCCATAGCGTGCTCTCAATCATGACTATTTGTAGAATATAAAGAAAGAAGATGATGATATAGTTTATCAACGAGAATATCCAATATTCTTTACGTCGAGCCCTCCCTGAGAAATCGGCATATTGTTTCCAACATTTGAGATACCAATTCATGATTTATGTATAAAAGTTGTGTCCCCTACTCTTTTCCGGATTTTCGGTTCCTCCGTTTGGTAGATGATATTTCTTTCATTTTCTACAAAAATAACATTAATAAATAAGAATAACCATTTTTAGGATATGTTGTGTAACAGAAAATATCTTGGAGGAATTTCTCCTCTGAAAAAAATGATGCTGTTTTCTCACAAATGAAAACTCCGGCAATATGGTTGTTTGCATCTTGTACCTATGATGTGGTACCGAAGAGCGATTTTTGTATAACGAGGGGGAGACTTATCCCGCCCAATTTTCACGGTCGAGATTGCGGTAATTGATGGCTTCGGCGATGTGGGAGGTTTGTATGGTTTCGCTGCCGGCCAGATCGGCGATGGTGCGGGAAACTTTCAATATGCGGTCATAGGCGCGAGCCGAGAGGTTGAGTCGGGTCATGGCCGTGCGCAGCAGGGCGAGTCCGGCATCGTCGGGTCGGGCGTATGTGTTGAGCAATCGGCTGTTCATCTGTGCATTGCAATATATGCCGGGTATCTCTTTGAAGCGTTCGCTTTGTATTTCCCGGGCGCGGATTACCCGTTCGCGAATGGCCGTGCTGGGTTCTCCCGGACGGCCGTCGGAGATTTTCTCGAACGGAACGGGAACGATTTCTACTTGTATGTCGATACGGTCGAGCAGCGGACCCGAGATGCGGTTCAGGTAACGGTGTACCGCTCCGGGCGGGCAGATACATTTTTTCTCGGGGTGGTTGTAATATCCGCAAGGGCAGGGATTCATCGAAGCGACAAGCATGACGCTTGCCGGGTATTCGATGGTGTATTTCGCTCGTGCTACGGTGATTTTCCGGTCTTCGAGGGGTTGGCGCATGACTTCGAGTACTTGACGGGAGAACTCGGGCAGTTCGTCGAGGAAAAGTACGCCGTTGTGGGCCAGCGATATTTCACCCGGTTGGGGAAAGGTTCCGCCACCTACGAGGGCAGCACTCGATATGGTATGGTGCGGTGCCCGGAAAGGCCGTTGGGTGAGCAATGAGCTGTTGCGTTCCATTTTTCCAGCGACCGAGTGTATTTTTGTCGTTTCAAGAGCCTCGTGCAAAGTGAGGGGCGGAAGTATCGAGGCGATGCGTTTGGCCATCATCGATTTTCCCGCACCCGGCGGGCCTATCATGATGAGGTTGTGCCCTCCGGCGGCAGCGACTTCAAACGCGCGCTTTACACTTTCCTGACCTTTGACATCAGCGAAATCGAGGTCGAAATTATTTTGAGCCGCAAAAAATTCGGCACGTGTGTCGATGACCGTTGGTGTCAGTTCCCGCTCTCCGTTGAAAAAATCGACTACCTCGCAAATATTTTCCACTCCGTACACGTGGAGCTTGTCGACGACAGCAGCTTCTCGCACATTTGCTTTGGGGACGATAAGGCCATCGAATCCTTGTGCCCGGGCTTGTATGGCAATGGGTAGGGTGCCGCGTATGGGCAGGATAGAGCCGTCGAGCGACAGTTCTCCCATGATCATGTAACGACTTAGTTTGTCGGCCGAGATCTCTTCTGCGGCTGCCAGTATGCCGATGGCCAGTGGCAGATCGTAGGCCGAGCCTTCTTTGCGCAGATCGGCCGGTGCGAGATTGATGATGAGTTGCCGGTGCGGGAATTTATATCCGTTGTGTTGCAGTGCCGAGCGGATACGTTCATGGCTCTCCCTGACAGCCGTATCGGCCAGACCCACCATGTAGAAATGAATACCTTGCGAACAATTCACTTCGATGGTTACGGTGAGGGCATCGATGCCCTGCATGGCTGCTCCGAAAACTTTGACCAACATACGCGCTTGTGGAAGAGATTATTTTTTTGAGGAGGATTTTGGGGAAGAAGATGATTTTTCTCCGAAAGTTTTGTCTTCGCCTACCTCTGCTACCGTTTTATCGACCGTATCGATAAGTTCTTCGTCATAAATATTTTTGGCGACGATACGGCCTGTCCCGTTGAGGATAAATGTGGCCGGTAGGGATTGTATCCCCAGATTCTCGACCTGATTGGCATTCCAACCTTCTTTCAGAATGCAGTGGGCCCAACCTTCGAGCGTGTCGCTGTGCAGTATTTCTCTCCATGCTTTTTCGTCGGTATCAAGCGATACGCTTACGACATTGAGATAAGGTGCCGAATATTTTTCACGGATTTTGCGCACGACCTGCATTTGTTGCCGCGATGGTGTGTCGTATGAGGCCCATACGGTAAAAAGCGTGGTACGGCGTCGGAATCCGCCGGTGTTGATGACGCTGTCGCCGGGGGTGCGGAAAGTCATGTAAGGGAGCATTTTTCCCTCCGGGTTTTTCCGGAAGTCCGAAATGTATAGTTCTGCTTTTGCCAATAGCGATACCGGCTTGGCTTCGGGGGCGAGGCGGCGCAACAAGGTATCGGACGTTTCTACTGTTTCGGGCGAGAGCAGGTAATCGTAGATAAGAATCGTTGATGCGTAAGATGAGGAATGAGCCAAAGCAAAGTCGATGACTTGTGCGTGCAACGAGTCTCTGTAAGCGATTGTCTCTTTTTGATAGGAAGTGTCTCCGATGTGTGAATAAAAATCACGGTCGCTGTCGGTCAACCGTTGAAGCAGGATATGGTTGTCGTTACGGAATTTCCCGATTTGCTCTTGTTCGATCGGGCCTGAAAAAGTGATTTCATAAGGAGTTTCTACACTGCCTTTCAATTTTATCTTATCGCCGTTTTTCACATAGAGCGATAGTATCCGTTGTCCGGCTTCGGTACAAATCTCGATGCGCGATAACTCCCCGCAAACGCCTTTATACACGGCTTTGCCTTTTTCGGTCAGTACCGAGTCGACGGTGATTCCCTTTTTATGCTCTTCCTGCCAGAAGTAGAGATACGTTTGGTCGGGTACGTCGAGTTCTACGGTAAGCGTGAAACCCTCGTTTTCCTTGTCTCCTCCGCAAGCGGTGAGTAGGATAAGCAGTAAAAAAATGTAAATCGTTTGTTTCATAGGTAATGATAGATGTGCGGAGTTATGAAGCATCCATTTTTACAAATGTACGGAAAAATTCGGATACGCTCTATACTCATTCTGATTTTTCAGCCTTTCCTTTGGAAAGTATTTTTGTGAGGAACAAAAATCACAGCCCCGCTGATTTCAGTGGGGCTGTGATGCATATATATGAAAACGGTTATAATCTATGGGTACCGATGTTATTTTTTATGGAATACCAATGTGAATTCACTGTCTTCCGGATCGGTAAGCGTTATCTCTTTTTGGGAAATGGATATATTGTAAGTCGTGGTACCCCCTTCAATGTCATCAGTAGGGTTGGTGGTCATATATAGTTTTGATGTGGCTTCATCGAGTATGTAAGTGCCTGACATATGGTATATTTCAGTTTCGGAATAGCTTACTTGTCCGCTAAACGTCTTGTCGGAATTGAATGTGAAGAGGTAGTTTTCCGTTCCGTATTCATCGGAATAAGAAGCCGTCCAAGTTCCGACAAGCGGATTTTCATCTTCCTTGTCGCAACTGCTTATGGTCATGACCGATACGAGTGCGATAACCAAAAATTGAAAGAATTTAAGTGTTCTCATTTTTACGAATTTTTAAATTTGTGATTCTGTTGCAAAGATATATTCTTTACGACAATAAAGAAATCTTTTTATGAAAAATTTTTTTAGCGTAAAATGGAAATTCGGCAGGAGGGTTGAAAATTCATATCGGTAGAGATTCTCCGATGTTCGGAGCGGTATTGTATCGACAAGAGGTGATAAGAAAACTTCTGTTGTGTATATAGACGTCGTTTGAAATTCTTACCAGTATTGATAAAAAAGCGATAGCTTGAGAGGCTATCGCTTAGAAATAGCGTGAGTTGCATTTTGAATTTAATTCTTTTTGAATATCAGAACACTGTCTTCACTTTCGTTCTGATATTCAGATAAGATCAATTTTTCATCGATGATAGAAATTATGTATGAAAAAGTGGAGTTATCTGTAACAGAGGTAAAATATATTTTTGAGTTATTGCTGTCGAAAAGATAGGTTCCTGTTATGGTTTCATCTTTGCTTGTATTTGGAGTCGAGTAAGAGGTTATCCAAGTAAATGTGTCGTTGTTATTTAATGATAATAAGTTTGTTATGGTATAAGAACCATTGTTTTGAGTGCAATACCATGTGCCGATTAATTGTTTTTCCTCTTTTTGACACCCTATGGTTGCGAAAAGAAGAAGGGGCAGAAATACTAAAATTGGGATAAGTCTGTGTCGTTTCATGATTTAAAAGTATTAGATGAATTTTCGTTCTTTTGCAAAGATATAAATATATAGAAACAAAACAATCTTTTTTATAAAAAATTTGTTCCTATAAAAATTCCAGCGAGGAGAGAAAATCGAATTTTCTCTCCTCGCTGGAATTTTTAGCGTAAAAAAGTATCGACTTATAACTTAGATATAAGTTGTTGTTGCCTATTGTTTCGTGAGAGTTATAAATACATCTATTCCGCTAAGAATTAGGGTTTTGTCGGAAATAGTAGCTTTATAAACTTCTACCCCCTTTTCACCTGTCATTGTCAGATAAGATGATTCTTTGCTGAATGTGTAATTCCCAAATTCAGAGAATCTTGCAAATTCTACTGATCCATCATTTCCATTATATCCTTTTTCTGTTCCGGTTAGCGTGTATGATCCGTCAGCGTTGAATGTATAGGTATATGAAATCTCTTCAATAGGATCGTAGCCAGACCAAGTACCTACGATGTTTTCTTCTTTGTTGCAACCGGGTATAGCCAGCATTGTGGCAGTCAGCAGGAATAAGAATCCGAATTTTTTTACAGCACTCATTTTTCTCAGTTTTGAATGTTTGACATAATTTTTTCTTCTGCAAAGATATATTATATATGAAAATCAAGAAAATATTTTTGCAAAAAATTTATTTTCGTGAAAAAAGAAAGCGAGGAGAGAAAATTCAATTTCTCTCCTCGCCGGAACTTTCGATATGAAAAATATCAGTTCATTGCTTGGCGTAGGTCGGCAATAATGTCATCGGCATTTTCGATACCGACCGAGAGGCGTATCAAGTCGGGGGCTACGCCGGCTTCGATAAGTTGTTCGTCGCTGAGCTGACGATGAGTATGGCTGGCTGGGTGCAGCACGCAAGTGCGCGCGTCGGCCACATGGGTAACGATGGCGGCAAGTTTCAGGCGGTCCATAAACCGGATTGCGTCTTCCCGCGAACCTTTGAGACCGAAGGCAATGACGCCGCAAGTACCGTGCGGCATGTATTTTTGAGCCAAAGCGTGGTATTTGTCGTTTTTCAGTCCCGGATAATTTACCCAAGCGACTTGTGGGCAACTTTCGAGGAATTCGGCGACTTTCTGCGCATTTTCGCAGTGGCGAGCCATACGCAGATGAAGGGTTTCGAGGCCGAGGTTGAGCAGGAATGCGTTTTGCGGAGCTTGTATCGATCCGAGGTCGCGCATGAGTTGGGCCGTCGCTTTGGTGATATAAGCCATTTTGCCGAAGGCGCGGGTATAGGTAAGACCGTGATAAGATTCGTCGGGGCGGGTCAGCCCGGGGAATTTATCGGCATGAGCTTCCCAGTCGAAATTTCCGCTGTCGACGATGGCTCCGCCTACGCAGGTGGCGTGCCCGTCCATATATTTGGTCGTTGAGTGTGTTACGATGTCGGCTCCCCACTCGAACGGACGGCAGTTGATGGGTGTGGCGAATGTGTTGTCGACGATGAGGGGTACTCCATGCCGGTGGGCGATGCGGGCAAATTTCTCGATGTCGAGAACGTGCATGCCGGGGTTGGATAATGTCTCGCCGAAAAGAGCCTTTGTATTGGGGCGGAATGCCGCTTCTATGGTGCTTTCGTCATCGTCGGGGTCGATGAGGGTAACGTCGATTCCCAGTTTTTTCAGCGTTACGGTGTAGAGGTTGAACGTGCCTCCATAGATGGTCGATGAGCAGACAAAATGGTCGCCGGCCTCGCAGATGTTGAATATGGCGTAAAAGTTGGCCGCTTGTCCCGACGAGGTGAGCATAGCGCCGACACCCCCTTCGAGTTCGGCGATTTTTGCGGCGACGACATCGTTGGTGGGATTTTGCAGACGGGTGTAGAAGTATCCCGATTCTTCGAGGTCGAAGAGACGGGCCATTTGTTCGCTGGTTTCGTAGCGGAATGTCGTGCTCTGGTAAATGGGTACAACACGGGGTTCTCCCTTTTTGGGTGTCCAGCCGCCTTGTACGCAGACGGTTTCGGGGCTGAAATGAGTTTTGTCGTTCATATGGTTATGCGTTTATTGTTTACAGAGAAAATGCTTTTTTCAATGTGTCGACGTAATCGAGTTTTTCCCACGTAAAAAGTTCTACATCGACTTCTACGGGTTTTTCGTAGCGCGATGTAAATGTTTTGTGTACCGTGCGGGGCTGACGTCCCATGTGTCCGTATGCCGCGGTTTCTTCGTAAATGGGGTTTCTTAGTTTGAGGCGCTCTTCGATAGCTTTGGGACGTAGGTCAAAGATTTCGCCGATTTTATCGGCGATCTCGGCATCGCTCATTGCAACGTGAGACGTATGGTTGGTATCGACGAAAAGGCTTACGGGTTGCGCTACGCCGATGGCGTAAGAGACTTGAATGAGGACTTCATCGGCGATGCCGGCCGCTACCATGTTCTTGGCCATGTGCCGGGCGGCGTATGCGGCCGAACGGTCGACTTTCGAGGGGTCTTTGCCCGAGAAAGCTCCGCCCCCGTGTGCGCCTTTGCCGCCGTAAGAGTCGACGATGATTTTACGCCCTGTGAGACCGGTGTCGCCGTGCGGGCCTCCGATGACGAATTTTCCCGTCGGATTGACGTGGAGAAGAAGCCGGCCATCGAAAAGCGCCTGTACCCGTTTGGGAAGCTGGGCGATG
>HF999663.1 GCA_000434215.1 Bacteroides sp. CAG:144
GGCCGAGAGGCGCGTACTGACGACCCTCGCCGTATCGCGAACGAAAGCCGTATCGGCCACAACGGCATAACAGCCGGGAACAAACGACGCGGCCACACCTTTTCCCGGGAGGGCGAGCATCGCCAAAACACATATACGGGTGATTATCTTATTCATGGCGTCAATCGATTACATAGACCACCGAAAGCGAGAGCTTGGTAGGCATGAAAATATTTTTCTTCTGTATTCCCTGATAACGTCCGCAATGGCGACAACGGTAATACTTCGAGCAGGTATGGGCGAAACCGAGGCCGATAACCCCCTCGATGCTCCACCGCCTGTTGATGATGTGATGGTAACCGTAGACAAGCCCCCCGCCGTAGAGGTTACCCTGAAAACGATAGTCGCGCAACTGCTTCCACAAGCCGAATGGCATGTGCACGTTCCCGGCGTTGTAGTGCATATACAACAAGTGTGCACCCACGAAATGGCCACCGAAAGGAGCGCACAGCCAGTAACGCGCCTCGGGTTGCACGGCAACGTGCCGCCACTTCTTGTTGTCGCCGAAAGTGAAGGGATTGTAACTGAGGGAAAGGTCGAGCGTCCATTTGCGGGCGACCCGATATTCAAAAGCGAGATTGGGCGAGACGGTGGCCCACCCTATTGCATTGGTCTTCACGGCCATATCCTGTGTTATACCGTCAACAGGGAAAAACAGAAACAAAGCCATGCAGCCCGCTACCGCCCGCCACCATTTCTTACCGATAACGGCAAAAACACATAAAAATAGTTTTTCGGTTTTCTCGGTCATTTTTTTATTCCGATGCAAGGATATAATTATATTCCTTAATTCTACAATTCCGGACACTTCTATTTTTTAATGCTCTTAAAGATTCTGGGGAAACCTCTAAAAAACAATTCCGTAAACCGATAATCAACACAGAATTCCATCACAGTACAATAGGTTTACTTCTCTCATCAGATTCCTCTTTCGCCCTATTTTTGCGATTAAGAATCGGATAACACGGCAAAGATAATAAACAATGCAGTTTATAAAAACAAATTCTGAGAAAATACAAAGAAATTTAATATATAACCTTGCAGACGAAAAATCGGAATTCATAGATTCCCACCTCTCGCAGCGGATCGACGATGTATCTATAAAACAAATTACGCAGGAAAGGGTTCGCTCGGGAGAATGTCGCACAGAGACTTTTTCTACTCGTAATATTCAAAAAAAAGATTGATTATCTCACGATAACCAATCTCCGTAACCTAAATTTAATACCATGAAAAACACTGTTCTCAAATGTACATAATTATAACAAATGAAACAAGAATTGTTTGACAATCAGGCCACCGTTTCACATAGTTTAACACAATTATCCTATACTGCCCGCGAACAGCGGATACCCATGCAGAATCGTTGCTCTGAATCGAAATTTGTCCGAAAGCCATGCAGCCTTCTCCTCGCCTTTGTCGGCATTAACCTAAGGAGGATAGCACGTCGGGGTGTCATTCCGAGCGCACGCGAGGAATCTCTATGTTATCCCGAACCCGCCACAGGTGGTGTGGGGGATCTCATGCTTTTGAGCATTTAGGCAGGAGATTCTTCACTACGCTCATGCTTCGTTCAGAATAACATTGCGTCGTAAGAGCTTCAACACATTGCAAGGGATTCTTCCTCCCTGCGGTCGTCAGAATGACAGCGCAACCGAAAGGAAACGAACAAAAAACTGCGAAAAAAAAGTATTTACCGAATTTTCTTAACAATACGCCGCTTTATCCCGATAAAAACAGTATTTTTGCACAAAATGGAAAAACGATGAACGTCGCCGAAATAATTAAAAACAGCTCCCGAACGGCCTTTTCTTTTGAAGTTCTCCCTCCTCTGAAAGGAAACAGCATCGACAAGGTATTCGACACGATCGATGCACTACGCGAATTCGACCCGAAGTACATCAATATCACATCGCACCGCAGCGAGTTTATCTACAAAGCTGCCGATAACGGCCTCTACCAACGGGTGTCGGAAAAAAGCCGTCCGGGATCGGTCGCCGTGGCCGCCGCCATACAGTACAAATACCGTATTCCGGCCGTTCCGCACCTCATTTGCAGCGGGTTTACCAAAAGTGAAACCGAATACGCACTGATAGACCTGAACTTTTTGGGCATCACCGACCTGCTCATTCTGCGAGGAGACAAGGCCAAACACGAAGCGCGATTCTCGCCTTCGCCCGAAGGTCATGCCCATGCCATAGACCTGCAACAACAGGTAAACCGTTTCAACGAAGGCTATTTTCTCGACGGTTCACACATGACCCTTTCATCGCCATTCTCCTACGGGGTGGCCGGCTATCCCGAGAAACACGACGAAGCTCCCAACCTCGAAACCGACCTACGCCACCTGAAAGCCAAAGTCGACGCCGGGGCATCGTATATCGTAACACAAATGTTTTTCGATAACGCAAAATATTTCGCTTTTGTAGAACGCTGCCGCGCCGAAGGCATCACCGTACCCATCGTGCCGGGCCTGAAACCGATCACCTCGGCCAACCAACTGACGGTGCTGCCCAAAGTGTTCCACGTAGACCTGCCCGAGCCGTTGGCCCGGGAACTGGCGGCCTGCCGCGACGATGCTGCTGCCCGTGAAGTAGGCGTGGAATGGTGTACAACGCAAGCCCGGGAACTGAAAGACCGAGGCGTACCGAGCATACATTTCTACTCGCTCATGGCGACCGAAAGCGTGCGGCGCGTGGCCCGAGCAGTGTATTAGGACAACCCGACGGAAACGACCGTTGAAACAAATATGGCAGACATTGCCATTCCAATGTAGCGCAAGCGTAGTGAAGATAAAGAGCCCCTTGCCAAGTGCATGCCATTCTGGACGGAACGGAGAGAAGTAAAGAATTTTCTACCAAGTGATGTCATTCTGACGACCGCAGGGAGGAA
>HF999664.1:0-1859 GCA_000434215.1 Bacteroides sp. CAG:144
TACCGCTATTTCTCGAATACTTCTTAAATATTTATTCCTCAAGTGGTTGTGTCAGACCGTTAAAAATCTAAAATAAAAAATCTCGTATCCGCTGTAATACAATATACAAATAAGAAATTACCTTAAAGACGACCTTCCCGCTTCCAGCGTTTACGATAACGATATGCATGAAACCAAACAACTATTGACCGATAAAACGGATATTTTCGGTAATACTGTCGACAAAGCCCATCGATCAACTCCCACGAACACTTTCCCCGGCTTTTCATCATGGCTTTTATAAAACGAAATTCTCTACTGCGTACATATCTGTCCAAATTTTTTATACACGGGAACCCGGATACATAGAGTGGTAATGCGTCCCGCCATTTATTGTTGAAATCGATTGTAGCAGCGAGCCACTCTTGTGTATAATAGCCTTCGGAAAAATGCTCCACGATAACCGTATTGCAGATATAATTGATGTAACCTGCTCTAAAAACGGCCGTTGTAAAGTCGAGATCGTACAGATGGAAATTCGGAAAAGTTTTTTCATCAAAACGGACCTTTTGCCATACTTTACGCGAGACAAACAAGCACATGCCGTCGACAGAAACCACCGGTGAAAATTCGACCCGATCGGGATTTTTAAAACAGCTTTTCATCCCGCCCTTATTCATGTGTTGTATGTAATTCGATCGCCAATGTGCACGAGAAAGACCTATGCCGCACAGAGCACTTATCCTCGCCGTAGTCCCAGCAAAACCGATTACCCCGCAATCGGTCTCCGACAACTTCGGGATTATCTTCTCACCCCAACCTATCGTATCGAACTGTATGTCTTCATGCGCAAAGCACAAATTATCATACCGGCTTTTCTCCGCACATAAATTATAAATTTCGCACAAGCCATAATGCGTATTTCTATTATCGAAAGCGATGACTTCATATTCTACATTCCCTATCGTCTCTGCAATATTTTTTTCCAACCGGCTCACCTGAGAAGGTTTTACCGAACATATAATCACGGATATCATTATGCGTTTTTTGTACAAAAAAAACACATATATCACAAAAAATAGGCAGAATATATTCTATAATATATACATTTGTATGGCAAAAAGAATATTCTATTCGTGAAAGTATCCGTCATCATACCCAACTATCGCCATGCCCTTTACCTGAAAGAGCGCATCGACTCGGTATTGGAGCAAACCTACCGCGATTTCGAAGTAATCATTCTCGACGACTGTTCGCCCGATGATTCCCGGGAAATCATCGAGACTTACCGCACCCGGGAAAAAATAGCCCACATCGTGTATAACGAACGCAACAGCGGGTCTACATTCATGCAATGGCAAAAGGGTTTTGACCTTGCACAAGGCGAATATATATGGATAGCCGAAAGCGATGACTTCGCCGACCCCGGATTTCTCTCCTCATGCGTAGAACAGCTCGAAAACGAGCCGTCCTGCACGTTGGCATATACCGAAAGCCGCCTCGTCGATGCCGAAAGCCGCCCAATGAAAAAACGTATGAAAGGAGCCTATTCCAAAAGTTCGCCATGCGACATGTGGGATGGGCATGATTTCGTTCTACGGAACATGCTGCGCTGCAACACGATATACAATGCCAGCATGGTCGTTTTCCGAAAAGCAGCCATTCCTGCCGACAAGACCTATATGCAATTCCGATTGAACGGAGACTGGTTGTTTTGGGTCGAAATCGCATTGCAGGGAAAAGTGGTACACATCAATGCCCCCTATAACAACTTCCGCCAACACGAGGTAAAAGTTACCCAGACATCGCGTACCGACGGGACGGGATTGGCGGAATTACTGCGGCTTTACGATATTTTCTTTTCTCTAATCGAATTGCCC
>HF999664.1:1885-18810 GCA_000434215.1 Bacteroides sp. CAG:144
CCCGCCGTACCCGATGGGCCATCGAAGGACGCATCATACGCCATGCCCGACGTGCTCTACGTCATGTACAGAACCCTATACGACGTCGGGAAATTGCAGATATGTGGCATCTTAGATACCCTCACATGAGGCAACGCATCATCTGGTATAAACTTTACAGACACCTTTTCATTCCTCCCCGATTCATATGATAAACTCTCATTCCCCCTTGAAAGCGGGTATATCCGAGAAAAGAAAAAACACTCGTTTATTCCGGAGCAGCCATCAGAGATTCAAGTTCGGCCAAAGAAAAAACAGAACCCGCGGGAAATTTTTCGGGACAACCGAACATTTGCAACTGTGCGGGACTTTCGAGCGTTACCCGGCTTTCATCGCACCTATCTCCGTCGAGACCGAAAACTTCGATAAAAAAGTCATAGACGGCTTGCCGCTTGGCCGGAGTGAATTGGTGCCGTTCATCGGGAAAATGAGCATTGCGAACTTGCTGTTTCGCTCCATAATAACCGTAAATATCTTGTAAAAAAGGATATTCGAGTGTTGGCACACTGGCCGTCCAGTCCCCACCATCAGAAACAACGAGCATAGGTTTCGGGGCGAAAGTTGCCGCCAACTCGGCATTACAACTGCCCCCGGCAGCACGTGTCGTACCCATACCGCTCTCACAAGGACAACCACCATCGAAATGCGAAGTAAACGACATGGCCGGTGCAGCCGCCGTATAGCGCTCGTCGAGCAAAGTAAGAAATACCGAGAGTGTACCACCTCCGGAACCGCCGCATACCCCGATGCGCCGCTTATCGATATCCTTACGGTCGGCCAAAATCCAATCGAGTATTTTCACTCCCCACAGGCATTGCAACGGCTGAGAAAGAGCAGTATTATGAGAACCTTTACCAAGTTGCATTTCCGATTCTCCCCAACCTACAAGATCGAAAGAGACACATACCGCACCGGCACGTGCCAATGCCGCAAAGCGGTACTGCATATCGGGATTATAACGGGCATCGGCCCAATGACCGACAGGCATCATAATCAAAGAATGCCGTCCCCTTTTCGTCGGGGCATATATCGAACCGCAAACATAGAGGCCGGGCAACGTTTCGAGGGCAAAATTCTGTACGGTATAGCCATCATATTTACGCTCTTTTCCCTTAAAACTCCGAGGAGAATCGACCGATTTGGCCAATAAAGGGTCTATCCCCAACAATCTGCGGAAATCCGATTTCAAGACAGAGCGGCGAACTTCCCATTCTTCCCGACTGCGGTATTTCCCGTGCAGCCATGCCAACAGCTTCTCCCCGTCGGCCGGCGTGCGACGGTAATACTCATAAGGTCTTATTCTATAAACCTGTTTCTTTTGTCGCTCAAACTTGAACTCGGTGGGAGAAAATACATTCTGCAATGTCTCTTCGAGGGAATAAGGCCGGATACGGAAATCGGCATACGTGAGCATCTTTCCTTCTATATCTGCCGGAGCGAACTTCAAACGGACACCAAACCTTTGCTCTATCTCCTGCAATACATCGACAAGCGGCCGTATGAACCGATTCTCATACGAAGAAACCGTATCGGTAGAATCCTTTTGCCCCCACGCAAACGAAGGAAGCAATATCGTAAAAACACAGACGACAATCCATCTCTTCATCTCACTCTTTCTCATATCTCTCTGAATAACTTATTTTCTTTTTATTTCTTGTAACAACCGCTTTACTACCGACTCATCGACAACGATAGCCGTACCGTGTTTATGCCCTTTCGGAACAGAAATCCTCTCGGTTATATCCTCGAAATGTCTAAAATCCCGCGTGCGTACCGCCCCATAACGATATTGTCGATAAAGGTCGAAATAGATGAGATAATCCTCTCCTACCCGAATGCAGGTAGGCCCTTCGGCCCACTCGGGAGTAAAAGCGACCGTCTCATCTCTCCACGGACCTGCGGGAGACGTACCGAAAGCGGCGTGCAGATTACTGAATCCGGGTTTCCGATTATCTTTTACAATCAAAACATAATCATTCTCACTCCGTTTTATGACCGTGCCGTCGATCGAATTATACCCGGGGTCATAAAAAATCCTTACCGGAGAAAAATTCTTAAAATCACGAGTTACCGTGTAATATTGCCTCTGCGTACCATCGAAACGTCCGGGTATGGCCGAAGCCCATGCTATCATATATTCTCCGGTAACAGATTCATAAAAAAGTTCGGGAGCCCACACATTGTGTGTAAGGGTATCGTAATCTTGCATAAGGTCGATATGCCGCTGCTCCGACCAATGCACCAAATCCCGGGAAGATGCATACCCTATGCCATAATCGTTACGCCAACTCGACGTCCACACCAAATGAAATACTCCGTCGGTAGCCTGTACGAGAGATGGATCCCTTAGCACACGTTGAGTTCCTACTGCCGGTTCGAGCCATATTCCCGGAATCGAATCCCAATGATAACCGTCATAACTGTAAATAAAACGTAAGCCGTCTGTCGCCGGTTCATGAAACGATGTCGACAAATACACTTTGCGCGGCGAACAAGCCGTGCATAACAAGAGCCAACCGACTAAAAGCGACAAATATATATTTCTGTTCTTCATGGAAGAAAATACGATGCACACAAAAACAAAGATAAGAAAATAAATTATTTCCAAGATTTTTCTTATCCGTTATTCTTCTTCTCATGACAAAAACAGATTCTTATTCATTTTTGCAATAAAACTATGTTTCCGATAATCAAGGCCATTTGATAAGATCTTTTTGAGCCGTAAAAAACGGAAATACTTTGACGGAAATCGGTATGACAACGCATCTCATAAGAATCAAAATAGAAAAAAAAGTCAACACATAAGCCCCCACAGGAGAGGCAAATGCATAAATGGTTTTGAAAGGTCCCACTAAAAACGTATGAAAACCTAAAACAATCAAAGAATATCTACCGATATATGATATCAACGGAAGTTTTTGCAATACTTGTGAAATGGAAAGAATCATAAAAATTCCGACAAATCCGGCTAGACAAGTAACTATAAAAGATGTTCGTATGTGTAAAGGCAATATTGCACATGAATATATGAAAGCAAACCCAATAACTGCGATTAAAAAATAGATTTTCTTCTTCCATACCGGATTTATAAGCCATTTTTTCGCCATATATCCACCGGCAAAAAAAGGTAAAGCTTTTAACGAATAATCTCCAAAATAGGGTAAAGCTCCAACCCAAAGCGTAGCCACAAGGCCTATGCAGAAACATGCAACAAGAAGAGCCGCATTATTCTTTATCAAGATTTTCAGTAGATAAAACATGATATTTACCTCAAACAAGGATATCAAAAACCAGATAGGTGCGTTATACCCGATATTTTCTCCTCGACCCAATTTAGTAAATACATCGAAAATCATATTCCAACGGAAAGGTTCTTCAACAATTCCCTTTTCATAAAAGTGCAAGAAATAACCGATCATTCCAGCGATATATCCCGCAAGAAAAAAGAATAAATAAGGAACTATGAGCTTATTGATTTTCCTGATGGAAAAATCGATAAATCCAGAATAATCCTTGAAAAAAATACCCGACAAAAAATAATATAACGGCATTCTGAAAAAAAGTAACGCCCTCTCTACATTTGTTTCAAAATCATGAATATGGTACAATAAAACCAAAGAAATACACAACCCTTTGGCCAAATCTATAAATTCTATCCTCTTTGCCGGCATCTTGTTTTTCAAATATTTCGATACACACCTATACCTTACAACTATCGAGTTGCAAAATTATATATTAAATGCAATAAAACATATTGTGAATAAACAATTGTAAATTTTCTCTCCCCAAAAGAACACCATAAAATATGAATTCCTACCTTTGTATATAAATCATGCGATTATGCCCAGAAGAATTATCAACAACTGGAAAATTACCAAAGGGGTTCCCCTTACCGAACTCGACAAAAAAGTTTTATATTTCCAAAACCACGGTTGTTTAGTACCTAAACGCGAACTGATAAAAACGCCGGAACAAATCGAAGGTATACGACGTAGCGGAATTGTAAACACCGGCGTACTCGACTTGGTGGAAAAAGAAATAAGGGCCGGTATGTCGACGGCCGAAATAGACCGTTTGGTGTATGACTATACAGTATCTCACAGGGCAATTCCCGCTCCGCTCAATTACGAAGGTTTTCCCAAAAGCGTGTGTACTTCGATCAATGAAGTGGTATGCCACGGAATACCCAGCGAAGATGAAATTTTGAAAGAAGGCGATATCATCAATGTCGATGTATCGACAATCCTCGACGGCTACTATTCCGATGCCTCCCGCATGTTCATCATAGGTAAAACGACACCCGAAAAAGAGAAACTGGTACGCATTACAAAAGAGTGTCTCGAAATAGGTATGCAGGCAGCCAAGCCGTTCGGGTTCGTAGGAGATATAGGAAACGCCATACAACGACACGCCGAGAAAAACGGATTCTCGGTCGTTCGCGATTTGTGCGGACACGGGGTAGGCCTTGCTTTCCACGAAGAACCCGAAGTCCTCCATTTCGGCAGGAAAGGCACGGGTATGTTGCTCGTACCGGGAATGGTCTTCACCATCGAACCCATGATAAATATGGGGGACTGGCACGTCTTCATCGACGAAGACGACGGCTGGACAGTCGTCAGCGAAGACGAATTACCTTCGGCTCAATGGGAGCATACGTTCCTCATGACCGAAAGCGGCCTCGAAATATTGACATACTGATCTACTCTCTTCTATAACAAAAGGCGGCTCATAAATGTAAGCCGCCTTTTTCCGATACATAAAGATACCACGTCTACCCCCAATAAAACTCCTTCTTCTTGGGGTAGATGCTTGACTGCGTCGGCGGAAAATCTGCTAATAAACAAGCAAACGCAAAAAACAACAAACATCTGAACAATCATGTTAAATAACAAAAAATAATTCATATATTCAAGATATAGAAAAAAAATATGAATATATCTTTACATCATAATTTATTCACAAACTTAAATCTAAAATCTTTTACCATGAAACGAAAAATTTGGGGATTAACTCTTTTTTTATTAGGAAGTTTTTTCTCCTTACAAGCGCAAAATGTATCTTCTCTCTCTTGGGGACAAGTATGTTCGGGAAAAATGGGATCCGAATGGTACGGATCCGAAGAAGCCCAGAAAATTGCCGATGACGTAATATATGTACAAAGAACCTCCGGAGGCTGGATGAAAAATGAAGATTTGCATAAACTGACACCAGCAAAAAGACAAACGCTATACAACGAACGTAACAAACAATCTTGCTTGGACAACTCCGCTACCACGATGGAAATGCGCTTCCTTGCCAAAGTCTACCAAAAGACCGGTATAGAAAAATACAAAACCGCTTTTCTCAAAGCATTGAATATGATTTTCATCGCAGAAAAGACGCATGGAGGCTGGTCTCAATATTACCCCCTATCAAGCAATGGCAGCTATCATAACTACCTTACTTTCAATGATGACTTGATGACAAATGTAATGAAACTTCTACAAGAAATTGCCAACAATAAAGGCGATTTCGAAAACCTTGTCGATGCCGAAATGCGAGCCAAATGCGAAGCATCTTTCCAAAGAGGATTGGAAGTCATCATCAAATGTCAGGTCGACGATAACGGGACGAAGTCGGCATGGTGCGCCCAACACGATCCGGAAACATTGTTGCCGGTAGAAGGCCGTCCCCATGAACTGCCCTCTATCAGCGGGAGTGAATCGGCCCATCTACTCTCTTTCTTGATGACGATCGAAAATCCATCGAAAGAACTGCAAGCAACCATTACATCGGCTGTTAAATGGCTCGACGCTCACAAAATCGAAGATAAAGCCCTGGAAGATTTCACCAATGATGCCGGAGAAAAAGACCGCCGGGTCATCGACAAACCGGGTAGCGCTATTTGGGGTCGTTTCATACAACTTGGCGGAAAGACTGGCGAAGAAATCTATAATGCCTTTTTCACCAAGTTGAAAAATCGTAACCAAAAACGTTCCTATACGACCAATGGCAAGACCTATACCTACACCGAATATGAAATCGCTACCACGTCGTATAAGCCCGAAATGGCCTATCAGCCGATTTATGCTATTTATGACGACCAATACCAACATCTCTATTACCGTTTCCTCTACAATTACGAAGATTCAGAGCCGGAAATCGATAATAAGGGTTGCCCTATCGTAACTTCACTGAACGCCATTCGACGCACAAGCTACCAATTCCTAGGAAACTGGTGTCAGAACGTTATCAATGTCGAGTATCCAGCATGGCTGCAACGAATCAAAGACCAAGAAGAATCGGCCGGATACACCACCTATCCATTGACCACGGAAACATATACCGGCTCCACAACAGGAAACCCCACCATAACCTATAACTTTTCAGGCGGAATCAGCATTTCCAATGACAAAGGTAAAGGATATGCAACAGGACTCTCTTCGATCAAAGGCATCAAATATTCGGCCGGTGTAAAATATACGATCCAACTACCCAAAGGTCTTACCGTGGATAAAATCAAATTCTATGGCTATGACAACTATGCCGATGCAGACGCTTACATCAGCACCCTCAACGGCACGAGTTACAACAGTACCGAATATGTATTTCCAGCCAAAGACGCAGCCGGTAACGCAACGTTGACTTCCCACACTTTTGACTTTTCGGAACAACCCGTGCAGGGGACAATCGAATTTATCATAAATGGCAAGCAATGCGGATTGGCTATCACACTTTACAGCAAAGACTCGACCAGCGGAATAGACAATACATTAAATGAAAACAAGCAAAACAATGTAAAAAAACTTCTCCAAAACGGTCAACTATTGATTATCAAAGACGGGACATTGTATAATGCAGCCGGTCAAATCGTAGGACAAAGCTCAAACTCTGACAAATTTTGAAAAGGTTATCGATATTCAAAACCTTTTATTCCGAAGTAAAAACAATTCTGTAAGAAATAGAAATAGTGACAAATTTTTTGTCGCTATTTCTATTTCTTACTCAAAAGCAGCCATGAATCACTCCTCGGAAGTGAAATCGGGTTCGGTACGTTCTACAAGCACCTTATCGATACGGGCACCGTCCATATCGACAACCTCGAACGAAAAACCGTTCCAACGCACCTTTTCTCCGGCATGAGGGATATGCTCCAAAAGATCGAGCAAAAGACCGCTAATCGTATTATAACTACCTTGCTCATATAGCTCTTCCTGATCGAAATAAGTGAGAAAATCATAAAACGAACAACGTCCGTCGACCAACCAACTTTCCGAATCGGCTCGCTTCACGATATCGGGTTCTTCGTGAGGGCTTTCTATCGAACCGACCAATCCTTCGAGAATATCCCTCAGTGTGATGATTCCCTGACAACAACCGAACTCGTCGCAAATCAGAGCCTGACTGATGCGTTTTTCCTTCATCTGCGCAAGTGCATCGTATACACTCATGGTCTCGTGGAAAAACGTTGCAGGAACAATCACCGAACGAAAATCGAAATTTTCATCATCGAGATGGAATACCAAACTTTTAAGAGAAACAACCCCTTTCACATCATCGAAAGAACGATCGACAACAGGATACATTTCATGTACGGTATCGCGCACAACGGCTTTCACCTCTTCCCTACCCATACTTACGTCGAGAGCAACCATATCGGCCCGATAAGTCATCAAAGCATTCACCTTCAAGTCGCCCAAGATGAGCACCCTTTCCATAATATCCTGCTCTACTTCCTGCACTTCACCGTCTTCGGCACCCTCTTGTATGATCGATTTTATTTCATCTTCGGTTACCCGGCTACCGCCGTCTTTGATACCCAACAGACTGAAAATCGCTGTCGTACTCTTGGCCAATATCCACACAAAAGGCGCGGCGATGACCGAGATAAAATACATAAACGGCGCAATGAATTTCGATATGCGTTCGGCCGAACTCATGCCGATACGTTTCGGGACCAATTCTCCGAATATTATTGTAAAGTAAGTTACAAGTATAACGATAATCGTTTGGGCCAACGGTCGGGCATACACAGCCGGCACATGCCATTCCAACAGAAGTTTCCCGAAATCTTCCGAAAGCGTCGCACCCGAATATATACCGGTAAGAATGCCGATAAGGGTAATACCTATTTGTACGGTCGACAAAAATTTCTCGGGCTGACAAGCCAACTTCAACGCCGTGGTTGCCGCCTTGCTTCCTTTTTTTTCTTCGGACGCAAGACTCGATTTACGAGCCGATATCACAGCAATCTCCGACATGGAAAAAAGACCATTCAGCAAAATAAGAAAAATAATGATGAGAATCTCGTTCATGGTTATTTCAACGGTTATTTACAAGAGAGCCCGTAAAAAGCATTTTATTATGGGATATCTCTCCCGACAAAGATATAATCATTATACGAAAAAACAAACATAAAATTTTTATGTACGCGATAACATGGCTTCTTATCGGCATATATTCTACAAGTACTGTCGTCGGAGAAATAGCGCGATTACCGTTTGTTATTATGCCTCTAAATTGCATTTTCTCCTTTCACGGCTACATCTTCTATACGAATGCCGTTACCGTAATCGGAGCAACACGTACAGTACTCATCTTTCAGACGATAACCATAATCACCTACTTGCTTTACTTATTATTGGGTCTTTGAAATATTTCTCTTGGGGGGGAAAACTGGCAGAATTACCTGTTTGTAATATTCCCGGCATACAGTCTTTCATCTATCTTAAAAAGGGACATCATTGAATATACCTATACTCAAAAAAATAATACCGAATAACTTTTATGCGTATATTTGCACCGTAAAAAATTTTTCTATGAAAAAGCTTCTCGAAAAATACCTGCTTTTTATTATCGGACTTTATTTTCTTGCCACTGGTATCGTTCTCATTCTAAGATCCACTCTCGGGACAACACCGATTTCAAGCATCAATTATGTATTGAGCCTGAATACTTCTTTCTCCTTAGGTACATGGACATTTCTGATAAACCTCCTACTCATCGCCGGACAATTCTGGTTTGTCCGCGATTGCCTGAATCGCCGCGATACCATAGAGATATTGCTACAAATACCGTTTTCTTTTCTCTTCGGACTTTTTATCGACCTGAATATGAACCTAACAGCTGCAATACAGCCCACTCACTACATAACGGCCATTATCCTGCTATTGGCAGGCTGCCTTGTACAAGCCATAGGGGTAGTGCTGGAAATAAAACCCAGAGTGGCCATGATGAGTGCCGAGGGTTTTGTCAGCTACGCTGCCCGACGGTACAACAAAGACTTTGGGAAGTTGAAGGTACGATTCGACATCTCGCTCGTAACATTGGCATTTCTGCTTTCGTTGCTTCTCGCACACAAAGTCGAAGGGATACGTGAAGGTACTGTCATAGCTGCTTGCATTACGGGCTATATCGTCAGTTTCCTAAGCCGGAAAATCATGACCCGTCATATGTTGCGTCGGATATTACCCGAAAGAATATCCATTTGATACAAATAGGTTTGATTATAAAAGCGGGAGGGAACATAAATGAATCCCTCCCGCTTTTATAATTCGCTTGTAGAAAATATTCCTATTTCATTTTATAAATTTCTGTTCCAGCCATCAGGAAAGCTCCCAACCCGAAATCATCGAAATCGGGTTCCCGATCGTAAGTAACAGGCTGTGCTTCTTTGGGTTCTTTACCCGATCCTTGCACATAGCCCAAAAATCCATTGGGGTGAAGACAATCCTTCACCATTGCATTCCATGCCTTATAAATCACCGGCTCATACTGAGCGGCATCGAGCAGACCGGTATTTACCCCATAAGCCATACCATATATAAACATGGCCGTCCCGGTGAGTTCCTTGCCTCCATAATTATCGGGATCGTGCAGGCTGACATTCCAAAATCCGTCTTCGCGCTGTACCTCTTTCAACGCCCCGCACATATCCACAAGCATTTTTGCGTACTCGGCGCGATGCGGTTCGTCCTCGGGAAGCAGTTCGAGCATACGCACCATAGCGACGACAATCCATCCATTACCGCGCGACCAATAGCAATCTTTTCCGTTAGGTTCCTTGTAAGGGGGATCGAAATCGCCATCGCGCCACCACAACCGGTCTTCGGGATTATAAAGGCCATTGGCACCATGACGGGTCTTGGTATAATTATACATTTCATAAGCCCGTTCGTAATAAGCCGTATCACCTGTAATATTTCCCAACTGGGCAAAAATAGGCATAGCCATTTGCACGGCATCGATCCAGTGCCAATCATCGATCTTATCGGTAATCATCATCGAATCGATAGAGGTTTTGATGTTAACGATATACCGCTCGGGTTTCTCGGGGTCGAGCTGATAAAGATAGAGATAAGCCTGACCGGCACATTGATTGTCGGCATTACGGGTCTTCCACCCGTTTTTAGTTCCGCGAAGTTTCCAATCATGCTTGTTCCCCCATTCCAGTGCATAGTCGAGATAACGTTGTTGCGGGTCGATTTCCCACAAATCGATAAGCCCCTCGTAATAATAGGCACGAGTCCATACGTTGGTTTCATAATTGCGTTTACGCGAAGGATAGGGAATCGCCTCTCCGGGATCGCTCCACTTCTCCATAAAATAATCGTTGGCCAAACGAAGAGATTTCAAGACATCTTCTTTTTCGGGCTTTCGGGTCGATGATGTTTCCCCACAACCGGCAAGCAACACCATTCCCAAGAAAAGGACAGATAATTTTTTCATCGGTTCTTGTTTTTAATAATTTCCATTTCAGTATATATACACTCTCTCGAAAAAATGATTCGGACAGAAAATTTTTCATCTTCATCACTTATCCGGCCGTAAAATTAATCTATTATTATGATTTTCACAGCAAACAGGGCATTTTATTCTTTTATCTGCACGAAATAATAATTTACAGGAACTTTTCGCTACTTTTGCGCAAATACAACAAAATAAGAAAACGATACCGGAACTTTAACGAGAAAAAGAGGTATGGCAGATAACTATCTGGAAAAAAAATTTGAAGAATACGCGATACGCAAATCGACAGCAAAAACAAAAAAGATCGTGTCGACCGGTCCAAAACCGGAACATATCGAAGTACGTTTTCCCACCCGACGGGTATTCGTTACCGGTGGGGCAAACGGAATAGGAAAAGCCATCGTACAGGCATTCCGCAAGATCGGCTGTCGGGTCGCATTTTGCGATAATGACCGGAAAAACGGATCTCTTACGGCTCAAACCTCGGGAGCCCGGTTCTATCCGGTCGACGTATGCGACAGCAAAGCCTTGCAGTCTTGTATGCACGATATATTCACCACGTGGGGCGACATCGATATCCTCATCAATAATGTCGGCATCAGCCGTTTCTCTCCGATTTCAGAAACATCGGTCGACGACTTCGACCGTATCATCGCCACCAACCTACGACCGGTATTCATCACGGCCAGAGAAATGGCCATGTACCGACAATCTCTATCCCGACCCAATAATTACGGGCGCATCGTCAATATTACCTCTACCCGCTACCTTATGAGCGAACCCGGTAGCGAAGGTTATGCCGCATCAAAAGGCGGCATTTATTCCCTCACCCACGCCTTGTCCTTGTCGCTCGCACCGTTGCACATTACAGTCAATTCCATTGCTCCGGGCTGGATCGAAAACAACAATTACGAGACATTACGCCCCGAAGATCATGAACAGCACCCGTCGGGACGGGTAGGTCGTCCCGAAGACATTGCCCGCATGTGCCTGTTTCTCTGCATGGAAGAAAACGACTTCATCAATGGAGAAAACATCACCATCGACGGTGGCATGACAAAAAAGATGATTTACGAAGAATAAATCCGATCCTGCATAATTCCATGAATATTCGCAAAATCACGTCGGACAAGAAACAATTCCTCAGTTTACTTTTATTGGCCGATGAACAGGAATCGATGATAGACCGATACATCGACCGAGGAGAAATGTTCGTTCTCGACGATGGCGGGACAAAAGCCGTCGCCGTCGTAACCGATGAGGGAAACGGGTGCTGCGAACTGAAAAACATGGCCGTCGCGCCGGAATGTCATCATCAGGGATATGGAAAGGCTTTGCTCTCATTCCTCCTCTCCTATTACAAAGGAAGATTCCGTCAAATCATTGTCGGTACGGGAGAAACACCGCGACACCGGGCATTTTACGAACATTGCGGATTTACGTTTTCTCATCGGGTCGAAAGTTTTTTCACCCGACACTACGACCACCCGATCATCGATGACGGAGTCGTACTGGAAGATATGATTTACTATAAACAAGATATATTATGATTACCATCGTTCCCGAAAGAACTCCCGTTCTTATCGAAACATTGACCCGGCTGTGGGAAAAATCGGTACAAGCCAGTCATCACTTTCTCTCCGAATCGGATATTCACCGACTTATCCCTTTTGTCAAAGAAGGTCTCACCCAAATAGAAACGCTCATTGTTTCCTGTGTCGAAGAGCGAATATCGGCTTTTATGGGCGTGGAAAACAACAAAATAGAGATGCTCTTTGTCTCCCCTGAATTTTTCGGACACGGTATCGGTACAGAGTTGATCTCCTTCGCACTCGAAAAACTCCATGTGAAATATGTCGATGTCAATGAGCAGAATGTCAAAGCCGCTACATTCTATCGGAATAAGGGTTTTATCATTATCAGCCGAGACGATACCGACGGACAAGGTATGCCGTTTCCCATACTCCACCTGCAATATACGCCATATACTTTCCGCACGGCTACCGTCAATGATATTCCTGAAATAGACAGACTATTCAGAGAAACCGTACTCGCCGTAAATCGTCGCGACTACACCCAAGAGGAGGTAGAAGACTGGGCCTCATGCAGTACTGCCGAACATTTGGAAGAACTTATCTCCAATCTGTATTTCATCGTGGCCCTCGACGTCGACAAACGCATCGTGGGTATAGCATCGCTCCGCAACGACGGATATTTACACTCCATGTTCGTACACAAAGATTTTCAACGCCGAAATATTGCAACACTCCTCTTGAACGAAATCGAACGATACGCCCGTATACACGGTATATACAGCCTCACATCGGAGGTAAGTCTTACCGCCCGACCGTTTTTCGAACGTAAAGGTTATCAAGTAAAATCGGCACAACAACGAAAAGCTAACAAATTATATATGAGCAATTTCCTTATGGAAAAACATCTCACAGAACCAAAGGTATTCTTATAAAATGGACATTACAATCAGACAAGAAGAACAACGGGACTATCCCGCCGTATATAATCTCATAAAAGCAGCTTTTGCAAATACGCAAGAGAGCGACCATAAAGAGCATCTTCTGGTGGAACGTCTGCGCCGATCGGACGCGTTCATTCCCGAACTCTCTTTGGTTGCCGAAACGCAGAACGGAACAATCGTAGGGTATATTCTTCTGACAAAAGTCGAAATCGCATCGGCCGAGAAAAAGGTACTATCACTGGGATTAGCTCCGGTCGCCGTTTTGCCGGAATACCAAAACCGGGGAATAGGAAGCGCCTTGATAAAAGAGGCTCACAATCGCGCCGTAGCAGCAGGCTATCATTCGGTTGTCTTACTCGGGCATAAAGACTATTATCCGAGATTCGGTTACAAAAAAGCGATCGACTACGATATACGTTTTCCTTTTGACGTCCCGCCCGAATTTTGTATGGCCAAAGAGCTGGTTACAAACAGTTTAAACGAAGTACACGGCGTTGTACAATACGCTCCGGAATTTACAGAATAGGCTCAAAAAAATCACAAAAACATATCTATTAATTTTTAAAAGAAAATATCAAAGACAATATTCGGAAGAATAACGACAAGCCGACCTCTTGGCCGATCGGCCTTTTATCGTAAACAACAATATGGGCAGATAGGCGATTTTTCCACTCGCCTATCTGCCCATATACCTTCTCCTCTATGACCCTATCAGAGAGAAACAGACTCCCTGTCGGTTACTTCGGCATATTTCTTTCCATTAACGACAACATCGGTCGCATTTTCTATTTGGAGAGCAACACCTTCTGTTTCTACATCGAGACCTTCTATTTCGATTCCGTCGACACGGCTTATAGCCACGCCTTTCCGGGCATCGGTTACAACCATGTTTTTCACGGTAATATTCCGGACGGGCATTTCGGGCAACCCGTTAAATCCTGCGGCACGCCCGGCCCCTTTGCAATATACATCAGAGATATGTATATCCTTAAACAACGGCGTTCCTTCATCGACAGGAGGAATCTCGGCATTCTTGGCTCCGCCTCCCATATAATACAGGTCAAAGGTCAACGCATCGCCCGATATGTTAATCATATTGATGTTGTCGATATAGATATTCTCTACGACACCACCCCGTCCACGAGCACTCTTAAAGCGCAAGCCCGTATCGGTACCGACAAACGAACAGCCCGACACATAGACGTTTTTTACACCACCCGACATCTCGCTGCCGATGACAAACCCGCCATGCCCATGCAACACGACATTATCTTTGACAATGACATTTTCGCTGGGCTCTCCGCGCCGACGACCTTCCTCATCACGACCCGATTTCAAGCAGATAGCATCGTCGCCGGCATCGAAGAGACAATTCGTAATCAATACGTTCTTGCAAGATTCCACATCGAGGGCATCGCCGTTTTGCGAATACCACGGATTGAAAACTTTCACGTCGTTCACAGTCAGTGACTCGCAAGAAAGCGGGTGAATACACCATGCCGGAGAGTTTTTGAACGTCACCCCCTCCAACAGAACCTTTTTGCTCTTTCTGATGCTCACCATGACAGGACGTAACCATGCCTTCATTTCTTCCCATTCGTCAGTGCTTATCGACTCTTTCGAAACTCCTTTTTTCGACATCAGCACAGAAGCCTTCAACGCACCGGCATCGGGATACCATATTTTACCGTCTTTATCGACTTCTCCACCCGATTTTACCAATGCATTCCATTGACGATCGGTCATCTTCATTTTTTTGACGGGACGCCACTTATCTCCTGCTCCGTCAAACACACCCTGTCCCGTAACAGCAATGTTTTCGGCATTCAATGCCGATATGGGCGATTGACAACGTTTTCCGTCGGAGCCTTCGAAGGAAGTATCGATAATCGGATACAAACTATAATCGTTGCTGAATGTTACAAGAGCATTTTGCTCCGTATGTAAATTGACATTGCTCAACAAAACGATAGGCCCTGTCAGCCACAATCCGGCAGGAATAACGACGGTTCCGCCACCTCTTTTATGTACCGTACGGATAGCTTCGTTGATAGCCTCGGTACAAAGTTCTTTTCCTCCGCTTTTCGCACCGAAATCACGAATATTGACTTGATAATCGGGAAAAACCGGTTTCAAAACCTCGGGCATCTCAAAAGGTACATTCTCGTATACATTTTTCGTCACGCACTCTTTTTCCGACATTTTCGGCGTCATCTGGCAAGAAGTAGCCGCAAGCAAAGTTCCCGCCATAGAAATAAACAGACTCTTTTTTAAAATACCATACATACTGTTCTTGTTTTTTTATATTGACCTTAAAATCGATAATTACATCTGAAAAAACGAATGGAATCTACCTGTCCGCAAAACAAAAACCGGACAGCATACCTATTCCTCACACCCCTCCCCACAAAACAGGAAGTATTCTCGAAAAATAAAAAAGAATATAAAATTTCCATATTCGTCTATATGATCGGGAATCATATAAAAAGTTTAATTCCTATTACAAAAATAGAGCAGAAAAATTTTACCGAGGGTCAATAATAAGTTATATATGTGCACTTTTTCTACTATTTCCTCTCTGAGGAGGACAAAATGGGCAAAAAGCACTCCTTTTCGGTCAGACACGTACAATCTTCCTGCCGAAACAAAACGTTCCGACAACCGCACAACCTCCCACGTTCGGAATGTGATACGATGCCCAAATAAAGATTCTCTCACGAATGTGAGAAATGCAGACAGATTATATCAATAAAGCGATTGAGAAAGAATGTCAGCTATTTTTTCGAGGTAACATTTATCGACGTCGTCGAAAGTGGCATATTGCTCGCTGTCGATATCGAGGACGCATTTCACCACCGGTTCTTTTCCGGACGAAAAAACAGGAACAACTATTTCGGAACGCGAAAGCGAGCTGCACGCAATATGTCCCGGGAACTTATCTACATCGGGAACGATAATAGTATGCCCTTGTTCCCAAGCCGCACCACATACGCCTTTACCCTTTTTTATCCGGTAACAAGCCACACTGCCTTGAAAAGGGCCGAGGATAAGGCAATCGCCTTTCACCCGATAAAAACCAATCCAGAAAAAGCCGAATACCTCACGCAAAGCAGCCGCAGCATTGGCCAATACGGCGATTTCATCATCGACATCGCTTACCAATGACTCGAACTGGGGCAAAAACTCGCGATAACGCTCCTCCTTTGTCGATGCGCCGGAAAGAATAAATTGATGTTCCATTATATATTTATGTTATACATTTGTATAAACTATCAATGCCAAAGTGCAAAATAAGACCTATTTGCGCTCATAAAAACCGTTATCACCCAATCTATACCACACACGTAATACTAAGCTATCGATCTTTACCTTTCTTAAATTCTCTTTCTCAATAGAATTTATAATCGAATACATGAGTCTTCAAAAGGCTGAAAAGAAAACACCCGAAAAGACCTTAAAAATGGGTTCCTTTCCGGGTGCATATTTGTGTATCATTTGTACAGTCCTGATCTTCAAGACTATTAGCGGAGAGACAGGCTCTCGAACCTATACATTCAAGAAATATCATAAAATTGCAAATTACTGATAATCACACACAATTTGGAATACATAGTAAATCTAAATCTTTCTGAATATCTTTTGCTATTCCAAATATTGGGTGTATATTTGGGTGTAGAATTTC
>HF999665.1:0-743 GCA_000434215.1 Bacteroides sp. CAG:144
TCGTTACCCAATTTTCAAACAATCCGACCAACCGATTTATTCTAAGCGAGTTATCTTTTCTTGCAAAAGTTACATAAAAACATTGGATGATGCTCTTCGGGAGAACGCCCGTTTAGCCATTCGGTTTGCTTCTGTGCCGAGTGGATTACGACGACTTTATATGGTTCGAGATGATGTTTGTAAGGATACATTGCAGCACATTCTGAATACCCTTACGCCCGAAATGCGCCATTCTTTTTACGGGAAGAATATTCAGGAGCATATTTCGTGCCATCAGATCGTCGAGGGCGATACCTTGTCGCCGTTTCCTTGTACACAAGCCGATGGTGTGCCGTTCGATTGGTCTGTGCTGTACGGTAAGCGAGTGTTGTTGCTTTGCGATGGTTTGGGCTGTATGGGAAAAACCGGACGTGCTTATCTCGACAGTCTTTATGCCGCTACTTCGAGAGAGAATTTTCTGATTGTGGTTTATTGTTTGAGCGGCTCTTTAGATGAGTTGCAGAAAAATAGGGCTCGTTATGAAGGTGATTATATTTATGTTTCCGATTTTAAACGGGATTCGAGCCCGATGAAAATTCGATACGGTTGTCAAGCGACCCCTACCTGTTTTCTGGCCGATAGTCTGCATCGCGTGTTGGTGAAGTGTTCCGGATTGGGTGGAGTGCAAGAGTATATCAAGAGAAACGGATATTTTTAGTTTTGGAAGTTTTAGCATAGAATCGCAAATATCTATTGCAAAGATA
>HF999665.1:872-33252 GCA_000434215.1 Bacteroides sp. CAG:144
AAAACCTTATTTTGTAAAGCGTACTTTGCAAAATAAGATAGATATTTGCAAAGTCAATATGACAAAACTGGAATAAACACAAAAAAATGGAATCAAACAAAAGTTTGAAATTTTATGAGGTGAGCGGATATACCATCAAGGAGGCTATCGATGAGGCAAAACGTTGTCTCAATTGTAAAAATCCTTCTTGCCGCAAAGGCTGCCCCATAGAGAATGATATTCCGTCGTTTATCCATCAATTGTCGATGGGTAATATGGGAGATGCTATGGCAGTCATCAATGAGCGTAGTAACTTGCCGGCTATTTGCGGGCGGGTGTGTCCTCATGAAAAACAGTGCGAAGGACATTGCGTGTTATATCCGAAGGGAAAAGGCATACGCATAGGTATGCTCGAACGGTTTATTGCCGATTTCGATGTGGAAATGAGTCTTATTCGGGAACGCTTGCCTCAAAAAACACGAGGAAAAGTAGCTGTCATCGGTTCGGGGCCGGCCGGATTGACGGTGGCCGGCGATCTGGCTCGTCAGGGATTTAATGTAACGATTTTCGAGAGCCAGTCCGAGCCAGGTGGAGTGCTTATGTTCGGTATTCCCGAGTATCGCTTGCCCAAAGAGGTCGTGCGGAAAGAAATCAAGAAAATCGAGGCTCTGGGTGTTACATTTATTACCAATTGTGTCGTGGGACAGAATATCGACATAGACCGTATTTTTGCTCAGGAATATGATGCCGTGTTTATCGGCTCGGGAACGGCTTTGCCCAAGTCGCTCAACATACCCGGTAACGACTTGAAGGGAATTGTGCAGTCATCGTATTTTTTACGTATGGTGAGCCTCTATAATTTCGG
The DNA here is from genome assembly GCA_000434215.1 of Bacteroides sp. CAG:144. Lineage (GTDB taxonomy): Bacteria > Bacteroidota > Bacteroidia > Bacteroidales > UBA11471 > Caccoplasma > Caccoplasma intestinavium. The sequence continues at coordinate 1,717 of HF999665.1, forward strand.
AGACATCGACCGTCGGGAAGTTCCTGTACATGAAGGTGAGGTCGTGGGGGTGATAGGCTGCGGCAATGTGGGTATGGACGCCGCCCGCACAGCGTTGCGTATGGGGGCGAAAGAGGTATATGTGATTTATCATAAGACCGAAAATGAGATGTCGGCCTTACGGTCGGAATATGAAGATGCCGTTGCCGAAGGCGTGAAGTTTTTATGGCGTACGGCCACTCAAGAATTTATTTGTGACAATAACTCGGGGTGGATTACCGGGTTGAAAGTCGATACTCCCGAAGGGGAAAAAGTGTTGTCGTTCAATCGTATTCTTTTGGCCATCGGTTCGCGTCCCGCCAATCGTATTGTATCGACAACAACAGGTATCGATGTCGATAGTTCGGGATATGTAATCACTAAGGATCGTCCCTATGGTATGACTACTCGTAAAGGCGTGTTTGCCGGAGGGGATGTGGTACATACTCCTCAGACCGTCGTGTTAGCGATGAAAGAAGCCAAGAAAGTGGCGGTAGGTATCGCCCAGTATGTAGATGCGAAAAAATTGCTCGGAGAGTAATTTCCTTCATTAATAAGTTCCGTGAACCGGAATTTTCCCGGACAGAATTTTCTGCCCGGGATTTTTGTTGTAACGACATGACCATGCAAACTGTCGATTTCTTTTTTTACTAAAACGCATGTCATTCTGACGACTGCAAGGAGGAAGAATCTCTTACAATAATAGTTAGAGATTCCTCGCTATCGTTCGGAATGACATTTGGCTTACTGCCCACAAAAACGTTGTCATTCTGAACGGAACGTTAGTGGAGTGAAGAATCTTTTACCCAAACGTATGTCATTCTGAAAGGCTTTGCCTTGAAGAATCTCCCGCAAATCCTATTACCATTCTGAACACAGTATAAGTGGAGTGAAAAATATCCGGCCAGATGTGTGTTGTGTAAGATCTCTCACATACGCTCGGAATGGCACGACTGTCATTCTGACGACCGCAGGGAGAAAGAATCTCCTGCAAACTCCATTGTCATTCTGAATGCAACGTAAACGGAATGAAGAATCTCATGCTAAGAAAGTACGAGCGAAGTGAAGAATCCTAACCTACCGGGAATAAGAGATTCCTTGCTGACCGCTTCGGAATGACATTTGGTTACCATGCCAGAGACAATGAAAATCTTGGTAATTTATTCGCTTTTACAGGTGGAGATATGGACGTTTTTTTGTAATATTGCAAATGAAATATAAAGGCGTTTCGGTAAAAATTTCCGGTAAGGAGTTTGCTCTTTGCACGGAGTATTTTTACGTAATGGCTTTGTCGAATAAATATCATAGTCGATGAGAATATTATTGCTGTCGGGCGGGTCGGGGAAACGGTTGTGGCCGTTGTCCAACGANNNCGGTTGTGGCCGTTGTCCAACGATGCCCGTTCGAAACAGTTTCTTAAATTGTTGAAAGCACCCGATGGGAAGCGGGAATCTATGGTGCAGCGCATTGTTCGTCAGATAAAGGAATCGGGTCTTGACGCATCGATTACCATAGCGACCAGTGTATCGCAAAAAGATGCGATAACCAGTCAGTTGGGGAGTCATGTCGATGTCGTAACCGAGCCTGAGCGTCGGGATACGTTTCCGGCCATAGCTCTGTCTACCGTATATTTACTTAAAGAGCAGCATTGCGATCGCAACGAAGTTGTTGTTGTGATGCCTATCGATCCTTATACCGAAGAGAGCTACTTCCATACTGTCGGGCAAATGGCTCAAATCGCAGCGCAAGATAGAGCCGATTTGGTATTGATGGGGATATCCCCGACTCAGCCTTCGTCGAAATTCGGTTATATCATACCCGATCTCGAAAAAGAGAGAGACGGAATTTTTCCTGTCATGCGTTTTGTCGAGAAACCCGATAGCCGTACCGCTGAACGCCTGATTCTCGATGGAGCAATGTGGAATGGTGGTGTTTTTGCCTTTAAGCTCGGATATTTGGCCGATATTGTCGATCGCTATATTCATACGGAGACTTTTGCCGAGTTACGATCTCGTTATGTCGAGTTACCCCAAATCAGTTTCGACTATGAGGTCGTGGAAAAAGCAACATCTGTGGTGGTTCTTCCTTATGGTGGAAAATGGAAAGATTTGGGTACATGGAACAGTCTGACCGAAGAAATGTCCGACCGTACTACCGGCAATGCAGTCATCGGAGAAGCTGCCGAGGAGACTCATGTCGTCAATGAACTCGATATTCCCATTGTTTGCTTGGGTACTAAAAATATTGTTGTAGCAGCCAGCCCCGATGGTATTTTGGTGAGCGACAAGCGTGCATGCGCCCAGTTGAAATCGTATGCCGATCGTTTTGCTCCAAGACCTATGTACGAGGAGCGTCGGTGGGGTACTTATAAGGTTATGGGATATAACGTATTACCAGACGGATATAGGGCGCTGACCAAACTTCTATGTATCAAGGCCGGTTGCAATATCAGTTATCAGTATCACAATCTCCGTGAAGAGGTGTGGACATTTATAGACGGACGTGGGCGTTTGGCTCTCGATGGTAAAATCGTAGAGGTAGGACGAGGCGATGTCGTGCATATAAAATCGGGACAGAAACATGCTGTGCGCGCGGTTACCGATTTGCAGATCATTGAAGTGCAGATGGGTAGTGAGCTTGTTGAAGAGGATATTGTCCGTCTATCGTGGAACTGGGAGAATGATTGAGAAGCTATTGTAACGAATAAAAAACTTTGTTATGAAAAAAATCTTTGTTATTTTGTTATTGGTATATGGGTGTGTAGGTGGATATGCACAGATTACCTATAAAATGCAATTGAGGGATTTCAATCGTGCTGCACTCGATTCCTATCCGCAGAGAGTTATATCTTTCCAACAAACCGATAGTATCTGCCATGTTACGATACAGAGTTCGTCAGTGATGGCCGATACTTCTCTTCTCAAAGTAGTGAAGTCGGCTGTTGTTGATCCGGGATTATCTTATCCTTCTGACGTGTTGCCGTTTTTGGAGCCGACATCTCTTATCGATTACCGTCTGCCTGAGCTACAAACGATAGCCGATACGTTGCTCGGAAATGAAAAAAATGTATGGTCGATTATATGGAAAGGTTTGAAATTTGCATCGACTTATATCGAGGTTTTCGATGATTCCTTAGCTATGGAAATAGATAAGGGCAATAGTTTCACTGCAGATATAGCGACCATACTCCGGCGTAGGAAAGGAACTTGCAGCGAGTATACCAATTTGTTCATTGCGTTGATGCGTTCGAAGTCTGTTCCTTGTCGCTTTATTACCGGATATGTTTATTATCCGCCGCAGATAACCGGAGGTACTCATGCTTGGGCCGAGTGTTATGTGAATGGTGTAGGCTGGATTCCGGTCGATCCGCAAGCCGGCCAGTTGGGCTTCCCGGTAGAAATAAAACTTTTCGCAGGAAAGGATTATCCCGATTGCGGAATAAAGGATCTGAGCGATATAGTGCCACTCTCTATCGAGATAGAAAATGATACCTATTCGAGATACAAAAAATAATTCCGACATCAATATGGAACAACCTCAACTCAACGGACATAACAAACAAGAGTATCCTCCCATGCACACGGCCGAACATATTTTGAACCGAACAATGGTGGAAATGTTCGGCTGTCCGCGTTCCCGCAATGCCCATATCGAGCGGAAGAAAAGCAAGTGCGACTATGAGTTGCCGACGGAGCCTACCGCCGAGCAGTTGGCCGCCGTCGAGGCAAAGGTAAATGAAGTGATTGCCTCTCATCTGCCTGTTATTGAAGAGTTTGTTTCCCGTGCCGAGATTTCCGATGATGTAGACCTCTCGAAACTTCCCGAAGATGTCGGTGCAACTTTGCGCTTGGTGCGTGTGGGCGATTACGATGTTTGCGCCTGTATCGGAGCACATGTGCAGAATACGTCGGAGATAGGCATTTTCAAGATTATCAGCCATGATTACGAACCGGGACGTTTGCGTTTGCGGTTCAAGTTGTTGCCGAAAGAGTAGCCGGTAACAGTGTGCTAAAATCTGGTAATGTTTTCTTTGTAAGAGAATAGGGATATATTTGAATGATAATGATAGAAATGGGAAGATAGCTCGTCATTTTATGATGATATTGAGATGATCGACCAGTCCCCTTAAATTATCTTCGGAAAAAACGGTTTTTTTGAGTTTGCATGCAGCCGGATTTATGGAGAAGTTAAAAGCGGTCGAAAAATCGACTTTCTCCAAATTTGTACCGGCAAATGAGGCTCTCTCTAAATTGCAATGTTCGAAAATCGAATTTTTTATGTCGGCGTTGTCGAAAAAGGTTTCGTACATTTTGCAGTTTCGGAAGATGGTTTTCTGTAATTTGACGGCAACAAAGTTGCCATAGTCGAGGTGAGAATTTTCAAAAATGAGATCGCTTGAAAATCGATTTATTTCGGAGAAGTCGACACCGGTCATTTTACAATCGATAAAAGAGATGTTTCTGAGAGCATTCTTGAACTTGGACATTGAAAGATTACAGGTCGAAAATGTGCATCGGTCGAAATCGGTTTGCCGGAAAATGACATTTGAAAAGTCGCAAGAAATGAACGTACAGTTGTAGTATTCGTCTTCAAAAACGGTGTCGGTAAAAGATATTTTTTCAAAAGTCCTGTTTTCGATCATGGTATGAAAATTTATAAAAATACCTTTGGGTTGTCATCAAAGGTAGAAAATTTTCTCCGTATGGCAAACGAAGCGTAAAAGAAGAGCCGCATAATAAACTTTTATGCGGCTCTTCTTTTTGAGGTATAAGTCCTCTTGTATTAACGATTGGCGCGTTTGCGTTCGGTTTCGTCGAGAATGATTTTACGAATGCGCAGATGATGGGGGGTTACTTCGAGATATTCGTCTTCTTTGATATATTCGAGCGACTCTTCGAGACTCATCACGATGGGGGGTATGATACGGGCTTTCTCATCGGCTCCCGATGCACGCATATTGGTAAGTTTTTTCGATTTGGTAACATTTACCACGATGTCGCCTTCTTTGGCGTTCTCTCCGACAACTTGGCCGGCGTATACTTCTTCTTGCGGGAAAATAAAGAATCGACCTCGGTCTTGCAGTTTGTCGAGCGCATAAGCGTAAGCCGTACCCGCTTCCATGGCGATGAGTGAACCGTTGGTGCGGCGTTCGATGTCGCCTTTCCACGGTTGGTATTCGAGGAAGCGGTGTGCCATGATCGCTTCGCCGGCCGATGCGGTAAGTACGTTATTGCGCAGGCCGATGATACCTCGCGAGGGAATCGAGAATTCGAGATGTATGCGGTCTCCTTGTGTATCCATCGATAGCAGGTCGCCTTTGCGCCGGGTTACCATATCGATCATTTTGCTCGAATATTCTTCGGGGACATTGATGGTGAGTTGTTCTACCGGTTCGCACTTTACCCCGTCTATTTCTTTGACGATGACCTGCGGTTGCCCAACTTGTAACTCATAACCTTCGCGGCGCATCGTTTCGATGAGGATAGAGAGATGCAGTACACCTCGGCCATATACGGTCCAAACCCCGTCTTCGGGAGCCTTTACGACGCGTAGAGCGAGGTTGCGTTCCAGCTCTTTTTCGAGACGTTCGGCAATATGGCGTGATGTAACGAATTTTCCGTCCCGGCCGAAGAAAGGCGAATCGTTGTTGGTAAAAGTCATCGACATGGTAGGTTCGTCGATAGCGATGCGGGGGAGTGCTTCCGGCGTATTGATGTCGGCAATCGTGTCGCCGATTTCAAATCCGTCGATACCTACGAGAGCACAAATTTCGCCCGAGGCTGCGCTTTCTACTTTTGTACGTCCCATACCTTCGAAAATATGGAGCTCTTTGATACGTTGTTTCACCGTCGAACCGTCGCGTTTGCAAAGAACGATATCTTGTCCTTCGTGCAATTCGCCCCGATGTATGCGACCTATGGCGATACGTCCTACGTACGAAGAGAAGTCGAGTGAGGTGATGAGCATTTGCGAAGGCCCGTCGATATATTCGGGTGCGGGAATATGCTCGATGATCGTATCGAGCAGCACCGAGATGTTGTCGGTAGGTTTGCGCCAATCGGTCGACATCCAATTTTGTTTGGCTGAGCCGAAGATTGTGGGGAAATCAAGTTGTTCTTCCGTCGCGTTGAGGTTGAACATCAGCTCGAATACCATCTCTTGTACTTCATCGGGCCGACAATTTTGTTTGTCGACCTTATTGACGACCACGATAGGTTTCAATCCCATCTGGATCGCTTTTTGCAGAACGAAACGGGTTTGGGGCATAGGACCTTCAAATGCGTCGACCAGTAGCAGGCAGCCGTCGGCCATATTCAATACACGTTCTACTTCTCCTCCGAAGTCGGCGTGGCCCGGGGTATCGATAATATTTATTTTATAGTCTTTGTAACGTATCGAAACATTTTTGGATAGAATCGTTATACCACGTTCCCGTTCCAAATCATTGTTGTCGAGAATAAGTTCACCCGTGTTTTGGTTGTCGCGAAAAAGGCGACCCGCCATCAGCATTTTGTCGACTATCGTTGTTTTGCCGTGGTCGACGTGTGCGATGATGGCGATATTCCGAATGTTTTGTCTTTGCATACCTTAAAAAATTTTCCGCCGCAAAGGTACGATAAAAAACTCTATAATTTATATACGGATAGGGGTTAATTCCTCTTTTTCAACTCGAAAAGTGTCGAATTTTTTCATTATCAGAGTCGTTTTTTTGAAAAAAAACAGGCCAAAAATGCTTGTCGGTCAGAAATATTTGCCTACCTTTGCGGTCTCAAAATATTTCATTCACCATAAAAACAGTTAAAGATGTATTTAACTACAGAGAAAAAAAAGGAAATCTTTGAGAAGTACGGAAAGAACAATACTGATACTGGTTCTCCCGAGTCCCAGATTGCATTATTTTCCTATCGTATCTCTCATTTGACTGAGCACCTCAAGTCAAATCACAAAGATTATACGACCGAAAGAGCCCTGAAAATGTTGGTTGGTAAACGCCGTCGTTTGCTCGATTATCTGCAAAAAATCGACATCGAACGTTATCGTGCCATTGTAAAAGAATTGGGTCTCAGAAAGTAAGCTCTCTTACTGTATGACATGCGGGGCATCTTCTATTAGAAGATGCCCCGCATGTGTTTTGTAGATCATGAATGAGCCAAGCAGATGCGGGTAAAGAAGAAGTGTAATTAGGAGTATAATTGAGGTCTTAAAATAGATTTCCGAATACAAATCCAGAGATGGTAGCCATAATGATGACTAAAGCTACATAAAAAACGGTTTTCTTTGTTCCCATAACACCTTGAATAACCAACATATTCGGTAGTGAAAGCGACGGGCCAGCTAACAATAATGCCAGTGCAGGACCTTTCCCCATACCCGAAGCCAATAACCCTTGAATAATCGGTACTTCAGTTAGGGTTGCAAAATACATGAATGCTCCCGTGAAACTTGCGAAGAAGTTGGAAAGCAGCGAATTTCCACCGACCGCCCACTCAATCCATTCATTAGGGATAATTCCGGCAATCGATGTATTGTCATGTGTTGAGCCCAAAAGAAATCCGGCTGTCACTACGCCGATGGCCAACATGGGCAATATCTGCTTAGCGAATCCCCACGATGACAGTGCCCATTCTCTGTTTTCTTCATCTTTTTTATCGAATAACAGAATGATAGAAAGCGAAGCTATGCCCACAATCATCGGAACGAGCGGCACTAATTTGGCATTAACAATAAAAGCGTCCGCAAGGAAAGCAGAAACAACTGTTGTCACGGCTCCGGCAAATACCCATAATGGACGCAATCTCAATATTTTGACAAGCGACCAACAAAGCATTAGAGCAAAGCCCCCCGTAATATACCATTTATAGGAGAAGATTAAAGTCCACAAACCTTCGTCAGAAGCAGCAGGCGCACCCCAATTTGCAAAAACGAGAATCAGTACCAGCGTAAAAAAGTGAAACGAGGTTTGCCACATCGGGCGTTTTTCCGGTGGCGGAACAATATTCATATGTTCCTCTTGTTTGGCTTTCTCTTCCTTACGGAAAATAAATGCCATGACAAGTCCTATCACTATGGAAAATCCGATAGCCCCTACCATTCGGGCTATCCCCATCTCGATACCCAAAATACGGGTTGTCAAGATGATGGATAAGATACTGATGGCAGGGCCGGAATAGAGGAAGGCTATGGCTGGACCCAATCCTGCGCCTCGTTTGTAAATACTCGTAAACAACGGCAGAATCGTGCAGGAACAGACAGCCAATATGCCGCCCGAAACAGCAGCTACCGTATAGGATAACCACTTCTTGGCATTTGCTCCGAAGTATTTGAGAACCGAACTTTGACTGACGAACACGGCGATTACACCTGCGATGAAAAAGGCGGGAAGCAGACATAGCACAACATGTTCCTGCGCATACCATTTGGCAAGGTCGAGGGTAGCATCGACAGCCGTCATGAATCGTTCGCTGCCGAGCGGCATGAAGAATACAGCCGCAAAAACTACAATCATCCAAAAGAGGATTTTCAGTTCTTTTTTAGTATCCATAACTGTACCTTAAATACCGAGTATTTGTTTTACTTCTTTTTCGGACGGAACGTGTCCCTTGATTTTAACCACTCCATCCACCAAAACGGCAGGGGTAGCCATAATGCCGGAATTGAGTATTTCCACAATATCCTCTATTTTCATGAGTTTTACATCAAGATTATTCTCGTTGATTATTTTCTCGAATATCTGATAGGTTGTCTTGCATTTGGCGCAACCTGTTCCCAAAACTTTGATTTCCATATTTCTATCTTTTTAAAAATACATCATTACACAATAATATACGCCGATAATCGTGAACAAACCTCCGACAATTCTGTTTAACCATTTTTGGACGGTCTGCATTTTGCCGTAAAAACTGCCGATATGCTGCACGCTGAACGCCAATATCCATGCGACTATCAAAACGGGCAATGCGGTAGCTACGGCAAAAAGGATAGGTAACAGATAACCTGCGGCAGTCGTTGCCGACATGGGAATCAGCATGCCGAAGTAGAAAACTCCGCTGGTGGGACAAAATGCCATAGCGAACAACACTCCGAGCAGAAACGCTCCCCATCTACCTTTACGGGCCAAGCCTTCTCCGTTTCCCTTAAAACCGAAAGAGGGTAATTTCAGCTTGTTACCAAACAGCATGAACAAACCTATCAAAAGCAAGGCAGGGCCGAGTATGAGTTCCCCGTATTTGCCGATAAACTTCTGAATACCGAAAAGGCTTGAACCTTCTTTAAATATCATTATCAATATAATACCCAGTAACGTGTAAGCTATGACACGACCGAGCGTGTACAGCAAGCCCTTGTAGAAAATACGGCTGCGGCTTTCAATGTCTTTGCCTATAAATCCGATGGCGGCGATGTTCGTAGCCAACGGACAAGGCGCAACCGCTGTAAGCAAACCTAAAAGAAAAGCTGTAAGTGCCGGGGTCGTGCTGCTGTCCAATAATGTCTGTAACCATTCCATAGGACTTTATTTCAATAAGGTACGGACTTTTTTAGCTACTCCGTTCTTGAAGGTGTCGGGAGCGGTGCAGACATTAGTAAAAGCATATTCGGTCAAATTTTCATACGTCTCTTTACCGTCTTTCCACTTGCTGACGAAAAGCGAAGACCATGTAACCTCGTATTTTTCGGCGATAGCTTCGTTTTTCGGCTCAGAAATGTCGATAGTTCTGAAAATTAGTGTACCGTTTCTCAGTTCATCGGCAAATTGCGCCTCTACCACTTCTTGGGCATTTTTTTCTATTGCCATACAAGTGGCGCACCGCTGTTTGCCATGAAAATACAACACTTCTACGCGGTCTTTCTGTTTCAGTGGTTGTACTTGCTCTATACCAGTAGAGGCACTCTTCTTTGTCCCATTGTTACCGCAAGCAGTCAATCCGCTGCAGATAATCAAGGCTAAAATCAATCTGTTCATACGCATTTGTTTTTATTGGTTATCATTCGTGTTTGTATTTCGTAAAACTACGAACAATTATTCTAAAAAAATTGCCGCTATTCGCAACAATTTTCCTTTTTGCATACACATTGCCCGAAAAATTGAGAAAAAAGCATAGAAGCGATTTTCCAATTTTCTCGATTGATACAATATTTTACTTTCGGTGTTTCTATTTCCCCTTGTATCAAACCTGCCTCTTTCAGCTCTTTCAGATGTTGCGAAACCGTCGCTTTCGCAATGGGGAGTTCTTCGTGAATATCTCCGAAAAAGCAACAATTCTGTCGGGCCAAAAATTCGAGTATGGCTATTCTGGCCGGGTGCCCCATCGCTTTTGCAAAACGAGCTATTTGTTCTTGCTCCAATGTGTATCCCTTATTTTCCATTTCTTTTTTTGTTGTTCGCAAAATTACGAACATTTTTTTATATTGGCAAATATGCAACAACATTTTTTGATTATCTGTCATAAGGGCTATGTTGTATAAAAAGATTTTGAAGATGAGACAACTTGGCTAATGACGACATATTTTTTGAAAATTACCAAGTTTTGATATGTTTTTTCTATTGTTGTTATGATATCGTAATGACACGGCGGAGTTTATGTCGAGATGATGACTATTATCCTGAAAAGCAAATAAAAATCTGTGCTTGTTATAAGGGAAATAAACTTAGTAGACCCTTGTGGTACTTGTGATCCGATATGGGTTTCATAGGATTTTTTCCAAAGAAAAAGCATAATGTTCTGTTTTTTTATGCAGATTCACTACGCTTTATTCTTGTTTTCTATAATAATTTTTATTCTTCTGAATTTTTTGTCGTGGCACAGACTTTTATGGCATTGATGATGGAGGAGACGAAACCGCCTTTGTCGAGTTCGTTTATTCCTTTGATCGTTACTCCGCCCGGGGTTGTGATGCGATCGATTTCGATGCAGGGGTGGGTTGGGTGGTTGAGAAGAAGCTCTGTTGCGCCTTCCAGCCCGTATGCCGCCATGAGCATGGCATCTTGGGGAGAAATGCCGAGTTCTATGCCGGCTTGCATGGCTGCTTGTACGTATTTCAATGCAAAGGCGACACCACTTGATGTGAATGTCGATGCAACATCGAGTTTTTGTTCATCGAGAAACATACATTTCCCTCCCTCTTCGAAAATACGGCTAATGAGTTCTTTTTGCTCTTCTGTCGCTCCTCGGGAAGAGATCAATGTAAGGCTTGAACGTTCGGAGATCGCCATATTGGGAATCGCTCTAAAAATAGGAATTTCTCGTTTCACAAGGCGAGCCAAGTGTATAATATCGATGCCTGCTACGACAGAAACGAGTATTTGTTCGGACGAGAATCGTAGTGAAGATAGGACGTTATCGACATTTGAGGCATTTACGGCTAATACGATAATATCGGCATCGGCTGTTGCCTGTTTGTTGTCAGTTGAGGTGTGTATGGCAGGAAAACGCTGGGTTAAAAGATCGAATTTATCGGGACTTTGATTGGTAATGGTTATATCTTTTTCGTTGAAAATATAACCTTGTGCCAGACAAGTGGCTATTGCACTGCCTATGTGCCCGGCGCCAATAATTGTGATTTTCATATCTTCGGGTGTTTAATTGGTTGTGTAAATCATACGAAAGTCTTGGAGAAGAAGTGCTTGGATAATGAGTCGATAGCTTTGTTTTTATTGTAGGTCGGGAGGGAAAGCGTGAAGCAGTTATCACTTCCGCCGTAAGAGATTTGGGAGATGGGAATATCTTTCAATACGCTCAGAATTTCACTTTCTATGTTCGGGCGTTCCCAATGAAGCGAACCGATGACGTGTATGACCGACATATCTTCTTCTATAATCGTTTCGGCGTATTTGTAGAGTTCTCTCTGTATGATGCGCAACGTGTCTCGGCTGGCTGAGAGAATCATCGATATAGAAACGTTCGATGAAGACATCGAAATGACGTTTATCTGATATTTGTTTATGATGTCGAATATTTTCCCCAACAATAAGTACCCGGGAAGAACATGGAGAGATGTAAATCTCACAGAAGTGAGTGAATCTTGTGAAAGAAAGGCTTTTATACTTTTACCACTATCGTGCGAAGATATATAAAGGCGTTCGTTGTTGAAGTGGGTCGGTTCTACAAGGCGCATTACCATATTCGATCGTGCGGCCAATGTAATGCTGTCGGCATATAGCAGGTGTACTCCGCTACCGATCAAGTTTTCGGCCTCATCGTAAGTGAGGGAGTGCTGTTCGCGTGAGCTGTGTGTGTCGGTGTGTACGTTTTTAAAGTCGCTTGAAAGTATGATTTCTTCGGCATTGAAGCTGGCAGCCAGTACTGTTGCGTAATAGTCGTTCTGTTTCTCACTCAGAAAATCGATTTCTCCGTAGATGTTTTTGCATAGGGAGAGCGGTATTACGAAAATGTCGATATCCCGGTTCTGTTGCATATATTGTTGAACAGATTCGCGGATAAGCGGAATATTGAAATTTTTTTCTTTATCGATTTGGACGAATGTTCCCGAATCGAACATTTTGGATCGGAATCCCTGCGCCTGTAAGCAGTGTGTCAGCAAATCGGCGGAGAGGCGATAGATCTCGGCGCGTATGGTTTTATCTATTAATAAATCGGCTTTGTTTTCGGTCCATGCATACATGTTTTTTATGCGAGAGGAGATAATCTCTTTGATATTGCGTTGTAGTTCGACGTTGGCGGTCAGTCGGTCTACTCGTGCATAACAATAATATTCGATGGATTTGATGGCCGACCGTACTGTTTCATTGTCTTCTCTAAACCAACCTATGGATATTTCTCTAGCTTTTTCTTCGAGAGGAAGGAGCGGAGGTATAGCGATCACATAAGGATTTTCGTTTATTATGTATTTAATTATCCGGTTTATTTTGTCTTCGTCTTCTATTTTATCGAATTTACAAACTTTCATTGTCCTACAATTTTTTGTTTGAAGCTCATTTTTTCAAAATGAAAGACTCATTTTTCAAAACGGGAAATGTTCGCTTCTCGAATTTGTTGTTTTATTTTGATGTATTATATTATATATCAAAGTTTTATTGGTTTTTTCTATTTTTGAGTATTATTTTACTCTTTGTAATATGGAGCTAATACTGTGCCAAAAAATAGATTGTGATTGGAAATAGTATCGGACGGGAAAATATACGGGCAATGTGTCGGTGGTGGAATGAATGTATTTGGACAACGAGATTCAAAAAGAACATAAGGGTGTTTTTGTCGTTTGTTCTCAGTCATTGTGAAAAGTCGGATATCCCGTAAAAATTATAAGTCAGGTCAGGGATTTAGAAAAATATACCTATTTTTGCGTCGGAATTTTATTGCCGCAAGATTATAGCAAGATATAGTGAAGAGGATAGCTGTTTATGGGGTATGGGCGGTATATTTCGGAGTGGCGCTTTTCTGTCAGCTGGTAGCTCCGAATCGTTTCCATATCGTTTTTTTTGCTTTTCCCGTAAATGTCGCATTGTTGTCGTTGGTCGGCGTTTCCTTGTGGATTCTCTATAAGGAGAAGCCGCATTCCCGTTTGGCTATCTTGTTGTCTGCCCCAATAACCACATTTTTGCTCGTTGCAGTTTCTTTGCTTACTTTTTTGGTGATGGGGTTTACGTCGTGGTTGACTTCTGCCTCGTGGTGGCTTTTCTTTGTTCTTACAGCCTTGTCGGCAAATTTGTTGTTTGTCATATTTCGTGGTTTTCGTAAAGACAGACCGTATCGTTTGCGTTTTCTTTTCAACCACATCGGTTTGTTTCTGGCTCTTGTGTGCGGATTTGCCGGGAGTGCCGATACCCGGCAATGGAGATTACGGGTATCGGGCGATGAGGTTACGCACGAGGTTTTCTCTCCCGATGGGGAGCGTGCCCGATGGCGGCAGGGAATCAAGTTGGAAAAATTCACTGTGGCATATAATCTCGATGGAATGCCGGATAGTTACGAGGCCCGGTTGATGGTTGATGATGATGAGGTTTCCCTCCGAGTGAACGAGCCGTATGCTCTTTCGTTGGTAGATGACTTGTATTTGGTCGATTATGAACATGTTTCCGAAGGAGAAACTGTCGGATATTGCATATTGGAAATTGTAAGACAGCCGTGGAAGTATATGCAATGGGTCGGCATTTGTATGATGATGTTGGGCAGCGTGTTATTGTTTGCACAGGGAGTTCCGCTGTCAGAAAGGAGGAAAACGCCATGACATGGAACGAGTTCACGGTATTTGCGATAGTTTCGGCGGCCTTTTGGATAGCCGGGGCTGTTATAGCGTTCCGACGCGAATCTTACAGCCGCTTGGCTGCCGGGCTTACCGGCGTTGGATTGTGCTTCTATACCGTGTTCATCATCGCTTTGTGGATTACCTTGCAACGTCCTCCGCTCAAAACGATGGGCGAGACACGTCTGTGGTACTCTTTTTTTATCATATTTTCGGGATTGCTTACTTATCGGAGGTGGCATTACCGATGGCTCATGTTGTTCTCGACCGTCATATCGCTGGTATTTGTCATCACCAATATATTGAAACCCGAAATACATGACCGCTCTTTGATGCCTGCGCTTCAGAGTTTTTGGTTCGTCCCGCATGTAACGGTGTATATTTTTTCCTATTCCGTACTCGGCTGTGCATTCATTTTGGCTTTGGCCGGCTGGTTTCAACGTACCGATCGTTACTTCCCGACGATAGACCGCCTCGTGTACATAGGCATGGCATTCCTGACGCTCGGTATGATGAGCGGGGCTTTGTGGGCGAAAGCGGCGTGGGGAAACTTTTGGAGTTGGGACCCGAAAGAGACGTGGGCGGCTGTTACGTGGTGTATCTATTTGCTTTACATACACCTGAGACTTTACGGGAGAGGAGGCCGGGCCGGGCTTAACGGATTGCTCGTAGCGGGTTTTATCTGTATGCAGATGTGTTGGTACGGAGTGAATTTCCTGCCTATTGCCCGAAATAGTATGCACATGTATTCTTAAAAACCGAAGAAATATACTTAAACTTATATTGCCTATGAAAAAAAGTTCGAAAATTTTGTTGAGTCTGGTAGTTGTGGTTGCTTTACTTGCCATCATCTACCGGTTGGTGAATAAGGCCCCTTCTTCCGAATTGGCACCTAACGAGCAGATCGTAGAGGTCATGACGGACGGTGGTTGTCTGTTCTGCCATTCTGCCAATCCCAAGTTGCCTTTTTTGCCAATTATCCTATTGCCCGGAATCTGATTGGAAAGCATGTGGAGGATGGATATGCGGCATTCGATATGCAGCCTTTCATGACGGCCATGCGTGAGGGTACGGCACCCGATGAAGTCAGTTTGGCAAAAATAGAGCAGTGTATCGCCGATGGCTCCATGCCTTTGAAATCCTATTATTTCATTCACTGGGGGGCATCTATTACGAATAAGAAGCGAGATATGATGATGGCGGCTTTCAGGGATATACGGTCTGAATTCTACCCGAATCCGCTTGCTGCGCCTCAATTTGCCAACGAGGCGATTCGTCCCATTCCCGATACATTTCCGCACGATGCTCGTAAGGCCCAACTCGGAGAAGAGCTCTACCACGACACACGTCTCTCGGCCGACGGGACGGTTTCTTGTGCAACATGCCACGGGATCGGTACCGCAGGAGTGGATAATAAGCGTTATTCCGAGGGTATCGACGGGCAACTCGGCGGTGTGAACGCCCCGACGGTCTATAATTCCTGTTTCAATTTCGTGCAGTTTTGGGACGGACGCGCAGCTACTTTGGCCGAGCAGGCCGGCGGTCCTCCTTTGAATCCTGTCGAGATGGGGTGCAAGTCGTTCGATGAAATTGTAAATCGTCTGGCGCAAGATAAGCATTTTGCGGCTCGATTCTTAGAGGTCTATCCCGAGGGATTGAGTCAGACGACCATCACCGATGCGATCGCCGAGTATGAGAAGACGCTCGTTACGCCCAATTCCGCATTCGACCGTTATCTGAAAGGCGACACAAACGCCATGACCGCAGAACAGGTCGAGGGGTATGCCTTGTTCAAGGAGTATAGTTGCGCGACTTGTCATGCCGGCGTGAATATGGGTGGGCTTTCTTACGAACTCATGGGGCGTCGCGCCAATTATTTCGAAGATCGGGAACTCACGCTTAAATCGGGTCTTACCGATGGTGATAACGGCCGTTGGGCGCAGACGAAGGTTGAGCGCGACCGGTATCGTTTCAAGACGCCGACTCTCCGCAACGTGGCGCTGACTTATCCCTATTACCACGATGGCAGTGTCGAGACGTTGAATCAGGCTATATCCATGATGGCTAAATACCAAGTCGGTCGTGATATGCCGCAGGAAGATGTCTTGAAAATTGAAAAATTTTTCGATGCACTTACCGGTGAGTATCAAGGAAAATTACTGACGAATACCAATATGAAACCGTAAAAAGTCCGATCCCGGAATTTTTCTTAATCAAACAAAGGCGGCCGATCATCGATCCGCCTTTGTTTGATACTAGATAAACCAATAGATTTCCCATGCTTGTCGTTGAGCGATCCATGTCATTTTACTAAGTATGAGTAAAGAGCGGTTATCAGCGTTTTTCCTTTGCCGATTTGGTGTGAAACTTATTGCGATTGAGGTATTATTGTTGGGGAGCGTCATGCTTGTCGTTTTGCACGACTTATAAAGCTGTCCCGAAAACAGATGAAAGATAACAAAAAAGCACTTGCATTATTGTGCAGGTGCTTTTTTATTCCGTGACCCCGGAGGGGCTCGAACCCTCGACCCAATGATTAAGAGTCATTTGCTCTACCAGCTGAGCTACGGAGTCATTATTTACGGCTGCAAAAGTAATGTTTTTTGGTAAACCGACAAAAGTTTTTGTCGATTTTTATTCCGATCTATTTATTTCCTTCTGGAAATAGATAGATTGAAAGGCCGGGACTCTTGAAAATATGTATAGAAAGGGATAATATAAAGATTCTTAAATCTTACCGCCGAATGCCAAGTCGCCAGCGTCTCCCAACCCGGGATCGATATAAAGTTTCGGCGTGAGTTTGTCGTCGAGGGCTGCTGTCCATAGAGATACGGATTGCCCGGTTAATGTTTTTGCGACATATTCTAATCCCGGACGACTGGCGATGACCGAAGCGATATGTGTATGGACGGGAGTGCCGCCTTGCGCCAACAGCTCTTTGTATGCAACGACCAGAGATGATCCTGTTGCCAACATCGGGTCGACCAGCAACAGTATTTTTCCGTCGAGTCGGGGTGTATAAATGGAGTCGAAACGCACTTCCATTGTTTCTTGCGTGCGGTTGTAGGCACGACGGGCCGATATGAATGCGCTTTCAGCTCGGTCGAAGTAATTGAGAAACCCTTGATGGAAAGGAAGTCCGGCACGTAAAACGGTGGCAATGACTATGTCTCGTGCAGGCAGATTCACCTCGGCGGGGTTGATAGGTGTCTCTATGGTTTGCAGTACATAGGAAAACGTCTTGCTTATTTCGTATGCCATGATTTCTCCCACTCTTTCGAGATTTCTCCTAAATCGCATACGGTCATTTTGGAGTTCTACGTTTCTGATTTCGTTGAGAAAAGTATTCAATAAGGAATTTTGCCGGTTGAGAATCTGTAATGTCATCGCTTGTTTCGAGTAAGATGATTGGACTGCAATATTGCTTAAAAAAATCGGAATGCCCAAATTTTATAGGGACGTTATCGGTATAACCCGACGACTTTGTTTGTGTAACTTCAACTTTTATGTATATCTTTGTTGAGTTCTCTTTTATGTCTTATATCATGAAATGCCACCGTGCCGCTTCAGGTTCAATGCCGAAGATAAGTTCCTTTATAGGAATTTTTGTCTTGATGCAGATTTTTTTCGGTATATCGTCTGCCCGGGCGCAAGAAGGATTGAAGTTGTGGTATGATAAACCCGCGGGTGAATGGGTTGAGGCGTTGCCGGTAGGGAACGGACGCATCGGGGCGATGGTTTTCGGCGGAGTAAGCAGTGAGTTGATCCGGCTGAATGAGTCCTCGCTTTGGTCGGGTTGTCCGGTACAGGATAGCCTCAACATCGATGCCCCTTGTTACTTGCCTTTGATTCGTAAAGCTCTTTTCGAGGGCGATTTTTCTACGGCTGCGCAAGGTTGTCGGTTCATGCAGGGACCTTATAGTGCCAGTTATCTTCCGCTGGGAGATTTGCATATCTCATATATGATGCCCCGTTCGGCTCCCACCGATTATTATAGGGCGTTGAATCTCTCGGAAGCATCGGCCGTTACTCGTTTTACGGTGGCTGGTATTACCTACGAACGGGAGGTGTTTGCTTCGTCTTCTGATGATGTTTTGGCAGTGCGTCTCACTGCTTCGAGAAAAAATTCCCTTTCTTTGTATATCACTCTTTCTTCTCCGTTGCATTATGAGATGGAAGCCCCGGCTTTCGATGAACTGACGATGCGGGGTGTTGCTCCGATACGGGTCGATCCCGATTATTATGTAGTCGATGGTCGGAGTCCGATTGTTTATGAGGAGAACGGGCATACCGGCATGAGATTCCGTACCTGTCTGAAAGTTGTAGCCAAAGGCGGTGTCGTATCGTCCGATACGTGCGGGATACATGTCGATCAGGCATCGGAAGTGGTGGTGTTGCTTTCGGCAGCTACCAGCTTTAACGGTTTTGACAAATATCCCGATACCGAAGGTGCCGATGAAAAAAGTCTTGCCGAAAACATGTTGCATAAGGCATCGGCCTATACCTACAAGAATTTGAAGAAACGCCATGTTTCCGATTTTCGAAAATATTTCGATCGTTTCTCCGTTTCTTTGGGGCTGACGGCCGATTCTTTGAAAAAGATTCCTACCGACCGGCGGCTCATTGCTTATGCCTGGGGACATTCCGATCCCGAGTTGGAAGCGCTTTATTTCCAGTACGGTCGTTATTTACTTATTTCTTCTTCTCGTATAAGTGGTCGTCCGGCTAATTTACAAGGTATTTGGAATCCTTATATACAAGCTCCGTGGAGTTCCAATTATACGATAAATGTCAATACCGAGATGAATTATTGGCCGGCCGAGGTAACATCTCTTCCGGAGATGCATGAACCACTTCTCGACTGGATTTCCGGCCTGTCTCGTACCGGTATGGTTACAGCCCGACAGTTTTATGGCTGTCGAGGTTGGGTGGCACATCAGAATTCCGATATTTGGTGCATGAGTAATCCTGTGGGGAATGGTGTCGGAGACCCGACGTGGGCCAATTGGTACATGGGCGGGAATTGGCTGTGCAGGCATCTTTATGAACATTATGCCTATACACGGGATAAGAGTTTTTTACAGGAAGCCTATCCGATTATGAAAGGTGCTGCCCGTTTTTGTTTGGATTGGTTGGTGGAGAAGGACGGTTATTTACTGACGGCTCCGTCTACTTCTCCTGAAAATAATTATCGTGTCGACGGAAAGATCGGTTCCGTTACGATGGGGGCAACGATGGATATGTCTATCATTTGGGATCTGTTTACCCACCTTATCGAGGCTTCGGCCGTTTTGGGTATCGACGCTTCGTTTCGGGATACGCTTGTTACGGCACGGGAACAGCTTTATCCGTTGCGTATAGGAAGCCGGGGAGAGTTGTTGGAGTGGTATGACGAGTACGAAGAGGTAGATCCGCATCATCGTCATGTCTCGCAGCTTTACGGGCTGTATCCCGGTCGTCAGATTTCTCCTCTTTATACGCCTCGGTATGCCGAGGCCTGCCGCCGTACACTCGAAATGCGGGGCGACGGGGGTACTGGGTGGAGTAAGGCATGGAAGATAAATTTTTGGGCGCGTTTGCTCGATGGAGACCATGCTTATAAGATGATACGCGATATTATGAAGGCTGTCGGTCCCGGGACTTCAAATAAGGGAGGTGGTACTTATCCTAATCTTTTCGATGCCCACCCACCCTTTCAGATCGACGGAAATTTCGGTGCTACTGCCGGTTTGGCGGAGATGTTGTTACAAAGCCATTTGGGAGAAATTCATTTGTTGCCGGCCTTACCCGCAGCCTGGTCGCGGGGAGAGGTCTCGGGATTGAAGGCTCGCGGAGGCTTTGATGTCTCTTTTTCTTGGCGGGACGGACGTCTTGTAAAAGGAGAGATTCTCTCCGTGGCCGGAGAATCTTGCACCGTGCGATCGAAACAGCCTCTTTTTATCAAGGGAGCGAAGGTCTCGGCCCGAGAAAAGAATGGGTATTTTATATATACGTTTGCTACGCGGGAGGGTGTCCGATATAAGTTTTTGACAGAATAATATAGTGAAACAACAGATATCATGAAACGAGCGATTTTTTTACCTTTATTGTGTTTGGCACTGGCTGTAATGGCTCAGCCGCGTCAGGAAATTTATTTGGAGAAAGGGTGGCGTTTTACCAGGGGCGATATATCAGGTGCTGCTGATCCGGCATTCGACGATAGTCGCTGGGAGAGTGTCGAGGTCCCTCATGATTGGGCCATTTACGGACCGTTCGATAAGGAAATAGACAAGCAGGTCGTTGCCATAGAGCAGAACGGAGAAACTGTTCCTACGGAGAAAACCGGACGTACCGGAGCGTTGCCGTATATCGGCGTAGGGTGGTATAGGACAACGTTTGCCGTACCGTCGGGGCGCCGGGCAACATTGGTTTTCGATGGAGCGATGAGCCGGCCGATCATTTATGTCAATGGTAAAGAGGTAGGTCGTTGGGCTTACGGCTATACGCCGTTTTATATCGATGTTACTCCGTATTTGAAAGAGGGTGATAATTGTCTTGCCGTGCGGCTTGAAAATCTGCCCGAGAGTTCCCGCTGGTATCCGGGAGCCGGCTTGTATCGTCCCGTGCGGTTGGTTCTTACGGGCGACGTGGCTGTGCGTACATGGGGTACACGGATAACGACTCCTGTCGTTACTCCGGATAATGCGTTGGTACAGATCGATGCCGAGATAGAGAATGCATCGGGGCACGATCTCGATATTTCGACGGTCATTTACGATGCGACCGGAAATCCTGTGGTACGAAGCGATGCTCAGGAACTTTTTTTCGATGGGACGACAAGTGCTCGTCTGACGATAAAGACTCCCCGTTTATGGTCGCCCGAATCTCCGTCGCTTTATACGGCAGTGGTTTCGGTGAAAGAAAACGGTGAACTGCTCGATGAATATGCGACCCGTTTTGGCGTGCGTAGTATCGAGATTTCTCCCGAAAAAGGGTTTGTCCTCAATGGTGTTCCGCGTAAATTCAAAGGCGTCTGCCTGCATCATGACCTCGGCCCGTTGGGTGCGGCTGTCAATAAAGCCGCTTTGCGGCGTCAATTGCTCATCATGAAAGAGATGGGCTGCGATGCTATTCGCACGGCACATAATATTCCGGCTTCTTGGCAGATGGAACTTTGCGATGAAATGGGTCTGATGGTAATGGCCGAGTCGTTCGATGAATGGGCGGTAGCCAAGTGTAAAAACGGTTATAATCTGTTTTTCGACGAGTGGGCCGAGAAAGATTTGGTGAGTCTTATTCGTTGTAATCGCAATCACCCGTCTATTGTGATGTGGAGTATTGGTAATGAAGTGAACGAACAGAGTCGTACCGGAGGTGGAAAAGTGGCAAAATTTTTACAGGATATATGTCATCGTGAAGATCCTACTCGGCCGGTAACGGTGGGTATGGATCGTCCCGATCATGCGATGAAAAATCAATTTGCAGCTGTTCTCGATGTCCCAGGCTTGAATTACCGTCTGCATCGTTATGAGGAGAGTTACAAGCGTATGCCTCAACGTATGATTTTGGGTTCGGAAACGGCTTCGACCATCAGTTCGCGCGGGGTATATAAATTCCCGGTCGAACAGACTAAAGGCGCGATGTACGAAGATGCGCAATGTTGTTCTTATGATATGGGGGCTTGTCCGTGGTCGAATCTTCCCGATGATGATTGGGCTTTCCAAGATGATAAATCGTGGGTGATCGGAGAATTCGTTTGGACAGGTTTCGATTATCTCGGCGAGCCGACTCCTTATGACGATGTCTGGCCCTCGCGCAGTTCTTATTTCGGAATCTGCGATTTGGCGGGACTTCCCAAAGATCGATATTATCTTTATCGCAGTCGGTGGAATACCGATTCGCCGACGTTGCATATTCTGCCTCATTGGAATTGGGAAGGCCGGGAAGGGGAGGTAACTCCGGTGTATTGTTATACCAGTTACCCGTCGGCCGAGTTGTTTGTCAATGGAAAATCACAGGGGAAGCGCACAAAAGATGCGTCCCGTCCTTATGACCGTTACCGTTTACGTTGGAATGATGTCGTATATGAACCCGGTGTAGTGAAAGTCGTGGCTTACGATGAAACCGGAAATGCCGTGGCCGAGAAGGAGATGCGTACAGCCGGACGCCCGCACCATTTGGTCTTGACGTCCGACCGTAGGGAGTTGGCGGCTAACGGTAAAGATTTGGCATTTGTTACGGTACAGGCTGTCGATAAGGACGGGAATCCGTGTCCGTTGGCCGATAACGCTTTACGTTTCGATGTTGTCGGTGCGGGTGAGTACCGGGCAGCTTGTAACGGAGATGCCACTTCGACCGAATTGTTTCATCTGCCTATGATGAAACTTTTCAACGGGCAGTTGGTCGTTATCGTGCGTACGCATGAACAACCCGGCGAAATAAACCTTACCGTTTCGGGAAAGGGCTTGAAAACAGCTAAATTGACTTTACAAAGCAAATAATGAGGAGGAATAAATCATGAAAAAGTATATTATATCATTTACTGTATGTATTTGTGCGTCGGTGTTCCCGATATTGGCACAGAACTTGCATGTGGTATTTATCGGGAACAGTATCACGCAGGGTGTCCAGCTGAAAGATGCAAAACACGAGGCTCCGCCGGCACAAGCCGCTCTCTTTTTGCAGGAACATATCAAAGGTACGGTAGAGTTCCGAAATTGCGGTCGCAGCGGGCGGACTACGCTCAACTTCCTTCCGGTAACGAACACCGAGTTTCCGAAAGTATTGGCTGCTGCCGATGAATTGGCTTCTAAAAAGGGGGTGTTACTCTTTTCGATCATGTTGGGAACGAACGACAGTGCGGTACGTGGGCCTCTGGGAGCTCCGGTACACCCCGTCTCTTATTATACCAATGTGCAGGCCATTGTAGATGCCTTGCTCGATCGCTACCCGAAGGCTCTTGTCGTTTTGCATCGCCCTACATGGTATAGTCCTAACACCTATAATTCGTCGACCTATTTGGCAGAAGGACTCAAACGTTTGCAATCGTATTCGCCGATGCTCGATAAGTTGGTCGAGCATTATGCCGTAACCTCACCCGATCGGGTTTTTCTGGGTGATACGCTTGCCTTCGATTATTTCAAAGAAAATCATTTGACCCATCTTATTCCGGAGTCGGGTCAGGCAGGGACGTTTTATCTTCATCCCAATAAGTCGGGGGCTCGGGAATTGGGACGTTTTTGGTCGGAGGCCATATTGCGCTGTTTGCCCGGTAAGATGAAGAAGTAGAACAGAATGCGGCTTGTAAAATATTGGTCATTCCGAGCGTATGCGAGGAAGCCCTAACTATTATTGCCAAGATTCTTCGGCGCTTCACGCCTCAGAATGACAATAATGTCATTCCGAACCGAGACCTATGGTCGAGTGTGAGGAAGGCCTCCGATGGCCCGGTTGCGGACTTCGGCTTTCGCATCATCGAAATACTCTCCGATGAAACTGCCCCAGCCCCACTGTCCCCGGTCGCCACGGCCCTGACCGTTTTTCACGGTCGAGTCGCCGATCACGTAAACGAGTGTCTTCTTATCTTTCTTTTCTTTCCGGGCATACGCTTCGGAGGGGCAGAACGACTGCGCCGCCACAAGAAGCCCCAAAACAATCGCAATTTTTTTCATATCGATAAAATTACGCAAAAAGGATACCCTGAAAGGTATCCTTTTTGCACAGAATGAGGTTTATTAATATTTCATCATACGAGCCGTGCGGGTCGTATCGTCGGCAATAACAGCACAGTTATAAACACCGGCAGGCAGGTCATCGAGACCTTTGACTTCGACCATACCGCCCGAAACGGTCAAGTCGTTGCTGTAAACGAGAGCACCCGACAGACTGTAAATTTCCACTTTGACAGTTCCCGTACTTTGCGGCAGAGTTACCGTGAAACGATCCTTGAAAGGATTGGGATAAACAACCACATCTTCTCTTTCCTGAGCAGCTATTTCTTCGATAGCCGTTACACCGTGCTCATACTTCGACTTGATTTCGAGCTCGGTGAGAGCGTCGTTATAAAGCGTGAATTCATCGATAGAACCGATAAATGGAGAATCGAAATTGACATTGACATTACCGATAACCAAAGCTTCGCTTCCATCGATAGCACCGGTAGCATCATTGGCAGAGGCTTTGAGTTCACCGTCGATGTAGAGGAGAAGTTTTGCATTCTCGACATCACGCACGGCAACCACATGATGCCAGTTTCCGTCGAAATAAGAAGTTGCGGAAACCTCTGCCAACGATTTGGTTACATCGTCATCTACACCGAAATAAAGAGTACCTTTCTTATATTCGAGACCGAACCACTTTCCGGTATTTCTATCACCGTCCGACTTATGACTACCTTTGTGCAAGAGATAACGGCTCTGCGAGCTATTACCGGCAGTCGACTTGAACCACAACTCATACGAGAACGGAGCACTCTCAAATACGATTTCTTCATACGAAGGAACAATCATACCGTCGGTCGTATTGGCGGCATCGAAAAGTATGGCACCATTGATTTTACCCTCACCCCATACCGGAACATACGAACCGTAAGGAGTGGCATCATTGGCCATGATTTCTTCACTGGTAGGCACATTTACGGCCGTAGAACCCGATGTTTCGTCAAACGCGAAATAAGCGACTTTCGTACGCACGGGTTCTTGTCCGGTCGTGAAGTTCCACACCTCTCCCTGCGTTCTGCCGTAAGTATTCTCCACATCGATTCTCCAATAATAGGTAGTATTCGGCTCTACGTCCATCGTGTACGATCTGCTACGTACCGTAGCCACAGAATCGAGGCGATCGGGCGATGTGCCTACATATACGTAATAATAAGGACGACCCGTTACTTCGTTTGAGAATTTAAGCGTTACCGTCGTATATTCGGCGATTGTTTCACCATTTGCGGGAATGGGATCGGTCGAGAGGTCGGGTTCGCCCGGGGCACCTTTGGTCCGGAAAGAAAACTCTGCGGGGAGCGACGCCATATCGTCGGTAAAGGTCGTGAAGCGCAGCGTATAATTCGTTTTCTCCGAGAGCCCTTTCACCGTGTAAGAAGTAACGTCGGTACCGATTGTTTCGACGGTTGTATATTCTCCGCCCTCAGGCATCACTTCTACGCGGATTTTTGCTCCGGTGGCTTTTTCGTGGCACTCAAAAGCCACCGTAATACTGTCGGTACCCAGCGACTTGGCAAGGATTTCCACCGGATATTTCAAGAAAGGAACAGGCGAAGCAGGTATGCTGTTGATATAATTTTCGATATTGAGGTAACCGTTAGCAGCCACTTTCACAGCATCGGTTGCATCATTCGGATCCAATCCATTGGCCTTTTCCCACTCATCGGGCATACCGTCGTTATCGGTATCCAACGGTTTCGGAGCGTTGTAGATATTTCCTACACCGTTTACCAATCCCAATACGGATTCACTCGAAATAATCACGCCTTTATTTCCCAAAGAACGCAACTCATCGATGACGTATTCATCGACTTCATCCCGATCGGGCAAACAGGCACCAACACTATCAACGACCCACTGATATGCCTCCTCGGCCGACATCGACATCGAAGCAATAGAAGCATGAGGATGTTCCGAAGGATATTCTTCGCTTTGCAACAAGTCTTCAAACGAATCAACACGGGTCGCACGGGCAAAATCGTTCTCGTCCATATCACGACCGTTAAGGACACCATCCCTCGACATATCGGTTTTGTTTCCGCGCTGGTAAACGGTCGTCAACTGATTTCCCGAACCGACCCCATTTCCTCCGGAATTCGGACCTTGGATAAAATAGTTAGACTGTACATCGGCCCAAATACGTCCTTCGGAATCACCACCGAGGTTGTAACCGCCACCGCTACCCCAGTTATACACCACATTGTTGATGTACTGGTTAAGACCTTTCACCTTATGGTTACGGGTATTATTATCGGCGTAGAGATTCCGGTAAAGCGTTACCCCACCCACAGTATTGGTCGGTTGGCAAAGACCACCGGCCGAGTGAGGCAAAAGGCCTTGGCTCATAATGGTTTTTTGAATTGTGATATTTCCTACTCCACCGTTCTTACCGTCGGAATTGATCGAGAATGTCTCATCTTTTCCCCATGAAATGGAACAATGGTCAAATATCATATTGGAACCGTTGGCTATACCAGCGGCATCATTTTGTCCGCGACCACTCATTCCCATACGGATACGCAGATAACGGACGATAATATCGCTGGCTCCGGAAAACGAAGTGCGTTCTCCGTAAATGACAATACCACTACCGGGAGCCGTCTGCCCGGCAATTGTCAGATTCTTGGAAAACACAAGAGGACTTTTAATTCGAATTACACCTGCCACATCAAAAACAACAATGCGATTAGGTTGACTGACAGCATCACGTAAAGATCCCTTTCCCGAGTCATTGAGATTGGTTACATGGTATACCGTCGGATTTTCTCCCGCGCGCGCACCTCGTGCAAAACGGCCGTAACCTTCCGCTCCCGGGAATGCGATCAGCTCATCGGCCACCGCTCCGGCAAGGCAAGCAAATGCCATGCAAAATGTTAGTAAAATTCTTTTCATGTGTATAAGTTATTTTAGGTTTATAACATCTCAAATACAAATAATCCCCGACACTCTCCCTTTTTCCGGAGAAAATGTCCGATGAAGGCAATTCTTATGACGGATAAAATGAAAATTCAAAGGATTGTTTTCATGGTACATCAAAGAATACGAGGCATTAGAGGTTACAAATAAACAAAATATTATCTCTCATTCGACTGCAAATATTGATAGACGAACTTTCTTAAATGATTTTTATCTGATTATCGATATTCTTGCCATTATGAATAGAACATAGCGAAGTAAAAAAAACCTTACCCAAACGCATGTCATTCTGAACGAAGCATTAGCAAAACAATGAATCCCTTGCAAATCCTATTGTCATTCTGACGACTGTGAGGGAGGAAGAATTTCAAAAGAAACGGGCATTTTTCAGGAGATTCCTCGCATACGCTTGGAATGACATTTGGATTACTGCCCGCAAAAAACGTTGTCATTCTGAACGGAATGCAGTGGAGTGAAGAATCTCCCAAGAAATGAGTTTATTGTGAGATCTCTCACATACGTTCGAGATGACAAATATGTCATTCTGAATGCAGCGTGAGCGGAATGAAGAATCTCAAACAAATTGCAGAAGATTCCTCATATTCATTCGGAATGATAAGTAGACAAAAGGCGAGAGATTCCTCGCATACGCTTGGAATGACACGACTGTCATTCTGACGACCATAGGGAGGAAGAATCTCCTACCAAGAAAGTACGAGCAAAGTGAAAAACCTCTTGGATAGAAGCGTTGAGGGTGAGATGCTTCGCTGTTGCTCAGCATGACAGGGTATTTTGGGGATTCCTCGCATACGCTCGGATGACAAAAAAGAGGGGCGCACAAATGCGCCCCTCTCCTATATCAAACAATCGTCGGATTACTCAACGATGAGTTTTTGCGTATAAGCCTTGTCGGCCGTCGTTACGCGAACATAATAGATACCGGCTTGCAAATCCGAAACGTCGAGCGTCAAAGTCGATTCAGCGGTAGCAACCGATTTCACCAACTGAGCAGCCGAGTTATATACGGCCACGTTTGCCACTTCACCGGCAGCTACGGCAATCGTAACATTTCCGCCACGGGCAGGATTGGGATATACCTGCAAGTTGCTATTGTCGGCATCTACGCTTTCGATAGCATCGGGTTCTGCCTCACCATTACCGGCTTTCGTACATTTAGCCACCAACTTGTATTGAGCAGGAGCAATAACGGTCGTTACATTTTCGCCTTTGATCGGATCATATTCCGTTTTGGTCTCAGCAGGAACTTTTACAGATTGCAATTCGAACGTTGCGCCGTTGAAAGCATCGTCTACAATCAAACTGAAGCAATTCTCATCGGTTACGTCATCGACGTAGCTTCTGATGGTATCGGCTTGCATGAGGACGATTTCATCGCCTTCGGCTACCGACCATTTGTCGCGCGGAGCAAGTTTGATGTTGATCTTAGCATCTGTTCCGGCTTCGGTATCGCTGTAAACGCGGATTTCGTTTTCTACAGCAACTACGTCGTGTTTATCTTTGTCGATGATTTCGAACTCGATATTTGCACCGTTGTAGAGGAGTAAATTAGCAGCCGAACCAGATTCTCTTGCGGCAATCTTCATACCGGTAGCCTCAGAATAAATTCCTTTATTGTCCGTATCATAAACGACAATTGCATTGGCAGCATTGATTCTAAGTGTATCTACGGCATCGCTACCGGGTTGCATGGTTCCGTAAAGAGCGGTATGACCACCGATTGTTCCGAAGCCGCCGATTGTTCCGGTCGGACGACAAGTTACCACATTGTTGCTCGATACTTTATTTTGTCCCGTAGCCGTCGTGTTTTGAGGATCGGGGTTATTGAAGAGCACACGGCCTTCCCATACTTCCATACCCAAGAAAATCTGGTTATCGGGAGCAGTAATATAGGTCGTTCCTGTACCTTCTTTGATAAGCCCTACACCGTCTTCACGATAAGGTTTATTTCCTTTTGTCGCAGCAGTAATGGTACCATCGATATGGCTGTCTTTACCGTCGCGGCCAAAAAGGAGAACCAACTGAGGATTGGAGTCTTTATAATAACCGGCAACGATACCTTTTTTGTCTACATTGAGGCTCTTTACTGCCACCATAGCCACATTGGGAGTTCCACCGGCCGATTCACACATTACGGAGGCTCCTTCACCAATAAGCAATTCTATTCCTGTCCAATTGTAGAACAAGCTGTCGAGAAGGAGCTTGTCATTCTTCCAAACATTATAAAGCAAAGAGTCGCCATCGAGCTTAGCATAAAACGCTCTCGAAGCAGAAGTTCCTTTTGCAGACTCTGCCGGGAAAATTATACCGTTCAAACCAGAGGCGGTATCATCGGCTTTAAAGATATTAAGCTTGCCCGTAAATCCCGAGAAATCGGCAGGATGAGCATTTTTTGCACCAGACAAGAATACACGTTCACCCCGAGAATAAACATTTATAGTACCGTTTCCGGTAACATAAATATTGGTATCACTCGTCATATAGGTATAACGAGAGGGATAAAGATTCCACGTAGAACCGTCGGTAATGTTGACATCGGCACCGAAAGCAGCATAGTCGCTGCCCATACTACCTAAATCGACAGTACCCACACCTTCAATAGTAACTTTCTTACCGAAAACAGTCGTAGCAATAGACGATTTCGACTTACGAGCTACCGTACCGCCTTTTATCACGGTTCCGCCGGGCAAGTTATTTACGACATCGGTATACAAAATTCCGTCGCCCGATTTGGTCAAAGCAGCATCGGTTGCTGTGGCTGCCGCATTGAAAGCCACCGATTCCGACTCGGGAGAGAACGTATACGTAACTTTAGAGTTGTCGACTTGGATTCCGCCGAGTTCCAATCCTGTCCCTACCGTAATCGCAGGAGAATCGGTATTCATCCCAAAATCGGGATTGGTGAGAACATTATACACTTCGTCATTGAACAATGCGATATTGCCACTCACGAATGATTGAGCATCCGGCTCATCGGGATTCTCGTCGGCTCCGATCCAAGCTTGGAAAGTCGTATTCCACGGGAACAGCAACCCTTCTGAATCCGGGTCGTTCATTGCCGCCCATTTCTGAACAGTTTGCGCGGACATACCTGCCGAAGCAAGAACAGCCGCTACTAAAAAAGTAATTTTCTTCATGATACTTTTGGTATTAGTTAAGTTTATACTTGAAAAAAATATCTATCAATATGATTTGAGTTTTCTAACAGGCAAAGAAAAGAGTTATTTCGGTGTATTGAAATAACTCTTTTGATATTAAAACTGTTTTTTTTGACAGCGAGTCTCTATTCCAAACAAATTTAGGATTTTTTTACCGCTTGCGGGCAGGACGAGTCCCATGCGCAGCCTCGTACTTTTCGAGTTGTATGCAACCCATGATAAACGGCCCGGTGGCTTTGGCGTCGTTATCGCGCATACGCTCGTGGATATAGTAATCGAACGAGCCGTCGCGGTACTTGTTGCCGCCCAATCCGCCCACGGCGCAACAACGGGTAAGCGTCCACGTCTTGTCGGGATTTTTCTTGAGCAACTCCTTGCGCAGCCCGTCATAAGCCTTCTGCGCAACCTCGATATAGGAAGAGTCGATGTAACCTTTGTTTACCGCCTTGGCATAGGCATACATAAACTGCGACGTAACAGAAGCCTCGGGAAAGTTGCCTTCGCGATCGATCTGGTCGAGCACCTGATACCAAAGACCGTCCTTATCCTGATACTCGGGCAGCGTAACGGCCATGCCCTTGATTATCGTGATGAGATCGGCACGACGGGGGTGATTCTCGGGCACATAATCGAGCACATCGACCAGCGCCATGAACCACCAGCCCATGCTGCGTCCCCAGAAATTGGGCGAATGCCCCGTAGTGGGATCGGCCCAACGCTGATTGCGGCTCTCATCGTAGGCGTGGAAATAGAGTCCCGTGCGGTTGTCGAAAGTGCGGCGGGCACAGATAAGGAACTGCTTCACGGCATCATCGATCAACTCGGGCTTGTCGAAAGTAGCTCCGTAACGGGCGAGAAAAGGCGACGCCATATAGAGGCCGTCGAGCCATATCTGGTAAGGATAAATGAGTTTATGCCAAAATGCCCCCTCATGGGTACGGGGCTGGCGTGCCAACTGACGGACAAGAACGTCCATCGCCTTTTTGTACTTGGGATCGCCCGTCTCGGCATAGACATCGAAAAGCACTTTTCCGGAGTTGATGAAATCGAGATTGTAATCGGCCATCTCATAGAGGTGGATCTCGCCCTTATCGTTGATAAGGGTATCGGCCCACTCGGCCACATAATCATAGTACTTGCGGTCACCGGTGTAATGCCACATGTCGAGCATGGCGCAACAGCCCACACCCTGAGCATAACCGAAGAAGAGACGCTTACCGTGATCGAGCTGCCAAGCCTCGGGTGCGCGCTTCATCTCCGACTCAGCAAACTCGACCGACATTTTTTGAGCCGAAAGGGTAAGCGAACACGCGCAACAGGCCGCAACGGCAAAAGAGGTTTTCCAATTCATGTTTTTCTTGTTTTTATGTGTATTTATAATTTCCAGTCATCGGTACGGAACGGTGTCGCCGGCAATCCTTCGCGGTTATAGAGATTGACCCGGAAAAACTTATCCCACCCGTAACGTACCGCCACGGGCGACGACACTTGGGGCGACGATACTTCGACCTTATCGCCTCTGATAACGGCTT
>HF999665.1:33260-34272 GCA_000434215.1 Bacteroides sp. CAG:144
TTATCGCCTCTGATAACGGCTTGCGCCGGATAGAACACACCGTCGTCGCCGGCTATGACAAAGCCTTTGAGGGGTTGCCCTTTGGAGTCGAGCCCCGATCCCGTATAATCGAACGACAACTCGGCTACGCCTCCCCTCACCGTCATGCTCTTATATACAGGTCCCATATACGGCACATCGATGTCGTAATCGTGCGACAAGGCCCAGTATGCGAGACGCTCGCCGGGAATGACTTTGTTACGAGGGTGAATGTTGGTCGAGTCGCCCGCATCGGTAATAACGGCCATACCGGTATTTTTCACCGTCTGCCATGTGCGCAGTTGCCCTTCGCGCAAGGTAGGCGATTGTTTGCGATAAGGCGCTATCTGCACGAAATAGAAGGGGAAATCGCCCTGCTTCCACTCGGCCCGCCAACTGCGGATAAGGTTGGTAAACACCATCTGGTAATCGGCCGCCCGACTGTCGTTGCTCTCTCCCTGATACCAGATAACCCCTTTGATGGTATAGGGCAATATGGGATTGATCATGCCGTTCCAAAGGGTCGACATACGCAGATTGTCGTTGAGTTTCTTCGCTTTATCAGGGGTTTTCAGCACGGTATCGGGATTGATGGCTTTGGCCGTTTTATATGCGGCTATTTCCCGCTCATACCGTTTTTTCTCGGCCGGAGCATTCTCGATAATGCGTTTCTGCTCTACCCGTAAATTGTCGTAATAAACACCTTGCATGGCCTCTTTCTTGGTCCATGACTCGGCATGAGTGCCGCCCCACGTCGACTGTATAAGCCCTACGGGACGGTGTATCTCGTTATGTATCTTGCGACCGAAAATAAATCCGACGGCCGAAAAACGGGCAGCAGTCGCCGGGGTGCAAACCTCCCACACACCGCTGCAATCATCGGCGGGGGCATCGGGCGCCAGTTGATGTTCGACCCTGAAAAAACGGATCTCGGGATAGTCGGCGTTCTGCAACTCCTCCTTGACGGTGGTCATGGCGTTTTTCCACCGGCTGG
>HF999665.1:34319-36139 GCA_000434215.1 Bacteroides sp. CAG:144
CGGGAAACTCCATATTGGACTGCCCCGAACAAAGCCACACTTCTCCGATAAGGACATTTTTTATCTCGATGGTATTACGACCTTTCACGGTCAACGAGACGGGTTCGGTCGAGGCTACCGGAGTAACGATTTCGACCAGCCAACTGCTATCGGCAGCGGCAACGGTCTTCTGTTTTTTGCGACTCCATGAAACAGAGACGGTGATTTTCTCACCGGGTGCGGCTTTTCCCCAAATGCGGGCACGGGTATCCTGTTGCAAGACCATATTATCGGACAAAACAGCCGGAAGTTTCACATCGGCTTTTGCTCCCGAAAACGAGAGTACAAAGAAAAACAGGGCGAGAGAAAATGTGATTGCAGGTGCTTTCATCGGTATTTCTTAAATAACTGTTCGCAACCGAAAGGAAGAATAAAAACAGAAACCTACCCCAACCTGTCGGCAGACAAGGCAAAGGTAGGTATTTCCTTATAAATTTCCAAACGGCCGCCCTCTGCCGCTGTCGTCATTCCGAGCAGAGGACAGCCCGATAAATGCGGACATATCTTCTTCTCCATCAAATTGCGCTTGCATGTAGAGTACGTTAATATATAGGAGATATTCGCCAATATTTAGCATACAGTCCTTCCGTAACGACGCCGGTGCGTCGCTGGTATCGCTGTTGCAGGTATTCATCGCTTTATCGTCCCGTCCCGAACCGTATAATCTTATTTTCCTCGCTTCGGCCGAAGAAGAGGTTTCGGGAACAAACGGCGTAGCACTCGCCTTAAAAGAGTTACCTCCCATTTCCTTCGGTGTTGTCGGTGAACCGACCGGTATGCAACCGGCAATCGGAGAAAAAGGTCTTATGGTACTCGACTGTACCGTCATGGGCAAATCGGGACACGCTGCCCGTAACGAAGGGATCAACGCCATTTACGAAGCTTTGCCTGTTATCGAACAATTCAAAAACTTCGCTTTCCCAAAAGTTTCCCGCCTATTAGGACCTGTAAAACTCACTGTTACCCAAATAAAAGCGGGTACGCAACACAACGTCATTCCCGATCGTTGCGAATTTGTCGTCGATGTCCGCACCAATGAATTATACCGAAACGAAGAGGCTTTTGAATTGCTGCGAGAGGCCATTCCCTGTACCATTGTTCCCCGTTCGTTCCGTTTAAACTCTTCCCGTATCGACAGGGAACACCCGTTTATGCAGCGCGCCGCATTATTGGAACTCGAAGCATTCGGCTCGCCTACTCTTTCCGATCAGGCGCAAATGCCTTTCACAACCGTAAAAATCGGCCCGGGGGCCTCGGAACGTTCCCATACCGCCGGAGAATACATCGATAAAGAAGAGATACGTAGGGCCATAACCTTGTACATACGGCTACTCGACGGTTTGAAACTTTGAATATGTCATTCCGAATGAATATGAGGAATCTCCTACAAATTACAAGAGATTCTTCCTTCCTGCGATCGTCAGAATGACAACAATGTCATCTCGAACGCATGTGAGAGATCTCATGTCATACGCTCTCTTGGCAGGAGACTCTTCAAGGCTAAGCCTTTCAAAGCGATATACATTTTGACATGAGATTCTTCACTTCTCTAACGTTCCATTCAGAATGACACGACTGTCATTCCGAACCGAGACCTATGGTCGAGCGTGAGGAATCTCCCAAACAA
The DNA here is from genome assembly GCA_000434215.1 of Bacteroides sp. CAG:144. Taxonomy (GTDB): domain Bacteria; phylum Bacteroidota; class Bacteroidia; order Bacteroidales; family UBA11471; genus Caccoplasma; species Caccoplasma intestinavium. Next base: position 35,986 of record HF999665.1, read on the forward strand.
TACCCTGTCATGCAGAACAGCAGTGAAGCATCTCTCCCTCAACGCTCCTATCTAAGAAATTTTTCATTTTGCTCGTACTTTCTTGGTAGGAGATTCTTCAAGGCAATGCCTTTCAGAATGACATGTGTTTGGGTAAGAGATTCTTCCTCTCTAC
>HF999665.1:36145-41353 GCA_000434215.1 Bacteroides sp. CAG:144
GAGATTCTTCCTCTCTACGGTCGTCAGAATGACATTGTTGTCATCTCGAACGTATGTGAGAGATCTCTAAAACATGCTGAGCAGCAGCGAAGCATCTCTCCCTCAACACTCCTATCCAAGAGGTTCTTCACTCTGTTCGTGCTTTCTTGGTGGGAGATTCTTCACTTCGCCAATGTTCCGTTCAGAATGATATGCGTTTGGGTAAGTTTTTTTTACTTCGCTAATGCTACGTTCAGAATAACAGTTTTTATTATTCGATTTCGAGTGTAACGATGGAATGTGCCGGCAAATTCACCTCAACGACCCCTTTCGCCAACTTCGCGCCCTTGAAAAGAACCAATTTTACTTTATCGGGCTTCTCGAATGTATTGAGGTCGGTTATCTTTTTCGAAGTCAATATCGTTCCCGATACCTTTGTCGCTTTCACCTCATCGAGCGTAACACGCACCTTCCGCGACTTATCGACATCGACATTCGCCAAAGAAACATGTATGCGACCCTGCTCATCGCGAGAAGCCGTTGCACTTACCAACGGTATCGTGCGGTCATCGCGTACCTTACGAATAGGCGCGTCAATGTCGAGCGGAAGGTAAACAGCGTCCTGATGTGGCCGGTACATCTCATAGACATAATAGGTAGGCGTGAGTACCATCTTATCGCCCCGAGTGAGAATCATCGATTGCAAAACGTTGACAACCTGAGCGATATTCGTCATGCGTATGCGGTCGACATACTTATGGAAAACATTGAGCGAAAGGGCGGCTACAAAAGCATCGCGCAGCGTGTTCTGCTGGAAAAGCTGCGTACCGGGCTCGGGTTCCCACCATGTGCCCCACTCGTCGACCATAAGCCCCACCCGCTTCTGCGGATCGTACTTGTCCATAATGGCGATGTGTGCCTTGATCGCGTTCTCGATGTCGAGACACTTGCCTATCGTCCAGTAATAATCTTCTTCATCGAACTCCGTCGCCGAACCTTTCTTTCCTTTCCAACCCGTTACGGTATAATAGTGGAGCGATAAACCGTTCATGCGGGTTCCGACCCGTTTCATCATCGTTTCCGTCCAGTTCAAGTCATACTCGCCGGCTCCGCAAGCGATTTTGAACAAGCGATTCCCGTCGTAATTACGGCAATAAGTCGCATAACGACGGTACAGATCGGCGTAATACTCGGGACGCATATTCCCACCGCATCCCCAACTTTCGTTACCGACTCCGATAAAACGTACTTTCCACGCCTTATCGCGACCGTTCTCCCGCCGCAGTTTGGCCATCGGGGTATCTCCGTCGGAAGTCATGTATTCCACCCATTTGGCCATTTCCTCGACCGTTCCACTCCCTACATTGAGACTTACATAAGGCTCACAACCGAGTATTTCGCAAAGATTGAGAAACTCATGCGTACCGAAACTGTTGTCTTCGACCAGTCCGCCCCAGTTGTTGTTACTCATCTTGGGACGCTCGTTACGAGGACCTATGCCGTCCATCCAGTGGTATTCATCGGCAAAACAGCCGCCCGGCCACCGGAGATTGGGAATATCGAGACGTTTGAGCGCTTCAAGCACGTCGGTACGATACCCTTTGGTATTGGGAATAGGCGACTCCTCGCCGACCCATAATCCACCATAAATACAAGTTCCCAGATGCTCGGCAAACTGTCCGTAAATATGACGGCTGATCTTCTGCGTACCCTGCGAAGGGTGAACCGCCACCGTTACCACATCTTGTGCACTCATTGTACACGTACATGCGGCCAAAAAGAGCGAACAAAAAAGTTTTTTCATAGTATATGATTTCAAAGATTATTTGGAAACAAAGGATATGGAAATCACCTGAAACGATTGCGGAGAAAGGGTCAAGCGACACTCCTTGCCGGAAACTTCGGCAACCGACATTTGCGGCACGATCGCCTCGGGTTCTTTAAAGGTATTGACCGCCTCTTTATCATCGGCTTGCAAGTATATGATAGGAGCCATATCCTGCAAGGCCTGCCGACGCTTCAACCCGTCGAAACGCAAAACAACCTCCTGCCGGACAGCCGCCGTATTGACGATCTTCACGATGATACGCGAAGAGTCGGCATCGTACACGGCACTGGCATAAAGATCCTCCCGACCATTCACCGGCTCGCCGTTCTCGGTAAGACGCAATGTATGCGTACCCTTGTGGTGAGAGTAGAGCTGCTGGACATAATAATTGGGGGTAAGAAGTACCCGACTGTTATCGAACCAAATCATATCGGGACGCCACTGCCAAGCATCTACATGGGCGAAAAGCGGTGCGTAAGTAGCCAATCGCACGACATCGGCATTACGCTCCACACCGGTGAGAAATGCCGCCTCGGAAAGCGCCGTTTCAAAATTATTAGCCCGTGTCTTGTGATGCGAAGCATATTCGCCGGCATATACTTTCGGACCTTTGCGGTCATAGCCGTCGTAGCGGCCGGCATTGTCATAGAACCACTCGGGCGGTTTGTAATAATGCTCATCGACAAAATCTACGCCGAGACGTTTCATTTCGGGCCACAGATAGTCAAATCGATCCCCGTCGGCCGACGGACCCGAAGAGCCTACGATAAGAATCCCGGGGCACTGTTTGCGTAAAGCCTCCACAAACAGTGCTTCCCGTTTTACAAATTCTTCGCCCCACTGCTCATTGCCGATACCGAGATATTTCAGTCCGAACGGTTCGGGGTGTCCCATGCGGGCACGCAAGCCGCCCCATTGTGTCGTGGTGTCTCCATTGGCAAACTCCACCAGATCCAATGCGTCTTGTACATAAGAGTCCATTTCATCAAGCGGGACAAGTTCTCCCGACTGGTATTGGCAACCCATGCCGCAATTCAATACCGGCAACGGTTCTGCTCCTATATCCTCGCACAACAAGAAGTATTCATAGAAACCCAAGCCATAACTTTGGTAATAATCGGGATAGAAACGATGGCGAAAAGTGTAGTTCCATCGGTTATCGTTATAAGGACGATTCTCGACCGGTCCTACTGTATTTTTCCACTGATAACGGGTATCGAGGTTAGCCCCTTCAACAATACAACCTCCGGGAAAACGAAGTACGCCGGGGCGTAAATCATAAAGGGCCTGTACCAAATCCCGACGCAAACCATTCTCCCGTCCCTTCCACGTATCGACAGGGAAAAGCGAAATATGGTCGATGTCGAGGACGCCTTTCGTCTCCAAACCCAGACGCAACCGGGCATGAGCATCAGTCTTCCCGGCTTTCAACAAAATGGTATATTTCTTCCAATCAAGCGAAGATACTTCGACTTTCTCAGACGACATGGAATTATTTGACGATGTTATAAACTCAAAACGCAACCGAACCGGCTTTTCTCCATGCAACCGGGCATAAAAAGTCAAACGGTATTCTTTACCTTTGACAAGACTCATACCCTCGACGAATCCTTCATTCTGTAATCCGGCTCGTTTGTATGTACCTTCCTCGGTAAGACGCACATAATGCGGATTCCTATCAAAAGCCGGATCTTCGGTCTCGACCGAAACTTTTCCGAACGGAGTCCACCCCATAAGGGGATAATCAAACTCGAAAGAACGGTTTTTCACCAACTCGGCATACAATCCGCCGTCGGCTCCAAAGTTGATATCTTCGAAAAACACGCCGTACATATCGGGATTTATCTCCGCCCCGGGTTTCACCGAGACAGACAACGTACGTTGAGCCGACAACGGAAAAACGATTACCACCAGCAGCAGCAAAAAAGATAGTTTTTTTGTTTTCATCACAGTATCGATTTAAGCATGGATTCGAAAAAGCCTTTATTCAAAACGTCCGGAAGCATAGCGAAGCAACGTATCGACAACCGAAGAGGGTACTTTCAGTACAGCTCCGTGAGCCGCACCCGAAGGCAAGGAAAGCTTGCGGGGTGCTTCCTCCCAATGAATAAAATCACGAGTTGTCATTGCACTATAACGATGCTTACGATAATTATCCATATAACATATAAACGTACCATCGGGCAACCTTATAAAGGAAGGACCTTCGACCCATGAGGGTGTAAACGGTTTCCCGGTAAGCGGGACATAAGGTCCTGCCGCATGTTTCGATGTCGCTACCAACAAATATTTATGGGGCGACGGCAATTCCCGCTCGTCTTTGTAAATCATGTAATAGGTCTCGCCGACACGACGCACAGTCGCATCGATGACATTGTATCCGTAATCGAGAAACGGTCGGGCAGGAGAGAACGTTTTAAAATCGCGTGTAGCCGTATAATACATGCGGTTATCGTATTTTTTCCCATCTTCGGTTCTCCATTTCCCATCGACCTTGATAGTACTGGCCCAAAATATCAGATATCTGTCGTTTTCCTCGTCATACAACATCTCCGGAGCCCAACAGTTTCGAGGTTCGTAACCGGCACTCTGCATGACATACAAGAGTTGCGGCTCACTCCAATGTATCAAGTCGGGCGACGAAGCATATCCGATATGCGGAGATTCCCAGTCGGTCGTCCATACACAATGCCACATGCCTTTCTTGTCTTGCAATAAAAAGGGATCGCGCAAACGGGGTGCATCGCTCGCCGTATCGGGTTGCAAAAAACCGACAGGATTACCTACCGTATTCCACTCATACCCGTCCCGGCTCCAAGCATAGTGCATACCGTGCCGATTGGCATCTTTATTGGTAAAATAGGAAAATAAGTAAAGACTGTCGGGAAAGATATGACTCTCTTGTGCCGATGCGGTACACATAGCAGCCACGCAACAAATAGATAAGATAAATTTTTTCATGGTCTCGATTAAGTGTATATTAAACACTGATTTGACAAATTTAAAAACTTATATACATTTATCCAAATTATTTTGAGTGAATCTTTTTTCAACAGAATTTTCCTCATCGGTCTCCGGGCTCAATACAACAAACCTATTACTCTTCGATCAAAGAAAAAGAACGAAGATTTTTTTCACCAGACTTACGCTTTCGGTCGAAATGATACGCATATCATTCTGAACGGAACATTAGCGAAGTGAAGAATCTCCCACCAAGAAAGCACGAACAGAGTGAAGAACCTCTTGGATAGGAGTGTTGAGGGAGAGATGCTTCGCTGCTGCTCAGCATGTTTTAGAGATCTCTCACATGCGTTCGAGATGACAACAATGTTATTCTGACGACCGTAGAGAGGAAGAATCTCTTACCAAAAACGCATGTCATTCTGAAAGGCTTTGTCTTG
>HF999666.1 GCA_000434215.1 Bacteroides sp. CAG:144
TCCCACAGTAGCTGCCGCAACCAATGTTCCGACAAACTTCCATGTTTCCTGTTTGGCCGGCGTCGTACCCAACCAATAGCCGATTTTCAGGTCGGTAACCAGACCTCCGGCAATCGACAGCGCCGTACACACGACACCGCCGATGATCAACGCGGCAACCATACCTTCTTTGCCCGACAGACCAGAAGCCACCAAAATGACCGATGCCAAAATCAATGTCATCAGCGTCATACCCGAAACAGGATTGGTTCCCACTATCGCAATAGCGTTGGCTGCAACTGTCGTAAACAGAAAAGCGATAACCGACACGACAACAAAAGCGATAAGAGCCTGTATGAAGTTATGAATGACGCCGAAATAGAAAAAGAGAAATATAGTAATAAGCGTTACCACGATGGAGAAGAAAAGTATTTTCATACTGATGTCTCTCTGTGTACGTTTTACCCCCGATTGTACGGCCGAGGTTTTCCCTTTCAACTCTTTCGATGCCAAGCCTACGGCACTGCGTATCACTCCCCACGAACGGACAATACCTATAATACCAGCCATCGCAATACCGCCGATACCTATATATCGGGCATAGGTTGTAAATATTTGTTCGGGACTCATTTGGGAAACCGTCAAAGCTGTATCGCCGCTATTGAGTTGCAATACCGTATCCCCCCAAAAAAGGTCGAATCCCGGTATAATCAAAAACCAAACAAAAATAGAACCTGCACAAATGATAAGGCTGTATTTCAATCCTACAATATAACCGAGCCCCAAAACCGCTGCTCCGGTATTGACTTTAAAAACCAGCTTTGCCTTCTCGGCCACCGCATCGCCAAAAGGCAATATACGAGTCGTCAATACCTCGCTCCACCAGCCGAACGTCGATAACAAAAAATCATAAATTCCTCCCACAAGGCCGGCAAAAATAAGCGGACGGGCCTGATTCCCCCCTTTATGCCCCGATACGAGAATCTGCGTCGTTGCAGTCGCTTCGGGGAAAGGATACTTACCGTGCATGTCCGAAACAAAATATTTGCGGAAAGGTATCAAAAACAATATGCCCAAAATACCTCCGAGCAACGAACTTAAAAAGACTTGTAAAAAACCGGCCGACAAACCCGGAATAATATACAACGCCGGCAACGTAAATATCACACCCGCAACGACCGTTCCCGAACAGGCCCCGATGGATTGTATAATCACATTTTCACCCAATGCGTTTTTCCGCTTGAACCCGGTCGAAAGTCCTACCGCTATAATGGCGATAGGTATGGCAGCTTCGAATACCTGACCGACTTTCAATCCCAAATAAGCTGCCGCCGCAGAAAAAAGTACGGCCATGACGATTCCCCATGAAACCGACCACGGAGTAACTTCCCGATACTCCCTCCCGGGCGACATTATAGGGTTATACTCCTCACCTTCCTCCAATTCGCGAAAAGCATTTTCCGGCAAATCTACCGGCTCTTTCTCGTTTTCTTTCATCGTATTATTTCAAATTTTTCTATTAAAACCCTAAAAATAGTGCGCAAGATAACCATTTTTACAGAAATTTGCCGCATAAAATCGGGAATATCAAAAAAAATATATACATTCGTAGAGAGAAATAAGCCCTTTTTTACATGAAAGAAATTATACATTTTTTGAGAGAATTGCGTATGCATAATAATCGGGAATGGTTCAATGCACACAAAGACGAATATACACGACTACGCAAGACTTTTGAAACATATATCAACCAACTCATTGTCTTAATCGGCGAAAAAGACGAGGAATTGCACGGTCTCGAAGCATCGGCCTGCCTTTACCGAATATATCGGGATATCCGTTTTTCTCCCGACAAGACTCCTTATAAAACCCATTTCGCCGCATATATGGCCCGGGGCGGAAAAAATAGTCCGCGTGCCGGATATTACTTACATATAGAACCCGATAATTGTCTCCTTTGCGGCGGAATCTGGTGCCCTGACCCACCGTTGTTGAAAGCGCTCCGCCAATCGATATACGACAACTGCGACGAATTCAGAGAAATATTGGAAGAACCGGCATTTAAAAAACTTTACCACGGACTCGATAACGAACGAGCACTGAAAGTTATGCCGCGCCCCTTTCCCAAAGATTTTCCTTATCCCGAACTGCTCAAACAACGGGATTATCTGACATACGCTTCTAAAAAGGAGTCTTTTTTTGAAAACGACGACTGGTTGTACCGGACAGCCGAAGAATTATCTATTCTATACCCGTTCAACCGATTTCTGAACTATACCTGCGACGAAATGAACGAATAATACCCATTTATACCTATTTCTACACTTATATGAAACAATTTTGCACTTCCGGTGTGTAATTTATAGTTATCTTTGGAAGCATTTTTAACACATAACCCATACATCATGAAAAAACTTTTTCTATTTGCTTTATGCCTTACCCTCACACATCTCTCCTGGGCAAAAACATACGATATAAAAAAACTGGGAGCCGATGCAACAGGTAAAAAGGCTTGTACGGAATTAATAAATAAAACCATCGACAAGGCTGCCCGGGAAGGTGGTGGAACAATCTATTTCCCAGCCGGAACTTACCTTACCGCCACCATCGAAATGAAAAGCAATATCACCTTGCACATCGAGTCAGGTGCGACTATACGTTTCTCCGATAACTTCGAGGATTATCTTCCTTTTGTAAAAATTCGATGGGAAGGTACTGTCATGAATACCTTGTCGCCTCTGATTTATGCCCACGATGCCGACAACCTGACCATCACCGGTCGTGGAACGCTCGACGGAAACGGCTTTAAATGGTGGGCGTGGGAAGGAGAGACCAAAAAGATCATAAAAGATAACGGAGGTAAACTTCCCGACGATAAAAAGAGCAAATTGCAACGTATGTGGGAAGAGGCCAATGTAGGATTGGAAGTTTCGGATTATTACAAAGGGTCGTTAGAACGTCGTATGTTCCGCCCGCCTTTTATTCAATTTTTTGAGTGTACCAACATTCTCATCGAAAACGTAAAAATCATCAACTCTCCATTTTGGACCGTCAATCCGGCATTTTGCGATAATGTCGTAGTTCACGGTGTTACCATTAAAAACCCTGATAAAAATCCCAAAGGTCCCAACACCGATGGCATCAATCCCACCTCCTGCCGCAATGTACGCATCTCAGATTGTTTCATCAGTGTAGGAGATGATTGCATCACCATCAAATCGGGTCGAGATGCCGACGGACGCAAATACGGGAAAGCTTGTGAAAACATTACGATTACCAACTGTATCATGCTTTCGGGACACGGCGGTGTAGTAATAGGAAGTGAAATGTCTGGCGGTGTAAAACGGGTTACCATTTCAAACTGCGTCTTCGACGGCACCGATGCCGGTATCCGGCTGAAAGCATCTCGCGGCCGTGGCGGCGTGGTAGAGCAAATCCGTGTCGATAACATCGTCATGCGGAATATCCAACGCAATGCTTTCATCTTTGACCTTTTCTACGACAAAACATCAAAAGTCGAGCCTGTCAGCGAACGCACACCCATTTTCAGAAATATACATCTGAGCAACATTACCGGACGAGAAATCAAACAAATCGGCTACATCAGCGGTATCGAAGAAATGCCGGTACAAAACATTTCGTTCAACAATCTCAATATGGAAGCCGAGAAAGGATTCGTTGTCAATACGGCCAAAGATATTTATTTTAATAATGTAGAATTCTCTGCAACGAAAGGTTCGCCGTGGGTATTTGAAAAGAGTGAAAAAATCATTCTCAACAATGTACGGACGAAATATCCGACCGAAGGAACTCCGGTCATCACATTCGACCATGTAACCGACGCATATATCAACAACTGCGTACAGATAGAACCGGTAAGCTCCTTCTATCGGGAAACAGACAGCCAAGTAAAAGACGGAGGAAATAACCAGATCTCCATAAAATAGCTCCATACCCTGATAAAGCTTAAGCCCCTCTCGAAAAAGAGGGGCTTTTTTCTTAATAATCCCCTTTTTTCAGAGACATACTTCCCAACATCTATCTCAAAACCCACCGAAATGAAAAACGACTTTTTCGTTTTGAAAAACTCCATCGTAAATAAAAAGGAATAAACAACTAATAATAAGACATTTATAAAGATAATAAATTTCTGGTATCCAATTTGCCTTTTTCAAAATGTATGAAGCTATATATTATATCGAATAGACTACCCGTCAAAGTAACAGGAGAAGCCGGAGCATTTGTTTTTTCAAGAAGTGAAGGGGGACTGGCTACCGGTCTGGATTCCTTAAATACAGCTTACGAAAAACATTGGATCGGTTGGCCGGGAATATGTGTCGAAAAAAAAGAGGAACAAGCCGAAATCGGTTCTCAACTCGAAAAACTCAATTTTCACCCCGTATTCCTGACAGACTCACAAATTACGAATTACTATGAGGGATATAGCAACAGTACGATATGGCCTTTATGCCACTATTTTTACGTCTACACTTTATACAGAAACAGTTTTTGGCAAGCCTACCAGGAAGTAAACCGTCGTTTCTGCGAGGAGATATGCAGATTGGTCCAACCCGACGATAAAATATGGGTACAAGATTATCAACTCATGTTGCTTCCGGGTATGTTGAGAGAGGCGATGCCACATCTCTGTATAGGATATTTTCACCATATACCATTCCCCTCTTACGAGCTCTTCCGCATTTTACCTGAGCGGGCAGAAATATTGCAGGGTCTTTTAGGTGCAGACTTTATAGCTTTTCACACTCCCGATTATATGCGGCACTTCATCAGTGCCGTGCAACGTATACTACGTATCGACTTTCAACTCGATGAGTGTATGCTTTCCAATCGAGTAGTCCGGATCGATGCCCTTCCTATGGGTATCAACTATGATCTTTATCACAAGGCTATATCGAAAACAACCGTGCGAGAGGCAGTCGAAAAATATCGAAAACTTTTCGGGAATAGAAAATTGCTACTATCGGTGGATCGGTTGGATTACAGTAAAGGTATTCTGCATCGTTTGCAAGGATTCGCTGCATTTCTCGAACATCATCCCGAATACCACGGCAAGGTTTCTTTATCAATGGTTATCGTCCCCTCCCGGGATCATGTCGGCAGTTATGCCGAATTAAAAACCAAAATAGATGAAGAAATAGGCTCTATCAACGGCAGGTATTCAACAATGGACTGGACACCGGTTTGTTATTTTTATCATGGATTTCCTTTTGAAGAATTGGTAGCGTTATATTACGTAGCCGATGTTGCAGTGGTTACGCCCTTACGAGACGGAATGAATCTCGTCGCCAAAGAATACATCGCCGTCAAAGACGGAAATCCCGGTGTACTCATACTGAGTGAAATGGCCGGTGCTGCTGTAGAAATGACCGACGCCCTGCTAGTCAACCCGAACGACACGGATCAAATCGAAAATGCAATTTATCAAGCTCTTGAAATGCCCGACTTAGAACAACAAAGGCGTCTCAACCGTATGCAGAAACTCATTTCTACACAAACAGTCGAACGATGGGCCGGAAATTTTATCAATGAATGGGAACAAACTTACGATAAAAACAGGGAGTTGAATGAAAAATGCCTCTCCAAATCGACTGTCAATACAATCAAGCAAAGTTACCGCCAAGCGAAAGAGCGTCTCATTCTGTTAGACTACGACGGCACATTAGCTCCAATATGCAATAAACCGGAAGAGGCAAAACCAACAAACGAACTCATAGCCATATTACGACAACTAGCAGATGACCCATCTAATAAAGTGGTTGTCAACAGCGGTCGGGATCACGATACACTCGAAAAATGGCTCGGGAATTTACATATTTCATTGGCCGCTGAACATGGAGCATATTATAAAGAAAACGGGGAGTGGATAAACAAGGTACACCAGAACGAGTGGAGTTCTGGGTTATTATCGATATTGAAATTATTCGTCGAAAAAACACCTCATTCCCACTTAGAAATCAAAGATACGGCATTGGCTTGGCATTACAGGGAATGCGATGCATGGCTCGGTTCTCTCAGGGCTCAACAACTCACCCATGCTCTCATTTCTATTTGCTTGAAGCAAAAATTGGAAATCATACAAGGCAATAAAGTCATCGAAATAAAATCTCCCGATTATAATAAAGGTTCGGAAGTCGCCCGACAATTACAACACGGGAACTATGACTTCATCATTGCTATGGGCGACGATACCACCGATAACGATATGTTCGAAGCTCTGCCACAAAAAGCTTTCACCATAAAAGTCGGTAATGTTTCCGAGACGGCCCGATATAACATACCGGAACAAAAAGATGTATTGCCATTTTTACAAACATTGGCCGATGAAAAAAGTGATCATCAATACAGAGAGCCTAAAATACAACTGAAATCGGCAATGGATTTTTTCAAAGGATTACTGAAAACCAATAAAAAAGAATCGTAAATGAACAATCTGAACTACGGAATTATCGGTAATTGCCGCACAGCGGCACTTATTTCAGAAAAAGGAAATATCGAATGGTTATGTTTCCCTGAATTCGATTCCCCTTCGGTGTTCGCCGCATTGCTCGACCGTGAAAAAGGCGGCTGTTTCGGATTTGAAGTTTCCGAAAAATATCATACCGTACAATCATATATCCCCCATACCAATATTCTTTCTACCCAATTCATATCGGACGAAGGAGAATTTATCGTCTTAGATTTCATGCCGTACTACCGTTCCGAAAACAACGAACATTATCTGCCGGCAGAACTATACCGCTATATCCATAAAATCAAAGGGAAGCCCCGATTCAGAATCAACTACTCCCCCGCTCCCAATTATGCACAAGGGAAAGTTATCCATAATATCACTCCCGATTTTATCGAAAGCTATTGTTCTCTCGATAATGCCGACCGGCAATATCTTTATTCCTCTCTCCCCCTGAAAGAGATCGAACAAAAAAAAGAATTTCTTCTTGAAAAAGATGAATTTCTCTTATTATCGTATAATGAAAAAGTAATACCCGTCGACCTCGAACGGGAAAAACTCGAATATTGCCGTACGTTGGTACACTGGCTCAATTGGAGCAGCCGTACAAAGAAATACTCCCTATACAACGACATCATAGAAAGAAGTCTATTGGTTCTCAAATTGATGTCGCATTACAACGGTGCAGAATTAGCAGCTATCACGACGAGTATTCCCGAAACAATAGGCGAAGTACGTAATTGGGATTATCGGTTCTGCTGGTTGAGAGATGCTTCCATGTCCATAGAAACGCTTTTCCAAATAGGCCATGCAAGAGCCGCTCGACGCTTTATGAAATTTATACAATCGACCTTTACCGCCAAGCACGAATCGTTCCAAATCATGTATGGCCTCAGAGGGGAACGGCACTTGACAGAAGTGATTCTCGATCATCTTTCGGGGTATAAAAACTCTAAACCTGTACGTATCGGAAATGATGCTTACCATCAGAAACAAAATGACTCTTTCGGATATTTGATGGATCTGATTTATCAATATTACCGATTGATGCCGGGTTCGCTCGACGAGATAGAAGATATGTGGGAAATGGTGAAAAGCATTTTATACACCGTTTCCAACGATTGGCGTAAGCCCGACAAAGGTATTTGGGAAATACGCGGAGAGGATCACCATTTCGTATCATCGAAAATCATGTGTTGGGTAGCTTTGGACAGAGGCGCCAAGATTGCTCAAATGCTGAATAAAGACAATTATCGTGAACGCTGGCAACAAGAAGCCGATAAAATACGAAAAGACGTATTTGAGAACGGTTGGAAAGAAAATATCCAAAGTTTTACCCAGACTTACGACAACGAGGCTATGGACGCCTCTTTACTTCTCATGGAACCTTACGGTTTTATCGGAGCCGACGACATACGTTATCATAAAACGGTAAAAGCCGTGAAAAAAGCTCTGTTACACAAAGGTCTGATGTATAGATATAACAGCAAAGACGACTTCGGATTACCATCTTCGGCTTTTACTATCTGCACATTTTGGCTTGTACGGGCACTTTTTGTCATCGGGGAAAAAAACGAAGCCCGATGCTTGTTTGACGAAATCCTCAAATATTCCAATCATTTAGGGTTATTCAGTGAGGATCTAAATTTCGACACAAAAGAGCAATTGGGAAATTTTCCCCAAGCTTATTCTCATTTAGCCTTAGTAAATACGGCTATTCTCTTTGCAGAAGAAGATAAAACGCAACAATTTATCCGATCATAAAAAAATCATCTATAACAAATTTCATTCATTTTTTCTACGGAATGGTATAATTCCAATTTTTACATTGCTCCATTTGCTTTCCAGACACGGCTTATTTGCGAAAAATCAGCCGTGTCGCTTCTTTCTTACCGCCTCCCTTTTGTCCATACAAAGCTTCTGCACTCTATCACTTTCTGTCCAAAAAGAGAACAGACTCGAAAGTTTTTTCTACCTTTGTGCCCGAATTGGTTTCGGAAGCTCTTTCGAGTTTCCGGATTAAAAGGGAATCGGGTGCAAATCCAGAACAGTCCCGCTGCTGTGAAGCTCCGCTTGAATTTTCTGAGATAATACCCCATACCACTGAACAAATCGGGAAGGTGTTCGGAAAAAAGGAGTCAGTCAGAAGACCTGCCATTCATTAAAATGCTGCTTTTAACTCGTGGGATTAGGAAAGCTGTCAAAAATATTATCGAACCTGCATAACAACATATCCCTGCCAAATTCCAAAAGAAAAATGGCGGGTAGGGAGTGCTATAATTTTACCGATTATCCTGTATCGGAATACGAACAGTATCATTTAGCGTCAATTTCAATTTAAATAAAATTTTATGATTCAGAAAATTTTGATTGCCAACCGAGGAGAAATTGCCATACGCATCATGCGTTCGTGCAAAGAGATGGGTATTCGCACCATCGCAGTCTTTTCGGAAGCCGATCGTACATCGAAACATGTCATGTACGCCGACGAAGCCTGCCTGATCGGTCCTGCGGCTTCTCATGAAAGTTACCTGAACATCGACAATATCATCAAAGCAGCCAAACTGCACCACGCCGATGCCATACACCCGGGCTACGGTTTTTTATCGGAAAATGCCGAATTTGCCCGCCGTTGCAAAAAAGAAGGTATCGTATTTATCGGCCCGGCGGCCGAAACGATGGAAGCAATGGGCGATAAAATTTCGGCCCGTAAACGTATGATTGCAGCGGGAGTACCTGTCGTCCCGGGAACCGAACAACCGCTGCAAAGCGGAGAAGAAGCTGTGCGTATCTGCAAAGAGATAGGTTTTCCCGTGATGTTGAAAGCATCTATGGGTGGAGGCGGCAAAGGCATGCGCCTTATCCACTGCGAAGACGAAGTACTGGAAGCCTATAACACGGCGCGTTCGGAATCGATGTCGTCATTCGGTGACGATACGGTATACCTCGAAAAATTCGTAGAAGAGCCTCATCATATCGAATTCCAGATTTTAGGAGACAATCACGGCAACGTGATACATCTTTTCGACAGGGAATGTTCTGTACAACGTCGCCACCAAAAAATCGTGGAAGAAAGCCCTTCTCCTTTTCTCACTCCCGAACTGCGAAAAGAGATGGGCGAAAAAGCCGTCGCCGCGGCCAAAGCCGTGAATTACTCCGGTGCGGGAACCATTGAATTCCTCGTAGACAAACATCGGAATTTCTACTTTCTCGAAATGAATACACGCCTGCAAGTCGAACACCCCATTACCGAAGAGGTTTGTGGCTTAGACCTTGTAAAAGAACAAATACGTGTTGCCAACGATGAAGTATTACATCTTAAACAAGAGGATCTCCTGCAACGCGGTCATGCTATCGAGTGCCGTATATGCGCCGAAGACACCGAAAACAATTTCCTCCCGTCGCCAGGTATCATCAAACAACTCACCGAACCGAACGGTATCGGCGTACGCATCGACAGTTATGTATATGAAGGGTACGAAATACCGATTTATTACGATCCGATGATAGGAAAACTGATCGTATGGGCCACCACCCGCCAATATGCCATAGAACGTATGCGCCGTGTATTGTACGAATACAAAATCACCGGACTGAAAACCAACCTCAGTTATCTGAAACGCATCATGCATACCCCCGATTTCGTGCGCGGTGAATATAACACGCTCTTTATCGAAAAGAATGCCCGCATGTTGCAACGGAACAACAGCAACAATGAAGAAATCGAGAATCTGGCTATGATCGCCGCTTATATCGATTACCTCATGAACTTGGAGGAGAATACTCCTGTACAACTGACCGATGCGCGTCCCATCAGCCGATGGCGCGAATTCGGACTACAAAAAGGTGTTTTACGTATCTAAGAAAAAATAGTAATGGAAATACATATAGGAAACCGGGTGGCCGACGTTTCGCTGGTCAACAAAGAAGGCAATAAAGTGCAGCTTACCATCGACGGGAAACCTTATGAAGTCGATATCGTCATGGCCGAAAACGGCAGTTGCTCTATTCTGCACGAGGGTAATTCCTACAATGCAGAGCTCATTCAAAAAGAAAGCAAGAAAAGCTACGATGTGAATATTTTCTACCGTTCGTACCGGATAGATATTGTCGATACTCAGGCAAAATATCTGCGTATGAAAAAAGGCGACGATACCCGCCAGGACGATAAAATCATCGCCCCGATGCCCGGCAAAGTCGTAAAGATACCGGTACAGAAAGGCGATCATCTTCAAGCCGGCGATATTGTCATCGTACTCGAAGCAATGAAAATGCAAAGCAATTACAAGGTGAACTCGGAATGTATCGTCAAAGACATTCTGGTGAACGAAGGCGATTCGGTAAACGGAAATCAGACATTGATTTTATTGGAAATCATAAATAACGACTAAAAGCAATGGATAGAGAAAAAATATACGAAGAATTCGAGAACCTCGATAAAAAAGCTTCTCAGGGCGGAGGTCTCGACAAAATAGAAAAGCAGCATGAATCGGGACGTATGACCGCCCGGGAACGCATCGATATGCTACTCGATAAAGGGACGTTCAACGAACTCGATAAATTCGTTACGCACCGGTGCACCCACTTCGGAATGGAGAAAAAACAAATTCCCGGAGACGGCATGGTTACAGGATACGGAAAAATCGACGGACGTCTGGTATTCATCTATGCCTATGATTTCACGGCACACGGAGGTTCTCTGAGCGAAAGCAATGCTGCAAAGATCGTAAAAGTTCAACAACTGGCATTGAAAAACGGTGCACCCATCATCGCGCTCAACGACTCGGGGGGAGCTCGTATACAAGAAGGTGTAAACAGTCTCTCGGGATATGCCTCGATCTTCTATCAAAACACGATAGCGTCGGGTGTTATTCCTCAAATCTCCGCTATTCTCGGCCCTTGCGCCGGAGGAGCTTGCTACTCTCCCGCCCTCACCGATTTCATCTTCATGGTAAAAGAGAAGAGCCATATGTTCATCACCGGTCCTGATGTTGTAAAGGCCGTTACACACGAAGAAGTCGGTAAAGAAGAGTTGGGAGGCGCATATACGCACAGCAGCAAAAGCGGTGTTACCCATTTCATGTGCGAAACCGAGGAAGAAACGCTCATGCACATCAAGGAATTACTCAGCTTTCTCCCATCGAACAATATGGAAGATGCACCCATCGTCGCCTGTACCGATGACGTACATCGCCAAGTCGAAGAGTTGCAGACCGTCATACCCGAAGACTCGAATATGCCTTATGATATCAAAGACATCATCGAACCGGTAGTAGACGACCAGTACTTTTTTGAAATCATGCCGCATTTTGCGAAGAACATCGTTATCGGATTCGCCCGCTTGGGCGGCCGGACGGTAGGTATTGTCGCCAACCAACCGGCCTACCTTGCAGGAGTCCTCGACATCGACGCATCGGACAAAGCAGCTCGCTTCATTCGTTTCTGCGACTGTTTCAATATTCCTATCATTACTTTCGAAGACGTTCCCGGATTCCTTCCCGGAACCATACAAGAGCATAACGGCATCATACGCCACGGAGCCAAAATCGTCTACGCTTATGCCGAAGCCACTGTTCCAAAAGTAACGCTTATCACTCGAAAAGCATACGGCGGTGCTTATATCGTCATGTCGAGCAAGCAGACGGGGGCTGATGTCAATCTGGCTTACCCGCAATCCGAAATTGCCGTCATGGGTGCAGAAGGTGCAGTAAACATTCTTTATCGGAAAGCTACTCCGGAAGAAAAAGCCGAAAAAATTAAAGAATACGAATCGGAAATCTCGAATCCTTACCGGGCAGCCGAACGCGGATATATCGATGAAATCATTATGCCACGTGATACCCGTTGGAAACTCATACAGGCTTTGAATATGTGTTCAAACAAGAATCAGAGCAATCCCCCCAAGAAACACGGGAATATGCCTTTATAAAACAGGGGAATTCTATAAAAAAGGAGGGTAGGCAAAAGCCTACCCTCCTTTTTTATAACCGAACATCTACAATATATTCTTACGAAATGCCTACTGTTGCCGAAGAAGTTGGCAACGGAAGAAGTCGATAAAACGCTTATATAAATGCGGACGGGTATTTCCTCCATAAATACTGTGATTGCGATCGGTGTACATCTGCATTTCAAATGACTTGTCAGCAGCCACCAATGCATCGATATAACGCAGCATATTGGTATAGTGCACATTATCATCGGCCGTACCGGCAACAATCAAAAGATTTCCCGAAAGGTCTTTTGCACGACACAAAGGCGATGCGGCATCATACCCCTCGGCATTATCTTGCGGGACAGACATATACCGTTCGGTATAGACCGTATCATAAAAACGCCAATCGGTTACAGGTGCGATGGCTACTCCGGCCTTATACACATCTTTACTCATCGACATCGACATAAGGGTCGTAAACCCGCCGAAACTCCATCCCCAAATAGCGATACGCTCCGGGTCTACATAGGATTGCGATGCCATATACCGGGCAGCAGCGATTTGATCCTGCGCCTCTAAAACCCCTAACCGGCCGTAGGTACAACTGCGGAATGCCGTGCCCCGTGCCCCGGTTCCCCGGCCATCGACACAAGCAACAATAAATCCCTGTGGTACCAATACCTGTTGCCAATCGGCCGAACTCCACGCATCGAGAACTTGTTGAGAGCCGGGACCACTATACTGCATCATCACAACGGGATAACGACGTGTGGAATCGAAATCGGCAGGTTTCATTATAAAACCGTTCAACACGATACTATCGGCTGTCGTCATCGTAAAAAATTCTTTCCCGATAAAATCTTCGACCGGATAACCTGCATTATCTTCGAGAACACGGACAACCCGTTTCCTTTTTACGTCATTAAGAGCATATACCGGCGGCGTAAAGGTATTACTATATTGACTTATGTAGTAGGTACAGGAAGGATTGAACCAAGCCGAATTATTTCCTTTACGCGCAGAAAGTTTCCGGCAACGCCCCTTCTTATCAACACAATATAACGTCCGATATAACGGTCCTTCTTCGGTCGACTGATAGTAGATATTCCCTTTTGCATCACGGCCGTAATAATCGGTTACCTCCCAATTTCCCGCCGTAACCGTACGCTGCAATTTCCCATCGTAACCATATTGGTATATATGACGATATCCCGTTTTCTCGGAGAAAGCCATGAAACAGTCGGGATAAAATACAGCCGACGTAATATCTTGTTCGTTGATATATGTGTCGGACTTGTCTTCATACAATAATCGGGAAGTATTGTCCTGTATATCCACCGCCAACAGCCGAATATGATTTTGCAACCGGTTTATGGCAGTAACGACCCACTCTCCTGTCTTGGGAATAATCGTTATCGCCGGCAGATAGGTATCTCCATCGACCGGCAAAACGACCGTTTCCAAATTTCCGGCATCTTCTTTCCACACGCGAAAAGAGACCTTGCTGTTATCGGCTCCAGCCACAGGATATTTAAACCCGGCATATCGGGGATATACCTCTTGCGGATCGTCGTATTCTCCCGAAGACGAACAAAACATCTGCATGGGATATTCCTGCACTCCACTCTCATCGGTACGCACAAAAGCCAGTGCCCGGCTATCGGGCGACCACGCCATCAACCGGGTCTGAGCAAATTCCTCTTCATATACCCAGTCGGTAATCCCATTGAGTATCTTGTTTTTCTCTCCGTCCCGGGTAACCTGCGTTTCTGTACCGTCGAGCAAATTCTTCACATATATATTGTTTTCATACACAAACGCCACCCGAGAACCATCGGGCGAAAGTGTGGCAATTTGCTGTTTGGAGAATCGATCCGAAAGGGGTTGCAGCTCATTGCTTCCTACCGAAGTAAAATAGTAAGCCGCCCGAAAAGAACGACGGTATATCATCTCTACATCGGTATATACCAGCATACGATCTTCTTTACTGCCGAACGAATATCCCGCTATTGCTTTTATCGGTCTCCCGGAAACTTTTCCTACATTCAATAACGTATCGACGGCTTCGCCCGTCGCATAGGCATAACGAACGATGCATGTACGGTCGGGCGACAAACATGTATAGTGCACACCATCGGCCGACGGACGTATTCCTGCAACCGTTTTCACACGATATTTTCCCAAAAAGAGATCGTCTACTTCCATAGAAGAGAGTGGAGCGACACTCATGGTCAGGCCGACAAGACACAAAATTTTAGATATATTCCACTTCATAATTACACGGTATTATCACTATACAAAAATAACGAATCATCGGTAAAGAGAAAAATTTCGAGTGCAAATTGGCAGGAAGCTGTGAATTTTTCTACTTTTGCACATCTTGACACATCGACTATGAATTACGGATTTATAAAAACGGCAACCGCCATACCCGATTGCAAGGTTGCCGATTGCCTATATAACAGTGGACAGATCATCGAGCTATTGCAGGAAGCCGACCGGCAGGAAATCGAAATCATCGTATTTCCGGAACTTTGTATCACCGGATATACTTGCGGAGACCTTTTCGGACAACCGCTCCTGCTCGATGAAGCAGAAGCCGCACTATCCCGCATCGTAAACGCCACTCGACAGACAAAAGCTCTGGCCATCGTCGGCTGTCCGTTAAGGCAAGACAACAGACTCTTCAACACGGCAGTCGTTATAGGAAACGGTACAATTTACGGCATTGTACCCAAAAGTTTTCTGCCCAACTACAAGGAATTTTACGAGAAACGGTGGTTTTGTCAAGCCGACGAAACCGATAAGGGAAGTATTACCTGCTGCAACATGGAAGTTCCTTTCGGCCCCCGCCTGCTCTTTACATCGGAAAAAGTGTCATTGGCCGTAGAGCTATGCGAAGATTTATGGGTCGCCATACCTCCGGCATCATACCATAGCCTACACGGTGCCAATATCATCGCCAATCTCTCGGCCAGCAATGATCTGGTAGGGAAACACAATTACTTGCGCCAGCTCATCACACAACAATCGGCCCGCACGGTATCGGCCTACCTTTACGCATCGGCCGGACCCGGCGAGTCATCGACAGATGTGGTATTCGGAGGTAACGGCATTATAGCTGAAAACGGTATCATACTGGCTGAAAGCCGCAGATTTTCCGATTCTCCGCAGCTGACCATTTCCGAAATAGATATTGAGCGTCTCATGTGCGAACGACTCGGAAATACAGGTTTTACCGACTGTATCGACAAAAATTCGTACCGTACCATACCGATCGAACTGCCCCACTATTCTATCACCCGGCTCTCCCGTAAAATAGATCCGTACCCCTTTATTCCCCATATCGAACAACTGCTAAACGAACGTTGTGAAGAAATCTTCAACATACAAGTTTCGGGGCTGGTCAAACGGTTGAAACATACCAATGCCAAAACCGCCGTAGTAGGAATCTCGGGAGGTCTCGATTCGACACTGGCTCTACTGGTAGCAGTACGGGCTTTCGACCGGCTGAACCTTTCCCGCAAACAGATACAGGGTATCACCATGCCGGGTTTCGGGACGACCGACCGTACCTACAACAATGCTCTCGATCTCATGTATTCGCTGGGAGTAACGATACAGGAAATCGGTATCGAAAAGGCTTGTCTTCAACATTTCAAAGACATCGGACACGACGTTTCCGTACATGATGTTACTTATGAAAACAGCCAAGCCCGTGAACGAACCCAAATACTGATGGATATAGCCAACCAATCGAACGGCTTGGTGATCGGTACAGGAGATTTGTCGGAACTGGCTTTGGGTTGGGCAACTTATAACGGCGACCATATGTCGATGTACGGTGTAAACGCCGGCGTTCCTAAAACGCTGGTACGCCACCTCGTCAACTGGGTGGCTTCACAAGAGAATGATGAAAAGACCCGCGCCACACTGCTCGACATCGTCGATACCCCCATCAGTCCAGAGTTGATTCCGGCCGACGAACAAGGTAACATCAAACAGAAGACCGAAGATCTTGTAGGACCTTATGAACTGCATGACTTCTTCCTTTACTATTTTCTGCGCCACGGCTGCCGACCCGAGAAAATCTACTTCTTGGCGCAAGAAGCTTTCGGCACACAATATGATCGCAAGACCATAAAAAAATGGCTTACAACATTTTTCCGTCGATTCTTCGCCCAGCAGTTCAAGCGGTCATGCTTACCCGACGGGCCCAAAGTGGGTTCGGTAAGTCTTTCTCCTAGAGGAGACTGGCGTATGCCCAGCGATGCCTGCGCAACATCATGGATACAAGCTTGCGAAAGCCTTGATGTATAATATATCTGCCATCATAAAACAACAGCCCCGCCGGTTAGCGGGGCTGTTGTTATTTTACGATCATTACTCGGCGAGGCGAATGCCTTCATCGAGAATAATTATTATCCGCTTTTTATAAAGCGCACCAATCGCCTTCTTGAAATTTTTCTTGCTGCAACCGAACGTCGACGCAATCTCTTCGGCATCGGATTTATCACTGAGAGGAATAAACCCTCCCCTCTCCTGCAAAACAGCGAGAATTTCCTGAGAAAGCGGATCTACTCCTTGATAACCGGCCGGCTGCAATGCCACATCGACTTTTTCATCGGCTCGAATGTGGGTTACATACCCTCTCAACCTATCGCCCCGATGTACCGGCTTAAAAATCTCATTATGATATATCATACCCCAATGGGCATTATCGACAATCACTTTAAAACCCAATTCCGTTTCTTGCGTAACCAAAATATCGACTTCCTGATTGAAAGTATAATCGACCGGTTTTCTTTGCAAATAACGATTTAACTTGGCCGTTGCTACGATACGCCCGCTGACCTCATCGAGATAGAGATACACGGTATAATACTTTCCGGGAAACATTTCGGCCCGTTGCTCCCTAAAAGGAACAAGCAACTCTTTCGAAGCAAGTCCCCAATCGAGAAAAACGCCTACGGAATTGACCGAATTGACTTTGAGTACGGCAAATTCGCCCACCAGCGCATAAGGGCGTTCGGTCGTGGCAATGATGCGATCCTCACTGTCGTAATAAACAAAAACATCTATTTCATCTCCAATTTTATAATTCTGCGGGATATAACGCAAAGGCAAAAGTATATCCCCTTTTTCCCCGCCATCGAGATAAACGCCGAAATCGACAACCCGAAGGACTTGCAACGTATTGTAATTTCCGATATTAACCATAAAAAAATCTTAACCGACACAAATATACGACAACTATTCGGTTTACCGTTTTTTTTCTATACATTTGTCGATAATAA
The DNA here is from genome assembly GCA_000434215.1 of Bacteroides sp. CAG:144. GTDB lineage: Bacteria > Bacteroidota > Bacteroidia > Bacteroidales > UBA11471 > Caccoplasma > Caccoplasma intestinavium. The sequence continues at coordinate 17,681 of HF999666.1, forward strand.
TCCGAACTCAAACCTCAAATCTACATCTTTATGAGACGTTATAAAATAACCCTTGCTATCGTATGTAGCCTCTTTTGGGCAACATCATGTCAGTGGAACAACGAAAACAAGGAAAAAACAGAAACTCCGGCCGTAGAAACAAAATCGCCATCCGAGAAGCAACCGGTCAAACAGCCAGAGAATCTCACATTCTCGAAATACAACTACTTCAAAAAAAGCTATATCGACGACAATACAAAACTTCCCGGTTGTACCATAGATATACACATCTCCTATCCTTCGGGAGGAAACACCGGAAATACCTCCTTAAACAAATTACAAAGTCTCTTCGTCGCTTCTTTGCCCGACGGTATGCAAGAAAGCCATTCGCCCCGTACCGCCGTCGAACATTTTGTTAAAAATTACATTGCCGATTATCAAGCCGAAATAAAACCCTATCTCAAAAAGCACAAACACCGCGATGAAGGGTGGATGAATTACGAAATAATCGTAAAAAGCGAAAACTTATATAATGCCGATCTTTTTTGGGGATACAGCATCGAAACATACACGTTTACCGGCGGGGCACACGGTATGACCACGACGTCATATAATGTCGTAGACTTGAAAAGCGGAAAAGCGCTATCGCTAAAAGACCTGTTTGCCGAGAACGATTACAACCTGATAAACCGCATGCTGTGTCAACAACTTGCCGACGATCTGGGTACAAGTGTCGATAAACTCGGTGAAAAGAGTTATGAAACCGAAAATATCATTGCCGATGACAATTTCATGATAAGCGATAAAGGTATCACTTGGTTGTTCAATCCTTACGATATTGCACCGTACTCGACCGGGACAACGCGCATCACGCTGCCTTACCGGGCTATCGTGGGCTACCTCGTCGCCGACTCTCCTTTGAAACGTATTGCATCAAAATAACAGAAAAGAGACCATGCAGATCATCGAAAAATACTTTCCGAATCTGACAAGCCGGCAACACGACCAGTTTGCCGCTCTACAAGGGCTGTATAACGACTGGAATGCCAAAATCAACGTGATTTCTCGTAAAGATATCGATAACCTTTACTCCCATCACGTATTGCATTCCCTCGGTATAGCCAAAGTGATACAATTCACACCCGAAACAACGCTTCTCGACGTAGGAACGGGAGGAGGATTTCCCGGCATACCTCTCGCCATACTCTTTCCCGAGTGCCGGTTCCATCTCATCGATCGCATCGGAAAAAAAATCAAAGTGGCACAGGAAATAGCACAAGCTATCGGATTGCAGAATGTTACGTTTGCCCATTGCAGCGTCGAAGAAAACAAAACCAAATACGACTTCATCGTAAGCCGAGCCGTCATGCCCCTGGGAGATTTGTTGAAACTGATTCGTAAGAACGTGGGCAACCACCAGCACAATGCTATGCCCAACGGTCTGATATGTCTTAAAGGGGGTGAAATACAGGGTGAAATAGCCCCTGTCAAACGCACGGCCATGATATTCGACCTGAAAGATTTTTTCGACGAAGAATTCTTTCAAACAAAAAAAGCCGTATACGTACCTATTTAATAGACTGCTATATGCTGAAAATCAAATGTTTCATATTCAATCCGGTGGCCGAAAACACATATATCGTATGGGACGACGAGTCCCTCGAATGCGCTGTCATCGATGCCGGTTGTTACTCGACAGAAGAAAAAAAAGAATTGCAAGAATACATCGAACGTGAAAATCTGAAAGTCAAATATCTCTTGGCAACCCATCTGCATTTCGACCATGTATTCGGTAACACGTTCGTTTCCGATACATTCGGCGTCGGGCTATCGGCTCATCACGATGATGAATTTATGCTCGACCGATTTTCAGAACGTACCGCCTTATTCGGACTACAAACGGCAGACACTCCCGCGCCCGTAAGCAGACACCTCACCGAGAAAGACATATTATCGGTAGGCCGTTACGATTTCTCGATAATACATGTGCCGGGACATTCGCCGGGCAGTCTCATATTTTACTGTGCCAAAGCCGGTGTAGCATTCTCGGGAGATGTTCTTTTCCAAAATAGCATAGGTCGTACCGATCTTTGGGGTGGCAACTACGAAGTACTCGTTTCGAGCATACAAAAGAAATTATTTATCCTGCCCGATTCTACCGTTATTTACCCGGGTCACGGACCGAGCACGACAATCGGTCATGAAAAAACGCACAATCCCTATTTGAAATAGTCGGCTATCGGGATAAAAGAAGACCCGCATGGAAAATTCCATGCGGGTCTTCTTTTATAAATAAATTTCTCAATTCACAAGGATTTTTTGCGTTACAATAACTTGTCCTTGTGCACCGATCACCCTCACGATATAACGACCGGTAGAAACGGAGGCTGTCGAAAGACGATCTCCATGCACATCGGCAATACACTGCCCCGATATGCTGTACAGTTGCATACGGACACTTTCTTCTGCACCGAGTACCTTGACAGAAGAGCGATCTACAACAACACGGACATCTCGCTCTTCTTTCTCTTCGGTCGTTACTCCTGAGGAGAAAGAGGACTCATAACAACCCAAATCGGGTGCCATTCCCTCATAAGGATAACCGCAATCGATGCCGGCATCGATAAGACGACTGCCACTCGACAGATGCAACAACGATGTTTCAGGCAGCGACCCGTCTTCGTTACGAGCGGCAATAGCTTCGGTTACATCAAGACTGACAAAATCGGCATCACTACACGTAATTCCCAAATTCCATGTATTGTTTTTTGCATCGACCGACTTGCATGACAATGCATTACTGCTCTCGGAACGATAAGAAATGCAGTTACGGATTATCAAAGAACCATAAGACTTATTGGAAAAGCCATAATCGCGATTGTTTTTATAAGCCGTGCAGTTATAAATTTTCATCGTTCCGGCATTATTGTTTTGATCAAACCCTTTAGAAGGATTAGCAACCGCCAGACAGTTGACTAGTGTTACATTATGCTCGGTATTTTTTCCGCCCAACTTAAAGCCGTTTCCGTTACCATAACAAGGATAGCTGGTCAATTCCTGCTCGGTAAATTGATCGAACCACTCCTTGTCGACTTCATACCGAGGGTGATCATACATATCGTATTCCTTTGGGCCATTGTCGTAACAGATACAATTTTCCATAACGGTATTACCTACACGTTGAAAGAAATCCCAACCGTCATCGCCATTTGCCCAAGAGCGGCAACCGATATAGGTATTCGGTTCAGAATTTTCATACTGTTTATCGGCAAAACCATCGGCATTTTCTCCGTAATTGGGAGATTCCATTCCCCCGTTTTTATAATCGAAATTATGGTGAGAATCGCAGTTTTTTATCGTATTTCCACCACCCGTTTTATGTTGTATACCAGAATCGCCGCAACCATATACTTCGATGTTCTCTACAATACAATAACTGGCATAATTGAGTAAACCATTCTTTCCGGCGTAACGAATCGTAAAATCCTTCAAGTGAAAATAGACCCCACCTTCTGACAAGCAAAGACCGATATTGTTTGTACCCGATACTTCACTTCCGTATGGCTGCTTACGGTAATCAAGAATCGCTTTTTCACCCGGATATCCTGCAATAACGGTCCTTTTCGAACTCGTTCCAGATTTACCCTTTCCTACATTCACGCGAGCTGAAAGATCATATTGTCCGCCCAATAGATAAAGCGTATCTCCCGAAGAAATCTTATTGATACCGGAAGTAAAAGAACAAGGTTTCTCATAAGACGAACCATCTCCCGCCCCCGCAGGAGAAGCATAATAGACCTTACCGGCAGCATAAACCGACGCCAACGGAAAAACGGTCACAAATATTAATGAAAGTAGTATTTTCTTCATAGGCACAAATTTTGTCAAATGTATTATATATCATGGCAAATATAGAAAGAAAAACCATAGATTAGATGTTAAACGACAAAATATTAACACTTAATCTACCTTATTCTGAATTATTTAATACAGTAAAACGACGGAACAGAGTTAGAAAGGCACGTTGCTTTCTCCTACAAAAAACCTTCCTGCCCAAACATAGAAGCATAGACCTCGGCTTTCCTTGACAAGGCCAACGGATATGCCCGGGAAGACGATGGCATACGATAAAATCGCACCTCCCTGCCTTCAAAGTCAAACGGTGTACAATACCCTATACGCGGCTCATCGATCCCTGCGGAAAGGCAGAAAGTATCGGTGGCTTTCTGACCGGTCGCAACAACTGCTACACATTGCGGGAGACGACGTAACAAATCCCGCCAATCGGTAGGTCTCACCACTTCGAGAAACTTATCCGATGCATTATCTTTGAGACGACGCACTTCTGTTGCCGTATCATATAATGCGATACCTTTTTCCCGCAAAAAGATTTCGATACGCCTCCTGTCAAAGCGTTTATAATCGGGCAACTCTGTAAAATAATCCTTATCCGCATAAAAAATTTCCCCCATAATGCGCCACATATCATTGAGCCAATTCGGGTAGAAGAAATCCATACACCAACGCTCCGGCTTCGGAGGAAAGCTGCCTAACATCAAAATCCGGGCATTCGCCGGCAGAAAAGGCGGCCACGGGTGTTTCTCAACAGGAATTTCACGGATAGAAACCATAATCATAAAATCTGCTGCTAAATTACGAAAAATACTCTTTGAAACAATATCAGAACAAAAGGTGTTTCGTCTTTTAGAAAAAACGAAGAAAAAAAATTTTTCAACAATCTTTGCAAGTATAAAAAATGATACTATCTTTGCACCGCAATTCGGTAGAGATACTGGTTACAAGACCCTAAAAAAGGTGCGGTAGTTCAGCTGGTTAGAATACATGCCTGTCACGCATGGGGTCGCGGGTTCGAGTCCCGTCCGCACCGCGATTAAAGCAAAGCTTCGAGATTTAAGAATTTCAGAGCTTTTTATTTACTTCCGCTTCGGCAAAAGCAGAAATCTCAGACAGTTTCTCCCCCCAAATTACCCACAAGATTTTTAGTATAGGTCTTGTCTCACAAACAAACAATACTCATATTTGATCATCAGGGTTTTGCATAGATAATTTATGCATATAAACCGATTCCGTAGCCATCAAAAAGTAAAGCACAATATAATACTAAATTCCGCTTCTATCTCCCACCGACATAAAACTAAAAGGGTAAGAATACACTCTCGTCTCTACTTTTTTGTGTTTTCCCCTGTAATAAATATTCGATATTCTGTAATTCATATACCTTTGTAACAACAATTTCCCATAGATTTGCATTTATGGAAAAGAATACAAAAAGGTCATGCTTATCATTTTGATGCTCATCATATTGGGCAGTACATTTTTTATCCTCCTCAGACACCCATCTTTCGGTCGATTACCGCAAGGCGACCGACTGAATCGTATCAAACTCTCTCCTTATTATAAAAACGGCCGATTCAGGAATCTTCACACGACCCCGACCATGACTTCCTCCAAAAGTCCTCTGCGTAATTTCTGGAACCTTTTCTTCGGTAAGAATCGGGACAGGAAACCCTCATACACCCTCCCTGTCGTAAAGACCAACCTACACGCTTTGGACATAAATGATGATATTATCGTATGGTTGGGTCATTCATCTCTTTTTATACAAAGCGGAGGAAAACGAATCCTTGTCGATCCGGTATTGACCAATCGATTTCCCATGTCATTGATGTTCAAACCGTTTAAAGGGACAGACGTGTACACACCGGAGGATATTCCGGACATCAATTATCTGATAATCACCCACGACCATTGGGATCATCTCGACTATTATACAGTAAAAGAATTGAAAAACCACATAGGGAAAGTTTTTTGCGGTCTCGGCGTAGGCGAACATCTCGAATACTGGGGATTCTCTCCCGAACAAATCTATGAAATGGACTGGAACGAAAATAGGCGTATCGACAACAGCCTTACGATCTACTGTTTACCGACACGGCATTTTTCGGGAAGGTGGCTTTCACGTAATAAAGCGCTTTGGGCATCATTTCTTATCGAGGGTCGGTACAAAATTTACCTATCGGGAGACGGTGGCTATGATAGTCATTTTACCGAAATAGGAAACCGTTTTCCCGACATAGACTGGGCGATTATGGAGAACGGCCAATATAATGCCGACTGGAAATACATACACATGATGCCCGACGAACTACCTAACGCCATAAAAAAGATCGCTCCCCGCAATGTTCTCACGATACATCATTCGAAATTTGCTCTAAGCCGACATGCTTGGTATGAACCTCTGAATAACATCGAAAAAGCCTCTCGAAACCAAACTTACCGTCTTTTTACTCCATTGATCGGGGAAGTCGTACCCCTTAACGGGGCAACGAAAACGACAGACTGCTGGTGGGAAAAATACGAATAAATAACTATCGGTAACGAAAAAAATTGCTTGTCCATAGGTCCTATCGACAACATTTTTTACGAAATAAGAAATTGCGATTTAGCTTTCCATCGACTACCTTTGTCGCAATAATATATACTTATTATGGACGAAGGCCCGAATTACTCACAAACAATATTACAAGTAATACCTTTCTTGTAAAAGGGGCATCGTACAATATGTCCCTTCTACAAAATAATTATGGAGGGACATGTTATGGAACAAAAGACAAATTTTTTCCACCAACTGCTCATTCAAAAAGAATGGAGGGTTATCAAAGATGAATTGGGAAAACTTGCTCCCCAACTTATCGTCCAATTACTCAGAGAGATTTCCCCTGCCGATAAAATTCTATTTTTCAGATTGCTTCCCCGCATACAGGCAAAAGAGACTTTTGAATGTATGACAAACGAAGAACAGAAAGAAATCATTAACGGACTCGTTTCTTATAGAGATAAAGTAACGAATCTATTGAACGATATCGAACCCGATGACCGTACGGCATTCTTCGAAGAATTACCAGGAGAAATCGTACAACATCTTATACAACTGTTGTCGAAAGAAGAAAGGGAAATCACCATGAAATTACTGGGCTATCCTAAAGATAGTGTGGGACGACTGATGACTCCGAAATATATTGCTGTAAAAAAACACTTCACAGCCACGCAAGCTCTGGCACATATCCGTAAATTCGGACAAAATTCCGAAACGTTCGATGTTATCTACATTGTCGATCAACATTGGAAACTGATCGACGATATTGATATAAAAACTCTGATTTTGGCATCTCCCCGACAAACAATGAGTGAAATAGGCGACGGAAAATTCATCGCGCTCAGTGCCGATACCGACCAGGAAAACGCCATCAAAGTATTTCGAGATTACGATTGCACGACATTACCAGTTATCGACAACAACGGTACTTTATTAGGAATCGTTACGGTAGACGACATTATCGATATCGCAGCAGAAGAAGGCACCGAAGATTTTCAAAAATTCGGAGGCAACGAAAGTTTCGACTTATCATATACACACACTCCACTGCTCACAATGGTACGAAAACGGGCGGGTTGGCTGATTATTCTCTTTTTAAGTGAAATGCTAACTGCATCGGCAATGGGTTACTTCGACCAAGAAATATCCAAAGCCGTCGTCCTCGCCCTATTTGTCCCCCTCATCATATCAAGCGGAGGTAACTCCGGCTCACAGGCTGCCAGCCTTATTATCCGTTCTTTAGCCATCGACGAATTAAGTCTAAAAAACTGGTGGTATGTGATGCGTAAAGAAATACTATCGGGATTTCTTCTTGGTTCGATACTCGGTGCAATAGGATTCATACGTATCTTTGTATGGCAGGAAACCGGATTTTATGATTACGGCGAATACTGGATATGGATAGGCGTAAGTGTTTCCGTATCTTTGATATTCATCGTATTATGGGGATCACTCTCGGGATCAATGATACCATTTATTCTGAAACGATGTGGATTAGACCCAGCTACCGCTTCAGCTCCGTTTGTCGCCACTCTGGTAGATGTTACGGGTCTAATTATCTACTTCACAATAGCCGCTTTATTTTTAGGAGGAAAAATCCTTTAAATACATGAATACACTTATCCTTATTTTCTAAAAATTATTTGCAACACTCCTATTCCAAAGAGAAAACATCTGTTTTTTCTCTATATTTGTATTTCGGTACACACCAGAGTACCACTCACTTATTCATATCAACAAAATATCATGAAACACATACGACAATACCCCGAATATTTTATCATTGTCGCCGATATCATTGTTCCATACTTTTACGATAAATTCATAACTTGTCATACCAATTTTCAATCAACCATACCCGAATAAGAATAAAAATTTTCCCATAGAAACGATTTTATGAAAACATTTTGCCTTTCAAGTCTGCTTCTCATTTTTGCCATCGGTACATCAAAAGCCGATACATTCACGTTCGTACCCGACGACCGTCCTCTCACCATCTATGTGGACGAAGAACCGCCATCGGTCGTACAATGCGCTCTCACCATGTTCTGCGACGACTACAAATACGTATTCGGAGATTCTCCACAAAGAGTGAACCGAGACAAAGCCGACATCATCGTAGAATGCAGTGAAAACGGAGAATGGGAACATTTCGACATCTCCGTCTCCCGGCAAGGACGACTCCATGTAAAAGGCAGCGACCCTCGCGGGACAGCCTACGGCATACTGGAACTCTCCCGTCTCATCGGCATATCTCCCTGGGTATGGTGGGCCGATGTTCCTCCGCAAAAGCTCAGCAGTTATACTTTGCCCGCCGGATACCACAACAGCCAACAACCGTCGGTACAATACCGGGGAATTTTCATCAATGACGAAGACTACGGATTGAATCCGTGGAGCTGGAAAACACACGAACCGGAATCGGACAAAGGAGAAATAGGCCCCCGTACTTATGAACGGATATTCCAACTGCTGCTGCGTTTACGCGCCAATATGCTCATGCCAGCCATGCACGATTGCAGTGTCCCGTTCTATATGGTCGAGGGAAACAAAGAAATGGCAGAAAAATATCAAATCGTCATGGCTACCTCACACTGCGAGCCCCTTATGCGTAACAATGTCGGGGAGTGGGACGACTCCCGACGCGGCCGATACAACTACATTTCCAACAGAGATTCGGTACTGGCTTACTGGCGGGAAAGGCTGGAAGAAGTAGGAAAATCCGAAAATATTTATACCATCGGCATGCGGGGAAAACACGACGGAAAAATGGAAGGGTGCAAAAACACAGCAGAGATGGCGCAAATCATGCCCCGGGTTATCGAAGACCAGCGTTCCCTCCTTTCTTTGTATGTAGACTCTCCTGCCAATCAAGTTCCACAAATATTCGTCCCCTACAAAGAGTTGCTCGACGTTTACAACAAGGGTATCGACCTACCCGATGACGTAACCCTCATGTGGTGCGACGACAATTACGGACACATCACCCGCCTAAGCAACAAAGAAGAACGCCAACGCAAAGGCGGTGCAGGTATTTATTACCATATATCTTATTGGGGGCGTCCGCACTCCTACCTCTGGTTGTGCACGACCGCACCGGCGCAAATCTATTACGAAATGCGCCGGGCTTGGGATTACGGAGCCCGCAAGATATGGGCACTCAATGTAGGCGATATAAAACCGGCAGAATACGATATAGAATTTTTCATGGATATGGCATGGAATATAGATGCCATACGCCCCGATAACATCTACCGGCATCTCCACGATTTCATGAGTCGCACTTTTACCCCGCAATCGGCACAAGAACTGACCGACATCATGAACGAATATTATTATCTGGCAAACATACGCCGTCCCGAATTTATGGGCTGGAGTCGCGAAGAAGAATATTCCAAAATCAAAGGAGGAAAAACGCCTGTTACCGATACCGAGTTTTCGCCCGAAGAAATAGAACAACGCATTACTGCTTATCAAAATCTCGAAAAACGGGTAAAAAGCATCAAGAAACAGATTCCCAAAGAATTACATGACTCATTTTTTCAACTTGTCGAATATCCTGTTTCCGGGGCAGCCAACATGAATTATAAATGGTTGTATGCCCAAAAAGCCCGCCATGCCTCTACTTATGCAGAGGCTCTCCATTATGAAACGGCCAGTATCAACGCCTACAACGCTATTGCGGCTCTCGACCGCCACTACAACTTCGACATGAACAAAGGGAAGTGGAACGGCATCATCAGTATGAAAAACAACCGTCTCGTTTTTGAAAAATTCGAACTTCCGGAAAATTTTTCTCCGCTGCCACCTACAAAATATGCCGGAAAAGAAAAGTATATCTCCTGCGATGCTGCCGATCACAACGGAAAAACACCCCGGGGTGCATACAGCATCGAAGGACTGGGATACAGTCGCCGGGCCATTGTACTTCCGGCAGGAAAAGCACTTTCATACCAATTCGAAACCAGAGAAAAAGGCGAGGCAACAATATGGGTATCGCTCCTTCCCACCCACCCTGTAAACGGCGACGATTTACGCTATGAAATATCGGTCGACGGAGAGACTCCTCAAATCGTTTCCTTCAAAACGACAGGACGATCGGAGCAATGGAAAATCAATGTACTCTGTAATCTCGTTCTTACATCGACCCGGCATATATTACGGGATACACATACACATACTATTCGGTTGAAAGCTCTCGACGAAGGCGTAGTCATAGATCAACTCATGCTCGACTTCGAGCC
>HF999667.1 GCA_000434215.1 Bacteroides sp. CAG:144
CTTCATAGTAATTCTTTTTATCCAAAAATATCATATAATATCTATTGATTATTTGTGATATTTATATATATTTGCAGATATTCTACTCTTGTACCTCACAAGCGCAAAACAAAAATAGTAAAATGATTTTCAAAAACAATGAATTATGAAGGAAATGAGCATCAAAGAATTTTGGAAGAGTCTCGACACTTTGGGTAAAGACAAATTCAGAATGGCTGTTGTGAACGCAACGGACGTTTCCCCGAATACGGTCGATAAGTACGCTACGGGACATGTGAATCCGAGTGTAAAGAAAAGAGCCAAAATGCAACAAATCGCCGAAAGGGATTTCGACATAAATCTCTTGTTCGATTGAAATGGAAGAGGTGTGCCATACCTGCCGATACGGGAAAGTCGTTACCGTCGGAGAACTGATATACATACATTGCCGGCTTTGGAACCGTCACTGCCTGATGAATGCTTTTTGCGATAAATTCAAACCTCACAAACCATGACTGTTTACTCTTCAAGTAAAGATTACGAGCGGTTGAAGCAACTGCTCGATGCCGGGAATGAAGTTCTCGTCTTCATCGACGGG
>HF999668.1:0-1174 GCA_000434215.1 Bacteroides sp. CAG:144
GGCAACATCTACGATGTTGCCCCCCTCCTTTTATTCATGAATACTCCATTCTGATCTTACTACCGCCAATAATCCAAAAGATTTCGAATCGCCTTCGTAAATAATTTAGGAGCCTTTATTCCAAGTACAAGCTTACCATTTTCATTCAGCAAAAAACCCACCTCCATATCAAATACTCCCATACTTAAACCTCCATATAAAACCACCGTTCTGACAATCTTATATTGGGAATAATACTTCCTGAGATACATCGTATCGAAGGCTTCGTAATTATTAAGTTCTGCTATCCCTCGATTTTTGTTTTCATACGTTTTCCCTTCAATCGTTATGGCCACCTTTTCATCGACATCGGGAACCAAATCCAAGCTATTGGCATTATAGACTTTATTATCCCTATCGTTGTCGATAATCTCAATGGGACGCAAGGTCAATGGTTTTACTGCTCGCGGATCCCATTTTTTTTGAAATGCGGCATACACTCCGGATACATTGGCATAAAATGAAACGGTCTCGATCAGGCAGGCGAGCAATATATAATACTCACTGTCGGTTATCAGGTCCTCAATCTTCCATTTCTCGATCTGGATTCTGATCGCATCTATAACCTTTCCATTTTCCGAACTGAAATACATACGAGGGCGGTCAAGTGCGGCGGTTCCCTCGGGCGTATAATTCTTATAAATAAATCCCTTTACTGGAGATATGGTATTCAGATAAGCTACCACTTGCTCCAAAGGCGAAGCGAAAAATGACGCACATCGCACAGAAAGCAGTGTCGGTAATAATCGTCCGAACAAAGGTTCCCGATTGTTTTCGATATACGCCTTTTGCAAGCAAAAAGACAAATACAGAAAATCACTGCTAAATACCCTATAACCCAACTTTTTATAGTATCGGGCTACACTGGTCGTCCCGGAAAAGAAGTCAAAGAAACTGTCTCCTTCCACTCCATTTTCCGTCAAAATCGAGTATATCTTATCTAATATATTTTCTTTATTACCAATATATCTCATGGACTTACAGTGTATAATTTGTAATCAACACTTCTATCGTGCGACCCTTATCACAATTTGACGTCTGGTAATTTGAATTCTTGTAACTCATGGAAAGTTCATGAACAAAGAATCTGTTTCGTTCAATCCACTCTTTCAAAATAGAATTCTCTTTCCCTTTA
>HF999668.1:1222-14488 GCA_000434215.1 Bacteroides sp. CAG:144
AATGCAAATCTCACCCCCCGGTCATTTAAACCTTCCAGTATTTTCAACAACATGGTTTCCTCATTCGGATTCCAACCCGTAAATCCCCTTTTTCCGTCATTGTAAGTTCCTGTCGTTATCAAATACGGAGGGTCGGCATAAACAAAGTCTACCGCCGTCAAGGATTCGAAATCGAACGTCTTAAAATCACCGCACCGGAAAACGAAATTTTTGGAATGTATTTTTTCCAAGAACCTCAAAAGATTGTTCTTCATATTCTCATTATAACTGCTGCGCTCTTTTCCGAAAGGGATATTATATCGGTGAGCTGCATTAAAACGAATTTGGTGATTAAAAGAATAGGCAACCAACACAAATAAATCCAAAGGATTTTTTCGGGAATTGTATTCTTCACGCAAAGCCAAATACCCGTCCTTATTGGTAAGGGAAAGTTCAAACTCCCGTATACGATTTTCGATATAAAAAACGACCTCCTCTATTGTATTCTCTCGAAATGTTTTATACATATCGACGAGATACACTAAATTATCATTGAATATGACTTTTTCTGCCGCCACATTGATTCCGACATTACAGCCTCCGCAAAAAAGGTCCACGAATGTGGAAATATTTTTGGGAAACAATGGTATGATTTGCGACAACAGTTTTCTTTTGCCGCCTATATAGTTTAAGGGAGAATGCACATAGTTCACGTTTTCCATATCAACTCCAAACGGTCCTTTGTTGTTTATTCAGAAAAGCTTCTTCTTTCTCATTCGTTCCGATACAGCAGCGACACACCCACAAGCCCCGAAGGCACAAGAGCATCTTCGGGCTCGGCGATCTCGGGATAAGCATAGGTTACCCGTTGATCGGCAGGCAGAGAAGCATCGCCTATCATACGATTCATAAGGGAATTGACAATGTGTATCTCCACCTCATTATCTCCCTCCCGCACAACCTCCGTAAAATCTGCTTCCCAGGGCGAGCACCATACGGTATCCGTCTCTACACCATTGACGACAATACGGGCAGCCGCACCAAGGAGCGAAAGTTTCAAAAAGACTTTTTCCTCGGGCATATTGCGATGAACAGAAAAACGATTCCGATAAATTGCTGTTCCCGAATAGTACTTGATTCGGGGATCGGTGTGTGCTGTCCAGTCGGCAAGTTCATGGAAGGTTACATGTCCGAGGCCTCCCCACTCGGGTGCAAAATAAACGTCCCAACTACCCGAAACCGCCTCTTCCCGACCGCTTCCAGCCCACATTACAGGAGGCAATGTATCGGGCCGATCGGACAAGACGATGAAATAAGATTCTCTCGGAGACATACGCAAGGCAAGCGACATAGAAACAGAATCGGTCGATACCGAAGACAAAGCATAACGCCGCCCATCAACAGGATTCCATAATTCAGCCGCACGTCTCACAGAACGGAAAGTAAACGTATCGGAAAGAGCAACATCGGTATGATTATCGAGAAAATAGACATCGGCATCGGCCAAGCGGCGATGGGCAAAATAGAGCTTATCCGACTTCACATCACCTTTTTCCATTGCCAAGTCAGGAATAAGGCCGGCCGCCGTTATCGCATCGGTCAAAGACATACCCCAATACACCGACCCTTTGCCATACCGGTGAACCCCCTCGGGAGAATCCTCATCGCCCCAAAGCACAGCAACCCATTTACGATACTCGGTCTCTGTTCCCATATCTTCCCGGGTAGGAGAGCCCACCGGACGAGGGCCGTAAACCGGAACACCGGCTTTTACAAACGAAGCGATCTTCTTCAACGCTGCAAGCGTCATCTCCCCGTTACGGGGCAAAACGACCATGCGATAACTCATTCCGTCGGGCAAAACCACTTTACCGTTTCGAGCTTCCATGCGGGAAAAAAGCGCATCGGAAGTAAACGCGTCGAAATCATAACCCGAAGGAATATCGGGCAAACGATAGGTCAAAATCTTTACCGGAGCATTTTCGCCTAAATAAACAGCCAAGTCGATAACCGGACGCCCCTGCCGCATCACATAAGCGCTACGCGACTGGTAATCCCAAAAGCCCCGGCTATATTCCCAAAACGTATTGTTACGGTTGAGGCAATAATGACGTCCGCCCCCCGTACTGCCGGGAATGCGATCGGTCCACGGTTGATAAGCCGAAGCGCAAACGACAAACTCATTGATACCGAAACAATAGGCATAATCGGCCAACGACTTGATATAAGCCAAAGAATGTGAAAACTGAGCATCGGTAAAAGCCTCTCCCGAGGCTATCGATTTGCCATAAAGATGCGCCGCCGAGGAACTCTCCTTAATATCGTAATTGCCATCGGGGTGAATTGCCCAAAACTCACCCTGAGGTTTCGACACCCGGCCTTTCGCCTGTATGGGGTCGGCCACAATGCACAGGGCATTTCCCGTAGCTTGAGCCGTAAAATCCAGTCCTCGTTCCCGACACAAACGATCGAACGTCGCATAATAATTATCGGCAATGAGATCGGCAATCGTGCGACGCACATCGTAGAGGAAACCGTCCGACTCCTGCGTCGAGCCTACGACATAACCGGCCATGACCGGCAGATACTTTGTCATGTCATACCCCCGGCGACGAGAAAATTCCTGTTCAAAACCGGGAGTCCAGTTCTGTGAACCGGCTTCGTGGCTGTCCATCGCCATACCTTGCAGGGCAATTTCATGGCGAGCCAACGTATCGGCAATCGCCCCGAAATAGTGATTCCATTGCAACTCGGCTGCCGCAGCCGACATCTTATCGCACTCCAATCCCATGAGGTTGGGGCGTCCATGCTTGGTCTTGCTCCCCGTCGGGACATGCGAGAATCGCAACACGGCCCAAGTCCCCTCGGGGACGTCCCATCTCAAAATACCGTCTTCATCGAAATAACGGGTAATATCGACAATCGCAGAAGGGTCGATAACCTCCGACGACGTATAAACCGGAGTACAATCGGGATCGATATATTCTGAATACAATCCGGCTTTCTCTTCCCATCGGTCGACACACGCCCTCGAAGAAAGTCGTACATCGCCCAACTGCATATCGAGACGAGGTTTATCGGGGGTCTGCCAATCATGCAAGTTCAACCTGAAATAACGAGCCGTAACGGCCGGAAAAGCGACTGTCTTCTGCCGCCATGACGAATGCGCCTTATAAACGGGCTGCAAGTCGCACACCGGCTTGTAATGAACGCCATCGTCCGAGACTTCGAGTTGTCCCAACGGAGGAAGTACCTGATAGCCAGTTCCTACAAAGACATCGCCGGGAGCCCCGGGGACATTTGTCGCACTGGTCGTAGCTTTTCCTCTCGGTGCGACCTGATAGGTAATGCTGCGAGCCGTAAAATCACGACCGAAATCGAGTTTGATATACACCGACTCTCCTTTATTTTGCGAGGGTATACGAGTCAATTTCTTACCGGGGGCAAATACGGCATCGACATTGATAGCCGGAACATTGGAAGAAATTTGTGGAACAGCCCGGCGGCTATCATCGTCCCACGACGGTTGTACAGGAAAAGCCAAAACTGCCACATCTTTATAATAAGAGGATTTCGGGAGCGGTAATTTCAACTCCACCCGACGGCCGCCGACGAGCGAAGTATCGGTCGATGCAAGTCTCTGCATTCCCATATCGGGAGTAACCCACGGGCCACCGGCCACATAGCCGTTCGACACATGGCACTCGAAGGTAAGCCCCAACCGCTCGGCTTCGCGAGCCGAAAAAATCAACATATCCCACCACTCGGACGACATAGCCTCGAAAGCTCCGGGTGTTTTTTTATTATGCACCTGATCGTAATAAACGACGCCACCCACTCCGGCACGGCGATACGCTTCGAGGTCGGCAGTGATTCCCTCCCGGGTCGTCTCGGTTTCTCCATGAAACCACCACACTTTGGTCCGAGTACTATCTTGCGGATCGGCAAAACCGGCCGCTACGTCTCGCACATTCCCGGGACAACGATTTTTTGCAACATCGCACCCCGACAAGGTAATCATAACTATGCATAATGCCAATACAATAGCGCTCATGGTATTCAAAATATAATTCCTTACAAAAGTAGGGATAATTCATCAACCCGACAAATAATATCATATCGGTAACAGCCAAAGAGTGATTCGAAAATTTTTCTATTCTCAATCCCGAAAAAGATACATCGTATACTTTTGAGACTCGCTTATTCCATGCCACCCTCGATATATTCTCATCAACTACGACACCAAGAAGGTACACAAAAGAAAAATTTCTTATAGAAAAGTTTTGGAATACAGATAAAAAGCGTACCTTTGCAGTCCGATTATTACCACAATAACAAATCGGTATGTCGACGACTATGACCCTTTGGCCTGGGTCTTTCCATGAGACATACCCAATAAGTAATTAACAATTAAAGAATTAAACAGTGGATACGTTAAGTTACAAAACCATTTCGGTGAACAAGGCAACCGCTCAAAAAGAATGGGTTGTGGTAGATGCCACCGGCCAATCATTGGGTCGCATCGCCGCCAAGGTAGCCAAACTCCTGAGAGGAAAATACAAACCCAGCTACACTCCGCACGTAGATTGCGGCGACAATGTCATCATTATCAATGCCGAGAAAGTAGAACTTACCGGTAAAAAATGGAATGACCGCATTTATATCCGTTTCACGGGTTATCCCGGCGGTCAACGCATGCATACCCCGGCCGACCTGATGAAGAAAGGCCCCAGATACCTTTTCCAAAAGGTGGTAAAAGGTATGCTTCCCAAAAATCGTCTGGGCGACCAATTACTGCGTAACCTCTATGTATACGCCGGTAGCGAACATCCGCACGAAGCTCAGCAACCCAAAGTTATAGATATTAACACCCTTAAATAAGCCGTATGGAAATAGTTAATGCAATAGGAAGACGTAAAGCCGCTGTTGCCCGCGTATTCGTTAACGAAGGAACCGGTGTCATTACCATCAACAACAAAGATCTTGCTGCATATTTCCCTTCGAGCATTCTGCAGTACATCGTAAAACAACCCCTCACCAAACTGGGTGTCGCCGAAAAATACGACATCAAAGTAAATATCGACGGCGGCGGTTTCAAAGGCCAGGCCGAAGCACTTCGCCTCGCTATCGCCCGCGCGTTGGTAAAAATCAATCCTGAGGACAAACCCGCGCTCAAAGCCGAAGGCTTCATGACGCGCGACCCGCGTGCTGTTGAACGTAAGAAACCGGGACAACCCAAAGCAAGAAAGAGATTCCAGTTCAGCAAACGTTAATGGTATTTGCGAGCTATTCCTCAGCAAGTATGCAACGTTTAGTATCCAAATTTTCGGGATTCGGCGGCACAGAGGCGTGTATCGCATATATGGCGACGACGCCGGCAACGACTACCCGGAAATTGATTCAGTAGAAAGTAAACAAGCAAACAACAAACAACAATGGCAATTACAACATTTGACCAATTATTAGAAGCCGGCGTACACTTTGGCCACCTGAAAAGAAAATGGAACCCGGCTATGGCTCCGTACATCTTCATGGAGCGTAACGGTATCCACATCATCGACCTTTACAAAACGGTCGCCAAAATCGACGAAGCAGCTGCTGCGTTGAAACAAATCGCCAAATCGGGCAAAAAGATACTCTTCGTCGCCACCAAAAAACAAGCGAAAGAAGTTCTCGCTGCCAAAGCTACCGAAATCGGTATGCCTTACGTTATAGAACGTTGGCCGGGCGGTATGCTCACCAACTTCCCCACCATTCGCAAGGCGGTGAAGAAAATGGCATCGATCGACAAAATGATCAAAGACGGAACTTTCGACAACCTCTCCAAACGCGAGAAACTGCAAGTAACCCGTCAACGCGCCAAATTGGAAAAGACACTCGGTAGCATCGCCGACTTGACCCGTCTCCCGTCGGCACTCTTCGTTGTAGACGTGATGAAAGAACACATCGCCGTACGCGAAGCTAACCGTCTGGGCATTCCCGTATTCGCCATGGTCGACACCAACTCCGACCCGACGAACATCGACTTCGTAATCCCCGCCAACGACGACGCCACCAAATCGATCGAGGTAATCCTCAATGCCGTATGCGGTGCTGTCGCCGAAGGTCTCGAAGAACGTAAAATCGAGAAAGTCGACGCCGAAGCTGCCGAAGCACAAGGCGAAGCCTCAGCGAAAAAAGAGCGTAAGACTCGCATCAAACGCACCAAAGCCGAAGACGACGAGGCCCTCAACGCCAATGTTGCTGCAAAAGTAATGAAAGGACAGAACGAAGACGAGGAATAATCGCATCGTTCTCCCGCAGACAATCAACTACCGGCAAAGAGTGAGCCCCGCAAAAACCTACGGGACTTGCTCTTTGTTATTCATAGAAACCCTTTAAAAGAAAAATATTATGGCTGTTACAATGGCAGATATTACCAAACTCCGTAAAATGACCGGAGCAGGTATGATGGACTGCAAAAAAGCTCTCGAAGAAGCAAACAATGACTTCGACGGCGCAATAGAAATCATTCGCAAAAGAGGTCAGGCTATCGCTGCAAAACGTGAAGACCGCGAAGCTGCCGAAGGCTGCGTACTCGCAACCAGCAAAGGCGACTATGCCGCTATCGTAGCTTTGAAATGCGAAACCGACTTCGTCGCTCAAAATAAAGATTTCGTGGCATTGACCCAGAAAATTCTCGATGCCGCTATCGAAAACAAACCCGCCGACCTCGAAGCCCTCAAAGCTATAAAACTCGACGGTCGCACTATCGCTGAACTGGTTACCGACCAAAGCGGTGTTACCGGAGAAAAAATGGAACTCGGTTATTTCGATTCTCTTTCGGCAGCTTCGACGATCTTCTACATACACCCGGGTAACAAACTGGCAACTATCGTAGGATTCAATCAAGCCGATGTAGAACACCAAGTAGCCCGCGATGTGGCTATGCAGGTTGCCGCCATGAATCCCATTGCCGTCCGTCCCGAAGAAGTTCCGAGCGATATTATCGAGAAAGAACTCGAAATCGCCCGTGAAAAAGCCCGTGAAGCCGGCAAACCCGAAAATCTCATCGACCGTATCGCACAAGGTTCTTTGCAGAAATACTACAAAGAGTTTACTTTGTTGCAACAGGAATTTGTAAAAGATCCGAAACAAACGATCGAACAATACCTCAAAGCTCAAAATAAAGAGTTGACGGTAACGGCTTTCCGTCGTTTCACATTGAATGCAGAATAAAAACATTCCATTCCCATATGTTAAGACACCGGAGAAAATTCTCCGGTGTCTTTTTTTTCGTCTTCACAGGAACAGCTCTGCTCACAAAAAAAGACGACACATACACGTTACGGCTGGAACAAAGACGATTTGATACGCCTCCCGTTTTTATTACTTTTGCAAGTACGGCTATCGTCCTATTTCATAATCTGCAACGATTCCCGACAATAAAAAAAAGTAATATACGTTCATTATAATAGATTTATTTCTTTTAAACCGAAGAAAAACACATGGCACACGGTAATCTTTACGACGCACGACAAAAACTGAAAATAGCATTCCTTTCCGTTTCCGTACTACTGGTCGCCCTATTCCTTGTCATCTCCAACCGTCTGGTCGAAGACCTATCGACCGAAGAACGAAACAAAATGGAGATATGGGCCGAAGCTACCCGTTCGGTCGCCGGCGACCAGTCGGATATCGACATGAACCTCGTTCTGAAAATCCTGCAAAGCAACACGACCATACCCATTATCATCGTAGACAGCCAAAACAATATCCTGCAAACCCACAACCTCGATATACCCGACCGGCATGGAGAGCAATTCCTGCAAAAGAAGCTGCAATCTCTCAAAGAAAAGCAACAAGTCATCGAAATCTACATCGATAAAGACACTTATCAATATCTCTATTACGACGACTCCACCCTACTGAAAAGGCTTTCGTATTTTCCCTATATACAACTCGGTGTCATGCTTTTATTTCTCGTCATCGCCTACTTCGCCTTGATGAGCAGCAAAAAAGCGGAACAAAACAAAGTCTGGGTAGGATTATCCAAAGAAACCGCCCACCAACTTGGCACACCCATATCATCACTCATGGCTTGGCTCGATATGCTCGAAATGCAAGGAACGGATAGTGAACTCATCGCCGACATGGGGAAAGACGTCCACCGGTTATCGGTCATCGCCGAAAGATTCTCAAAAATAGGCTCCCAACCCGAACGGGAGCCCGCAGACATAACCGAAGTGATAGAAGCTGCGGTCGACTACATGAAACACCGCATATCAGGAAAAGTACAAATCGAGGTACATACCCCCGAAGAAAAAATTGCGCCACAACCTCTATGCCGCCCCCTCATAGAATGGGTATTTGAGAACCTTTGTAAAAACGCTATCGATGCCATGGACGGAGAAGGACACATAGAAATCACTCTATCGAACAACGACTCCCGATATTACATCGACATCAAGGATAGCGGTAAAGGTATCGCCCGTAATCGCTTCAAAACGATATTCCACCCAGGTTACACAACCAAACGACGAGGCTGGGGACTCGGACTTACATTGGTAAAACGCATTATAGAGGAGTACCACGACGGACGCATCTATGTCAAGGAATCGGAATTGGGAAAAGGAACGACTTTCCGTATAGAGATGAAATTACTTTAAAAATAGCTATCTCCCTGTATCATAGATAGAAGCAAAAGGGTTCTAATCCTCAAAATCACCTTGACCGAATCTTTTTTTATAAGGATTTTGCACAAGAACAATTATTTTTTGTACCTTTGCAGGGTTTTAACAGCAGAGAACTGTGGGAAAGGCCGATAAATATACGATTTCACTGAAAAGTCTGAGCGAAGGTACTCACTCTTACGAGTATACCCTCGATCACACGTTTTTTTCGGAAATTGATTCACCCGAAATACAAAACGGGGATGTAAATATCGGTCTTATGTTGAGACGTACCGGCGATACGTTCGAGTTGCACTTCGACATAAAAGGGCACATCGTTATTCCCTGCGATCGATGTCTCGATGACATGGAACTTCCGGTGGAAACAGAAGATACCCTTTATGTAAAATTCGGGGAGGAATACAGCGAAGAAGGTGAAAACCTCATCGTCGTTCCCGAAGCAGAAGGAACTATCAACCTGGCGTGGTATATGTACGAATGTATCGCACTCACCATTCCGTTGAAACACACGCACCCCGAAGGCATGTGCAACCCCGAAATGGAAACGTTACTCAAAGCGCACAGTGCAGCAAGCGACGAAATCTCCGGCGATGAAGAACCCGTAGACCCGCGTTGGAACGCATTGAAAAAACTGAAAGAAAACAAATAACTAAACCTATACAGAAATGGCACATCCTAAAAGAAGACAATCGAAAACGAGAACAGCCAAAAGAAGAACCCACGATAAGGCTGTTGCCCCCACTATGGTCGTATGTCCCAACTGCGGTGCTTGGCACATCTATCACACCGTATGCGGAGAATGCGGTTATTACCGCGGCAAATTGGCTATCGAGAAAGAGGCAGCCATCTAAAAAGTGTGACTTTTTAGAGATTTCGTGCCGGACATTTTTCTTCTGTTCGGCCATAGAACTGATTGTATAACCTTTAATAAAGCACACTAAATATTTCGACCCACACAATATTTAGTGTGCTGTTTTTTTAGCTACTATGGTAAATGCTATGATTGCGGGCGTCGCCTCTTATGTGCCCGACGATATACTCACTAACGAAGAACTATCGAAAATGGTCGATACCACCGACGAGTGGATCACTACCCGCGTAGGTATCAAGACCCGCCACATATTGAAAGGAGAAGGTTTGGGCAGCTCCAAAATGGGATCGAGAGCCGTAAAAAAAGTACTCTGTAAAACCAATACTGCCCCCGGAGAAATCGAAGCAGTCATCTGCGCTACGTCTACACCCGACTACCGTTTCCCCTCTACCGCATCGATCGTCGCCAGAAAAGCCGGTATCAACAATGCATTCTGCTACGATATACAAGCCGCCTGTTCGGGTTTTATCGTTGCATTACAGGCCGCTACCGCTTATATACGCAGCGGTATGTGTAAAAAGGTAATGGTCGTCGCCACCGAAAAAATGTCGTCGATAACCGACTATCAAGACCGTTCGACTTGTCCCCTCTTCGGAGACGGCGGTACGGCGGCTTTGGTCGTAGCAACAGAAGAAGATTACGGTGTCATGGACTCAATTATCCATACCGATGGCGTGGGATTGCCTTTCCTCCACATGAAAGCCGGAGGCTCTGTACGTCCCGCCAGTCATGAGACCGTCGACCACCGCGAACATTTCGTTTACCAAGAAGGTCGCATCGTCTACAAATATGCCGTATCTTCGATGCTCCAAGTTTCGGAAGATATTCTCAAACGTAACAATCTGACGGTCGATACCATCGACTGGTTCATACCCCACCAAGCCAACCTCCGCATCATCGAAGCCATAGCTGATCGTATGAACATCGACCCCAAAAAAGTCGTTGTTACCATAGAAAAGTACGGAAATACCAGTGCCGCTTCCATACCTTTGTGCCTGGCCGACTGGGAAAAGAAACTCAAAAAAGGAGACAAAATAGTACTGACTTCGTTCGGTGCCGGATTTATCTGGGGTTCGGTCTACCTCAAATGGGGCTATAATCCGGAAGATGTCCAAGAGATACCGGAAACCCTCAACGATACCGAAGACGCAGAATAATAAGAAACACCCGTCGAGTGTTTTTCCTCAAAACCAAAAAGGGGGCAAACATGCCGCCTTTTTTGACACCGGATAATTTTTCTAACAATAAATGATATGCATAAAGCCGGATTTGTAAACATCGTAGGTAATCCCAACGTGGGAAAATCGACACTGATGAATTCGCTCGTCGGAGAGCGGATTTCGATCATTACCTCCAAAGCCCAAACGACCCGCCACCGCATCATGGGTATCGTAAATACCGACGATATGCAAATCGTCTATTCCGATACGCCGGGTGTTCTCTCGCCGCACTACAAGTTGCAAGAGTCGATGCTCAATTTCTCGCAATCGGCCCTCACCGATGCCGACATTCTGCTCTACGTAACCGATGTCGTCGAAACTCCCGACAAAAATCCGGAGTTCCTCGAACGGGTCTCCAAAGAAACAATTCCGGTCATACTCCTCATAAACAAAATCGACTTGTTGCAAGACCAGTCCCAACTCGAAGACCTCGTAGAAAAATGGAAAAACCGTCTGCCCAACGCCGAAGTAATACCGGTATCGGCCCAGCATAAATTCAATCTCGATTACTTGATGCGCCGCATCAAAGAGTTGCTGCCCCCCTCCCCCCCGTTTTTTGAAAAAGATGCTCTTACCGACAAACCCGCCCGTTTTTTTGTTACCGAAATTATCCGCGAAAAAATACTGCTCACTTACGATAAAGAGATTCCTTATGCCTGCGAAGTAGCTGTTGAGCAATTCAAGGAAGACGATAAACAGATACATATCATGGCGGTCATCTATGTCGAACGGGATTCGCAAAAGGGTATTATCATCGGGAAAGGCGGAAAAATGTTGAAACAGGTAGGAACGGCAGCCCGCAAAGACATCGAAACGTTTTTTGAGAAAAAAGTGTTTCTCGAACTCTATGTCAAAGTAGAAAAAGACTGGCGCAACAAAGAGAACAAGTTAAAATCATTCGGCTATCAACTCGATTGATTCCGACCAATTATCCGAATCGAATAAAAGAAAGATAACTATGGGAAACTTAGTAGCTATCGTAGGTCGCCCCAATGTAGGCAAATCGACCTTGTTCAACCGGCTCACGCAAAGCCGTCAAGCCATTGTCAACGACGAAGCGGGTACGACTCGCGACCGCCAATACGGAAAGGTTTACTGGACAGGACAGGAATTTTCGATTGTCGACACCGGCGGTTGGGTAGTCAACTCCGACGACGTTTTCGAGGAAGAAATCAACAAGCAAGTAGCGATTGCTATCGAAGAGGCCGATGTCATACTCTTTGTCGTCGATGCCATTCATGGTATCACCGATCTCGATGATAAGGTGGCGGCCATATTGCGACGCAGTAAAAAGCCCACATTGTTGGTTGCCAATAAAGTAGAAAATAACGCATCGCAATACAGCTCGGCCGAGTTTTATGCATTCGGACTGGGAGACCCGTTCTGTATCTCGGCCGTCAACGGCTCGGGTACAGGAGAATTGCTCGACGCAGTCATCGAACATTTTCCCTCCCAAAACGGAGAAGAAGAACTCGATGAAAATATTCCCCGTATCGCCGTCGTAGGTCGTCCCAATGCCGGGAAATCATCGATTATCAACGCTTTCATCGGCGAAGACCGATACATTGTTACCGATATAGCCGGAACGACTCGCGACTCGGTAAATACCCGTTACAATAAATTCGGATTCGACTTCTATATCGTCGATACCGCCGGCATACGCAAAAAAGGGAAAGTAAACGAAGACATCGAATACTACTCGGTCATACGGTCGATACGCGCCATCGAAAACTCCGACGTATGCATACTCATGATCGACGCCACACGCGGCATCGAAGGGCAGGATCTCAATATTTTCTCGCTCATACAGAAAAATAAAAAAGGATTGGTCGTGTGCATTAACAAATGGGATCTTGTGGAAGACAAAAGTACACAAGCCATCAAAACCTTTGAAAACGCCATACGTGCCCGCCTCGCTCCATTCACCGATTTCCCGATCGTGTATGCATCGGCATTGACCAAGCAACGGATATTCAAAGTTCTCGAAAGCGCGTCGGAAGTATATAAAAATCGTCATCGCCATGTTCCCACGGCCAAACTCAATGAGGAAATGCTTGCCGTCATCGAGAATTATCCACCACCTGCCAATAAAGGCAAATACGTGAAAATAAAGTATGTAACGCAACTGAAAGGAACGCCCGTCCCCACATTTATTTTCTTCTGCAATCTCCCGCAATGGGTTAAAGACCCTTATAAACACTTCCTCGAGAACCAAATACGTTCGAAGTGGAACTTCTCGGGGACACCCGTCAACATCATCATACGAGAAAAATAATAATAAAAAAAGCACCTCAATAGAGGTGTTTTTTGTTATTTTGCTATCTTTGCCTGACAATTTGGAGCAATAATTTTTTTCTAAAATTTAATCACCATGTTAGTAGCTATTACCGTATTATTCATTATCGGTTATTTGGCGATAGCGCTCGAACACCCCTTGCGCATCGACAAAACAGCATCGGCTCTTCTCTTGGGCATGCTCTTATGGGTTCTTTATGCCTTCGGTGCCGAAACCATCGTTCCCGCC
>HF999669.1:0-8033 GCA_000434215.1 Bacteroides sp. CAG:144
GCATGTACCCTATTGCCGACCCGGGAACGGCAGGATATATGGCCAATTTCATACAAGACGGCATTTTCTGGGAATTCCTTTCCTATTGTGCCGGAGTAGGCGGAAGTATCCTCATCATCGGCTCCGCTGCCGGTGTCGTAGCTATGGGACTGGAAAAAATCAATTTCGGCTGGTATCTCAAAAATATCTCCCTCCTTGCCCTCATCGGATATCTCGCCGGTGCCGGGGTATATATCCTCGAAGCCATATACTTGAAACCGCTTATCGAAAGCACCTTGTAATAAAAAACAGTATTTTTACTGATATAATCCTCCCGGGAAATAATAATTTTCCGGGAGGATTACTTTTGAGACAGCCCATTTTTTCCACCTATTATACACAATAATCCTCTTTTTTTCGGGGAATAATTTATTTCTTTGCATATTGAAAAAATAAAATCTATCATGAAAAACAAATTCTTACTTCTTTCTTTCGGCCTTTTTATGGCCGCATCGACATCTTTCGGACAAGAACTGCCTGCATTTCCGGGAGCCGAAGGTTACGGCCGGTATGTTACCGGCGGACGGGGCGGTAAAACCATTCACGTCACCAATCTCAATGACAGTGGAGAAGGTTCGTTGCGTTGGGCCGTAGAACAAGGCGGTGCCCGCACCATCGTCTTCGACGTATCGGGTATTATAGAGCTGAAATCGAGACTCAGCATAAAATCAGGAGACGTAACCATAGCCGGACAAACAGCCCCCGGCGACGGCATCTGCATTAAAAATTACAACGTATCGATCGATGCAGACAATGTCATCATGCGCTTTATCCGCTGCCGCATGGGTGATGAGGCCAAGAGCGAAGATGATGCCATGACCGCAAGAAATCGTAAAGGCATCATCATAGACCACTGTACCATGAGCTGGTGTACCGACGAGTGCGGGTCTTTCTATGGTAACAAAAATTTCACACTACAATGGTGTCTGCTCAGCGAGAGTCTCAGCCGGTCGGTCCACGTCAAGGGAAACCACGGGTACGGAGGTATCTGGGGCGGTGAAGGTGCAACATTCCACCATAACATGCTGGCACACCATACAAGCCGCACACCCCGATTGTGCGGAAGCCGTTATACCGGCCGTCCCGACGATGAACGTGTAGATCTCATCAACAACGTATTCTACAACTGGGGTCCCACCAACGGAGGATATGCAGGCGAGGGTGGCTCTTACAATTTTATCAACAATTACTATAAACCCGGTCCTTCGACAGCGACAAAAACAACGCTCGTACACCGTATCTTCTCGCCCAATGCCGATGACGGCAGCAATACCAATGAAGCCGGCGTATGGGGAAAATTCTATGTCAATGGCAACGTATTCGACAACACTTGTCCCGAAATCCAAAGCAACTCCACCTCGATGAAAAATATCGAGAGTGTAAACAGCAACAACTGGAACGGTATACACCCTAACGGTACACCGACAGGCGGAATGGCGACGATCAAATCGCTCGTAGCTTTTGATTCTCCTGAAATATCCCGTCATACAGCCGAAAAGGCATACGAAAAAGTCTTGAACTACGTCGGGGCATCGTACCTCCGCGATGCAATCGACCTGCGTATCATGAGCGAAACAGAGGGTGGTATATATACGTTTGAAGGCTCGAACGGAAGCACCAACGGCATTATCGATTCACAAAACGATGTAGAAGGCTATATCGAATACGAAACTTCACGCCGGTTGAAAGACAGCGATAACGACGGGATACCCGACGCTTGGGAAATCGCCAACGGACTCGATCCCAAGAATATGGACGATGCCGCACAACCTTTTCCCGGAGCCAACGGATACACCGCACTCGAAGTATACATCAACAGTCTCGTCGAAGACATCATGAAAGACGGGACCGCCGAAGCAGAAAACAGTATCGAAGAGTTCTATCCTACTTACATACAACCCGACTATACCGACGAGGACTATTACAAACCGGGTGAAGGTTATGAACCCGAAGAGGATAACCGCGTTCTCGTAGGCGGAGATAAAGCCGTTACGATATGGGAAATGAAAAACAGCGAAAAAACAGCAAGCAGTGCACCCGAACTTCTATCGACGGAGATGACCATCAGCGGACTGCATTCCGAGCTTAACGGCGGATATTTGAGATACGCAGCCGACCATTGGATAAATAATAGCGGTATTGTAGACAGTATCTACATCCTGTATACCATTACTCCCAAAAACGAGCACTATATGGCGATCGACTCCGTTTCGTTCTATGCTAAACGTATGGGAACCGACAATATGCTTTTTTCGGCTTACTGTGATATACGAGAATCTTTCTCCACGGCTACGGAACTATATTTCGGAGCACAACCCGAACGGGACAATTATCAACTCTTTTCTTACAAATTGGAGAAACCCATACTTGTTTCTCCGGGACAATCTTTCTACCTGAAATTCCAGCCTTATACAAAAGGGGCTTTGAAAAGTTTGAAATACACCATTGCTTTCAAAGACGTTACCTTCTACGGACGCACCGGAACAGCCGACAATATTACAACCTCGGGTATCGACATAGCTACGGCAACCGATGCAACCACGATAAAGGTATCGCCCAATCCCGTGCGAGAGAATGCAACGCTATCCTATTCGCTGGATAAAGCCTCAACGGTAAAAATAGATATTATATCGTTTTCGGGTCAGACTCTCTACCAAACATCGCTTATACAGCTGGCCGGTAACCACAGCATAGAATTGCCTTTGGCCAACCTCCCCGCAGGTTCTTATATATGTAGAGTCATTACCCAAGAAAATGCACAAACACTGAAACTCATTAAAGAGTAGTTTCCAAAGATGTCGAAACAAAGGGCGCACCGAAAAAGTAACGGTACGCCCTTTTTCTTTCGCTATTTTCTATCGATAGTTTTACGCGTATTTCTCTCGACCCGTTTCTCACGTCCCAATACAAAACAGGGTTACCCACACACAAAACACATGTCATTCTGAAAGGTTTTACCTCAAAGAATCTCTCTCGAAACGAGTCTATTGTGAGATCTCTCACATACGTTCGAGATGACAAGCAATGTCATTCTGACGACCGCAAGGGAGGAAGAATCTCTTCATATCGTCACCGAACAGAGATTCCTCGTCGGCCTACCGGCCTCACTCGGAATGACAAACAAATTGCATGAGATTCCCCCCATATCCATTTGAAATGACAGAGAATGAGATTCCTCGCATACGCTCGAAACGACTATCGACTGTCATACTGAACATCAGTAAAACATCTTCCACCTAAGTAAAAAATGGAGAGAAGGCCGATCTCTCGGAATCGACCTCCTCTCCTCTATACGATTTTGTCCTTTTAAACAGACATCAAGAAAGCCACATTCTCAAAATCATTAATAAGAACAAAATGAAAAATCAATGAATCAATATGCCCTGCCCCTCGACAATATAAAAACCGGAAGGCAAATTCCCTATTTGCGAACGCTCCAACTGCAAAGCTACCGAACGCCCCATCACGTCATACACATCGACATAAGGCGGTAATGTTTCAGTAGAAACCGTACAATTCTCTACACCTCCTGTTTGAGCATACTCTTCAAGAATATTACGCAAAGCAAAGAATGCCGGTTTGGCCTCCATAGCGGCATTAAACAACAACGGTGCTCCCTGACGCCATGACTGGTCGTCTTTTACGCCCCATACCACAACAGCTCTGCAATGGTCGTATTTCATCATGACATCGACCAATGCCGCATACTCTGCAGCCTGACGTTCATAAGCATCGGGAGCGCTCAAATCGGGAATAGACATATCCAACTCGGTAACGGTACATTCCAATCCCAATGAAGCATAACGTTTTATATTGTTATCGAACTTCGTCGAATCGAACTCCTCACCCACTGTCAGATGACACTGGAATCCCACTCCATCGAGTGGAATCCCACTCTTTTGCAGACGGCGTACCAAATTATAAAAAGCCGTAGTTTTGGCTTTTCCCTGAAACTCTGCGCCATAATCATTGAGAACAAGACGGGCATCGGGATCGGCTCGATGAGCATACACAAAAGCCGAGTCGATATAATCCTCTCCTATAACAGTAGCCCAAACCGACTCTCTCAACTTATACCCCGTAGGATTGGTACGAATGATACTCTGGTCGTCGTCGAGACACTCGTTCACAACGTCCCACTCATCGACATGCCCCTTGAAATGGGTAACAACCGTGGTAACATGCTCTTTAAGAATTTGGAGTAACTCTTCACGGGTATAGTTATGGTCGTTCTTTATACCGTTGGAACTGATCCATGCCGGCAGTTGCTTATGCCATACCAGTGTATGACCGCGCACTTCCATGTCATGACGCTCGGCCAAGCTCACCAAACAATCGCCGGCATAGAAATTGAACTCTCCCCGGTTAGGCTGTATGGCATCGACCTTCATCTCGTTTTCGGCCACAACCATATTGAAGTTATGAGATACCGTCGCAGTCTCCACGAGGTTCTCGTTATTCACGTCGATACGCCAAAGAGGGATAGCCACTCCGATTTTCTTCCCACACTTCTCGGCATAGTAACGCAAGGTCTGAGTCTCATCGGTATAATCATAGCCAAGATCCGACGATACCAAACGCACATTATCGATATAAAAATCGGCATCGTTGGAGTTATACCCCATATAGAGCTTATCACTGGTATTCGAGACCTTCGTCATACGGTACGACCGCTCAACCCACTGATCGGCGGCACCCTGCGTTACAAAGTCGGCATCGGCATAAATAGTATCGGCTCCTATGCGGGCTGAGAACTGTTTGTATTCTCCGTCGGTCGAAGGGCGGTACAAGTCAAATGCCAAATACTGGTAATCGCCGGTTATCTCTTCGGCCGTCATTTGGTCGAGCGTAAATTCAACAGTGGTATTCCAACTTTTGTTGGTGATATGCAAGACCTTATTTTGGGCATTGATCGGGTCGGCCACAACAGTGGCTCGCGACTCGGTATTGCTGCCATTGAAAATATCATTCATCGGAATGGTCTCGCCTATCGCATAATTTTCAAAGTCGAACAAGATTTTCTCTTCGGCACCGATGGCGGTATGAGCCAACAGTGCAAGAGAGACTAACCATACTTTTTTCATATTCGGTTATATTTAAAGGATTTCGAGAGAATTAATAATTGACAATCGTCGTCGACTGCCCGGCAACTTCTATAACATAAGTGCCCGGGAGTGCCTCGATAAGAGTAAGTCCTTGACGGGCGGTCTCCGATTTAAGAAGCTGTCCCGAAGTAGAATACAGACGGATCACATCACCGGCCTCACTCTCTACACAGATATTTCCGGATTGAGTATAGATACGTACCCGGTCTTCGCTCTCGGTCGATTTCACACCGCTCGTGCTTTTGGCAACAAGTACGAATTGTTTGCCTGTTTCGGTGGTACGCTCTTCAACCGCCCATTTTTCCGTATCGGGCAATTTCACATTGAAATCCCACGGATCACCCCATAATGAAGATTTCCCTTTGTAAGAAATGAGAACAAACTCATCGCCTTCATTATAGACGTAGCTATCATCTATTTTGATTCTGACAACCGGTTTCTCGTCGCTCTCCATGAAATCCTGTGTCTGGTTGTAATACACCAGATGACCGTCGACAATCAGGCTGTCGTGATGAGTAGGCGAAGCAATCTCAAATTCCATTTCAGTAGTCGGACGCAAATAGAGCGACACGGAGTCGTCCGAGGCAAAATTTTTCAAAGTCAATGTACCGATACCGTTGCTACCCGGTTCGAGGCGTCCATATACGTCGACATCATCGGCAATATTTCCTGTACCGCCGATAGTTGCACCTTCAAACACAAAAACAAGAGTTCCTTCTTTGGCATATCCGGTTCCTCCGGTCAGGCCTTCGGATTCAGTTTTCTTGACATCGTTATTGACCAGCAATTTACCTCCGAGAACTTGAATGCCACCCGTGATAAGGTTGTTGTTATTGGTGAGCGTATAAGTTCCGGTACCTTCTTTGATGATACCTAAGGTTTGTTCGATATACGGTTTTCCGTTTTTCTCGGGAGGGGCAATCTGTCCGGAGAGTTCAGAGTCGGTACCGGAACAACCCACCAAGAAATAGGAGCTCGGAGAAGAAGCCTTGAAATAGCCATAAATGCGCGAGGTAGGAGACATTTGCAACTCACCGATGCGGAAAGCGCGTGTACCCGACTCACAAGCCAACGCCGTGCCATCGTGCAATACAAGAACAGAGTTCTCGAACATCGTATTCACCTTGCCCGAAGATAAACTTTCTTCTATCTCTGCGGGATTGAATGTCTTGCCGCCATGGCCCAAAACTACGCCATAAAAACCGGCCGTCGATACAACCTCTTTGTAGGGATAAACATTCACAGTACCGGAGAAGCCATTCCAATCGGGATACTTCGCTCCTTTTTCATTTCCCAAATGAGAACGCTCACCACCGGCATAGATATTCAACGTACCGTTACCGGAGAGAGAAGACATCCAATAAGCATAGCGCGACAAATATACATCGAGAGCCGTCCCTTCGGCCATAATCATCGGGGTGCTTACCGATACATAACTATCGGAGCTGTTGTCGAAACAGGTATAGAGCGTTCCTCCTTCGGTAAGCAACGATGTACCGAGGACGTTCCCGTTTTGAACACCCATACGCAATTCCCCGTCTTTGAGGTAAGTCCCTTTCAGAAACTGGTTATTGACACCTACTGTAACAGAACCGCCACCTTGCACAATAAACTGTCCAGCACCAGTCAAGGCCGCCTCACCGTCGGCTGCGGTGAGTGTATAATCCAATTCGGTATTATCGAAAACGACCGTCGAGGCCTCCATAGTTCCACTTACCTGTACCGTTGTAGGGGTAGCTGTTGCCGTAGTCAACACATTATCATCGAAAATGACACGATTGCCCGACGCAAAGGCAACCGGTGTTCCCGTGGCAGGATCATCTTCCACAGCAGAGAAATTGGTTGTCGCCGCGTCCCATACATTCGAAACAGAAGCCGTCCAACGAATCGTGTCGGTCTCGACCGATGATACACCCGAAAGGCGTACATTATCGATGTAATACTCCACGACATCACAATGAAAGCCCAACAAAAGAGTTGTAGACTCATTATAAATACGATTAAAATCATAACTTTTGGGTATCCACTTGCCTTTATCGCCCAAGAAAGGAAAATCACTGTCCCAATAGAGAGTCGTAGAACCATCTGTGGACGGTCCGAGAAGCACGGCCGTCTGCATATGATCATTAGTTTGATCTGCCGCCCGATAGAGGTCGAAAGAAACTTTCTGATAGTTATCGAGCAAATTTTTTCCCGTAATACCTTCGGGAAGGACAAACTGTACAAAAGTATTCCAATTATCGACTTTTACGTGCAACACTTTGTTGTCGGGATTGAGGGGATCGGCTACAACCTCGGCCGTAGAAGTCGTAGGACCATAAATATTGACCATTGTAAACGCATCTCCCACATTGTAATTTTCGAAATCGCACAAAACAATTTCACCTGCATTTCCGGCCGTTATCGCAGCACATAGAAATGCACATAAAGTAAAGATTTTTTTCATGATACTTATTTTAGATAATTAAGGTTTATCAGCACAATAATAGCATCGTTTCCATGCCCCGATACAGAACCTGGCATAGAATATGCGGGTAATTGTATTATGTTTTTCAAAGATATATAAATAACAGTTATCAAAATGCAGTATTATTATATTCTTAACAAAAATTCATATGACTATTCCACAAAAAAATGCCGGTGAATACGTTCACCGGCATTTTCCATAACGCAACTGTATTTCCTTACCCTGTTATTTTTTGCAACTGCCTATACAAAGGGGCTTTATCTGTTTGAAAAAATCATTACCCTTATCATCTACAAGAATAAACGCCGGGAAATCCTCCACTTCGATTTTCCAGATAGCCTCCATTCCGAGTTCTGGATATTCGAGACACTCCACCTTCTTAATACTGTTTTGCGCCAGTATGGCAGCCGGCCCTCCGATAC
>HF999669.1:8057-10062 GCA_000434215.1 Bacteroides sp. CAG:144
CCAGATAAAAACCGCCATGCTTATGGCAAGCATCGGTTACCTGCTGGCTACGATTGCCTTTGGCGATCATGACCATAGAGCCTCCGTTGCTTTGGAACAGGTCGACATACGAATCCATACGCCCCGCCGTCGTAGGCCCAAACGAGCCCGATGCCATTCCTTTGGGCGTCTTGGCCGGTCCGGCATAATAAATAGGGTGATCTTTGAGATACTGCGGCATCTCCTCTCCTGCATCGAGACGTTCTTTTATTTTGGCATGGGCAATATCCCGACCCACTATAATGGTTCCGTTGAGCGACAATCGCGTGGCAACAGGATATTTGGTCAATTCGGCAAGGATTTCGTTCATCGGGCGATTCAAATCGATCTTTACGGCATTCCCTTCTCCGGCTTGACGCAACTCTTCGGGGATAAGTCGGCCGGGATTATCATCGAGGCGTTCTATCCACAGACCTTCCCGATTGATTTTGGCCTTGATATTCCGGTCGGCCGAACAAGATACACCCAACCCTACGGGACAAGACGCGCCATGTCGCGGCAGACGGATAATACGCACATCATGTGCAAAATATTTACCGCCGAACTGAGCACCTATTCCCGATTCCTGCGCCGCACGCAAAACCTCTTTTTCGAGCTCTATGTCTCGGAACGCGTGTCCCAACTCATTACCCGAGGTAGGAAGATTGTCGTAATACTTGGCCGAAGCGAGTTTCACGGTTTTAAGATTCATCTCGGCCGATGTACCGCCAATGACAAAAGCAATATGGTAAGGCGGACAAGCTGCCGTCCCGAGAGTTTTCATTTTCTCCACCAAAAAATTCACCAGTTTATCGGGCGTAATCAGCGCCTTTGTCTCCTGATAAAGATATGTCTTATTGGCCGACCCGCCTCCCTTAGCAATAAAAAGGAACTTATACTCCATACCGTCGACAGCGTAAAGATCGATCTGTGCAGGCAGATTGCAACCCGTATTCACCTCACGGTACATATCGAGGGGTGCATTTTGCGAGTAACGGAGATTTTCCTCGGTATAGGTCTTATATACGCCCAACGAAAGTGCCTCTTCATCACCTCCGCCGGTCCATACCTGCTGACCTTTCTTACCCATGACGATGGCTGTTCCTGTATCTTGACAGAAAGGAAGTTGACCCTTGCAAGCTACTTCGGCATTCCGCAACATGGTAAGGGCTACATACTTGTCGTTATCGCTCGCCTCAGGGTCGTGCAATATGCGGGCGACCATCTCATTATGCTCGCGACGCAATAGGAACGATACATCTCGCATGGCGGTATTGGCCAACCGGGTCAATGCTTCGGGTTCGACTTTAAGAACTTCCTTACCGTCGAAATTCTCGACCGAGACATAATCTTTCGTGAGAAGATAATACTCGGTACTATCCTTTCCCATAGGGAACATCTCTTGATACTTAAAGGGTTTTGTTGCCATATTTCTAAGATTTGGATCAAAATGATTTCATGAAAGCAAAGGTACACTTTCTCCCAGAAATAACCAATTTATCACTTAAAAGTATTCTGCCCGAATGTAAAAAACAGCTTCCCAAAAAAGTGATACGACAACTCTGCTCAAAGCCATTGATACCAGAAGGTAATTTACCCTCAAAAAAAAAAATCAGAAAAAGAATTGTTTTGATAAATATCACACATATTGACTCTTTTATAGCCCTTTCTTTGCATTGTAAAAATACCATAATCGATATGGTAAATATTCACTTTATAAAACATAGTATATATGAGAAACTTTACAGGAAACGGGTATGGAAATGCCCCTCGAAACTCCCGGGAACTGCTCATGGCGAGATTGAGCAAAAGTTTTCCCGACCGCTCTTTCGATGATGAAAACCTCTTTTTCGATTCGCTGCTCGAATACGAAGAAGACATGCGGAAACGCTACGATTACCTGTGCCAAGACCAAATGAAATTGGCCGACATCTTCATGGCAAATCCGCGTATGGCCGAATTTATCGGAGACGTTTTGGGAGGAGAC
>HF999669.1:10128-12081 GCA_000434215.1 Bacteroides sp. CAG:144
TTTGGAATGTGTCGGCGACGAACGCAAGCTCGAAGATCTGGAACGGGAAAACGAAGAATTTACCCGTCGCGTCAGAGCCGGAGAACAATTACGGCGGGAAATGGAAGAAAACTGGCAACACAGTGCCCGTGCCATAGCCCGATTTAAAGCACACAAAGGTATGAGCGACGAAGAGTTTGAAGACTTTCTCGACCGTGTGCACCATGTGTGCGAACATGTATTCATGCACGACTTCACGACCGAAATACTCGAACTCCTCTTCAAAGGTATCAACTACGATCTCGACATGGACAACACCGAACGCATCGCCGAAATAAGAGGCCGCAACGAACGGATTTTGTCCGAGCGTAAGCAACGGGACGGAAATATCCTACCTCACCTCGGAGGTAACGGAGGTGGAGACGATGCCGACGAAAACCGCTCGGCCGCATTCGGTTTCAGACGCCGCCGTAGCGTGTGGGATATGTAACCCACCAAAACTCCACAAAAAAAGAATCACACCACGCTATAAAACAAAATTTATCCACTTAAAAACAAACTAAACATGAAAAAAGAACAGATTTTGAATTTTCTGAAATCAAAAGACATTTGGTTCTGGATCGCCGCTGCTATGCTCATGGCATTATTGGCGTTCGTCCTCCACGACTGCGCCTATGCTTTGGCCGCCGTTATCCCTACGGCATCGGGAAGAATCATTTCAGGCACGCCGCTCACAACGGAAATCACACGAGAATACAGTAAAGAACTCCTGATGAACGAGGTCGACAAACGCATCACCAAAGTTCGTCCCATGTCGACCCCAATCGACCAACTTTCCCGCTATGCAGGGGCTCGGAAATCGGGTTCGATGATAGTAGACTATTACTCGGTCGATGTAAAACCGACCAAAGCAATCCTCGCCGAAGCCTACACCGAGCCGGCCTCGGGCAGCGCTACCACCGCCGCACAGAAAGTACAAATAACGACCAGTAACAACGACATTTTCGAAGTCTCGGAAACGATTCTCGTACAAGGTGTAAAAGGGTATGAAAGCGATGGAAAAACACCCTCGAAAGCCGACCTTGTCCTTTACATTTCGAGTAAAGAAGAAACCGGAGAACTCAACGTGTACGCCATCAATGGAAAGACCATCGGCAATATTACCGGTTGCGTTCCCTCAATCGAACAGGGTACTACGCTTATACGCATGGGCCGAGCAGCGACCGAACTCGACGTACAGACAGCCCAATTTGAGGCACTGCCTGTCAAAGACCAAAACTACTGTCAAATCTTCAAAATGCAAATCGAGCAATCGACGTTCCAAAAAATCGCCAACAAAGAAGTGGAATGGGAATTTTCCGACTCGGAAGAGGCGGCTATCTATGACATGCGTTTGGGTATGGAAAAGACTTTCATGTTCGGTGTAAAAAGCCGTATTTACGACTCGAAAAAGAAAGAAGAAGTCTCGCTTACGGGAGGTATCTGGTGGCAAGCCGGTAAAGAATACACATTCGACCCCGAAAAAGAACTTACACAGGAAGACCTTATCGACATCGCCAAAGAAGCTTTTACCGGAAACGGAGGGAACAAACGGAAAATCCTCATCGGCGGTTCCGACTTCATCGGTCGCATCAACAAGCTCGATGTAAATAAAATCGTTTCGGCCGATGAAGATTTCGTAAAATGGGGCATCGACTTTTCCGAAATCCGCTCCAAATTCGGGCGTCTCTTTATCCTCTATTCCGAAGTCTTCGACGAATGCGGCATGAGCGACTACGGATTTATTTTCGACCCCGAATTCCTGTCGAAATGGTCTCACGTTCCTTTCGACCGTCAGGTACTCGACCTCAAAGGTGCCGGCGTGCGTAATACCGATGCCGTCGTTCTCACCGAGGCAAGCTGCCTTACCCTGCGTTATCCGGCCGCACATATGCGCATTATTCCCAAAAACGCATAAACCTCTTATTCACCCGT
>HF999669.1:12144-15594 GCA_000434215.1 Bacteroides sp. CAG:144
CTTCTAAAACGATATGCCTTATGAAAAAAATAAAAACCTACGAAACCCTGCACGGAAACCTCAACACGATCGTCCGCATGGGCAAAAAGAAAGTTCGCATTCGATTCATATCGAGAGATAACATACACGGTTACTACACCACTTCAAATACAGAACTGCAAGAAGCCATCGAACAGGATATAGACTACGGACGACTATTCGACCTCTACAACGAAACCGGATTCAAAACACCGCAACCCGATGCCACCCCTGTCGAAAACATCATCTCCTGGCAAGCAGCGCGAGAACTATTGCGAGGAGAGCCTTACCTCGTACCGGTCAACAAGTTACGGTCTCCGACAAGCATCGAAAAAGCGGCCCGGGAAAAGGGTATATACTTTCCCCATCTCAGTGCATAATAAAAGAAAGGAGTTTTTATGTTCTTGACAACAGCTCAATGGATAGAACGTGTCAAAACCGACATGGAAGAACTGACTCCCGACTGGGACAACGTCGTAAGCCAGACCGGAGGTGCGGATATCGATCGATATATCCGTGCAAAATGGCCAGAGGCCCTCGCCCAACAATTATTGATTGCACCCGAATATCTGTGTCAAGGTATCGACATCAGCACTAAACTCTCTCCACAAATGAGACAAGACGGCAGCGGACGAGTCGTTCTACCCAAAGATATGCTACGTATGCTCCGTTTCGAAATGAAAGGGTGGAGACGACCCGTAACTCATTTTCTCGACAATCGCCACCCTATGGCAGAAAAGCAGTATAATCCCTATGCACGGGGAGGTACGGAAAAACCGGTAGCCATAATCACGACCGATGACTACGGGAATACAGTCCTCGACTATTTCTCCTTGCCGCCATACTTGCACCGACACGAAATAAAAAGTGCTACTTACCTGCCCATTCCGCAAGAAAAAGAGGGCGGATACGATTTATATCCCCTCTTGGGTGATTCGACATGCTATTTGTGCGCAGCATTGGTATACGAAATTCTGGGTCAAAGTGAAAAAGCGGCCACCATGCGTCGGCAAATGCTTTTTACTTAACCTCTTACAAAAACTAAAAACACAAAATTATGAAATGTAATACACATGGAAAATTTCTCGGATACTATTTCGGAATCGGAGCATTTCTCTCCCGACACCCGAACGGTATACCGGGCAGCTGCTTCGTCAACGGCGAAACTCTCTCTTTATGGGTATGGGACGAAGTCGGGCGACAATGGGTCGACAGTAACCGGGCGGACAACTGGCTGAGCGGTATGGTAGACAATGCGGAAACTTTTGTCCCCGAGATAAAAACCGGAGTGAAGACTGCCTACCTGTATATGGCGAAAGAAGCCGGTACGGTAACATTCACACATTTCCTGAACAGCGGAAAACCTCTCTCGATAACAGTCGACGGAATATCGGTAGTCATGCTCTTCTGGAACGGGAATTACTGGGAGCACGAAACTGCGCTACTGAGCGCCGTAGACATGGACAAATACTTCCGAACGGAGGTAGATTCGGAAGAAAAACTAACAAAGGCCGGGGATGCCGGGGACGCATCATGGCTTGAAACCCGCTGGGACGAGACGACATTTGACGGAAAGAAAGAGGCGGTTTCCCGTCGACAGATGAAACTCGGAAAATCCGCCATCGGCGTTACTACGGACGGACGGGCATACGTGGAGAAAGAGGGGAACTGTAAGATTTTACTGACAGTGGAGAACCTCGCAGATTACGCCAAGAAAGACTTGTCGAACATTTCGGACACTGCCCTACGAGACAAAATACATGCTCAGGAAGATTGGGTTGTCGAATATAAGATTGACGATGACCACTCGGTGAGTTTCGATGCGGACCAAGATGCAGGGCAGATGGTGGGCACTACGGCGGAGGACGTGGATAAGGCATTGTACTTTTCGACGACAAGCCCCAGTTTCGGATCGGCCATTTCCCCGGTATCGGCGAGGATTATATATGGTCGGGAATCTCTAAGCTATGTGGCAATGTTTGTAGGGTCTGACGACTACGTGCACAAGATTGTGTGGGACGAGGCCGGAAATTTGACGAAACAGTATGCATATTCTCTTGACGACTTCGCCACGAAAGAGGAGGTCGAGAGTATAGATTTTGCGGGTTATTTGACCTCGCAGGGCTACAAGCCAACGCATGTGATCGACTTGGGCCGGTATGAAAACGGGGCATTCGGGATAGATGATGCGTGGTACTGGGGCGATGTGCAAGGGGCGATTTACAATTATCTCGACGGGAAATGCAACTTGTTGTTGAAAGGGGCGAGTAATTATAATGAGCCACGCATGTACACGATAGAGGGTGTGGAACGGGACGGGGACACTCGTTTTACAATACGGTTCAAAACCTCGGCTACGCGTGTACACGTGATAAGCATCGACGAAGATGCTTATACGGACGAGGGGGAAAGGGTGGTTACGCAAAGCTATATCGACCTCGGCAACAGTGGCAGCGGCACGATCACATCGTCGAAATTCTCCGACACGGAGTACGCAGAAATAACAAATAACCATTAAACACAAATAAAACAGATTATTATGGCAAAGATTAAGAAGTTAAAGGAAAA
The DNA here is from genome assembly GCA_000434215.1 of Bacteroides sp. CAG:144. Lineage (GTDB taxonomy): Bacteria > Bacteroidota > Bacteroidia > Bacteroidales > UBA11471 > Caccoplasma > Caccoplasma intestinavium. The sequence continues at coordinate 14,731 of HF999669.1, forward strand.
TGGGGCAACGATTTATCCGGCAACGATACCGGAGGGGGTTGTTGATACAAACGGTTTTACGCTGGCTGAACTCTTGGACGAGTTGCTGGAAGTGCTGGCCGGGGGAAGCAGGGGTAACATGGAGCTTGCTTTCAGCGACCTGCGGGCGGCTATCGGCAGTGAGGACGGCAATGACTTGTCGCGGTTCGTGGCGAAGGTGAACGCTTTCCTCGAAGATGCGGACGCTTCGGACGCAACGATCAACCGCTGGAAGGAGATCGAATCGTTCCTTGCGGGCATTACCGACACGGAGACGCTTACCGGGTTGCTGGCCGAGAACCTGCAATCGGCGAAAAGTTATGCGGACACGAAGGTGTCGAGCGGTACGGCAAACATGGTAACGATGTCGGCGAATGCCGGGGCTGCGGACCGGGTGCTGATTTCGGCCGGGACGAATAAAACGGCTAAGGATTCGGGGGTGGCTATCGGAGACTTGGCGAAAAAAGACCTCTCGAATGTGGAATTGGCAACACTTATCGATAAAGGGGTAGGCATGTTGTCTGTACACGAGTACACTTTGAGCGGCGATTCTATTAGTAACCTCTCCTCTTTTATGGGAGGCATTTCGGCCGATGAACAAGTGTATCTCGCAAAAGATTCCGGAGGGAACGGTTTATCTCCCATTATTGTTGTCGAAGACCCGTCCACTGGGTCGGTTGCTTGTATGTTCGTCGCATCGAACAGGCGTCTCTACTACGTTTATGCGGACGATGATACGGGTTCTTATGTGTCCAAGAGTACCTTTATCGGAGATGCGGCCAGCACGGCAGTTGACGGTTTGATGTCGGCAGCCGACAAGGCAAAGCTGGACGGTATCGCGGCGGG
>HF999670.1 GCA_000434215.1 Bacteroides sp. CAG:144
GAGATCTCTCACATACGTTCGAGATGACAAACGATGTCATTCTGACGATCGCAAGGAGGAAGAATCTCTACCCAAGCGGTAGCGAATATCTCTATCAAAGTGAATATGAAGAAGGGGATTCCTCGTCGGGCTTACACCCTCGCTCGGAATGACATAACTGTCATTCTGAACGGAACGCAGTGAAGTGAAGAATCTCCATCTAATGGCATCAGGAAATTCCTTGCATTCGCTCGAAATGACAATCATTTGGGATTCCTCACATTCGGTCTATCGGCCTCGGTTAACTTCATTTTTTCTTTTCGCGCCTCGGCTGTGCCCGAACAAGAATGTTTTGTACGGCACTTGGCTTGGTGTCGCTTCGATAAGACATATTTTTGTGCAGGAGCGGCAGTGAAAAATTTTTCTTTACATGTACACGCTCGAAGACCGGCGAAACAATTTCGGTGGCGGATACTGCTATATACAAGAATAGCGGTGAAGGAAAGAACTTCACCGCCATTCTTATGTGGGAAGGAGGAAAGATTTATTTGTCTTTTACGATTTTATATGATTTCGTCATTCCCATACCGTCGGTAACTTTCAGTAAATAAATACCGATTCCCGTATTCGGTAGACCCAGTGTATATACCGAAGTATTCTCGGCGCAGTTACCCGATTCTATTTTTACACCGCCGAGCGAATAGATTTCGTATGAACGGATATCGTTCTCGTTGATAACGGTCTGTTCGATGTTTAATATCTCTTTTTGGGTAACAGCAATATTCAGAAGCCGGGTATAGGAAGCTCCGTCACCATCTGTTACCGTCAAAGTAATCGGATATATCCCGATTTGAGATGGAGCGGCAATGGTCAACTTGCTGCCCGAGATATGTGAAATCGATTGTGGGTCGTCGACAGTATACATCGGAGATTGGGTATAACCGGCAAACATTGCTTTCAGGTCGATGTCTGTTACCTCTCCGGGTTTCAATATTTTATTGGGAGATGCCATGAATGCCAGATAATCTTCGAGAGTCGAGAATCCGTCGTTATTGTTGTCGGCATGGCTGTCGCTATAATCTCCTGCGGCAGAATTTACATTAGAACCGTTGATCTCTTCCCACCAGTCGGGCAGACCGTCGAGGTCGGTGTCGAAATCGGCAGGACGCATCTCTTCGGGATACAGTTCATATCCGCCGGCATCTTTCTCATTATCGATTTCTCCTCTGATGCCCGATTTACTGCCGACATACGTATATGAACGTTCGAGCGTCTCTTTAATGATGCGTCGGTCGGTATCGTCGCTGAGAGGTAGATTGGCTCCTACATCACTGAGGACGCTTTTATAAGCCTCTTGGGCAGATTCTATTTTGGCATACGAGGGAAAATAGGGAGCATCGACAAAAGCATCCCAATCGATGCTTCCGCGACCGTCGTCGATACTTAACCGGTAGGTGTCATTGAGTTTGTCGGTAGAGAGCGAACCATCTTTGTTATCGCGAATATTCCCGCTCACATACGCACTTTGCGTACCTTTGAGATTACCTTCTATATTGATGGTGAATAGGGTGGTAAGCCTCGTATCGACACCCATTTTGTAATAGTTATTCACAAAATTTACCTCATGCGCACCTCCGTCGGTAGTACGCGTTCCCCAGTTATATACCACGTTATTGAATATATCCAATCGACCGGCATAGTAACCATTGGCATCGGTTCCACCGCCCATACTCCAATTTCGGCCGTAGCAGTTGGCGAGCAGGTTGTGATGGAATGAGCCTATATCTCCGCCGATGGTCGCTGCATAACCGTGATTAGTCCCTTCGGGATATTTGCGATGACCGGCTATACCGAGAGCTTCGGATATAATAGAACGTTGTATAGTGATGTTTTGGCAACTGCGACTGCTGAATGTTTCATCGGTACCCCAGCTCGCCGTAGCGTGGTCAATGATGGCATTGTCGGCATAATAAAATCCGATAGAGCCTCCGGTATCGGCATCACCGCCGCGACGGGAACGGAGGAATCGGCAAATATTGTCATTGGCGATACCCACAGAGCCGTTAGCGATGCAGATACCTTTTCCGGGAGCAGTTTGCCCGGCTATCGTTACATAATCATCGCACTTCACATCATCATCCAGTACGATGAGACCCGAAACGTTGAAGATAACGGTGCGCGGACCACTGCCCTCGGTAACCGCATGGTGAAACGATCCCTCACCAGAGGCGTTGAGATTGGTTACATACACTACTTTGCCGCCTCGTCCTCCATGTGCGAATCGGCCGTACCCCTCAGCACCGGGAAAGGCAAGCAGTCGGGGCTGGAAACTCCATACCGATCCTTTCGTAACGACTCCGTCGGCATCGACACGATCGACGCGCCAATAGTGGATTGCCGTTTTGCTTTGAAGAGGTGCATTGTAACAAGTGTCCGTACCTAATGTGATAGCATCGTCGGGAGTAACCGCAGATAAGCTGTTTTTATTGGTACCGATATAGAGATACTGTTTTGTCGTCTTACCGTCGATGGCGGCATTCCATTGCAGGAGAACAGCACCCGAATCGCCGTCGGCGTGCAAGTTTCCATCGGCAGGAATGGGAGAAGTCGCCATGGCCGAAATATCAACTTCATCACCGTCGATAGTAAAAATACGGTAATCGAGTGCAGGGCACATCGATGACCGTATCCACCGGCAGGCTCCGGGAATATTCTCGGCGTTGGTATTCAGTACAGCCACAATAGAGTCTCCGGCAAAGGCTTCGGGAGCCAACGACGAGATGTTCTCGCTCTTACCTTTATCGGAACTGATTGCCGAAGGAAGGGTGTTGGCATAGAAGCAATTCCTTACGATAGAACCGGAGGAATTTTCCGAAGAAATACCGGCTTTATTGCTTTTTGTCGTGGTAAGCGTCGATATACTGACGCAGTTGTCGATAATACATGAATCGACCTTCCCTTCACCGATACGCCCCACAATACCTCCGGCATTGTTTTTGGCCGTAAGGGTGGCATCGGAATAGCAGTTGATGATTTGAGAAGAACCTACGCATTGTCCCACGATACAACCGGCATACGACCCGTAACCTTCGAGACGGGTATTTTTTACATAACAGTTGATCAATTTCGAGTCAACCATTTTTCCTACGATTCCGGCAAAACGGGCGTTGCCGTAGAAGTAGGAATCGATCACCCCCAAGTTTTTGATGGTGGCATTGTAGGTGATACGGAATAACGATACGCATATAGCGTCATTGACCGAGTATAGTCCGCTGATGGTATGGCCATCACCGTCGAATATACCCTCAAATGCAGCCGTGTATGTAGTCTCATCGGTAAAATTGCCCACCATAGGAGTTTGTGGGGAATATGCTTTGCCTCCATTCATGGAACTCGACATATTGCTACCGACACCTTCGTACATGACCAAATCGGCGGTAAGTTTGAAATAGCGACCTCGGCTGAATCCCGGAATGGTCGATACATCGTTGGCAAACTTGGCGAATTGCGATTCTGTGGCAATGAGATAGGGATTGTCTTTTGTACCATTACCTCCGGCGTATTCTGCCGCCGACGTACCATCCCACGCTGCCGACGCATACATGCAAGGCACAGCAAACAGTATAGCCGACAAGAAATGTCTGAATAGTTTTTTCATAATATGATATTTAAGGTTCGATCGGATTGTCATCGCCTCCATGGCAGGAGATATATTTTGAGACTTCACAATAATATCTTGTTTCGTCTCGACGAATTTAGAACTGTGTAATGAAACAAATATAGTGAAATGTAAGTAAACAAAAGATGAAAAATAGATAAAAAATGAGGATTATTTGCTCAATTTTATTTCATATATGCCCCAAATATTAGACATGGAGGAATTGTGTCAAAAAATGAATATATGTCTTGTACATTTGATTGTATCTTGTCATGATGATGAGGAGGTATAAAAAAAGCCCGGCAATGCCGGGCTTTTTTGTTTTTTATGATCATACTATCCGTAAACGATTTCGCCTGTTTCGGGATCACGGTATTCGTCGAAACTTTTGTTATATTGATCCATAGCGCGCAAACTCATACCCATGCTCGAGAAACCTCCGTCATGATAAAGGTTTTGCATAGTAACCTTGCGGGTAAGATCCGAGAACATCACGATGCAGTAATCGGCGCATTCGGCGGCGTCGGCATTACCCAGCGGAGACATACGGTTGGCAAAGTCCATGAGAGAGTTCATGCCTTTGACTCCGCTGCCGGCGGTCGTCATGGTAGGCGATTGCGAAATGGTGTTGATACGCACGTTCTTTTCGCGACCGTAAATGTATCCGAAACTGCGGGCGATCGACTCCAAAAGGGCTTTGGCATCGGCCATGTCGTTGTACCCGAAGAGGGTACGTTGAGCAGCTACGTATGACAGGGCGATTACCGAACCGTATTCGTTGATGGCATCGAGTTTCTTGGCAACTTGTAGCATTTTATGGAACGAGATGGCCGAGATGTCGAGTGTTTTGTCGAGGAGACTGTAATCGAGGTCGTCGTAAGGGCGTTTTTTGCGCACGTTGGGCGACATGCCGATAGAGTGCAGAACAAAGTCTATTTTTCCACCCAGCACTTCGACCGAACGCTTGAATACATTTTCGAGATCTTCTACGCTGGTGGCATCGGCGGGAATTACCTCGGCATGAAGTTTTTCGCTCAGTTCCGAAACTTGACCCATGCGCACGGCGACGGGGGTGTTCGACAACGTAATGGTTGCACCTTCTTCTACGGCTCTTTCGGCCACTTTCCATGCGATGGACATGTCATTCAGGGCTCCGAAAATAATGCCTCGTTTCCCTTTCAATAAATTATTGCTCATATTTTTTTCGGTTTTTTAGTCCGACATAATTGCACGTTTTTGCACTTTTTGTGCCGGTTTTAACAACGCAAAGGTACATTATTTTTTCTATCCGGCAATCTTTTGCTGGGGTAATTTACTTTTCCCGATGCTGAGGTATTTGGTAAAAAACTTTTTTTTCGCCCTGATTGTTTTTCCAAAGAGATTTTTATTGCGATGGCGGGAAAAAATAAAAGATTTTGATATATTTGTGAAATCAACGTATGACTATTTTTAATATTCCATTACCATGAAATCTTATGTCGTAGGAATCGATATCGGTGGAACCAATACCAAACTCGGTATTGTCGACAGTCGGGGAACTGTGCTCGCCAAAGATTCCATTAAAACCAACAAACATCAATGTGTCGAAGATTATATCGAAGATTTGCATAAGGCTTTTACGGCTTTGACAAGAGCCAACGGTCTTGAAGGAGAAATAGGGGGGATAGGTGTAGGTGCTCCTAATGCCAACTATTTCAAAGGAACGATCGAGTATGCCGCAAATCTGCCCTGGAAGGGGATTGTTCCTTTTGCCGAATTGATGGAAAAGAAGTTCGGCATTCCGGTGAAGATAACCAATGATGCCAACGCTGCCGCCATCGGAGAGATGACTTACGGTGCGGCGCGGGGCGTGAAGGATTTTATCATGATCACACTCGGTACAGGGGTCGGTAGCGGGATTGTCGCCAACGGCCAGCTGATTTACGGGAGCGACGGAAATGCCGGCGAGTTGGGACATGTCATTGTGCGTCCCAACGGGCGTCTTTGTGGTTGCGGCCGTTCGGGGTGTCTCGAAACCTATACGTCGGCGACAGGAGTGGCCCGTACGGCGCGCGAATTTCTCGAATTGCAAAAGGCCGAGAGTCTTTTACGTCGTATACCGCTTCAAGACATCACCTCGAAAGATGTTTACGATGCTGCTATGGCCGGTGACCGACTGGCATTGGAAATTTTTGAGTACACAGGAAAGATATTGGGAGAAGCGTTTGCCAATTTCGTTTCGTTTTCAAGTCCCAAAATGATTGTATTGTTTGGCGGGCTGACTCATGCCGGCGACCTTATTATGCGACCCATAAAAGAGGCTATGGAAGATAATCTTCTGCATGTGTTCAAAGGGAAAGTGGAGTTGGTGCTTTCCCAACTCAATGAAGCCGATGCGGCTATTCTCGGTGCCAGTGCTTTGGGCTGGGAAGCTGCTCAGTAACTATTTCTCCGTGTGTCGGAAACGATAAAGGCGTTCTGCCCGGGCAGAACGCCTTTATCTGTATTTTTTCAAAGTAGTAAAATAGGGACAATAGTGAGAATTGATTTATAACATTGCATTTGCCGGAGGGAAAATAGATTATCTTTGTTATGTATAAGTCCTCGTAAAGATTGATTTTGACATTTAATTTGTCTATGATATGAAAAACACTTTTTTGATTTTTGTTTCGATTTTCTTCGTGTTTACAGTCGGGATACAGGCCAAGACACGAATTGTGGAAAAACCTCCTTATGTTTACAGCTCTACGACAATGCTCGAGGTACCCCGTGTTACACTTACCGATACGGCGACAATCGTCGATTTCGATGTGTATTATCGGGCGGGAAAAACGGTTAAGTTCAGTTCTACCCTCTCTTTGGTCGACGGTAACGGCTGTCGTTATGCATTCCGTTGGTGTGAGGGTATGGTACCCGGAAAGCGGATACGTATGCCCGAGAGCGGCAAATTATCGTTATCGCTTGTTTTCGAACCATTACCTCCGAAAATCCGTTCGTTTGATTTTGTCGAAGGTCCCTATGAGAACAGTTGGAGAATATATGGAATATCTTTGACCGGAAAACATTCTGATAACAAAAAAGAGATAAAACGTCTCGAAAAACAGAGAGTATCAAAAAGCGGACTGTTTCTTCCAGATGCAGGGTTGACGGCCGATTCGGCAATTATTACCGGACGAATTATCGGATTCAGAAAAGATTACGGCCGGCAGATAGAGGCTTGGTATAATACGGTTTTCGACGGTCGGCAACAATGTGTAACCGGTCGTGTCGATGATAAGGGAGCTTTTCGCTTGTCGTTACCGGTAAATGTCCCGACGGAAGTTGTTTTCTCATACGACCGCTCTTTGCGCTTTTTTGTAGTTCCGGGCGAGGTGGTGAATGTCGATATAAATTTGGCGGAATGGACTCGTCGGGGCAGCCGTTTGCTTCGGGAACAGCCTTCCCGGGAACGAGTGGCTTATTTCTCGGGAGCAATGGCAGGAATCAATGATGAAAAAATACATGATACATTGCAGATAAGAGATTTTTGGCAGAGATATTATTCGAGCCTCGGTAAAATAAAGGCCTTTTATAAAATGTCTGCCGATGATTATAAGGCTTATCTGTTGCATCGGTATGACAGCCTTTGTGTCGAAATAGACCGGCAGCCGTGGAGTGAGGCCTATAAAGAAATCAATCGGATAAATAATGCCGTGTGGTGCGCTTTGCTGCTGAATCGTTATTCTTTGAGTTTGCGGTTGTCTTATCGCAATTTTTTCGATGGGCCTGCCGATGCCGGATTGTATGCTTTTGCGCAACAATTCGAGTATCCCGATTCATCATATTTTGATTATGTAACAATGCTTCGGCCTTATTTCGATAATGGTTCGATAGTTTGGGCCGATCGTTTTGGCGATTTACTCGGCACTATGGAGGGCGAAGTCCAGTTGAAGAAAAAGACGCGCCCCGATCTTTGGAAATTCATTGAGGAAGCCGATTCTGTACATCATTTTTTGTCAGATGAAGAAAAGATTTTAGTAGGGAACGTTTCTCAGAAAGGGTATGACTCGTTGACGGAAGGTGATAAAAAGAGGGTATGGAATATTGTTGGTACACATAAAAAATATTTGAAATTCTTTTTAGGCGTTGTTAGTCGTAGAGACAAAAATGCTCCCTTGCCAGCGGTTTTCTTAGGAGAGAAGAGTGTGTATTTCGATTGGGTCGAGGCTCAACGTTGTTACGAGAAAATAAAGGAAAATTATACGCCGCTCGACCAAGACGACAAGGCATCGCTACGGGCGATGGACGATACGATGTTTTATCGGATACTTTCAGCCGAGAACGATTCTTTATCGGCCTATCTCGAACGTAACCGCGATCTTTCCTCCCGGCTCGATGTCCCGCTCGATTCTCTTTCCGGAGAAGAACTTTTTGCAGCTCTTATAGCTCCTTACCGGGGCAAAGTCGTTTTAGTGGATTTTTGGGAAACTTGGTGCTCTCCGTGCCGTATAGCTATGCAGCAGATGATTCCTCTCAAAAAAGAATTGGCTGGTAAAGATATCGTTTATCTTTATCTGGCGACCGAGGGATCTTCCGATAAAAAAGCCTGGAAAAACCTGATCGAGGCTGTTCCCGGGTATCATATCTTGTTGTCGCTCCGTCAGGGTCGCAGTCTTTCTTCCCTTTTGGGAATAAGCGGTGTCCCGACCTTTATCATCGTCGATCGGCAAGGTAATAGGATGAAAAAACTGACCGGGTATCCCGGTGTTGAAGCGATGAAGCGTTACCTGCTCGATGCCCAGAAAAGATAATGACGATGGGATATTCTATCGATGCCGACTTTCGAGAGATGGTCGGCATTTTTTTTGATGGACAAATGAGAGATTCTGGTAAAAAGGAGTTGTGTCTCAAAACTTTTGTCCGACCCGTAAGGTTACGGTTATTATTTCGTATCTTTGTCGGGTCAGAAACCAAAATGCATGATAGAGCGCGTCGTTATATTGGAAAATGTAGATCCGGTTATCTTTTATGGGGTGAACGACAGCAATATACAATTGTTGCGCACGTTGTTTCCCAAGTTGCGTATCTTGGCTCGCGGGCTGGTGGTAAAGGCTATCGGCGACGAAGTGGAGATGGCGATCTTTGAAGAAAAGATAACCGAGCTTATGCGGTACTGTGCCGAGTATAATCTGTTGAGCGAAGAAGCCGTCATCGATATTGTGAAAGGGAATCGACCGCCCGAGGTGAAAAAAGATAACCTGATCATACACGGGGTAAACGGCCGTCCTATCGTGGCTCGGTCTGAAAACCAAAAGTTATTGGTAAAAGCCTTTGAAGAAAACGATCTTGTTTTTGCACTCGGTCCCGCCGGTTCGGGAAAGACTTATGTCGCCATTGCATTGGCCGTGCGGGCGATGAAGAATAAAGAAGTAAAGAAAATAATCCTCAGTCGTCCGGCGGTAGAAGCCGGGGAGAAGCTGGGATTTTTGCCCGGCGATATGAAAGATAAGATCGACCCCTATCTGCAACCTCTCTATGATGCTTTGCAGGATATGATTCCGGCAGCGCGCCTTAAAGAATTGATGGACAATAATGTGATACAGATTGCACCGCTTGCTTTTATGCGGGGACGTACATTGGGCGAGGCTGTCATTATTCTCGACGAAGCGCAGAATACGTCGACGCATCAGATCAAAATGTTTCTTACCCGTATGGGCCTTAATGCCAAGATGATTGTTACCGGCGATATGAGTCAGATCGATCTGCCCCCGTCTCAGCGGTCGGGATTATCGCAAGCGATAGAGTTACTGCATGATGTGCCGGGTATTGCTAAGGTGCAGTTTTCCAAGAAAGATATTGTACGCCATAAGCTCGTGCAACGTATTGTCGAGGCGTATGATGCTTATGATGAGAAATGCAGGCAGCGGCGTTTGTGGAAGGAGAACGAAGAATCGAGGTCTTCCTCACAATGATGTGCTGAACAGAATGAGAACTTAAATATTTATAGAAATGGAAAAAGCTTTGGTAAAAACCGATTTTCACTTTTCCGGACAAAAGAGTGTTTATCACGGAAAGGTGCGTGATGTGTATAATATCGATGACGAGTTGCTTGTCATGGTCGCTACCGACCGTATATCGGCATTTGACGTGATTCTTCCGAAAGGGATTCCTTTCAAGGGTCAGATGTTGAATCAAATTGCTGCTAAATTCCTCGATGCGACGACCGATATCTGCCCCAACTGGAAGGTGGCTACTCCCGACCCTATGGTAACCGTAGGAGTGATGTGTAAAGGTTTTCCTGTGGAAATGATTGTCCGGGGATACTTGTGCGGAAGTGCTTGGCGTGCTTATAAAAGCGGCGTACGCGAAATTTGCGGGGTGAAGTTGCCCGAGGGAATGAAGGAGAACCAGAAATTTCCCGAGCCGATAATTACGCCTACGACCAAAGCCGAAATCGGAGAGCATGACGCCGATATCTCCAAAGAAGAAATTTTGGCAAAAGGCTTGGCTACTCCCGAGGAATATGCTTTGTTGGAAAAATATACGATGGAACTTTTCAACCGGGGTACGCAGATGGCTGCCGAACGCGGATTGATTCTTGTCGATACTAAATATGAGTTTGGTAAACATGACGGAAAGATTTATCTTATGGACGAGATCCATACGCCCGATTCGAGCCGTTATTTCTATTCCGAAGGGTATGAAGAACGATTTGCAAAAGGCGAACCTCAGAAACAGTTGTCTAAGGAGTTCGTGCGCGAATGGTTGATGGATAACGGTTTCCAGGGGAAACCCGGCCAACAAGTTCCCGAGATGACCGATGCTATCGTAGCATCTATCAGCGACCGTTATATCGAGCTGTATGAGCATATCGTCGGGGAGAAGTTCGTTAAAGCCGATACCGAAGATGTGGCCGCTCGTATCGAGAAAAATGTAAGCGGATTTTTGAAGAGCAGGAAATAAAAGTATTCCCTATCATGATTTCAGGAGAGGAAAAATTTTCTTTCTCCTCTCCTGAAATATGTATTAGTAACCATTCTTGTTATGGCATCGGAGCGTATTTCACACAATCCCGAGACGGTACTTCCTTATGGCGACGGAGAGAGCAAAGATGTGCAGGTGCGTCGTATGTTCGATACGATAGCTCCGGTATATGATCGTATGAACCGGTTGATGACTTTCGGCCTCGACCGAGGGTGGAGAAGGGTTGCCTTGAAAATGCTGAGGGCTTACAATCCCCGGAAGATACTCGATGTAGCGACCGGTACGGGAGATTTGCCGTTTATGATGAGTGAGATGTTCGATTGTCCGGATATAACGGGTATCGATTTGTCGGAAGGAATGCTCGACATTGCTCGGAAAAAATGTTCCGAGCGGAACTTGCAGGAAAAAATAGTCTTTGAAAAGCAGGATTGCCTCTCCTTGACCTTTCCCGATGCTCGGTACGATGCCGTAACCGTTGCATTTGGAGTGCGTAATTTTCAACGGTTACAGCAAGGTTTTTCCGAGATGTATCGGGTGTTGACACCCGGTGGAGTGTTGATGGTTATAGAATTGTCGACTCCCCGCAGGTTTCCGTTCGATGTGCTGTACCGATTTTATGCTCATCGCATTATTCCCTGCTTGGGGCGGTTGTTTTCTCGTGACAAGCAGGCATATATGTATCTTCCCCGTTCGATAGAGGCTGTGCCCCAGGGAGATGAAATGCTTTCGATATTCAGAAGCGTCGGGTTCGGTGAAGTATATTATCGTCGACTTACTTGGGGAGTTTGCTCCATTTATGTGGGAAAGAAGTAAGAGGGAATTTACAGATCGTTTTTATTGTCGATTTCGAGAACTTTTTCTTGTAACAGCTCGATTTGCTTCTTATAGAGTTCGTTTATTTCACGAAGTAATGCTATTTCCTGATCTTTTGATGCCAGAAAATCTTCATATTGGAATTTTGGTTTTTTAGAAATTTTATATTTCTCGAATTCTTCCGAAACCGAAGATAGTACTTGTTTGTTGTCAGAAAGGATCGGGTTTATACTATTTTCGTGGGTTTGATTTTCTTCTCCATCATGTTCGAGAACGAAGAAGTCGGCAATGTTCAGATGATACATATTGCAGATGGTCAACAGTACGCTCATGTTGAGATTTCCTCCTCGGACGGCTTTGCCGATTGTATTCTTGTCAATACCTAAAAAAGCGGAAGCTTCTTGGTAAGTGATTCCTCTTCTCGACAGGAATTCTCGAAATTTGATTCCGGAGTAGATGATTTTCGACATAATATATTTCTTTTGAGTTTTGTATAGGATGGTGTCGTAAAAAAGAACTTTTGAAATGAACAAAAGACTATTTAATTGGTTTTACTTCTACTAATATACGAATAATATGAATTATAGCCAATAGTAATCGACTTATAGATATGAAAAATAAAAGCAGTATTGACGAAGTAAAAAAAGCGGTTGAAGCACTGGAAGAGGTCTGTGAGAGAGTAGGGGTGAACTACGCCGTCTTTTTTTCGGAACAACCGCATAGCATTACTGGTGGTGCGACGTTTACCATCGAAGAATATGCCATTCTCATCGAGACTTTTTCTCGGCGTTTGCCGTTGGAACAGGTGCGTTTTCTCCGAAAGGTCATGGATATGATTATCACCGATCGTTCATCGTCGTCTTGGCCTGTAAATTGATCTTTTTCTTTTGTGTTAAGGAAGAATTGTTGTCGTGTTTTACAGATTTTCGGCTGTATCGTCAGGGAATATTAGAGATGTGAGTCCCGGCGCAGGTTTATGTGCGTGGCGGGACGTCGGCTCGGTCGGTGACATACTGCTCTTTTTCCCGGCTTTACGCAGTGCCTGATCGAGCTCTTCCGTAAGTTTTCGTACTTCTTTTCGCAATTTTTGGGTCGTTTCCTGTAAATCTTTGATTCGTTGTTGGTGTCGCGAGTCCCGTTTCATGATATTGCGATTTTCTTTTCTCAGTTCTTGTAGGGCGTTTTGTGCCTTATTGAGTTTGTTATATAGAGATGCGTAGCGGTGTTTTATCACGATTGCTTCATTGTCTCTTTCGTCGCCGACACTACGACAGTCGAAAATTTTTTCTGTATCTTCGATATTTTGAGAGACTTCTTCTTCGGTTTTTTCATCTGGTTCGTCATAGGCGATCCCCAATGATTGTGCTTTTATTTTGTTGATTTGTCGTAGCTTTTCTTCTATTTCCCGTTCGTATCCGTCTCTTACGGTTATCAATTCGTTTTCGAGGTCGTGAATGCGCTCGCTCAGCGTTTTGCGCAGACGTTCGGCTCCGGCATGTCTTTTTTGTGCTTCGGTGTAATTATGGGAGAGCTCGGCATTTTGTTCCTGCAAGTTTTTTATTTCTGCAATGCGTCGGGATTCTTCTTCTCTCCATTTTTCCGATAATTCGTTACGAGCCGTATTGAGCGATTCCTGCTTGAAGCAGTCGAGACTTTCGGCCAATTGCTCATAGACGATCTCGACGTTGAGAGATGAAATCGTTTTGCCGTTGTTTACGGCATCGTTGATTTGTCGGGCGAGAGCTTCGAGTAGATGTTGTTCGGCGATGTCTGTACCCGGAATATCCGAAACGATGAGTTGTTCGCTGTCGGAGTAAGTGTTTTTTTTAAGATTCCGGTCGCGCCATTGTTGCAGTATCGATTTTACAAAACTCATAACGTAGAGGTTTTTACGGTTGTGTTTCGGAGGGTTTGATGACGATGCCTTCGCTTTTTCTTCCGTTGATCTTTACGGTGAGCGGTTGTTCGAATCGTACGACCCTCAGGAATTGCGTCTCTTGCACCGCTTCTTGGTGATTGAGGAAATCTTCGTCATAGAGGCAGTCTTTGATTTGCGGATTGAGTGTGAAGTAACCTACGCCGAAAGAGGTCAGGTTCTGGAAGAAGTGCGTTCCCTGACTCGGTTCGATGAAATAACTCGATAAGGCGGTTTCGACGATGAGACGGGCGGCCGATATATGCGGCCATTTGACGGGAATACCCAGTGCCGTGTCGCTCGATCCCCAACGTCCGGGGCCTATGAGTATGTAATTTTCGCCGCGTTCGAGAAATGTTTTGTTTATCTTTTCTATTTCCCGGGCGATGAGCGAATTGTTCGACGACAAGAATCCGTCGCTTTTGACGTAGATGACATGGTGCAGATCCGACATGATGCCGTGCCCCAGAGCCGAAGATGTTTTTAGCAACAGGTCTTTTTCCTCGACTTCGTCGATTTCGTCGCTTCGCATCTCTTTTGTATCCACGATGGGGCGTATTTGCAGCCAATAAAGTGCACCGTGTGGGTGTTGTTCGTTGGGCAGGATCCCGGCAAATTCTATCTCTACATGCCGGCCCATGTCGTGTGAGCCGTATTCGAGCATCATTTCCAGCAATGGTGATAGCGGGAAAATATTGTGTTGCAGGATATTGGCGAAGGTAACGACTTTGCGCCCACCTTCGTAGTATCCGTCGCGTATGACTTGGTCGTAAGGGTCGAACGTCGATATCATGCCGCGTAGGGAATTATCGGCCTCGGCATCGCGTATTGAAAGACGCAAAAGGTTGAAGCTGTCATCGACTTCGCAATGTTCTTGGATATTTTTCAGGTCGAGTGCGTAAAAACGGGTTTGCGTGTCTCGCAGGGCAAGGTCGAGGGTGCTGGTTTGCAGTACCTTGTTGGGATGCTTGGGCGAAAATCGTAAACTGCGTCCGCCGTCGACGATGTATTTTCCGAGACCTACGGCTATATCCACGACTCCGTCTTCAGCTTTTTCGTCGTTGATCGGGTAATAGTTGAGCGACCGGCCGACACCCGCGAATGAGGGATAGTATCGGTCGCCGTATTGCGTACCTACTACTTCTTGTAAGATAATTGCCATTTTTTCCTGATCGATGACATTTGATGTCGCTGTCATGTAGGCTTTGCTGTCGGAGTAAAATACCGAGGCATATACGCCTTTCACGGCGGCCGACAACATGCGATACATCTCTTCGCGATCTTCGAGGAACGGTATCATGTAGGTCGAGTATACACCGGCGAAAGGTTGGTAATGCGAGTCTTCGAGCAGGCTCGACGAACGCACGGCGATGGGCCGTCCTACGACCTCGAAAAAGGCCAGTATGTCTTCTTTGAGGCGTTCGGGCAAGGAGGCTTCGAGGAAATGGTTGAGGATTTCTTCGTCGGGCATGTCCGAGAGGGCGATTTGATAGAGATTGTTGCTCTCCATAAATTCATCGAAGAGGTCGGTACAAAGAACCACGGTTTTAGGAACGGAAACGCTTATACCTTCGTAATCTTCGAGTATGGGGTGGCGTTTGATGAGTGAGTCGATAAATGCCAGACCGCGCCCTTTTCCTCCCAGCGAACCTTGCCCGATACGGGCGAAATTGGAGTATTTGTCGAAACGGTTTCGTTCAAAAATGGCCACTACGCCCCGGTTCTTCATTTTCCGATAGAGGACAATGGAGTCGAAAATTTCCTGTCGTATTTCAGGCAGCTCGTCGAGGTTATGAGGCCAGCGCCGACGAATAAATTCGGCCAGCGGGAAAAGGGCTCGGGAATAGAGCCAGCGGGAAATATGATTGCGCGAGGCGTGGTATAGCAGCGATTCGGCAGGAATGGAAAGGATATTTTTTTGCAGGTCTTTCAGTTCTTTGATGCGCATGATGACCTCTCCGTTTTGCGGATTGATAAATTCAAAATCTCCAAAGCCGAAATTGCGCATGATGGCCTTACGCAAATCGACGGGTAGTTTTTTGGAATTTTTATCGAGGAAACATGCGTCGAGCGCAGCGGCTCCGGCCGAGTTTTCGGTATCGGACGATTCGATGATAATGGGGACGAACGGGTCTTTCTCCCTGACGTACGAGCAGAATTTGAGCCCGGCTTTCGCGTCTTTCAACCCTTCGTGCATGAATGATACGTCCGATATGATTCCCAGTATATTATTGGCGTATTTCTTATACATTTCCATCGCTTCTTCGTAGGAGCGGGCCAGTTTTATTTTGGGCCGCCCCCGCATACGCAACATCTGTTCGTGCTCGTTGAGGGCTTCGGTCGAAAATATCTGGGATTGTTTCAGCACGAACTTATATAGATGGGGCAGTATCGAGGAGTAGAACCGTACCGAGTCTTCGACCAACATGATAATCTGTACGCCCGACTTGGTATCTTCTTCGATATTCATTTCGTCTTCGAGCAACTTGATGATAGCCAATAATAAATCGGTATTTCCCAGCCAACTGAAAACGTAATCGATACCACTGAGGTCTTCTTTTTCCAATCGGCGGGAGACCTCGCGAGCGAAAGGTGTAAGCAGGACGATGGGAATATCGGGATAGTGGTGCTTGATTTCTTTGGCCTTTTCGTAGGTCTGACTGTGTTCGGCATCGGGAATGGCGATGATGAGGTCGAACCTTTTTGTCGATAATTCCTTGAATGCGTCTTCGAGATTATTTACTTGTGTTACGCGGGGAGGTGAACTGAGGTTGAGGGACGTGTACTCGAAGAAAATCTGTTCTTCGACACGGCCATCTTCTTCGAGAATGAATGCATCGTAATAAGAGGCGACCAGTAAAACGTTGAAGATACGTTTTTGCATGAGGTTGGCAAAAGAGGTATCTTTCAGGTATAGATGTTTGATGTTGTTTCCTTTGTCCATAGTCTTCTTTGTTCGAGAAAATGTAAGGGCCGGGTTTGAGTAGCTCGGCTCGTTTTTTCACTCTTTCAAAGGTATGAATATTTTTTGATTTGAAAAATTTAAAGGGTAAAAATCATTTGTTTTGAAAGAGTTATCTCGATTTTTTATGTTCCGTGTTATACTTTTCTTCGATATGGGGCTTTTCTTTCTTTTTAAGTCTCTGTTTTTAAAATATTTGTATCTATTAAAAAGAGTAATATCCCAGCAGAAAAGGCTTTTGTTTGATAATGGATAACCCGATGAAAAAGTTCACCTCGAAGAGGATTTTTATTTTCGGGAGTTGTTATGTTGGTAGTTTTATAAGGAGAAATCGGTTGTTTCACAGATTTCAAGTAAGTATCGTTTTTTTATTTACGATACAAAAAAGTCTACGTATTAGCTATAAAAAGTCCACATGAAATCGAGCATCTCTACTTATTTTTGAAATTATTACTGGGGTTTTCATTGCCTTGCTGAATAGAAGTATAATACCATTAAAAATACAATGTATGAAAAATTTTCTCCGATTATTCGATTTTTTGTTTCTCTGTTGTTTGTCTGTGTTTATAGCATCTTGCTCTACGAGTTTGGAGAGTACGGCCTATCTGTCGTCCGATAACGGCGACGGTACTTATACCAATCCGGTCATACAGGCCGACTATCCCGATCCCGATATAATCAGGGTCGGAGAAGATTATTATATGGTGAGCTCTTCGTTTGTCGCCATGCCGGGTATTCCTGTTTGCCACTCCAAAGACTTGGTCAACTGGGAAATTATAGGACATGCCTACGACAGTATCACATTTCGTCCGCAATACCGTATGGAAGGCGGGAAAACGGCGTATAGTCGTCTTTGTTGGGCACCGACGATAAGATATTACGACGGCATCTATTATATCGGTGTGAATATCGCCGATGACGGGTTTGTCATGTTCAAGAGCGATAGACCCGAAGGACCGTATACCATGCATAAGTTCGGCAAGCGCTTATACGATCCGGGTTTCTTTATCGATGACGATGGAAAGAAATATGTTACGCATGGCAAAAACAGAATTTACCTTACTCGGCTGAAAGACGATGCTACGGGCGTATTGGATTCCGAAGATAAAGGTACGTTGATACTGACTGCGCCCGAGGGGTACGGTCATCTGTTCGAGGGCTGCCATACATATAAAAGAAACGGTTGGTATTATATATTCAATCCGGCATTGGGGTATGACGGAGTGCAGATGATAAGCCGTTCGCGGAATCTTTATGGTCCTTATGAGACGAAAGTATTGATCGATGATGATATAAATTATGCCGATGCGGGTGTGCATCAAGGCGGGTATGTGGAGACTCTCGAAGGTGAATCGTGGGCATATACCTTCCAAGATCGCGATTATATGGGACGGTGCGTCATGTTATATCCGATGAAATGGGAAAACGACTGGCCGGTAGTAGGACCGGAAGGAAGACCCGGAAAAGGGGTGGTAACGTATCGCAAACCTGCGATCGGAGCAGGACAAGGCATCTCTTATCCGCAACATTCCGATGATTTCGATGCCGCTGAGTTGTCGCAGGTCTGGGAGTTCAACCATGTTCCGCACAAAGAAAAGTGGAGCTTGACCGACCGGCCGGGTTATTTCCGTATCTATGCCCAGTCGGCACCGTGTTTCGGCGAAGCCCGCAATTCGCTTACTCAGAAGGTCAGCGGGCCGTATAGTACAGCTACCGTAGCTCTCGAATTGAAAGGTTTGCAAGAGAATGATTTTGCCGGTATGGGAATTATGGGAAGGCCCATGTATCAGTTGGGCGTCCGTAAAAAGTCGAATGGTAATTGGTTGGAGTTCCGCTCCGGAGATTGGACGGGAGAGAACGTTACCGATAGTTTGTTGTTGGATACGGAGCGGATTTATCTCCGTACCGAAATCACGAAACAAGGGTCTCAATTGTTTTATTACAGCCTCGATAACCGCACGTTCCACCGTTTCGGCCTCGAAGGCCGGTCTAATTTCTGGGGGTATTTGGGAATACGCCATGCGTTATGTTGCTATAATGTAGTAAAGGGCAGCCCCTGCGGATATGCCGATTTCGATTTCTTTCAAATAAAAAGTACACGTAGGGGAAATCATTACGATGCGTTTGCCGGAGTGGATTTTTCACAATATGACGACCGGGAGGGGTTGTTGCTGGTTCGCCCCCATCGTAAAAGACCCATGCAACATTTCGAGAAAATCGGTTCGGGCGACTGGCTTGTGTTCAATAATTTGCATTTTAAGAAGAGACCTCGAACGGTTGCCATCGAATTGCGGGCTGAAACTTCCGGAGCGGAAATAGAACTTAGAGAAGACTCGATAGACGGGCGGTTATTGGCTGTATGCCGGGTCGAGAAAAGTAAAAGTTCGAAAGAGTGGGAAAAACAAGTTTTCACCGTAGATAAAATAAAGAAAGGCAAGACGAAAGTTTATTTCCTGTTCAAGGGCGATTGTAAAAATCTTTCTGTAAAAAGTTTTGTCTTTGAATAAATGAAAAGCAGAAGTGTGCCGAGGAGAGATAACGGTACACTCCTCTGTCTGGCTTGTTGCTCCGAGCGAGGGCGAACTCGACGAGGAATCTCGCCTCTGGTAGAGATTCTTTGGGGTTATTCCCCTCAGAATGACAAATGTTGCTATTGCTTGGAAGGGGATTCTTCCTCCCTTACGGTCGTCAGAATGACATCGCTTGTTATCTCGAACGTATGTGAGAGATATTATGTTAGCTTACTTGGTAGGAGAATCTTCGGTGCTATACACCTTAGAATGACATACTTTTTAACAAGAGATTCTTCAAGGCAAATCTCATGTTACTATCGTTTGGCGTGAGATTCTTCACTTCACGACCGTTTCGTTCAGAATGACAGTCAAATGTCATTCCGAGCAAATGCGAGGAATCCCCCGATTCTACCCTTCTGTTTGGATATTTTGTATCGTTTGCTAACGATGCGGGGTTCTCTGTTGGTTTTTTTCTTTTTGCAGTTATAATATGATAATTCGGTGGCAAAGTATAAAACAAAGGAGGGGTTACTTACACTTATGTAAGCAACCCCTCTTCTCTCTTAGAATACATTTAAAATAGACTCCATACAACGGTGAGTCCTGCCATGACGATGGCGACCATGCTCATGAGTTTGATGAGGATATTGAGGCTGGGTCCCGACGTATCTTTGAAAGGATCGCCGACAGTGTCTCCTACGACGGTCGCTTTGTGTACGTCGCCGCCTTTCCCTCCCAAGTTTCCTTCTTCGGTATATTTCTTGGCATTGTCCCATGCTCCACCGGCGTTTGCCATGAAGATGGCGAGGACAAATCCGGCACCCAATCCGCCGACCAACAGGCCGATAACACCCGGTACACCGAATATCAGACCCGTAAGTACGGGAGCGATGATAGCAAGAAGTGAGGGAAATATCATTTCTCGCTGGGCACCTTTTGTCGAAATCTCGACACAACGGGCATAATCGGGTTGTGCTTCGCCTGTAAGGATACCTTTGATTTCACGGAATTGCCGGCGCACTTCTTCTACCATGTGTGCGGCGGCGCGGCCCACGGCATTCATGGTTAATCCGCAGAAAAGGAAAGCCATCATCGAACCGATGAAAATACCCGAGAGCACTTTCGGATTCATCAGCGTGATGTCGTAGTAGTACATGAAATCGGTAAATGAAGCATTGTGTACATCTATGGTGCGTTCCCCGACTGTCAATGTTTCTTGTCCCATACGGGTGAGTCCGATGCGTATTTCTTCTATATAGGAGGCCAGCAGAGCAAGACCGGTGAGTGCGGCCGAACCGATGGCAAACCCTTTTCCGGTAGCGGCGGTCGTGTTGCCCAGAGAGTCGAGCGCATCGGTGCGGGAACGGACTTCTTTGCCCAGATTACTCATTTCGGCGTTTCCTCCCGCATTGTCGGCGATCGGCCCGTATGCGTCGGTGGCAAGGGTGATGCCCAGTGTCGATAACATTCCTACGGCAGCAATACCTATACCGTAAAGTCCCATCGATACATTGGCGAAATCGAACCCGGCAGCAAACCAGTAAGAAAGAATGATACCGCATACGACGGCTAGGACGGGGATTGTCGTTGAAATCATTCCCAAGCCGATACCCGAAATGATAACGGTCGCCGGGCCGGTTTTTCCACTCTCGGCAAGTTTTTGTGTGGGACGGTATGATTGTGAAGTGTAGTATTCGGTCGAGCGTCCGATGACGATTCCTACAAGCAAGCCGATGACAACGGCACAGCTTATATAGAACCAGTTTTGTAATTGCAAGGCCCATAGAATGACGAAAGTCGCGACGATGATGAGTATCGAACTCAAATTGATACCGGTCGAGAGCGATTTCAGGAGGTCTTTCAACTTGGCATCATCGCGGGTGCGGACCGTGAATATTCCGATGATGGAGAGAATGATTCCCACGGCAGCAATGAGCATTGGGGCGATAACCGCCTTGAATTGCATGGTGCTGTCGCCGCTCCCGATGAATGCGGCGGCTCCGAGGGCCGAGGTGGCGAGTATCGATCCGCAGTACGATTCGTACAAGTCGGCCCCCATACCGGCGACGTCTCCTACATTATCACCTACGTTGTCGGCGATTGTTGCGGGGTTTCTCGGGTCGTCTTCGGGGATTCCCGCTTCGACTTTCCCGACGAGGTCTGCTCCTACGTCGGCTGCTTTGGTGTAAATACCGCCGCCGACACGTGCGAAGAGGGCTTGTGTCGATGCGCCCATACCGAAAGTAAGCATGGTCGTGGTGATGACACAAAGTTTAGATGTGGCATTCATCGCATCGGCTGGGATAAAGTAATCGAGCAGGAGATACCAGAATGAAATATCGAGCAGCCCCAGTCCTACGACGACGAGTCCCATGACGGCGCCGCTACGGAAAGCGATGCGCAGTCCCCGGTTGAGCGATTGCCGGGCGGCGTTGGCTGTTCGCGCCGAAGCGTATGTCGCCGTTTTCATGCCAAGGAATCCGGCCAGCCCCGAAAAGAAACCGCCTGTGAGGAATGCCACCGGAACCCAGTGATTTTGTAGATTGAACCCGTAGGCCATAATCGAAAAGAAGATGACCAGCCCGAGAAATACAAGACCTACGATCTTATATTGTTGTTTCAAGTATGACATGGCACCGGTACGCACGAAAGAAGCGATGCGTTGCATCGTTTCGGTGCCTTCGCTTTCGCGCATCATTTGCTTGAAAAAATACCATGCCAATATCAGGGCGATGAGAGATGCCGCCGGCACGATCCAGAATAGGGAAGTTTCCATAGATATCAGATTAAAGTTTGCAATAAAGATAGGAAAATTTTCGAATGAATAAACGTTTTTAGGAATATATAAGGTTTCGATTTATTGCATCTTGTTTATGTTTAAAACAAATTAAAAAGCGGCGGTATACATTCAGTATACCACCGCTTCTCTGTGTCGGAAAGTCGTTTCCTATTTGTATTCTTTCCAGCTTTTAATAGGTATGTTTTGCAGACTTACAGCGCAGAACGACTCGATGAAAGCTCCTGCCAGTCGGGCGTTGGTAATGAGTGGAATGTTGTGGTCGATTGCCGCCCGGCGTATTTTATACCCGTTTGTCATTTCATGCTTGGTATAGTTTTTGGGAACGTTGATAATGAGATCGAACGCATGCCCCGCAATCATGTCCATGACGTTGTTGTCGCGGTGTTCATCGGGCCATGAAACTTCGATGGCGTTGTCGATGCCGTTTTCGACGAGGAATTTGCGGGTTCCTGCCGTAGCATAGATTTGGTATCCTTTTTCGTACAACATGCGGCAGCCGTCGAGCAGATCCACTTTCGACCGTGCCGAACCCGAAGAAACCATCACGTTTTTCTTGGGAATGTCATAACCTACGGCAAGCATGGCGGTGAGCATCGCTTCATTGAAGTCGTCGCCGATACAGCCTACTTCTCCGGTCGATGCCATATCGACTCCCAGAATAGGATCGGTATTTTGCAGGCGGGCGAAAGAGAATTGCGATGCTTTTACTCCGATGCAATCGACATCGAAAGCCGATTTGTCGGGTTGTGTATAAGGCGCATTGAGCATGATACGGGTTGCCGTTTCTATAAAGTTGCGTTTCAAGACCTTCGATACGAACGGGAAACTTCGTGAAGCACGCAGGTTACATTCGATGACTTTCACATCGTTGTTTTTGGCCAGATACTGTATATTGAATGGTCCGCAGATATTCAGTTCTTTGGCGATCTGCCGGCTGATTTTCTTTATGCGACGAGCCGTCTCGAAATAGATTTTCTGTGCCGGGAATACGAGTGTGGCGTCGCCCGAGTGCACGCCGGCAAATTCAATGTGTTCGGAAATGGCGTATTCTACGATTTCTCCGTTTTGCGCAACAGCGTCGAATTCTATTTCTTTGGTATCTTGCATAAATTTCGATACCACGACGGGGTATTCTTTCGATACATGAGCAGCGAGGGCGAGGAACTCTTTCAGCCCTTCCATGTCGTGGCATACGTTCATGGCGGCACCAGAGAGGACGTAAGAAGGCCGTACCAGTACAGGGAATCCTACATTTTCGACAAATGCCTTGATGTCGTCCATCGAAGTCAGTTCTTTCCATGCCGGTTGGTCGATACCGAGTTGGTCGAGCATGAGCGAGAATTTGTTCCGGTTCTCGGCGCGGTCTATTGAAATAGGAGAGGTGCCAAGTATAGGAACTTGTTGGCGATGCAGTTTCATGGCGAGATTGTTGGGGATCTGTCCGCCTACCGATACGACGACACCGTTGGGCGATTCGAGATCGATGACATCGAGCACGCGTTCGAACGAAAGCTCGTCGAAGTAAAGTCTGTCGCACATATCGTAGTCGGTCGATACCGTTTCGGGGTTATAGTTGATCATAATCGATTTATAACCCAATTTGCGTGCCGTTTGTATCGCATTGACCGAGCACCAGTCAAACTCTACCGAGCTTCCTATGCGGTAAGCGCCCGAACCGAGCACGACGACCGAACGGTCGTTTTTGTAATAAGGTATGTCATGGTCGCTGCCGTCGTAAGTGAGATAGAGGTAGTTGGTGAGGTCGGGGTGTTCCGAAGCAACGGTATCGATGCGTTTTACCGAAGGAAGTATGCCCATTTTCTTGCGAAGGTTACGCACACGTATGCTTTCCGTTTCGAGGTTACCGGCGGGATTTTCGACGAAGCGGGCAATTTGGAAGTCGGAGAATCCCAACCGTTTGGCTTCGGAGAGGACTTCTTGCGGAATATCTTCGATATGGTCGTAGCTTTCGAGTTTAAGCTTGAAATTATGTATGTTTTGTAATTTTTCGAGGAACCATGGGGAAATTTTTGTCAGTTCGTGAAGACGGTCTATCGAATATCCGCGATCGAATGCTTCGGCGACAGCAAAGATACGCATGTCGGTGGGGTTGGCCAGTTCGTCATCGAGATTGTCGAATGTCAGGTCGGTATTCCCTACGAAACCGTGCATTCCCTGGCCTATCATGCGCAATCCTTTTTGTATGATTTCTTCGAAACTTTTTCCGATAGCCATGATTTCTCCTACCGATTTCATGCTCGAACCTATACGTCGCGATACACCTACGAATTTGCTCAGGTCCCAACGGGGTATTTTGCAGATGAGATAGTCGAGACTCGGAGCAACGTAGGCCGAGTTGCTGGTTCCCATTTCTCCGATTTGGTCGAGAGTGTAGCCCAGTGCCAGTTTGGCGGCGACAAAAGCCAGCGGATAACCGGTTGCTTTCGAGGCAAGGGCCGATGAGCGGCTCAGGCGGGCGTTTACTTCGATGACACGGTAATCGTCGGTTTCGGAGTTGAAAGCATATTGAATGTTACATTCGCCGACGATATCGAGATGGCGGATAATTTTGCAGGAAAGTTCTTGCAACATGGTAAGCTCTTTGTTATCGAGCGAACAGGTAGGAGCAACTACGATACTTTCACCGGTGTGTATCCCCAGAGGGTCAACATTTTCCATGCTGGCAACGGTGAAACAGTGGTTGTTCTTGTCGCGGATTACCTCGAACTCGATTTCTTTCCAGCCTTTCAGCGATTCTTCTACAAGAATCTGAGGCGAGTAGGAAAATGCGTTTTCGGCAAGAGCTTTCAGTTCTTCCTCATTATTACAGAATCCGCTTCCCATACCACCGAGAGCGTAAGCCGAACGTATGATCAGCGGGAATCCGATCGTGTGGGCAGCCTTGAAAGCGTCGTCCATATTTTCGACGGCGATGCTTTTAGGTGTTTTTACTTCGATTTCGTTCAGCTTTTTCACGAAGAGGTCACGATCTTCGGTGTTCATGATCGCTTCGACCGATGTCCCGAGTACTTGAACATTGTATTTCTTCAAGATACCTTTGTTGTAGAGTTCGGTACCGCAGTTGAGTGCAGTCTGTCCACCGAAGGCGAGCAATATCCCGTCGGGTTGTTCTTTTTTGAATATTTCTTCTACAAAGTAAGGTGTAATAGGTAGGAAATAAACCTGATCGGCTATACCTTCCGAGGTCTGAATGGTTGCAATATTCGGATTGATGAGAACGGTTTTTATACCCTCCTCTTTCATCGCTTTTAGAGCTTGAGAACCTGAATAATCGAACTCTCCGGCTTGTCCGATTTTCAATGCGCCCGAACCGAGCACAAGTACTTTTTTGATGGTCTGTTGCATGCTATTGGGTATTTATGGAATATTGAATTCTGGGAAATCAGTCGATACGGATGGGCTGTCCGATTCTCAATGTCCGTTTCGGACTTATTTTGTTCAGTCGGCACAATGAGTTGATCGATGTCCTGTATTTACGAGCTATCGAGGTAAGGGTGTCGCCTTTTCTTACTCGATATACCGAATAGGTAACTCCATTGGAGTAGTAGGTTTCTGTCCCGGCCCGATAGGGTGTCGATCGGAATACGAATACATCGTTGCGTATTTCATTGTTTTTGAAATCGAAAATTTCGTTGGGATTGAGGTCCAATCCCAAAAAACGGATTTCGAAATGCAGATGGGCTCCTGTCGAGCGGCCGGTATTTCCTCCGAGGGCGATCGGATCGCCTACTTTTACGATGTCTCCCTCTTTTACGAGGAAGCGGGAAAGATGTCCGTAAACGGTTTCGAGACCATTGGTATGGCGCATGACGATATAGTAACCATATCCGCGGCGTTCGTAGTTGGTGAATCGTACTTGTCCTGCAAAGGCGGCACGTATCGTGTCTCCTATCGCCAATTTCAGATCTACGCCCCGGTGCATGCGATAACGGCGGAAACCGTAATCGGAGGTTTTACGACCGATGATAGGCATGCAATAATTGGCTACATTGATAGCAAAAGTGTCGGGAAGTTGTATCCCCGCACGGCGGTAGGGGTTGATCCAGCGGTTTACCCATACGTCTCCGTAGAGTTCGCTGGCCGGAGCGATGCCGTATTCTTGTTCGAGGCGGCGACTGTATGTAGCCGAGTCGTCGATGCTTAGCATCGACGGTAATTCTTTGTTGATTATGCTATTGCGTTTCTGAGTAGCAATATGCTTTTGTATCGAGAGGTCTATTTCCTGAGCTTGCCCCGAAAGCGAAAATATTCCTAAAATTAAGAAAGAAAAAAGTGCGGGGAGAAAACGTTTTTGTCTCATTTCTGTTAATCGTTGTTTCATAAATAGCTGAAATATGCGATTGTTTGTTTCCGAGAAATTCTTCAAATTAAAAATCGTCGGGGCATAGATTTTCCAAAGGTAATGATTTCTGTTCGATATATCGCTCATGTGGTAAAAAAAATTATAATGGGAAATGAAAATATAAAAATAAATATTATATATAATATATTGTAAATTAGGAAAGTACTTGGGTTTTCTTGTGGGCGATTTTTGTTATTACTGTTTTTTGTATTACTTTTGTTTATAGCAAAAATCGAATATGGAAAAGTGTGTTATAGTGGTTGCTGGTGGCAAGGGGTTGCGTATGGGAGGAGATATACCCAAGCAGTTTCGGCTTATCGGTGGCCGTCCGGTTTTGATGCATACGCTCGAGGCTTTCTGCCGCTATGATGAGAGTATAGGTCTCGTGGTAGTTTTGCCCGAGGCCCATTTTTCATATTGGAGGGAGCTGTGTCGGCAGTATGCTTTTTCTCTTCCCCATACGGTCGTAGCCGGAGGAGTGACCCGTTTCCATTCGGTTTTTAACGGCTTGCAAGCCGTTCCCGACGAGGTGCGTCTTATTGCCGTGCA
>HF999671.1 GCA_000434215.1 Bacteroides sp. CAG:144
TTCTGAAAGGCTTTGCCTTGAAGAATCTCCACCCAAACGAGTCTATTGTGAGAATCTCTCACATACGTTCGAAATGACAAACGATGTCATTCCGACGACCGCAAGGAGGAAGAATCTCTATTAAAGTGAATATGAAGGAGGGGATTCCTCGTCGGGCTTACGCCCTTGCTCGGAATAACATGACTGTCATTCTGAACGGAACGCAGTGAAGTGAAGAATCTCCATCTAATGGCATCAGGAGATTCCTCGTATTCACTCGGAATGACAATCATTTGGGATTCCTCACACTTGGCCTACCGGCCTCGATTAGGAATGACAAAAGAGAAGGCTTTCCCATATTCACAATGGGAAATACAATGAAATAACAGCCCTACCCAACGAAGAAATCGGCAGGGCTATTATTTGTCAATAAGAATATCCTCATTCACAAACCTCAACACGGAAAGTCGCTGTAATACGATAACGATCCATACCTGCCGGACAGCGAATAATAAGGGCATCGCGAGTCTGCCGCCATTCCACCGGCATATCGCAACCTAAAAGTGAAACGCTATCTACACGGCCCGCGTCCTGTCCGAGGGAACGTATGACAAGAAGTTCACGATCATGAGGCACTTTCATACAATAAGCATATACCGCACTGTCGGCACCTAACGTAAAACGAAAATCACCCGTAGTAAAAGGAATCTCTGCTTGGCGATTTCCCAATTTTCCACGTTGGAGCTTGGTTGCAGGAGTCATGGGCGATTCTCCCCACACGCGCCAAGCACGACTGCCGTAGATCCCGCAACCGTTTATCCGAGTCCAGTCGCCTATTTCCCGTAACATATCCACGCAAGCCTCATCGAGCGAACCGTCGGGACGTATGGGAATATTCACGGCACAGTTTCCGTCGCGCGACACGCATTCGAGCAAGTAACGCACCACCGATGTGGCATTATAATCGATACCCTCGGTATAAAACCAATCCCCGACAGGAACCTCGCCTATCCACATTTGGTCGCGCTTTATTTCTTTGGGAAAGGTATTCTCAAAAGTGGTAACAATACCTCGACGTCCGGCCGGGTGAAATTTTACAATACTGAAAACATCGATCTCCCCATGTTTTTTCACAGCCCGGTTGTAATACGATGCGATAACCCGTTGAGCCGCATCGCTCTTTGTTCCCGTTCCGGTGCGTATGCCGCAAAAGGGTTGCAATGTATTTCCGTCGGTGTAGATAAAATCGGGGTCGTATTTTTCGATAGCATCTTCGATACGGAGAGCCCACTGGGTCGTGTACCATCGGGCATAATCCCGATGCCGGGTAAAGATTCCTTCTTCGGGTCGGTTCACAAACTCGTCCATCGTCTTATATTCCCGTAAATTGATGCCGTAAAGCCATTGCAGAGGATAGGGTTCCCACCATTTTCCTCGGGCCGACTCGTAAACCAGCCGACCGTCATAGGGTACACCGGCATAAGGGCCAGTGGAATCGCATTCAAAAGCCGTCTGCCACCACCACCAACTATATTCATGGTGGAAAGTGATGCCGAAATGCATTCCCTGCCGGCGGATCGCTGTCGCCCATTCGCCCAAAAAATCCCGGTGCGGCCCAATATTTACCGAGTTCCACGGCTGGTAGCGGGAATTCCATAAATCATAATTATCATGATGTACTCCTAAAATAAAAAGATAACGAGCCCCGGCCTCATAAAACAACCGGGTATAAGCAGCCGGATCGAGTTTGTCGGGATTCCACGTTCTCAACACATCTTTATATCCCGCTTGCGAAGGGTGTCCATACTTTTTGAGATGTGCTTCGTAAGCCGGATAATCCCGTTGATACAGACGACGGGCATACCAGTCGCCGCATTCACCTACGGCTTGCGGGCCGAAGTGTACCCAAAAACCGAACTTGGCCTGCCGCAACCACTCCACCTCATCGGGATAAGGAGCGCTGATACTGTCCCATGTCGGCCCGAAAGGACCTTTCCACATAGGAAAATCGCTCTTCTCCTCGGGATAATCGTGTCTATTTCCCAGCGGCACAGAAGCAGCCGGAAGAGTATCGGGCAAAGACGGCAAGGATAATGAGGC
>HF999672.1 GCA_000434215.1 Bacteroides sp. CAG:144
TACGGACGTTTTCGGGCGTTTTCAGGTCGGCAGGCGGCAGGCTATGCAGGTCGTCGAAAGTCTCTATCGTGGTTTTCGCTACGGGAAAACGTGTTGGGGTGCGGGGAATCGTGTCTTCGGGAACTGCGGTGCGTGAGACGTTTACGGTCTGAGATGCGGCAAAAGCGGAATAAATGCTTATTCCGCTTATAACTAAAAGAATATATATCGCATAAAGTCTCTTTCTCATCATCGGACGGCCGCCTGCGGGCGAATCGGTTTGTCTCCACCCGACCGTCGATATGCGTAATTACAGCATTTTCAATGCCGTTTTTATCAGGCTTTCGACTTTCAGTGTCGGGTTTTCTTTTACCAGTTTTTGCACGACCTTTTGAGAGGCGGCTTGGGGGAATCCTAGCATCACCAGTGCGGCGACGGCCTCGTCTTGTAATTCTTGTTGTTGGGTCGTATGGCTTATAAGTAACGTATCACTACCCCCTTTTATTTTATCTTTGAGGTCAACAATTATTCGTTCGGCGGTTTTGGCTCCTATTCCTTTGACCGATTTGAGCATATTTACCTGTCCCGCAGCGATAACCTGTTCGAGTTCGGTAGGGGAGAGGGACGACAGAATCATACGGGCCGTATTGGGGCCGACACCCGATACCGAGATGAGTAGCAGGAAAAGTTCCCGTTCCCGCCGGTCGATAAATCCGTAGAGCAGGTGGGCGTCTTCCCGTATGGCTTCGTAGACGTAAAGACGGGCTTCCCGGCCTATGGCGAGCGTGCTGTATGTGGTAAGTGAAATGTTCAGTCCGTAACCTACTCCTTGACAGTCTATGACGGCAAGTGTCGGAGTAAGTTCGGCGACTTCGCCTCGTATGTATTCGATCATGAGAAAACGTTTTTATAAGATTTTGTATCGGTAGCATGAGAGATTGTAACTGCTCCCATTGGAAAGTCGATATAAAAAATCAGAGCGGTCTGCAATGCCGACGGCTCTGTCTGTGATTTTTCCCGTCGGGAAATAGACCGGAGAATATGTCAATCTATCTCGACGGAGTTATTTTCCCTCTTTTCCGGCCCGTTTCGAGTCTAGCATCTTGCAACTGCCGTTGAATACGGCTTTGGGCTCGATGATCAATACTTGCGTAGCAATGTCGCCCTCGATGTTCGACGTGGCTTTCAGGGTGAGAACATCTTGTATGGACAGGTTTCCGTTGACTTTTCCGTTGATTTCGGCGTTGGCGGCGATGATATTGCCTTGAATGCGGGATTGCTCGCCGATGATTACTTTCCCGGCACATTCGATATTCCCTTGCAGTGAGCCGTCGATGCGTATGTCGCTTGCCGCGTTGATATTGCCTACAATGGTGGTGTTGACCGAGAAGTTGTTATGGATCATTCCGTTGGGTGTCTCTTTACTCATGTCGTTCGATTAATCTGTTGTTTGTATGCAAAAATACAATTTCCCGACAGAATAACATGCTTTTTCTCAAAAAGATTTACATTTGTAGAAAATAATTCTTCTGGAATATTGGAATATGAAAACATCGATCGAATTGAATCGTATACGTTTTTTTTCTTATCACGGTGTCGCCGAGCAGGAGCGTCGGGTCGGTAATGATTATGAAGTGTCGTTGCGTGTCGACTATCCGCTGGAACGGGCTATGGAGAGTGATTCCTTGTGCGATACGCTCGATTATGCTGCTCTTTATGCTCTTGTGTCAGCCGAGATGTCGGTTCCTTCGCAGTTGCTCGAACATGTCGCCGGCCGTATATGGCGGGCGATTTCCAGACGGTTTCCTTGTGTGGCCGGCGGACGATTGCGCATTGCCAAGCTCACACCACCGATTCCCGGAGAGATAGGTGAAGCGGTTGTAACGGTGGAATGGTGATGTTTGTCGGGCGTATATGCACATACACATGTCGGTTCGCCGGTTCATAAAATCGGAATAAAGGATTTCTTATGTGTCGTTTTTTATTGTCGTTTTTGTTTTTATTTGTCGTTGTAACCGGCGGGTCGGCTGCAAGGCCTTTCCGTACGGAATCTTTCTACGGCAACGTGCGCACGTTGCAGGTGCGTCTGTCGGGCGACCCGCTTGCTCCACCGGTCGCTTTGTTAGGCCATGACGAGGGTATCGTCATCTCTTTCGATATGTTGGCTGACGACCCAGAGTATCTCTATTACCGTATCGTGCATTGTAATGCCGACTGGACTCCTTCGGGCCTTTCCGATGTGGAGTATATCGACGGCTTCAATGAACTTCCTGTCGATGATTACTCATTGTCGTTCAATACCTATCGCAATTATGTGCATTACCGCATTGCTTTGCCCAACGAAGAGGTGCGTTTCCGCCTCTCCGGCAATTATGCCGTACTGGTCTATCCCGAGGGTAATCCAGACAGTTTGTTGCTTACGGCCTGTTTCTCGATAACCGAAAATCTGGTGGCGCTCGGTTGCGAAATAACGACTCGTACCGATGTCGATTACAACAAAGCGCATCAACAACTCTCTTTCAAGGTGATGTACCCCCGGTATGAGATACGCAATCCGCGTGAGGAGTTGAAGGTAAGTATCACGACCAATGTCGGTTATGACGACGGTGTGACGGTGTCGCAACCGCTTTACGTCCGGAATCAGGAATTGGAGTATGCCCATACTCCTCGGCTTGTATTCCCGGCTGGGAACGAATATCGCCGTTTCGAGACGGTTTCGCGGCATTACAATACGATAGGTGTGGAGAGTATGCGTTATTTCGATCCCTACTACCACGCTATACTCAAAACCGACTATCCTCGGGCCTCGGGGGCGTATGTCTATGACGAGACGCAGAACGGACACTTTTATATTCGTACCGACGACAGCGAGGAGGCCGATACCGAGGCCGACTATTTTGTCGTGCATTTCATGCTTGCTACCGGTGCGCTGGTAGAGGGTGAAGTTTATATCGACGGAGAGTTTACGCATGGTCGGCTCGACGAGACGACCCGTATGACCTATAACCCCGAGACACGGGCCTACGAGAAGGATATGTTGCTCAAACAGGGAGCATATAACTATCGTTACCTCTTGCAACGACCCGGGGCAAAAGCCGATGCCGCGCCCATAGAAGGAAATTTTTACGAGACTCGTAACGAGTATCAGATACGTGTCTACCACCGCCCGCAGGGCGCCCGTTACGATAGGCTCATCGGCTACACCCGCTGCCGTATGTGAGGAGTACTGTTTGGGGTTGGAATAAGTTGCGGACGAGAAAATCAAAAAGATTTTCTCGCTATTTTGGAGATAAATTATCTAATTTTTTATGGTAAAAAGCTTTACTGATCTCCGCCCTTTACACTTCTAAGAAACGGTTAGGGATTGAGGAAAAAGGCAAAAAACCATGCAAGGATACCTTGCATGGTTTTTTGTGGTGACCCCGACAGGACTCAAACCTGTGACCTTCAGAACCGGAATCTGACGTTCTATTCACTAAACTACGGGGCCGTTTCGGTTGGCAAAAGTAAGAATTATTTGTAGCTTTGCAAAAAGAAACGATTTAAATCTTTGAAAAATGAATGTTCGAATAGATGAAAGTTGGCGCGAGAGGTTGCAATCGGAGTTCGATGCCCCTTATTTTGCACTACTTACCGACTTTGTGCGTCATGAGTATGCCACTACGCGGGTATATCCGCCGGGCAGCCAGATGTTCGCCGCTTTTGATGCCTGTCCGTTCGACAAGGTGAAAGTGGTTATTCTCGGGCAAGATCCTTATCACGAACCGGGACAGGCGCATGGTCTTTGTTTTTCGGTAAATGACGGCGTTCCGTTTCCGCCGTCGTTGCAGAATATCTTCAAGGAGATACACGATGATATCGGTACGCCGGTTCCCATGAGCGGCGATCTTACCCGGTGGGCCAATCAAGGGGTGTTGTTGCTCAATGCTACGCTTACGGTAAGAGCGCATCAGGCCGGTTCGCATCAGAACAAGGGCTGGGAGCAGTTTACCGATGCGGTTATACATCGTCTGGCACAGGAGCGTGAAAATCTTGTTTTTATTTTGTGGGGCTCGTATGCTCAACGTAAAGGAGAGTTTATCGACCGTTCGCGTCATCTTGTCCTGCAATCTCCCCATCCATCGCCGCTATCGGCTCATAGGGGATTTTTCGGAAATCGTCATTTCAGCCGGACGAACGAATATCTTACGGCGCACGGCATAGAACCTATTTTGTGGTAAAAATCATGATGGAAAAAGTTGATGTTGAAGCGCGTGCCCGCAAGGCTCGCGAGTTGTTTATGAGCGGATATAACTGCTCACAGTCGGTATTCTTGGCGTATGCCGATCTTTATGGTATCGACCCGAAGTTGGCATCGACAATTGTCGCGCCGCTGGGCGGGGGTATGGGGCGTTTGCGAGAGGTGTGCGGTGCAGTGAGTGCTGCGTTCATGCTTACAGGGTTGAAGTATCCCAATCCTTCTCCGGGCGACAAGGCGGCTAAGACCCGTTCGTATGCGGTTGTACAGGAGCTTGCCGAGCGATTTCGCCGGGAAAACGGTTCTATTGTTTGCCGGGAACTTTTGGGATTGGGAAAAGGACCCGATTCTCCCG
>HF999673.1 GCA_000434215.1 Bacteroides sp. CAG:144
GAAGAGGATTCCTCGTCGGCTGATAGCCTCACTCGGAATGACAAGAGGCTACCGCCCTTGAAATACACATCATTTGAACAGTGAAAAATCCCTTGCCTAGACGTATGTCATTCTGAGGGGGGTAACCCCGAAGAATCTCAAACGAGACGTATATTTTTTAGGAGATTCTTCGTATATGCTCAGAATAACACGGTTGTTATTTTGACGACAGTAAAGAGAAAGAATCTCTTGCCAAGTATAAGTATACACCCCTTACGGTGCAATGTCATTCAGAAAGACCTTTACCTTGAAAAATCTTTTGTCAAACGAGAATAATGACGGGGTATATATTTGAAATACATCGCTTTCTGAAAAGTAAAAACATCATGTTGCACGACAACGGGGTGGCGAGAAACAGACTTGTTAATATCTTTGTTTGATAGAGAGGGCGTATTGGAGAAAAAATACCGTATGGGCCGGAATCGTAAATAAAAAATGCCGACATCTGCCGACACTTAATGAAAAGATAAAAAAGAGATTGCGCCGTATGATGCGATGAAACTCCGAATGACAGGTTTTGAGTGCTTCTCCTCCTTTGTAATCCACCGTGCTAAGCATACCATAAAGGCGTGGCCCGCCATTGGAGAAAAAAGCTTGTCTCGGTATTTCATAAGATTTGAAGAGTTTCCCAATCCAATACGACGCAATCTTATGTCTTTACCGTAATTGACTATGACAAATATATAGTAATAAATCGGAAAAAACAAATTTCCGAGAGAAAAAAATAAGCGTCCTCCATAGAGGACGCTTATTTTCATATCAAATTGCTCTTATTTAAGCGTTCTTGGCTTGAAGTACAATAGCGCGGAATGCTTCGGGATTGTTCATGGCCAAATCGGCGAGAACTTTGCGGTTGATTTCGATACCGGCTTTGTGAAGAGCACCCATCAACTTCGAATACGAAAGGCCTTCGAGACGGGCTGCTGCATTGATACGCTGAATCCAAAGAGCGCGGAAATTACGTTTTTTGGCTTTGCGATCACGGTAAGCATAGGTGAGACCTTTTTCCCATGTATTCTTGGCTACGGTCCATACGTTTTTACGGGCACCGTAGTATCCACGGGTAAGTTTCAGAATTTTTTTTCTTTTTGCTCTTGAAGCAACGTGATTGACTGATCTTGGCATAGTTTTACTTGTTTTGAATGTTAGCGTCTTCTCTTATTGAGAAGCTCTTCGGGCTAATGCATTCGGTTAATACTGCTTTGTTAGAAAATCGCTTTTAAGACTGAATGAAATTTTCGATATCAGAGGTTATCTCAAAGACAACAACTCTTTTACATTCTTTACGTCGGCGTGATCGACGAGACCGAAATGCGTCAAATTTCTTTTTTGTTTTTTCGTCTTCTTTGTCAAAATATGACTTTTGAAAGCGTGTTTTCTTTTGATTTTTCCTGATCCGGTAAGGGCAAACCTTTTTTTGGCACCGGAATTAGTCTTCATCTTCGGCATTTTGCTAATTTTTAATTTTGATTTTATGATAACTGAGTTTCCTCATTTTCTATTTTTTCTTCGGGGTCAGCATGATAATCATGCGTTTACCTTCAAGAACCGGCATTTGTTCCACTTTACCGTAATCTTCGAGATCGTTGGCAAAACGCAACAACAATACCTCACCCTGCTCTTTGAAAAGGATCGACCGGCCTTTGAAAAAGACGTATGCTTTTACTTTTGCCCCTTCTTCGAGGAATCCTTTTGCATGTTTGAGCTTGAAGTTATAATCGTGGTCGTCGGTCTGAGGTCCGAAACGTATCTCCTTGACAACAACCTTTGTCGATTTAGCTTTTTGCTCTTTAAGGCGTTTTTTCTGTTGGTAGAGAAACTTCTGGTAATCGATGATGCGGCAAACGGGAGGTACGGCATTGGGAGAAATTTCTACCAAGTCAAGACCTTGTTCTTCGGCAATACGCAGAGCTTCATGTGTGGAATATACTCCTTGTTCTACATTTTCTCCGACAAGGCGGACTTCA
The DNA here is from genome assembly GCA_000434215.1 of Bacteroides sp. CAG:144. Lineage (GTDB taxonomy): Bacteria > Bacteroidota > Bacteroidia > Bacteroidales > UBA11471 > Caccoplasma > Caccoplasma intestinavium. The sequence continues at coordinate 2,007 of HF999673.1, forward strand.
CGAGCCCGTATTCTTTCGTTTATAGAATACTGGTTTACACCGTCTTTTTTGGGGGGAATGTTGCGCTTGTTGTTATTCCCAGCTTCGTTGTTTTTCTCCATTCAATTACCATTGGTTTATCATATTCTCGACCTCTTTGGTGAGAATTTCGGCAAAGGTAGTAATTTTCATCGAACCTTTATCACCTTCGCCCTGTTTTCTTACAGAAACTTCATTATTTTCGGCCTCTTTTTCACCGACAATAAGCATATAAGGTATTTTTTTCAACTCATTGTCGCGTATTTTACGACCGATTTTCTCATTGCGTCCGTCGACAACGGCACGGATATCTTTCTGTTTGAGTTCGCGTACCACTTTCTCGGCATACTCATTGAATTTCTCGCTGATAGGCATGACCACAACTTGTTCGGGTGTAAGCCAAAGCGGGAATTTCCCGGCGGTATGCTCGATAAGTACAGCTACGAAACGTTCCATCGAACCGAAAGGTGCCCGGTGAATCATCACGGGACGATGTTTCTGATTATCATTTCCGGTATATTCGAGTTCGAAACGTTCGGGCAGATTGTAATCGACCTGAATAGTTCCCAATTGCCAACGGCGACCGATGGCATCTCTTACCATAAAGTCGAGTTTCGGACCGTAAAAAGCAGCTTCACCATATTCTATCTTGGCTTTGAGACCTTTCTCTTCACAAGCCTCGATGATAGCCTGCTCGGCTTTTTCCCAGTTTTCTTCGCTTCCGATGTACTTTTCCCGATTCACTTTGTCGCGCAATGAAATCTGAGCTTCGAAGTTTTGGAAATTCATAGAGCGGAAAACAATAGAAATAATGTCCATGACACGCAAGAACTCGTCTTTCACTTGGTCGGGACGGCAGAAGATATGTGCGTCATCTTGTGTGAAGCTGCGTACCCGGGTGAGGCCGTGCAACTCTCCGCTCTGTTCATATCGGCATACGGTACCAAACTCGGCCAAACGCAAAGGCAGGTCTTTATATGAGCGGGGCATGTTCTTGTAGATCATGCAGTGATGCGGGCAGTTCATCGGTTTGAGGAAGTATTCTTCTCCCTCTTCGGGTGTATGTATGGGTTGGAAAGAGTCTTTACCGTACTTGGCGTAGTGTCCCGAGGTAATATAGAGGAGCTTGTTTCCGATAGGAGGAGTGATGACCTCTTGATAATCATAGCGGGCCTGTATGCGACGGAGGAATGATTGCAGACGTAGACGCAGTTCGGTTCCTTTGGGCAACCACATGGGTAATCCTTTACCCACGGTGTCGGAGAACATGAAAAGTTCCATCTCCTTTCCTATCTTGCGATGATCGCGCTTCTTGGCCTCTTCGAGCATGGTAAGATACTCATCGAGCATTTTTTTCTTGGGAAAGGTGATGCCGTAGAGGCGGGTCAGTTGATGACGTTTCTCGTCGCCGCGCCAATAAGCGCCGGCGATAGAGAGGATTTTTACGGCCTTGATAGGTGCCGTGTTGGGCAAGTGCGGGCCGCGGCATAAGTCGGTAAATGCTCCCTGTGTATAGGTCGATATGGTGCCGTCTTCGAGTTCGCTGATAAGCTCTACTTTGTACTCTTCACCCCGGTCTCCGAACATTTTAAGCGCGTCGGATTTGGTGATGCTTTTGCGCACGATCTCTTCCTTACGGGCGGCCAGCTCCATCATTTTGGCTTCGATAGCAGCAAAATCGCCTTCTTTGATGGCCGTTTCGCCGGGATCTACATCATAATAGAATCCGTTTTCGATAGCGGGGCCGATACCGAATTTTATACCGGGATAAAGTTCCTGCAAAGCCTCGGCCATAAGGTGTGCCGAACTGTGCCAGAAAGCATGCTTACCCTCGGGATCGTCCCATTTGTATAATTGTATGGTGGCGTCTTCTTCGATAGGGCGGGAAAGATCCCACTCCTGACCGTTGACACTTGCGGCTAAAACCTCTTGCGCCAACCGCTGGCTGATACTCTCGGCGATTTGCAGCGGAGTCGTTCCTGCGGCAAATTCTTTGACCGACTGATCGGGAAAAGTAACTTTTATCATATCTTACATCTTTCTTCACCGACGCTCTTTACGAGGGAGCCCGGCGATGGTCGTTATTGATTTCTTTTCGGTCGAAAACCGCCCGTTCTTACGTTGTAAAAAATAGGGCAAACTTTTCAAGGGTACAAAAGTAGCTATATTTTGTAATTCCGACAAACCTATATTCTGTTATTTTTTATCGTTTCCTTTTTTAAAGACAAGGAGATAAAGAATTCGATGGTGGTTATAGGCATGAATGTCGGTATTATCGGCCTCAATCCGAATAATTGTCATTTCTGTCTGATGTAAAGAATCTAACTTTTTCCTTGTTTTTCTGTCATTCAAAGTACCGGCAAATCTTATTGTTTCTGTTTCTATTGCGAGATTCTTCGGGGTTATATCGCCTCAGAATGACAGCATTCCGTAACTTCTTTCCCGCCGCAAAGAAGTAACCCAGAAAGGTCGCCCGCTGGTTATCGGTTTTTTTCTGCCTTCCACTTCGCTCGCCGCCGGGGGGTGCGGAACTCGCTCCGCTCAAACAGGTCCTCGCCCGCTTTCCGTCTTCTCCCTCGCTCCCGGCAGCCCGATAAAGGCGGGCATTTTTCCTCTCCGACATTACCGGCCATTAAGGGTGAAGCGGCAACCCATTTGTCATTCCGAATGAATATGAGGAATCCCATGCTATTTGTTTGGGATTCTTCATTTCACTGCGTTCCATTCAGAATGACATTTGACTGTCATTCCGAGCGAGGCTATCAGCCGACGAGGAATCCTCTTC
>HF999674.1 GCA_000434215.1 Bacteroides sp. CAG:144
GCACTACCGGGAAAGGCCGGAGCTACCGCCTATCGAACGGAATGCCATCGATATGGACAACCTCGAAGAAGGGCTTAAAGCTAATTCCCATCCGCAAATACCGGAGGAAGACGATATAGTGATCCGCACGCCATTCGGCATATACGAAAGCATGTTCGGCATCGACAAACTGAAAGAGATCGGAGATCCCGACCAAAAGACAAAAATACCCTTTAAAAGGCACAAAAGCCGGTTATGGAAAAAGAAAAAGAAATAACCGACGGCAAAAGAGAACCGGCAAACATCTGCAACCCGTAAAAAATCCCCGATAAATAAGGAAATAAATATCGGAATTGTATTGCAAAAAGAAAAAATATACCTATCTTTGCTACCGTTTTTCAGCATTCCGCATTGGAAATGCGGCAGTAGCTCAGTTGGTAGAGCATCAGCTTCCCAAGCTGAGGGTCGCGGGTTCGAGTCCCGTTTGCCGCTCAAAACAAAAGAGATTGATAATCAGACAAATGACGCGATTATCAATCTCTTTTTTATTTGTCCGGTTGTTAAAAACAAGACAAAAACACACCTTATTTTGTCTCTTTTTGTCCTATTATGTATATTTGTGTATCGAAAACACGTCTGTTTTCATCACCCAAGCACTACCCACAAATAAACCAATAGGAACAGTAATGCCCAACACCCAAGACTGACCCAATATACTTTGCGCGTAGACCGAAAATATTCTTTCCAGTACTCCCAGTTGGATCGTAAATCGAAATACAATACCACCACTCCTATAACCAAAGCGCCGAAACCCAGCAATAAATTCTCTGTCGTACTCATACTTTTTCCTCCTTTATAGCTGCTCAATATTTCCCGACGGAATAAAGTTCCATATACAGATAGATGATAACAAGTAACAAATCACCCAAGCACTACCCACAAATAAACCAACAAGAACAATAACGCCCAACACCCAAGACTGACCCAATATACTTTGCGCGTAGAACGGAAATATTCTTTCCAGCGCTCCCTATCGGAACGATAGGTCAACCATAATGATCCGACCATAAGGACAATCCCCAAAATCAACATCAAGATATTTTCACCTGTACTCATATCTGTTTTTTTATTATCAAAGCACTACCCACAAATAGACCAACAAGAACAATAACGCCCAACACCCAAGACTGACCCAATATACTTTACGCGTAGAACGGAAATATTCTTTCCAGTATTCCCAATCGGAACGTAAATAGAAATACCAACCTGCTACCCCTACAACCAAAGCGCCGAAACCCAGCAATAAATTCTCTGTCGTACTCATACTTTTTCTTTTTTCATAAAAAACGGCCACGCCCTGTGAAGACGTGGTCGAAGAAACTTCTTCGGGACCTGCCGAAATCAAGAATTCATAAACGAGACTTTATCGCCCGACTCTCAGCCTCATAACCGGGCTTGTCGAGCAATGCGAACATGTTTTTCTTATATGCCTCGACACCGGGTTGATCAAAAGGATTGACTCCCAGCATATATCCGCTCACACCGCAAGCTTTCTCAAAGAAATAGATAAGCTGGCCGAGATAATACTCGGTAATGGCTGGCAACTCGATCTTCATATTGGGAACCCCGCCATCGACATGCGCAATTTGCGTACCCAACTCGGCCATTTTATTCACGGCATCGATACGCCTACCGGCCAAGAAATTCAGCCCATCGAGATTTTCCTCGTCAGTGGGAATAGACAATTCATGCTTCATACCTTTCACCGAAACCACCGTTTCGAAAATCATACGCTCTCCGTCTTGAATCCACTGTCCCATCGAATGAAGGTCGGTCGTGAAGTCGACCGAAGCCGGAAAGATTCCCTTATGGTCTTTTCCTTCGCTTTCGCCATAAAGCTGTTTCCACCATTCGGCGAGGAAATGCAATTTGGGATTGAAATTGACCAAAATTTCGATTTTCTTTCCGCCGCGATACAACAGGTTACGAGCCGAAGCGTATTGCAATGCGATATTGCTTTCCGCAGGCACGTCTTCGCCACAAGCCTTCTCCATATCGGCTGCACCGGCCACCAACTGCCTGATGTCGAAACCGGCCACGGCGACAGGCAACAATCCCACCGGCGTCAATACCGAGAAACGACCGCCGACATCATCGGGAATGACAAATGTTTTGTAACCTTCCATATCGGCCAACTTACGCAACGCGCCCCGCGCGGCGTCGGTAACGGCTACGATACGTTTCCGGGCCTCGGCCTTCCCCACCTGATCTTCGAGTTGTTTTTTCAACAAGCGAAAAGCAATGGCGGGTTCGGTCGTCGTTCCCGACTTGGAGATATTGATCAGCCCGAATTGTTTCCCACGAAGCAGTTCCTGCAATTCATAGAGATAGTCCTCGCCGATATTCTGCCCGGCAAACAATACCTGCGTACCACCCGCCGGTTTAAGGTGAGAGAACGAATCGGAAAGCGCCTCGATCACCATTTTGGCTCCCAGATAA
>HF999675.1:0-9728 GCA_000434215.1 Bacteroides sp. CAG:144
CATTCCTACCCGTAAATCGGAAGTTTTCTCGACGGCTGTCGATAACCAACCCTCGGTCGAAATACACGTACTGCAAGGCGAACGTTCCATGGCCAAAGACAATAAGACCATCGGTCGTTTCCACCTCGACGGTATACCTGCCGCTCCGCGTGGTGTGCCTCAAATCGAAGTTACTTTCGACATCGACGCCAATGGTATCCTCACCGTATCGTCGAAAGACAAGGGTACCGGCAAAGAGCAAAGCATACGTATCGAGGCTTCGAGCGGATTGAGTGACGAAGAAATCAAACGTATGAAAGCCGAAGCCGAAGCCAATGCCGAAGCCGATAAAAAAGAAAAAGAACGTATCGACAAAATCAACCAAGCCGATTCGATGATTTTCCAGACCGAAAAGCAACTCAAAGAATTAGGAGATAAGTTCCCGGCAGATAAGAAGGCTACGATCGAGGGCGCACTCGGCAAACTGAAAGATGCCCACAAAGCACAAGACATAGCAGCTATCGACACGGCTATGGCCGAATTGAACAACGCATTGCAGGCTGCCGCCCAAGATTTGTACAATGCACAAGGCCAACAAGCCGGCTCGCAAAATGCTGGTAATGCACAAGCCGATAACAACTCGAACAAAGGCGACAGCGGTGTAACCGATGTCGATTTCGAGGAAGTAAAATAATTACAAATCTTTACTCCCAAACAGCCCGAAAAATTTTTCGGGCTGTTTTTTTATCACTAAGAGATATAAAAGCATATAACACAAAAAAACATCAAACCATTTAAAGCCTCATATTACTTTTGCTATTAAAAGACTATATACAACAAATATTCTGCATATATAATAACAAACTTCCAATCACATTTATTCTACTTAAATTTATCCCTTTCATTTCTCAAAACTTTTCTAAAAAGTATTCTTTCATAAGATTTATATTATATCGCTTTTTATCCGTATCTTTGCCGATAGAGTTTCAGGAATTATGTCAAATACCTCTCCGAAGACAAAATTGGAAATCGTCCGTTTCTGTATCACAGGAACCATCGTTACTGCTATTTTATACGGCATATATTATACCATGCTGTATATGGATTTCAATGTCGATATATCTTTTACAACCGGATTCGTTGTCAGCTTCGCCTGCAACTTCTTCCTGACCAATTACTATACGTTCAAAACAAAAGTCGATTTCGAAAACGGCGTTCGTTTCTCTATTTGCCAAGCGATCAACTTTTTCATGCAGTATATCACACTGAAAGTCTTTATCGCCATAGGAGTCCCCGAAAAAGTAGCCCTGATCCCGGTATGGGCAATCATTTTCCCCGTCAATTTCTGGCTCATGCGCTCGATACTTCGCTCGGATCGCTTCCGTTTGCATCTGCACAAACAACAGGAAGAAAAAAGCACCGAAACATTATAAATATTCGGGAAGAAAATTTACAAAATACATATCTGAATCCCGATTTTCCGGTATATTCCACTTTCCTATCCCCACCTTTTTCATCACAGACAAAGGCATCTTCGGGTATAGCATCTATCGAAAGAAAAATAGAATTTCATGGAACACTCATCACCATGTAACACCTACAAAATCAAAGATATTATTCTTTGAAGGGAAAAAGTCGAAACCCAAACCTATGCAAAATATCGCATCGAAAATAAAAGGATTGTATTCAGTTCACGATTTGTGGGTAAAAAAGTATAGAGAATGATAGGTTTTATGCAAAAAAGAATCTATTTTTGTATTGCTTTTTAACGAATTCATTGAAAAGTTCATATAGTAAGCGTTTAGCTGCTTTCTGTGCGAGGTAAAAGTCGAAAATAAATCCCCAATGCACCCGGAAACAGACTATACGCCGTCCCCATCAACCAGCGGGAGGCGTTTCTTGTTTGTGCATAAGGGCTTCGACTCCCGACCTCGCAGATAGGAAAATGCTCTTCCGCGCTTTTTTTATCAACCCTAATACCCAGTTATCATGGAAACAGCCAAGATAGGTTTGAATGCGGGACTTGTATGGAGAAAACTAAATGAAAACGGAAGCTTTCCGATTCAAGAGCTCGCCCGTAAATTAGATTTGGGAGCAGAAGATACAGCTTTGGCTATCGGTTGGTTGGCCCGAGAAAATAAAGTATATCTCGAACGAAAAAACGGTGTACTTTACGTAAAGAATTCTTAATAAAATAGCTATGGACAAATTTAAGATCGGAGAAAATGCCGGAATCATTTGGAGAATGATGGACAATAACAAACATTGGGAGTATGGAGAATTGAAGAAAGCCACCGGATTGTCGGACAGAGAGCTGAATGCAGCTATCGGATGGCTGGCAAGAGAAAATAAGATACAATTCGGCACTGACGAATCGGGGCAAAAAGAATATTTTTATCTCGACATCAATCTGTTTATCGGATAATAGGACTAAAGCGACTCCACTCGCAGGCGTATATACGCCCGATCGTCGAACGAGCACTGTCCCGCACCTTTTCCCTTAGTGGCTTTATATTGCCTGAAACAAAACGGATCTTCCTGTAATATCATTCTTAAATATCGCTCGGAGTCTTCTAAGGTCGGGTAAAGATAGGGATAACCGTCGGTCGACAAAATCAACTCCGTCCCGACCGGAATTTCATAACGTCGTACATCAGGAGTATAAGGAGTAAAACCATCGATAACCCCATAAGCATCGATGGCAGCAGGATTATTCTGAGCGAACATCTGCCGTCGCAAATCTCCTTCGATGGCTTTCCGACCTACATCTTCAAAGATAAGACTATCGATATTTCCTCCCTGCGATAAATATCTTTCTATAATCTCGGCACGCTTCTGTGCCAAACGTAAATCCACCGACTTTTCCGGCATATACACTTCATCACCGATGCGCAAGCGACAATCGCCCACCGTCCAAACCTCCCTCCTTGCATCGCTATATATCGCTACCGAAGCAGAAAGCCGGCATTGTGGTTCGGAAACGACTCTTTCCCGAAGACCGTTTCTACAATAAAAAGCCATAAATACCCGACCGGCCTCATCTATAAACTCCGACATCGTCGCATCATACGGCAACGACCGTATCACACCGGAGAGTAATTCCGATGCCAAACGACCTGTTGTTTTCCCATCGAAACTCAAATCGCATTTACTTGTTGCTCCATCGACAACCGCAGCAAAGAAAGGGGTAATTACAAGTGCATCTTCACACAGGGACACATCGCTATATTTCCCGACGACACTCTGCTCTATAATCGTAAAAGACATATCAAAAGTCTGTATAATCTATACCGGCCGAAAACCGGAAGGTTCGTTTACAAACGTTCCAAAGGTAGAAACTTTCAGCGATAAACAAAAAAAGGGAAGCAATGTTGTCTTGCTTCCCTTTTATAATAGCCTTAAATACCTATTCGGCACTATCCTCGGGTATACCGTAACGTATCACTTTCATAAGATTCTTGGACGTTACTACCTTCTTGGCCATTTTCTGCACATCTTGGGGCGTTACCGAATTGAGCGTTTTAAGATAATCGGTATAAAAGTCGTTTCCATACATATAATAGTTGATCAACGATGAAGCCCAGTACTTATTTTCCTTGATACTGCTTTCATACTCTTTCTGCATATAAGCTCTGATATTGTCAAACGTCTCGGTCGACGGACCTTCCTCGGCCACTTTCTTCAACTCTGCAATGGTACGGTCGGCCAGCGAAGAGGCTTGTTCTTTATTGGTATCGAAAGCGATAACATAAGAGAAACTATTCTTGGGTGTACGGGAAAGGCTACCCGATGTCGAAACCCCATACGTACCACCTTCTTCTTCCCGTATGGTCTCGGTATAAACCGTGCGCATCACTTGTGAAAGCATCGACATGACGATCGTATTTTTCAAGTTGTATTTCTCTTTTCCCGAATAAGTGATATACACCATTGTCTTGGGTGTCTCCATTTTTTGGTCGAAGATCGACTCGCGATAACCGGTACGCTCTTTCGGCATTACTTTCCCATTGGCTTTTTCATGTTTTCCGGTCGAAGGCAGCGCCCCGATATATTGTTCGATAAGCGGTTTGGCAGCCTCTTTATCGATATTTCCGATAAAGATAAATACGAAATCGGCAGCATTGTCTACTCTTGAAGAGAACAGATCGAGAGCCCGTTGATAATCGACCTTATCCAAGTCGTCCTGTGTAAAGCGGCGTACTCGTTCGTGATTTCCATAAGTAAGATAAGATACCGTATCGGATATAGGACGCATAGGATCGGACTCGGAAAGTTTCAACGAATTGGCCATGCGGCTCTTCCATGCCACATAACGGGCGCTATCGACTCGGGTCGTCGTAAACCGTAAATAAGTAAGTTGTAACAAAGTCTCGAAATCCTTGATCGTACTGCTACCCGACACCGTCTCGGCATAAGACGATACACTGGCCGATACACTGGCTTGTATACCGCTAAGCTGCTTCATGAGTTCCATCGTACTGAAATCGCCCATACCGCCCAATGAAACGAGCGAATTCATCACATAATAATTCGGACGGTCTTTGACATCGAAAAGGCTTGTACCGCCATGACTGAGAGCATACATTTGTATCTCATCGGCCTTGAAGTCGGTCGTTTTGATAACGACCTTCGCGCCATTGGAAAGAGTATATTCGGTCGCATCGAAAATTTTATTTTCGGTCGTCTTTACAATACGGCCTTTTTCGGGCATTTGAGGTATAAGCGAACGTTCTTGATGCTCATCTTTATACGGTTCTACCGCAATCTTGCAGTCTTCAAAGAATGTATTTAAAAGCTCCTCTTCCGTAGGAATAACACTATTCTCATTTTCATCGCTCATGAGAACAAGAGACATGTTCTTGGAATCGGTCGGGAAGAACTGACGGAATGTCTCGTTGACATCTTTCAAGGTTACACCGGGCAGCAGTTGGTTATAGAGTTCGTAAGAATATTCTTCTGAAAACTCAGGTTCCTGTTGCAGGAAATGAGTCAATGCTTTATCTACGAATTTCGAATTTTTCTGTGTGGAACGCTCGTTGTACGACTTTCTTACATAAGATTCCATTTCGGCCACGGCACGGTCAAGTTCCGATTGGGTAAATCCGAATTCGTAAGCCTGCTTGGTTACACTCACCAGTCCTTCAAGAGCTTGTTTCCACTGCCCGGTTTTGAAAATGGCCACCAACGTATAAGCTTTACGTGTAGGGGAATAGAAATAATCGCCATAAGAACCGGCAGCCATGATGAAAGGCGGATTCTCGAGTTGAGACAATTCACTGCAACGCGTAGCAAACATCATCGAAACGAGAGATCGTACCAAATCTTTCCGGGTTGCTTCAACGGTCATTTTACTGGTCGTATCGACAGGCTGTTTAAAAGCGATACGCAATGAGTTGGAAAGCGCTTCCTTGTCCGACACAACAGCAACAATAGGGGCGTCGTTATCAGGAACCTGTACATATTCTCTTACCGCAGCATCGACGGGTGCAGGGACATCTTTCCACAATTCTTTGATACGCGCTTCAACTTTATCGACATCGATATTTCCCACCACGATAATACCCTGCAAATCGGGACGATACCACTTGTGGTAGTAATCGCGAATAGCTTGATGGGGGAAATTGTCGACAACCTCCATCAATCCGATAGGCATACGATAGGCATAGCGGTTACTGTCGGGATAAATGATAGGCAAAATTGCTTCGAGCATACGCAAATTGGCCGAATTTCTTGTACGCCATTCCTCGTGGATAACCTTACGCTCGGCATCTATCTCATCGCCTTCGAGCAAGATGCCCGACGCCCAATCGTGCAAAATAAGCAGACAGGAATCGATGAGACCTTCTCGTGCAGGGACATCAGAAATATTATATACTGTCTCATCGATAGATGTATAGGCATTGAGGTTGGCACCGAATTTCACACCGTTGTTTTCAAGATAATTGATAATGTCTTTCCCGGGGAAATGGGTTGTTCCATTGAACGCCATATGTTCGAGGAAGTGCGCCAAACCACGCTGATGTTCTTCTTCGAGAATGGAACCTACACGCTGCGCAATATAGAACTCGACCCGGTTTTCGGGAAGATTGTTATGGCAGAGGTAATAAGTAAGGCCGTTCTCGAGCTTACCCACACGAATGGCCGGATCGAGAGTTTCTTTGAGCGGCTGCTGGGCCGACAACAACGCCGGAGCCAACAAACAAGCGACAAAGAAAATTTTTTTCATGAAATTCTTCATCATATCGGTTTATTTTAATTGGTTTTGTCGAGTTTATTTTCTTTCTTAGAAACTAAAAAAGAGGAAGATACGAGAGAAAAATCTCTGTATACTCCCTCTTTCTGCATTCAAAGATACAAATATCGCATTAAATTTAACGATACAATACGATAAGAGTTGTTAAAAACAAGAGCTATCGTTCGAGTGTAACGGCCATAAGCCCGATAACGACCTCGGTCGATACTGCCGAAACGGTTATACTTTGTAACGTACGTGTACCGTCGAGGGGCAAGTCCAATATGACACCGGCTCCTCCGGGTATATTCCGGTTATCGGCTCCCCTCAGTTTCAGATATGACTCTACATCTCGGGTTATCACACCGCTTTTCAACAGTACACGATAAGGCCGGGGGGCTTTGAGACTGAAAGCATATCCGTCTACATAAAAATCCTGATCGATCGGACACCATGTTTCGGGATTGACAAGCGGAAGTGTTGAAGTCGTCCCATCGGTGTAAGTTACGGTAACAAGTCCGTTGACCATGTGGCATTGCATATGGTTGGTCGATCCGGCCATAAGCAGATAGACTCGCGACGCTCTCCCCGACAAAGGTACGGTTACCGAATCGGGATAATTATCCCAACGGGTCGTAAAAAGAACATTGTTCACCGTCGTATCCTGACGGATACGGAAAGGAACACCGATAGGTGTATCGAGCACATCGCCCGAAGCTGCACGGCGCAATCCGCTATCATCGATCTCAGCGGTAGCTTTGGGATGACACCACTCCCCTATACCCTGCACAGGCACTTGCAATGTTGTATAAGGCGACCGGGGAGACAAATAGCGATTCTCAAATATATCTGTTACACGAGCATTCATGCAGGTATCCAAATCTACTGATTCATAATGCAAGGCATTGGAATTCTTAACCTCCCAGTTGATGCAGTCGAAACGGGCAACTTCTTTCTCTTTATCATACACTACGACACGGTTGGTACCCGGCTCGGCACAAGAGGCCGGTACAAAAATATCGGGTGATATACCGTTGGCCGGGATCTCGGTCGACACAACATACTCGTAGCGTCCGGGATTGACGACGCATTTCAGTGAAAGCGGCTTTGCCGTATGATTGGCCAAAGCAAATGACAAAGCATATCCTTCGGTAGCCGAAGAAGCCAGTGTTACAGGCTGCATTACTGTAAGAGGTATAGGTTGCCACCATGTCATATCGCCCTGAGAAAGTTGCACAAACAATGTACGTTCGCCGACGTTATCCCGAACGACTGCCGAGACAGAGTGGGCGTCCCATCTCGTCTGCGACAGCAGATTCTGCTCATCGCGTACCGCCATGAGTTGCACGCTCAACGGCAAGGACAATTTCCAAGAAGAACCCACAATCGCCAGTGTATCATACTCGGGCATAGACAAAGGTTTGCCTTCCCAAGCCACTTCGATCTTGCAAGAGGGTACCGGTTGTGCGAGAATTTCGATTTGAGGCTCTCCCACACTATTTTCTTTCAATGTCCAAGTCGTTTTCTTTCCATTGACTTTCACCGAAGCGATTTTATCGCGACGGGCTTTCAACTGTAACGCAAGCGTAGCCGGACGCTCGAAATGAAGCTGCACTTCATATACGTCTTTATTGCCCTTACGCTTGAAATCATAAGCAATATCGGAAGTCTCGAACGATGCATATTCCCAATCCGACGGGAAACCGGGACGCAAAACAACACGGTCGTTCATCATATCGGGCAGAATACCGAACAGTCCTTGCACGATAACTCGCGATGCGACACCTACCGGGTCGCCGAAATCGCGATAGCACTCTCCGCGAGCGGCATCATAAGTACTTACTTGCCCGAAGTTTCCGGGGCTTCCGCCCAAATACATTCCATCGAGAATCGAGCTCTTGAAAAGTTTATAAGCCTCATTGCTACGACCGCTCTGCCAGTAAGCCAATGCCGTATGCATTACCTCGGCAAAAGCGACGTTATTGATAGACCATGCATAAGGCAACCACGTCGTTGTAGCGATTGTTGCATAATCGTCTCTATCGAGACCATCGGCCTTGACGGGAATATGAGGAATCTCGGTATCGACATAACGGGTCGCCTGCCACGACTGGAAATCGTCGTGAATTTCCGAGTCGATAGCATGATATATCGTCCACAAAGCGGCATCGGGGTGTACACGCTTCAAGCCCATGAAGTCTTTATATTCCGCCCAATGGCCTTTATCGGACAGCCACAGATTATCGTTGATAGCCTTTCCTATTTTTTCGGCTTCGAGACGATACGGTTCGGGATCTTCTCCTATTTTTTCGGCTATCTCGGCCGCCATCTTGTTGGCCCGGTAATTATAAGCCGACGAGTGCGTTACTCCGCCGCTGTTGTATTGGAGGGCATCGCTTGCCCATATACAACAATAGGCATCGTAAAGGCCGTCGTCGTCGGGGTCGAAATTACGCTTCTCCCAAGCAAGATGCGATTTCAGTACCGGCCACATACGGCGCACATAGTCCATATCTCCTGTCCAGTTGAAATGCCACAACAACTCATCGATATAGCAAAGATTCATATCGTAGTGGTGCATGAGCTTCTTCTGATTGGGATTACGGGTAATATAACCGTTGCTGTACATTTGCGTTCCCCATTTCTTCAAAGCCCGAGCCAAATTGAGCGAACTGTCTTGTGCCGGATGCGGAATGACAGGTTCTATCTCGGTAATCTGAGAAGCGGCATAACCGTCGAAGTGTTCCCTTGCCCGGTCGTGGCGACCTATGGCATCGCCCGTATAAGCGGCACGCCAACCGTTCAAAGGCATACGCCAACCAATGGCTCCGTGCATCCACACCTTGGCGGAGGAATCCCAAATACCGTCGGCTGCCATACTCAATGCCGGCCCGAGCGTATTGAAATAGGGATCGGGCGTAACAAGCTTCACCGTCGAGGCGACCTCGGCACGGCTCTTGTCGGCACGATCGAAACAGGCCGCCAAATCGTCATAACGCCATGCGGCCGGAGCGGTTTTAGGATTATATATCGCTATATAAGAGGGTTTCTTACGTAATGAGACCGTTCCCGAAACGACCGGATATTTGTCGGAAGGAGCCGTTTCACGCAAAGAGATCGGCGTAGTACGCGCCATAGCATCACCCAGTAACAGCGAAGATGCGTCGGGCACGACAGCCGTAAGTTGGCATACAGGATTTTTGCCCGTTTCGGGATTCTTACCGGCCAAATATCGTTGGATATTCTCGCGTGAGGTACCATACCACACATCGAAACCGTCATCGTCCAAACGATAAATATTATCGACACAATAATCGGGTTTCAAGTCGAAGCAGTCGGGTGCATCTACTCCCATATCTCCTTCCCGACTGAAACGCTTGTTGGTAGGTCCGCCGTAAAGCCATACGAGCCGAGTGTCCGAAGGCAACTTATTGCCTTCGATTTTGAGTATCATACCATCGGCCTCATACATGGCCAACGCTGTAACGACGATAGAACCTTTTCCCAAGAGAGAGTC
>HF999675.1:9774-42780 GCA_000434215.1 Bacteroides sp. CAG:144
GGCACTGTATCGGGACTCGATGTGTCGGGCATCGTTTAGCCAAAGGCTTTTCCCGCCGACAATCACGCCAAGCGAAAGATTCCCCCCCATACGGGGCATATACAGGGCAAACTCGGGAACATCGCTCGTTTCGAGTCTGAAACCCGTATTACTGCCATACAAAGCTCGGGTAAACTTGCGATTGCCATTGACGATGACAAAATCTTCTCCGTCGGGCTGGTAGCGCAACGTGCGGTTTTGGCCGGGAGCGGTACGCTTCGAGTCGGAAGAGGTAAACAACTGCGCCTGCGCAGGAACAAGGCAAGCCGCCGATAGAAGCAAAGAACAGAATAATCGTGATATATGCATAGCGTCAAAAAAAAAGTTATATATGTAATATCGGGAAAACACGAGTGTCCGAAGCAGGATATTCCGCTCCGGACACCTTGTCTTAAACAATGTCGACAGACATTAATTTCCTTCGGTCAAATCATAATCGATAAACCAACCTTTATCGGCAGAAAGTATCGATTCGACATCTCCGCGTCCGGCGGCCATCGATTTGATGAAATACTCTTTCTTTTCGGGATAGTTTTGCATCATACGATACAAAGCAAACATTACCTGACCTTCGCCCGAGAGTTCGAAGAAATACTCATCGGCAAGCAAAGAATCGAGTTTCCAGCATTGCTCTTCGGGAGTATACAAAGGTAAGCCCGAATCTCCATCGGTCGACAAAATATCGCCACCCACATTACCCATGGCTACACGACCGCGTATACCTTTGTGAATATACTGCGAAGCGCTTTGCGTATGGTTGGTTCCCCGATACAAGTTGGCAAGATATTTATTCGCATTGCTGGGATCGAAATACTTGATAACTTTATCGAAGCAGCTACCGGCCTTAAAATCACCGGTCGTCGTGTCCCAATAAGTTCCGATACCCTGGTTGAGAAGCACGAGGGCAGTTTCGATAAAAGCATTTCTCATCTCCTCCGTAGTCGAAGGATCTTTGGCTAAACCGGCCAAAGCCTCGCAAAGAATCAGGTGCAAACCGCTGGCACGATACAGAGGAATGACTGTTTCGGTCGTCTGAGCTACACCGCTGACCCATTTCCGAAGAATGATCTGTCCGGTTTCCGTTTCGGCAAACGTTCCTCCTCTACCGCGGTAACGGTCGGATAAGATTGCATTTTCGATACATGGTACACTTGTCGTATCGAAACGGGCCATAGCCACTTGGGTAGGACGCACATAATAACTATACGGAGAAACATTCGAAGCAAAATCTTCGAGACGGTTCGTTTCATACATTCTGGGATTGTACGAAGCCATCGTAATGTCTTCCCAGCGGAAATATGTATGTATGCAATTTTTCCAACCGCTGCTGTAAGCACCGCGCAAAGGCATGATATAGCATTCACCGCCGCCGGTACGACCGCCGAGTGTAATCTCGGTCATCGCATTGATGGCAGCATTGTGATAATCTCGTTTATACAAGTACAACTCGGCCAACAGGCATTGCGGGGTAAATTGATAACGGTCGTAACGCATGTGTCCTTCGTTCTCGCCCGTAATACTCGGGAAAAGGAAAGTTCTCCACCGTGTTATCTGTTTACCGTCGACCCCGTACATACCGGTATTCATGAGTTCCAGACATTTATCGATAATCTGGTCGAAACCGAGTTTCGGATATTTGGCAATGTCTTGATACTCGCTCAACGGATCGTCGAAATAGATAGCTTCACCGTATATTTTGGCAAGCATCATATAAGCCCATACTTTATAACGGATCGCGGTAGAAATATACAAGTCGAATGTTACACCGTATTTCTCCTCGAAGTTAAGGGCCGTAGGGTTCTCTTTGCGATACTTGTCGACATGCGCCACATAGTCGTTGACATTCATGATGACACGGTAATAACCCGCAGGGTCGGCAAGGGTGTTACCATTGAGGTCGCTGTATTTCCAGATATTCCATACCTCGGTTCCGGCATTTTCGGTCGGTTCGAGCAGATTGCCCCGGAGAGCTTCGAGAATAAGCGCCTGATCGGCCACATCGGCTACGGTCGAGGCACACCCCCAAAGACCGGAATAAAGTTCGGAGTTGACTCCTACATAATTGCCTTCATCGAGGAGGTCGGTCGTCTCATCGGAACATGAGACAAAGAGAGCCGCAACGATAAATAAGGCAGCAAATTTTTCCATTATATTTTTCATAATCTTAAATCTCCTTATGGTTAGAATTCGAGCTTAACACCGACTTTAAACGAACGAGGAAGCGCCACTTTGGCATAGTCGAATCCGCGCAACGAAGCATCGTAAGAATAAGTTGTTTCGGGATCAAGACCTAAATACTTGGTAAAGGTGAATACATTCTCGGCCGAAGCAAACAAGGTCGTTCCACGCAAGAAGTTGAATTTATAGCTTACGTAAATCTCTTTGATTTTGAGATACGAAGCATCTTCGATCCAACGGTCGGAGAAACGATTATTGCCCATCGGGTCGCCATAAGTGGCTTTCGGCATCGTGGTGATGTCGCCGTTGCTTTGCCAACGGCGGTTGGTCGACACGCAAACGGCGGTTGGTCGACACGAGCTGATTACCGTAATCGCTCATGCTCTCTCCGATACGGCGCACGGCATTATAAGATTTATTACCCTGGCTGTATCCGAAATTAACCGACAATTCGAAATTTTTATAACGCAACGTCGTATAGATGTTACCGAAAATTTTAGGATCGGCACTACCGAGGTTTACACGGTCTTTCTCATCGATCACACCATCATTATTTTGATCGACAAAGTGTACATCACCGGCACCAAAAGCAACACCGCCCGGAGTTTTCAGGTTGGCAGCCGCAGCCTCTTCCGGCGTAGAGAATACGCCGGCTGTCTCATAGCCGTAAAAATTGTACAGAGGTTTACCCACTTCTGAAATAATAGCTGCTCCGTCGCTCATTTCGCTTATGATAGAGGCATTGCCGTCGAGAGAAGAAAGACGGTTCTTATTGTGGGCAAGTGTGGCACCGATATACCATTTGAAGTTTTTGGTATATACGGGAGCAAACTGGAATCCCACTTCGACACCTTCGTTTTTCAAGGTTCCGATGTTGTCATACATCGTACTGGTACCAAATACCGACGGAATACTGCGAAGCATGATCACGTCGTTGGTTTTCCCGTTATAATAATCGACAGAGGCATCGATACGGTTGTTCCACAACGAAATATCGAGACCGACATCGAACGTACGGTCGGTTTCCCATTTCAGGCCGGTATTGGCAACGCCGGCACGTACAAGACCGGACAAAGCACGGAAGCTGGCCTGCGAGTAAGCATATTTGCTGAGACCCGAAGAGAACCGGCTGTTACCCGTTGTTACATATTCGGCGCGAAGAGTCAACTGATTGATGAAATCGACATTGCGCACACCGGGAGCATTCTTGGCATAGAATGCGGCATTTACAGAGGGGAACACGGCCATCGACGGAGCATCGTTTCCGAAAGAAGATGCGTAGTCCGAAGCCAACGTTACTCCTACTCCTACCAAGTGGTTATAGGTATAAGTCAAATTGGCATTGATGTTGACCCAGTTGAACTTGTCGATATATCCGCCTACTTTACGACCGATATTGCTGCTGGTGCTACCCAAGAGATAATAGTAGTCGCTCTCGGCGTTTATACCTTCACCGCTATCGTACTCGGTGCTGTTGATAACAGCCTGCACGCCCAAAGAACCTTTCAGGTTGTGCATTCCGGCAAAAGTCTGGTTGTAACCTGTACGAGCCGCAAAATAGAAGTTGAGCAACTCGGTTTCACCCACACGCGAAGTATTCTCGGCCAATCCGTTTTGCAACGGCATGATGGTCTGGTTCGTTGCACCGGGAATGAAGATCGATTCTTGTTTCTTGTAGTAATAAAGACCGGCCGAAGCACCCAGCGTCCAATGTTCTTTGATCTTTCCGTTCAGACCGAAAAGAGCCTGAACATCATAGATATTGTTTTTGGCTTGTATCGTATTGACAACAGCCGAGGGATTGGATACGGCATTATTGGTGATGATTTCACCGTTTTCGTCGCGAATAGGCGCATATTCGGGCAAAAGCTGGTTTTTATCGTCTTTTTCAAAAGGCGAGAACAAAGGAGCTTTACGCAAAGCCGTGAGGAGAGGATTGGTCTCATAAGAGAGTCCCTGCTCCTGCAAATTGCTGTTGATGTAAGCCAACGACAAAGCTGATGTGAGCGTCAGGTTACGGCTCAAAGCGATATCGGAGTTCAAACGGGCGTAGTAGCGATTGTAGTCGGTTTTATCGACCTGACCTTCTTTCCGCTTATAACCGATCGAAAGGTCATACTTGGCAATGGCATCACCACCTTTTATTTTCAAGGTGTTGTCGGTTACAAAACCGGGGCTGTAAATCTCGTCCTGCCAGTCGGTATTGTTGTTGTAAAGATAAGGATTGACATAGGTCGAGGGATCTTGCGAGAGATACGGGAAATCGGTAATAAGATCGTCCATATCCTCATAAGCACCATCGGTAAGACCCAACGCCGAGACATACTTTTTATAATCTTTTACATTGAGAACCGGCAAAGTCGACTGATTGAGATCGACACCATATTGTCCGATAAATTCCACCCGGGTATCGAGGTCGATAGCCCGCTCGGTCTCGATGGCGATAACGCCGTTCGATGCCAAAGAACCGTACATGGCGGCATCGGCACCTTTCAATACCGAAACACTGGCAATATCCTGAGCATTGAGCGCATCGAAGATACTCGACGAATACCCGTTGATGACACCCGACGTATTCAAGTCGCCGAAATAAGGCTGACCGTTGACAACGATCAAAGGCATACCGGTAGCATTGGCCGTGCGGTTACCGCGAATCTGGAAGAAAGCCCCCTCTCCGGGCATACCGCTTTTCTCGGCCACATAGAGACCGGGAATATTGGTAAATGTCTTTTCTACATCGACTGTCGACGAAGTAAAATCTTTACTTTGACGAGCATACGTATTGGTATTTTTATCCTGACCGGGAGTAACGGCATTGGGTGTAAGAATCTGGTCGTTATAACCGTACTTGTCTTCGGGAATCAGTATGACTTTGAAGTTTGTACGGCCGTTAACGGGAATCACTTTGGTATAAAAACCGGGATACCAAACATTCAATTCTCCTTTTAGGCTTGAAAGTTCAGCCTTAAACGCGCCATTGGCATCGGTCGTTACCGATTGTTTCAGGTTTGTTGCCGAAACAACGGCTCCTTCGATGGGCGACCCGTTGTAAGGGTCGACCACCTGACCTGTGATCGTATAGGTACGTTGCGCAACTGCCGGCATCGACACCAAAGCAATCAACAGGAGCAGAAATATGTTTCTAAGTTTTTTCATATCGTATTGTGTGTTTGATATCAATAATTATTCTCGGTAGGTACAAGACACCAGTGATAAAGTTGCATTTTCAGATTTCCCGATACATACGAGACTTTGATACGTACCGACTGCATACCTTCACCTTCTACGGTTACGGTACCCACTTTACCTCCATTGGAGTTCCAACGGTTTTTACCATTCGAGTACTGCGGCATCTCACCACCCTCGGCACGGTCGTAGTTCCACGGCGTAGCTGCCGTAAAGTCGATATTCGACGCAATAAGTTTATAAGGCGACATCAACTTCACATCTTGTACACCGGCGGCATCGGCCGAAGAGGGGTCGAGTTCGAGCCCGCCGTTTTGAGTATCGGCCGTTGCAAAATAGACGTTACCGGTACACATGGCCGAGGAACGGAAGCCCAAATAGAGCGTATATTCACCTGCGGGAATTTTATACTCGGTTATCTTATAGGGAGCATACGGTGTTACCGGAGAGAACGCAACCGAGAACTCGGTTGCATCTTCTGCACCAGTTGCCTCCAATACCCTATAATTGGCAAAGTAGGTATAGGTGTACTCGGCAAAAGCCGGCGAATTCCAATCTGCTCCCGCATTGGCGGCCAAAGTAGGAATGGCGTCTTGATCTGAAACCTTTACTGCCCCCGCTGTTCCTCGGATACAGAAGAGAGCCGCCAGTGAATCGGGATTGGTTATATTCTCATAGTGGTAAACAA
The DNA here is from genome assembly GCA_000434215.1 of Bacteroides sp. CAG:144. Lineage (GTDB taxonomy): Bacteria > Bacteroidota > Bacteroidia > Bacteroidales > UBA11471 > Caccoplasma > Caccoplasma intestinavium. The sequence goes on from HF999675.1 coordinate 15,866, forward strand.
ACTGTTTGAGGCGCGTTATAACCACATTGTTGGGAACTTTCAAATCTTGTACGTAATACACACGGCCGTTGGATAACTCTTCGGGGTTCTGCACATCGATTACCTGCACGGGATTTCCGTTCATATCGGTATTCTTCCACTGCTTATCATAAGCCGAGTAAAGATCTGGTACCGAAGCTTCGGCTTCGGAAAGAGTACCTTCGAAGATGGTAGCCCTTTTTATCCAGTTTATGGCAAGTTCCATATCGCTCTGCGCCAAATAGGGATATTCGGCACTTTCGTCGATAAGCGGACGACCGATAGCCTCATACGTGGAGTTCATTTTTGTGAAACAGTCTTTCATCACGTTATTGTCGGGAATGAAGCAGGTGAACTGCTTGAACTCCGAATTGATCTCGACCGTATCGAACAACGGATTGTACACGACAAATACCGAGTCGTAAATGGTGTTACCTGTCTTGTCCACGCCGATAGGTGTGGATTTCGACTCGTCAAACAATTCGACACTGTATGCCATGATAGAATCACGGTATATCGAATATTCATCGGGCAACTGCTTGATATACTCGTAAAGATTGATACGGGCAGCCATCATTTCATCGATAACATGTATCACACCGTTGTTGAGGCGATAGGTTTTGAGGACTTTCGAGGCATTGGCATATATATCGCCGGCCTCGTCGATGGTAATCTGCACATAAATACCGTTCAACGTTTTCAAACGGGCTCCGTTTTTGAGCTGATCCCGATTGAAGGAAAGATAATTGACATGGTATTTGACACGGGTCGTATCGGTGGCAAGCGACCCTTCGGTATATTCGCCGGCAGCAGCCGTTACGCCGGAATTGCCAACTGCCCAAACCGTAAGTTCCTGATCGGCTTCGAGCGAAGACATGGCACCTACGTCTTGAAGGAGTTTATAGAACTCGGCATACTCGGCATGGGTTTGGAAAAACTCTATGATAGAGCAATCCAATACTGTTGTTGCCGTATCGACACTCCCGCTCACTGACGATCCGTCGTAGTAATCATTCCAATTGTCATTGCAAGCCCACAGACCGCAGACAGCAAGGAGAAGAAAGAATGCTGTTTTTTTCATATTTCTCATCGCTTTTATTTTTTAGGAGTGAACAAAATATAGTCGAGGTAAATATCTCCACCTTGATTATCCTCGATACGCAACTTGTGTTTACCGGTAGTTTCAAAGGTTACTTCACCTACGATATATTCGTTATTTTCGGGTTTTTTCTGATCTACCTTAGGTATGGCAATCCATTCCTCGGGTTTCGGATCTTTTTTGAATCGGGAAGGAGCTTTGCCGCCACTGGTATACATCGTACCTACCAGCTCGTCATCGAGATAGATGGTAATACGGTTACCGGGAGCAGAACCAAACGTATTGTAGAAGCTCAACCCTACATAATAAGTCGTCGAGTCGGCAACAATCGTAGGCGATTCCATTTCGACATAACCATACTGTCCGAGGTCGATATTCAATGCATCGTGGTTCATAAAGTATTTACCGATCGAGTCGGTCGATGTTCCCACATAATAGGAAACCGGAGAGAAGCGGGAAGCGACTGTCTGCCACTGATAGGGGAACGACGCACCGTATTTCTCGAGAAGATCGCCGAGAGGATAGTCCAATGCCGACGTAAGCGACGAGAGACGGTACTCGGGTATTTCACGAGCCAATACATCATAGTCGGTCAACTCCCACGTCGTGGCAGGAATCGTGCTCGGAGCCTTGATATACATCGGGGCATCGACCGTATGTATCATACCGTTCTTGCAAAGGAGGTTGGTCGTTTCCAGGAATTGTACGCCCGACATGGAAGCCGTATCGTAATTGATATAGAAATTCGATTCGATACTCTGGAATTCGAGGAAATCGGCTTCCGAAAGCGTCTCCAAAATAAGAACTTGAGAAGATGTAGAGGTTGTATCGACTTTGACAAAATCATTGGTTGAATATGCCCCCGAGAGGAAATGGTAAGCAGCATAACGATACATGGCATTATCGGTTGCTTTCCATGCTTCGCGATCCTGCCCAGCATTGAGGGTATCGGCCAAAGCACTAAGATTGGAAATATTAGCTGCACCAAAAACCGAATTGGGAACGACGAAGAGCGTATATTGCGATGCCTTACCGCTCTCGGGTTGCTTAACGAGCGAATCAAGAGCCGTAGCTTCGAGCAGTTCCTTGAAAAGAGACCATTCGGCATCGTCTTCCAACCGATCATAGATGTACTCCGTTACCGGAGAAAGCATCTTGTCGATGATAAAGAGCGTGGCATTGGTCGTCGCGATGTCGAAATTCGTAATTTTCGCTTCGGTATTCACAAAATAATCGCCATTATCATCGAACGTTACCGTAAGGCGGTCGCCGGTTGCTGTCGTATCGGGCAACACGTCATTGGTAAAATCGACCTGCGAATACTGGTTACCCGCAATGGTATGGTATTTTACCAGCAATTTGGCATAATCCATGTTGATCGACGAAACCGAAGGATAGTTATTTTCCGAGAGATAAGCGTTTACCGCCTCGTTATTGGGGACGAAAAGGGTGTAATCTCCGGCATTGAGATTGATGGTACTGTACAGATTGGTATATTCGAGAAGACTCACCCACTGGGAATAGCCGTTCTCTTTCAGCCATGTAGCTGCCGGAACCTCTTCGGAGATCGTAAAAGTCGAATCCTCAAGATTATCGTTGCATGCCGAAAGCATAGCTACAGCCACGAACAGATATAAAATTTTATGTTTCATAGGATATTACTTTACTAAATTAATTTCCGAGGTTTGCATAAGCCGGATTCTGTACCAAATTGGGGTTGGCCTCCAATTCACTGGTGCTGATCGGCAAATACCACGAATAAGGGATATTTCTCTTCATCTTGGAACGTACCAAAGCGGCCGAAATCGATGTCAAGCCATTGGTACACTCATCGAGCAACAGATCCTGATAATTGGGATTATGCTCATAACGAAGACCGGTACGCAACAAATCGTACCAATTTTTTCCTTCGGCGAAAAGTTCGACAGCACGCTCATCCAAAATAGCCGTTATCACGTCATATTCATTTCCGTACAGTGTTTCTTGCAACTCATCGCTACCGGCACGGGTACGCACATCATTGAGAATATCTATCGCCCCACTGAAATCTTGTTGCAAAGCAAGAGCTTCGGCTTTCATCAGATAGACCTCGGCCAACCGGTAAATGATCCAGTTCTGATCATTTTCCAAGTCGTTTCTGACGGTCCCCTGCATATCAGAACCATAGTATTTCCACACCGTCGTATAATTATAAGTTGTCGTAGTAGCGGGATAAGAACCTCCGGCTCCTCGTACATCGGTCGGAGCAAGCGAAGCAAGTCTCATGTAGCTGATAGCACTGGTATAGAAATAACGTCCGTTTGCCGTAGATATTACGTCTTGTGTACCACCGAACCAGTTCATAAACGAGTTCGTCTGTGAAAGAGCATTGGAGAATTGCAATTCGAAAATACTTTCGTTACTGTTTCCGGGATAGAAATTGGTAAACCATTCCGATCCGGCGATAAGACCTACACGGCCACTATTAATTACCGCATCACAAGCGTTGACGCAATTCTGCAAATAGGTCTGCGCATTGCTTGCATCGGAAGCGCTCAGCCACAGGTTCATATCGGCCAAGAGCGTGTAGATCGCCCAACGGGTAGCCCGTCCTTTGGTATCGACTTCTTCGGGGAAGAATTCCTTCGCATACTCGATATAGGGAGTAATGGCAGCTATTTCGGATCGGAGGATCTCATTTCCGTCGGTCTTGGGAAGCCAAAAATCGGCATCGTCATTGACATACGGTTCGGTAACGTAAGGCACATCGCGGAAAGTACGCACAAGCGTAAAATAACAGAATGCGCGCAAGAAATAGGCTTCGGCCAATATAGAGCGCATTTCTCCGTCATTGAACGATGCGTCTTTCTCTACCACGGTAGGAGCATACTTGATCACCGAGTTGGCCATACCTATGACATTGTACATGTCTTCCCATTTGCAAAGCGAGTTACTGGGTAGGATATTTCCGTTACGGATATCGTATGCGCTACCCTCAATGATGCCGAGCCCGTTGCCCCGCATTTCTCCCCAATAGACAAACGTCTTGTTGGTAATCGCTTTGCGCATATTCAGATATGCAGTTCCCAAGACGGCCTCTACTTCGCCCGCATTTTGCCAGTAATTGGTGGTATTCTGCTTACCGGCCGGGTCGATATTCATCCAGTCTTCACACGACACGGCCGAGAAAGAAAGGACGAATGCAAGTAAATATATATATGTCTTCTTCATATCGGTAAATTATTAGAATCGAAGGTTAATACCAAATTTCACACGAATAGGCTTGGGCGTAGACGCGCCGTCGACAGCCAAACGAACGATTCCGCTATCGTCCATCTTCTTTTCGCTGACCTCGGGATCTTGTCCTGAGTACTTGGTGAAAGTAAGCAAGTCATAAGCCGTCAAGTAAAGGTCGAATGCCGTGAGGTGCATTTTCTTCGTAAGATTTTTCGGGAACGAATATTTCAATGTTATCGTTTTCATACGCAAGAACGATGCATCTTCGATATAACGGTCGGAACCCAACGAGTTATAACCTCTGCCATAAAGAGCACGCGGCATATCGGTAACATCACCCTCGTTTCTCCAACGACGCAAAGTAGCGGTACTTTGATTGCTTTTTCCTCTCATCATCTCGGAGTTGAGACGAGTCTGGTTGAATACTTTCTGGCCGACACGACCCTGGAAGTTGGCCGAAAGCTGCCAGTTCTTATAAGAAAGACGGAAGTTGAAACCACCGATAATCTTCGGGCTGTAATTACCGAGATACACAATATCGTTGGCATCGATCACACCGTCGCCGTTGATATCTTCATACTTGGCATCACCGGGGTAAACCTTTTCGGTACCATTCTGCACGACAACAGGTTTTCCGTTGATGTCGTTGATTATGTTACCGTTGAGATCGCGCGCATAGGTATCTTCGGTATTTTGATACACGCCTTTATAGCGATAACCGTAGAAAGATCCCAGCGGATTACCCGACATGATAAGGTATGCGTACTTTCCATTGTCGAACTCGTAGTTTTCCATATCGAGGTTCGAGGGGAATTCGTTTACCTTGTTTTCATTCTGAGAAATGTTGAACGAGAAAGTAAAACGCCAATCTTTGGTCTTTACAATATCGTTGAGGTCGATACGGAACTCCCAACCGCGGTTGGTCATTTTACCGGAGTTGAACCAAGCGATATTGCTAAAACCGGTAGAAGTCGGGAGTTTCATTTTTTTCTGCAACATATTATTGGTTACGTTCTTATAAAGATCGACGGTGAAAAGTATACGGTCATTGAGGATACCGAGGTCGATACCGGCATTCCATTTGTCGACAACCTCCCAATCGATGTTGTCCAACTGAATGGAAGAAGGATAAATCGACGGCATATCGAGATAACCCGATGAGTTGGCACTGAACGTTCCCACATAAGGTGATACGCCCGAAGGAGCGTTACCGGTCTGTCCCCAGCTCACACGCAGTTTCGCCAGAGAGATAACTTCCTGATTCATCATAAAAGGTTCGTCGCCGAGCTGCCAACCGATACCGAATGTCGGGAACATTCCCCAACGGGTATGACTGGGAAGCGCCGAAGAACCTTCGACCTGGAAGGTTGCATTGAACATATAGCGGTCGAAAAGGTTATATTGGGCAGAGAAGTTGGAGAACATACTGCGCGTAGTAGACTCACCGCTGCTAAGGTCTACGATATAACCGCCCGTCGAAGGATCGGAGAGGTAATAAGATGCGTTACCGGCTGTTTGCGCTCCGTAGTTGGTCGCCGTCGTCTGCTCGATTTGCAAGAATCCCGAAGCCACGATGTTATGTATATCATTGAAAGTCTGGTTATACACCAAGCGGTTCTCGGTATAGAGATAAAGCTGCTCGTTCGACGCATCGGAACTGCGGTTGTACCAGTCATTGGCCAAATTGGGATCGCTCGTGCTGATCCAGGGCACACCGCTTACCTCATTAGGAAGATACTTTTTCGTACGTTTGCTGTCGGCGGTAAGAGCTACCGTACCGTAATAATTCAACACCGGCAATATCTGGTAGTGGAGCTGGAAACTGAGACGGGTAGAATACGAGTCGAGTCGGTTTACCGCTTCATTGACCATAGCGACCGGGTTGTAGTTGCGATTATCGATAAAGGTCTCACCGAAATCTTCATACGGAGAGAAATAGGTATTGGTACGAGCCGACCCGTCGGCCGTCATGAAGTAAGGACTTTCCTGAGGCATCTTATTGATGGCCATACCACGCGGATTGGAGGGTTCTTTACCGTTAACTTTTTCCGACCAGTTGGAATTACGGATATTGTAGGTGAACGAGAACTCCGAAGTGATATCCAATTTCTTGGAGAAACGGTAGTTCATATTGAAACGGGTCGAGAAACGTTGCACGTCGGCACCGATCGTCGTACCGTTTTCTTTCAGATAACCCAAAGAGAGACGATAGGTAGCCTTGTCGCCACCACCCGACATAGAGAACGAATTATCGACCGTGTAACCGATACGCGATACTTCATCGAGCCAGTCGGTATCGACATTGTATTCGTTGAAGAGCAACGACTGGGGATTGAAGTTGATCTCATCGCTATTCAAAAGATCCAAATATGTTTGAGCATTACTGCTCGAATAACCTAAATCATTGATCGAGTTCCAAAGGGCATCTTGCATCAACGAGACATATTGCGCCGCATTCAAGAGCGGGTAGGTATTCGCCTCTTTTTTCACCTCGGCACTGGTATTGAAAGTGAAAGAGATTTTACCCTTAGCACCTTTTTTGGTATTGATGACCAATACACCATTGGCACCCTTGGTACCCCACATGGCCGTAGCCTGAGCATCTTTCAATACCTCGATCGACTCGATGTCGGCCGGGGATATATCGAGCAACTGGGAATAATCATCGGTCGAAGCCGAAGCAAAATCGAAATCGTCATCGATACTTACCGGGAACGGAACGCCATTGACAACGATCAAAGGATCGACGTTACCGTTGAGAGACTGCGTACCACGAATACGAATGGTACTGTTGGAACCGGGGTCGGCTCCGGTAACGATGTCGACATTGGAAAGGGCTCCTTGCAAGGCCTCGGCCACCGAGGTAACAGGAGCGGTTTCGAGACCCTCCATGCTCATACGTTGCACGGCACCGAGTTCTTCACGGGGGGTAAGACCCATTTGGTTTCTCTCCACCCGTTTAGCCGAAACGCTGACTTCGTCGAGTTCGTGGCTATCTTCGGAAAGGGATGCATTCAAGACCTTTTGTCCGGTATATTTTACGGTATAGCTCTGCATACCGATAAACGAGAAATTAATTACGAGATTTTGCTCGTCGGGTATTTTGATACGGTACTCGCCGTTGGCATCGACAAGCACGCTGGCCAAAGTACGTTCATCTTTGTTCTGCACAAAAACGCTGGCTCCGGCAAGAGGTTCGCCTGAGGCTTTCTCCAATACCTTACCGGTCAAAACCGTTTGCGCCGCCATAGCCTGAGAGACAACAAAAGCGACCAACAACAGGTATATTTTCCGTGTTATTTTCATAGCGTGTATTTACTTGTTTATTATTTTATTGCACAGTAGAAGTATTATCGTCGCCGAAATCGAGATAACTATCGATTATATATACGGCGCAATCGGCATAGATATAGGGGAAAGAATTGACGACTTTCACTTTCCGGCCTTTGCTATCGGTAAGTTGCAAGTGCGTACCCATATCATCGAGCTGTATCGAAGTATACTCTCCCTCGGTATTGGTTTTGGTCTTGAACGTGTACAACGTACGGGTTCCCATACCGTCGCCGGGGAAAGGATAGTCGATGAGACGGCTGCGCTCTACCGAAACGAAAAGATTGGGCATATAACGGCTGAAAAGGTTATTACGTCCGTTTGTAATGATACGGTCGGCCCAAGCATCTACAACAGCCTGATTGGAAAGAGCAAAAACGATATATCGAGGTACCGTCGTACCGCCACCGTCATGGGCTTTTATCGTTTCGTATACTTGAAGGCGACCCGTCGAATCGTTGAGAGAGCCGGCAATACCGGTCTGGTAAAAGTTACGTGTACCGGCAGTGGTTTCCAAAAATTCCCACGGAATTTGAGACTGATTGGGAGAAATTTCTTCAAAAGATCTCTCTTCGGGCATAAGAGCCGTTGCCGATTTTTCTCCGTCAAGAGAGAAGACACGACCGTTGCGCACCTCGGGCAAATCGGAGGTCATCTCGGTAATGGTTATCATGTCGTTATTGTCTTGGGCTCCTTGAAAACCGTAATGCGAATTATATTTCGCCGTAGAGAAAATGCTGTCGCCTTTTTGATAGAGATAGTTGAACGTACTGTATGTCGTACGATAAATTTTCTCATCGCTACCGGCCACTTCGATCATATTATCGCATACCTGACTGCGGACAATACGGGCAGAAGCTGCCATTCCGAGCGACACGGTTGCTTCTCCGTCGGAATAGGTAATGTCTTCATATCCGTACTTATTGGGTTGAGCATTTTCATAAATCAATGTTTCGGAATTACCATCACCCACTTGTGTATTTTTCAGCATATCATCAGAAGGATAGAATGCGTAGAAAGTCTGCGTCTCAGCCGTGTAAAGATCGAGAACACCCGAACGCGCCATCAGCAAGAGGAACATATTGTACTTGGGATTCATGAACGCCGGTGCCGTAACATAAGAAAAATACTTAGGCACTGAAATCAAACTGTTCACACCATACAAAGTACCATTGGAACAAAACGCTTTCGTAACCACATCAGATGCAGGATCAATGGTTATAGGGGTATAACTTACCGCCGTTACTGCATTTCCTTTGGAAATTTCACTGGGAAGCAGCGGCCCTGCCGATGCCCAAAGTCTGTGCGTGCCAACTTGCTCGCCCATCAAAGCAAGCAGAGGGGTAAACTTGATCGAATCCCAATTATTCACTCCGTAATAAGGCTCCCAATAAGTCGTATAGAAAGACTCCATTGCCTGATTGCTCGGAGCAAATACAGTAAGGGTATTAGAAGATAACGGGCCCAAAAGCGTAGCTTCCATATCGGAAGTCGACTCTCCTGAACTAATAGTAAGAGAAGTCCTTTCATAGGCGATGGAAGGAAGACCGGTCGACTGATAGAGGAATGCCGAGTCGCGATTGTTATAATTCAACGACAAATACTCATTATAAGTAAGATCTTTGAAGCGGTCATACGCGTGTGCAAAAGTCGAGAAGTTGTCGTCGGCAGCAATGGTCTGATAAATAGTTTTGAGAGGCTCTACAACATCGTCGAGAACATACAGATAACCGTTATCGGTAATAATACTGTACTCTTTTACTCCTGCATTAGATACTCTGAAATAAGGTTCGTTGCCTGCAACCCAATTATCGCCTTGCCACAAGTCCGAACCATAGGAATCATAGAAATAATTATAGTTCACCGCACCGGTAGATCCGCTCGAACCGTGATTGTTGTACCAACCGTAAAGATTGGGAGTAAAGACGGGTATGTACTTCTCTTGATGAAGCACTTCTACTTCTTTACCTTTCGACGGGTCTTCGATCATCTCGTTCGCATCACGGCTACGGGTACGATACTTGAAATAAAGTCCCACATAATCGTCATCGGCCGTTGTTCCTTCGGGACGATACTCCATGAAACGATCGGCATTGAAACTGTAATAAAGCAAATGATAGGTAACCATATTGCTCAACTCTGCGTCAGGCACGTCATTGACCGAGCTGTAACCATGACGAGCAAAATACTTTTGGAATGCTTCGTCATCGGGAGCAAAAATCGTTGCGAGACCTTTCCCGCGTACCAAATCTTCATAACCCACTTTTTGAACAGCAGCCAGGAAGTTGGTGAAATTGCCTCGACTTTCCAAATAATCCCACGCATTTCCCACCGAAACAGATGTTGCATGACGATCATTGTCGTAATACTTGTCCATTTCATTACAGGAAAGGAAGAATAACAGAAAGGCAGAGGCTAAAAGACTAGTCCATTTTTTCATAATACTTCGCATGTTTTTTCCGTATGTAGTTTAATTATCTCTCAAATCAAGAAAAAATGTTAGGGCATAGGTTGCAAACCTTCCCAACGCACATCCCAATTCCCGTCTTTGGGGAATCCGGGGTTCTCACCTTCGCTACCGTCCCAACCGGCACACATCATAGCGACCGAAGTAAGAAGGCCTCCGTTTCCGGGCAGATAAACGCGCAACCGGGCATCTTGGTAATTATGTCCATTGGGCAAATAAGTATTGGTGCGTTTATCCATAAGCAAGGCCCCTACGGCTTTTTCGGTGTCTCCCAGACGGGCAGCGTCCATTGCCGTCATAGCGAAATCCCAGCCCCAGGTTTTTCCCCAGTTCCAGTTATCCCATACCCAGTCGAGCGTATTCTGCATGATGTCTTCACGCACCAACGGGCACTTGGGTAAAATACCGTAAGCACCGAGCACCGCCATGTGGTCGGAGGTAAAGCGTATATCCTTATATGTATCGGTAGCTGTCTCGGCTGCCAAATAGAGGCCGTCTTGGTAAGCCAACGGAGAAAGCTTATCGAGCATCTCGTCCCATTGAAGATTACGTTCCAACCCCAGACGTTCGCGCCATTTCTGCGCTACGCTGATGGCGTAATGCCAATAAGAAAGCTCAAAAGGAGGATTTACCGTATCGGCAGCACGCAATGTCTCTTGTGCAGGGATAGCGCCTTTGAGAACAAAGCGACCTTCGAGTTCGTCATAAGTAGCAAAAGAATACATAAATTCGGCCGTAGCAGCGACAAGGTCTTTATATTTGTCGAGAACTTCCTGACTGGGATTCGCCCGATACAACAACTCGGCCATATAAATGAAATGGGGCTGTTGCCAAATAAGGAACGAACCTACCTTAGAGGGAGCTTCGACTGCCGAAGGATCGGTCATCTTCATCCAACGAGCTCCTTTGAATCCTTGACGCTCGGCAATGGCACAAGCCTTCACATAGGCCGAATCTTTATACCATGCAAGACTTTTTTCTAACAGTTCGGGACGTCCCCATAATGCAAAATGTACGGCATGCCACCAATGCATTTCGAGATGGAACTTACCAAACCATGTATTATAGGTAAGACCCGATTCCTGAGGAGGAACCGACCCGGCACATTGTATAGCCATGAGATATTGCGAAAGAACGACACGACGTTCCAACTCTTTGGCACGGGGATCTTTGCAATGCGAGAAATCGATAACACCACCCCTCGACCAGAAATTGTTCCAATAACGGGTGGCACTGGCAAGGACAGTCTCAAACGAAGAATTTTCACCAGCCGGTTCTCCCGGGGTGAAAGCACATGTAAACGACAAAGTATCGCCCGACTGCGGAGTCAACACATAATAATGGGCTTCTTTTTCGGTCAATTTGGCATCTCCTTCCCAGCAAAGACGCACGTAATAGGTCGTCTCATCGAGCTGGCGTTTAAAGGTTGCCGAATGTGCATCTTCGGCCACGATGGTCGTTTTATGTTTATCGGGCTTCGTCCAGTCGCAGGCATCGTCGGCATGTTTTCCAGTAGGATACGGGAAACGCAATTTTATCCCAACTTGTCCCGTCGCAAGCAACGGAGAAACAACCTGTGCACCGATTTCATCATGGAGACTATCGCAAGCAGTAACAACGGAAACCGGCTGGCCGTCGACACCGAAACGGCTGACTATCTGGCCGTCCCACAAATCGAGTTCCTGATCGATACCCGACAACTCATCGATTTTTACGGGAGATCCGTTTTTATGCGTCAACTCCAAACCGACAGCGCCCAAATGAAGACGATGCGGATTCACCCGATACCAGTTGGCGGCTTCCCGGGGGCGACCGGCTTCATTAAACTGCACGGCATAAAGTTCTTCATGTCCGCGACCGAAATCATACGATTTCAGGGTCTCCTCAAAGCGATAATTTTCGGGATTGGCAAACGAATGCCACCCCCATTGGGACTGCGTTCCCAGAGGCACGCCGGCACTATATGATTCGGGATAAGTCTGTAACCCGGTTACATCGACGGTGTAAGCAAATTCGCCATTACCTACCGAAAGGGAGGCTAATTCATTGAATTCGGTATTCTTCGGGTGATTTCTCTGTACGACCTGTTCTCTGTCGATCGGCTCGTTTTTGCCGCTCTCACAAGAGGAGAAAAAAAGGCACACAGAAAGAACTAAGCACAAAAATAGCATTCTTTTCATGGTATACATCTGTTTATCTTTACAAAGATAGAGCCTATTTCATGCGAGCATACTGCGTAAAATGACCCTATTACTCATTATTTTGTCTTTTAAGTATTATAAATCAGCACATAAGAATTTTCACGGGGCAAAAATAGAGGTGAAAAGAGTTTTCAAAGCTCTATATTTTGCCCTTTTTCCTACAAAAATTGGTCTTAGCCAGCAGAACATAGATCTACTTTGTTGTAGCGAGGACTTTTCGGTTAAATTCGACTCTCTACGACTTTCGGCTAAACCTCTTTGAAACAAAGAAGGAATAATATTACATATAAAAAACAGTAAAAACAAAAAATCCACCTCGAAATAATTCGAGGTGGATTTTTTAACCGAGTGAATTAACTGTTCAGAGAGCAGGAGATTTCACAATCTGACCGTTGATTTTCAAATTATTGAAACGGACATCTTTGACTCCTCCTTTTATGAAGATTCCATCTTCGGGATTGGTAGATCCCTTCTTCACGTTGTTGAACTCGCAGTTGTCGACCTGAATGTTATATACATTATCAGACCCTTCGAGACCTACATAATAAACGCCAAGATTACTACCCTCGCAGGTAATATTTTCGCAGAGGACGTTCCGTACCGTCGGGGGGAAGTTGCGGTCGCATATTTCGCGGTTTTCGTATTGCAAATTGATACGGAGAACGGCTTCACGACATACTCCCACTTTTATGTTGCGTACAAACACATTTTCTATAACACCGCCCCGGCAATTACTGGTCTTTATACGAATTACACGATCGAGATTGGGGCTGTCCATTTCACAGTTTTCCACATAGAGATTTTTGTATCCGCCGGAAATTTCACTACCGATAACTACACCGCCGTGTCCATCATACATTTTGCAATTGCGAACAATGATATTTTGGCTGGGAACACCCCATGTACGGCCATCGCGATTACGACCGCTCTTGATGGCGATACAGTCGTCGCCCGTATCGAAAACACAATTTTCGATAATTACGCCGTCGCACGATTCGGGATCACAACCGTCTCCATTCGGACCACGATTGATAAAATGAACACCGCGCACAATAAGATTTGTACAGAAAAGCGGGTGGAGTGTCCAGAAAGGAGAATTCTGCATCGTTACCCCTTCTACCAGCACTCTATCGCAACGATACAGGTTCACGAGCTGAGGACGCATACCGTCTTGCACGGTCATCAGACGTTTGTAAATAGGCTCCCCGGATTCGCCCCAAGCCAACAACTTGGCACGACCACCGCAGTTTTGTCCTATCATACCTTCTTTCCAACCGTACTTTTTCGCACCACACATAGGCCACCATGTCTCCATAGAACCTTGTCCATCAATAACACCTTTACCGGTGATCGCCAAATTGGTCTCACCATAAGCATATATCAAAGGGCGCATATTATAGCAATCTACTCCTTCCCAGCGGGTAAGGACAGCCGGCATATACAGTTCGGGATTGGTATCGAACTTCAACACGGCTCCTTCTTCGAGGTGGAAATTGACATTGCTTTTCAACGTGATGGGACCGGTATAGAAAGTTCCTTTGGGCACAATGACCGTACCCCCACCGGCCTGATTACATGTAACGATAGCCAGATTGATGGCATCATGGCAAGGAGCCTCCGGCATATCGGGTTTCGCACCGAAATCGGTAATGTTGTACGTTCTTTTCGGGAAAGAAGTTTTTTCAATCGACTTTTCAAGTTTAGAAGCCTGTTTCCATGCATCCTTAGAAGAAATCTGCGCCGAAATCAAGGCCGGAACCAAGAAAGCGCACAGAAGGAACAAGTTTTTTTTCATACGCATAAATTTATTGGATTTTTAAAATATCGAATTCGCCTATTCCATCCCAAGAGGAGGAACAAACGGATTCTGTTTTTAATTTTTGTTTACGACAATACGGTCGTATTGTCGTTCGGCTTTTATTTCGGTATATTTAGGAGCGTCCATCATCTCTACTAATGCACGCAATACCGGACCCTCACCCATCGGATCGTTCTTCAACTGGGGACGATTGTAATAATAGGTAAGAGAAGGCATGATACCCGTTCCGGCACAGATAGCTTCGAGATCGCCTTTCTCCGAAATTTTACTGAGAATACCTTTGAGACCCTGCTCGGCCACATAGATGAAATCTTTATGTATCCAGCCTTCTTTTACACCTCGAGCAATGGCGAAAGTAAACATGGCCGTACCGGTAACCTCATCGTATGAATCGGTCTTATCGAGCAACTGATGCCACAAACCGTTTTCGCCCTGATAACGGCAAACGCCGCTTACCTGCTGACGGAAATTCTCCAAAAGAGCTTCACGCTGGGGATAGTCTTCGGGCAAGCGGGAAAGCAAATCGGCCTGAGCCATCAACACCCATCCGTTGGCACGCGACCAATGGGCTACGCCATGTTCATCGGTATCGGTATGATAGCAATGATAATAGATTTGCTTCTCGGGACACCACAGATACTTATTGTATTGCAACACCTGATTGGCCGCATCGTCGAAATATTTCATATCGCCCGTCATTTCGCCCATACGGCAAAGGAACGAAACCGCCATGAACAAGTCATCGGCCCAAACGGTATTCTCATGCGGCCAAATGCGTGCTATCGTGCCGTCGATAAGACGAGGCTCGGCATAATTGAGGTGATCGGCCGTTTCATCGATATAAGCCTGAAAAGCTTTGTCGGGAGCCGGCAAATGCATTTGCAAATCGATCAACGAGGCGCCCATAGGCCCGTTATCGTCGAGTCTCTTACCCCGGAAAATCATATGCCAACTTATTTTACGGACGGCCATCCAACCGCTTTCTTTAAGGGCTTTATCGAATTTCTTTTTAAAAAATTCGAGATTTCCTTCATTGAACACAAAATTCATGTTCTTGCGTACATACTCTTCATACTTCTTGTCGCCGAGCTTATCGGCAAGTTCGAGCATGGCAATATGCAAAACTCCATTGGTATAATGCCAATCGTTATACTTACAACCTACTTTGATAGGCTCGGTATATTTAAGCTTCTTTACTGTCGGATAAGTTTCACCTGTCTCCGTATTTTTAAACTGATATGTGGTACTTGCCACTATACGGTCGGCCATGGCAAGGGCGGCATCTTTGGCAGTGCGTTTCTTGGCCGGAGCGGCCGAAGCGAACACACCCACAAAGAGGGCGAAAGCCAATAAGGTCATTTTTCTCATAAAAACAGTACTTCTATAATATTTAATTATTTGGGGAGATTGAAGGTTACACTCAATTCTTTCATCTGCTCGGCACTCATACCATCGGGTTCAAAACCCATAGATTTGGCATCGATATAGATTTGAGCCGATTTGCTCAACACATCGACTTGATCGAAAGCGTCCATAATGTCTTCACCGACGGCACATACACCGTGTTTTTCCCACAGCACCACATCATAATCGTCAAGCTCTTTGATCGTAGCTTCGGCCAACTCCACCGAACTGGGCATTTTATAAGGAATAATACCCAAACCTCTCGGGCAGAATGCTTTGGTCTCGGGAATCATACTCCACAAAAGATTGGTAAGCACGTCTTTTTCAAGGAATTTCGGAGCATGGCTCATAGCTACCAATTCGATCGGGTGAGTATGCAATGAGGCTTTGTAAGTAGAGCCGCGCCCTATAAGCAGGTTATGCATCGACAAGTGAGCCGGCAGTTCCGAGGTTGGTTTCACAAGATTATCGGCAATGATTTCATAACTGGCACAATCGTCGAGAATACGTATTACCGAACCGTTCTCCATCGGCCAACGGGCGAGGTCGCGCATACGTTTGTTGGTTCCTTTACAGAAAAAATAGCACCCTTTGATATTGGGTAACGTCGTCCCTATGGAAGTTACAGGCCCGATAGCAGGCATTTTACGAATTTCGTCATCGACCAGCTCGGTAATGTTGATGGTTATGTTACCGCCATTACGTTCGGCCCAGCCTTTTTGCCACAAATATCCGGCTACTTCGGCTACTTTTTCCACCTCGCGAGCCAATGCGGGGCGTCCTTCTAATATTGATTTCATTGTATTCTGTTTTTTAATTTTTGGTATACTGAATTATTTAAGCAATTCGGGTATAAACGTCGAGACGATAAGCACGACAATACCCAACATCAGAACGGCAATAGTCTGTCGCGAACAGCCTTTCCACTCTTTCAGTATGATACCCCATACATTGGAAAACACGACATTGAGCGCCATAAGTATACAGAAAGCAAGCGTGGTAAGCGTAGGTGATTCCGTCAGAAATCCTTTACCCAAAGAGAGACCGAAGAATTGGCTATACCACAAAACTCCAGCCAAAGCACAGAACAACAGGTTATTGCCCCAAACGGCCGACTTCTTATAATCGCCCCAAGTCTTGTTTTTTTGATTTTGGTAAAAACAATAAACCGCATTGGTTACAAATCCACCCAATGTAACCAACAAGGTAGCCGGCAGCGTTCTGTACATATCGGACGTAAGTGAACCAAAGTTGATCTCTTTTCCAAATTCCAAACCTACATTGAAACAGCCGCTCATAAAACCGGCAAGCAATGCAATGGAAAGACCTTTGGGAAAATTAAAATCTTTTACAGCAGCTTTCTTTTCTTCATCAGAGAGAGAGGCCGATTTCATACCACCGGCAACACCAATGATAGCGATACCCACCAGCGTTACGACCACACCCAAGATGACAGCAAAAGTAAGCGATTGCAAAGCATTCATTTCAGGGAAAAACAGGTTCAGCAAGACAGGACCCATAATCGTTCCCAATCCGGCACATGTTCCTAAGGCAATCGATTGTCCCAATGCCACGCCCAAATAGCGCATCGAGAGACCGAATGTAAGACCGCCGACTCCCCAAAGAGCACCAAAGATGATGGTCATGATTATATCGAAAGAGTTTTCGGTCGTGAAAAGATCGGACAACGAGTGTCCTTCGGGTACAGCCAAGAGCGCTCCCAAAAAGGGAAAAATCAACCAAGCGAATACGCCTTGCACGATCCAATACGACTCCCAACTCCAATCTTTGATACGATTGATGGGGACATAACAACTCGATTGGCAAAAGGCGCCAACGGCTATGATCAATAATCCTATTAAGATTTCCATATCGTTCTTATATGACTAAAAAGGTTTGTGACGAAACCAATCTCCGCCATAAACCTTTTTATTACAGTAAGTACTTTTTATCTTTTAGAGGTAACTTCTCTCTCGTATTTTTCCACTTCGGGAATAAATTCCTCCCCGACGGGCACGTTATTTTTGAGACAGAACATATCCCAAACGGCATTCCACGGCATAGCCTTTGCTTCTTCGAGCAGAGCAAGACGTTGGAAACCTTTGTCTTCGGCTTCGTATTTGCGCAAAGTAGCCAGAGGTTCCAGCAAAGCACGGAGGATAGATTTCTGTGCCGCACGCGTACCGATTACATAAGCACCGATACGATTGATCGAAGCATCGAAATAGTCCAACGCGATATGTACGCGATCCATCGCATCACAACGTACAAGTTCCTGGAAGAGTTCGACCGTAGAATCGTCCATGATAGTTACGTGGTCGGAATCCCAGCGGATAGGACGGCTTACATGGAGAATCAATTCGGGTACGAACAACAACATCGACGACACCTTGTCGGCAGCCACTTCGGTCGGGTGATAGTGTCCGGTATCGATGGTCAGCAAGGTTTGATTCTTGGTAGCATATCCCACACAGAATTCATTGGAACCGACGGTATAATATTCCAAACCGATACCGAATACTTTCGATTCCAAACCGGTCTTCATGTGATCGTATTTCACCGAGAAGATTTCGTCCAGACTCTGCTCGAACAAACTACGGTAATACATACGATTTACGGTAATATCTTTGCTACCGTCGTGTACCCACAAGTTCATGATACAGGGATCTCCCTGGCGTTTACCCATCTCTTCGGCAATAGCACGACAACGTTTGGTATGCTCAATCCAAAAATCACGGATTCCTTTGTCGGGATTCGAGAGAGAAAGATTGCCCGATTTCGGGTGTGAAAAAGAAGATGAGTTGAAGTCGAGTTTGATACCGAGATCGGCAGCCCATTGCATCCAACTTTCAAAATGTGCAGGTTCGCATTGATCACGATCGACGAATTTACCACCGAAATCGCCATAAATCTCATGCAGATTGACACGATGTTTAGAAGGGATCAATGACATAGCCTCAACAAGGTCGGCACGTACTTCATCGATATTACGAGCCTTACCGGGATAGTTACCGGTCGTCTGAATACCACCGGACAAGGCACTGCCCGACTCGAATCCCACGACATCGTCGGTTTGCCAGCAGTGCAACGATATTTGAACTTTTTGAAGTTTATCCAATACTTCATCGGTATTTACACCGATAGCGGCATAACGCTCTTTGGCTATTTCATACGCTTTAAGAACAAGATTTTCTTTCATGACTTTATATTTATGGTTAATTTCCTTATTTAAATATCTTCACGATACACCGAAAGATAACGACGATAAGCCTCGTCCCATACCTCTTTGTCCCGAGGCATAAACTCGGCAAGTTCTATCGAATCGGCGATAATGGCACGCATAGCCGCAATATCGTTTACATCACCGGCAGCTTTGGCCTGTAACATGATATTACCGATAGCCGTACCCTCGGAAGGCCCGGCAGAAACCGGTACGCCTACGGCATTGCAAGTATTTTGGTTGAGAAGATTGTTCCGCGAACCACCGCCTATGACGTGCAGACGTTCGATGGTAAACGGTGCCATCTCCTGCAAATAGCCGAAAACCTGACGGTAACGCAATGGCAGACTCTCGAAGATACAACGGGTCAGTTCGCCATGCGTCTGGGGTTCTACCTGCCCGGTCGTACGACAATAACGACGTATGGCATCGATCATCGAAGGAGGATTGGCGAAACTGAGAGAATCTGGATTGATAATACTACGGAATGCCGGTGCAGCTTCGGCGGCGGCAATCAACTCGGGATAGGAATAGTCGTTCCCCGCAGCCGACCACTCGCGACGACATTGTTCGAGCAACCACATACCGCAAATATTCTTCAAGAAACGAGTCGTTCCTTCGACCCCTCCTTCGTTGGTAAAATTCTTTTCAAAACTGTCTTTATTGATAATAGCATCTTTTACTTCGATACCCATCAACGACCATGTTCCCGAGCTAAGGTAAGCAAAACGCTCGTTTCGAGCAGGAACCGCAGCAACGGCCGAGGCCGTATCATGACCAGCAACCGCTATAACAGGGACGACACCCAAGCCTGTCAGTTTCTGTACCTCAGGGGTCAATGTACCTACCACTTCCCCGGGATAGACAAACTTGGCAAATTGCTCTTTTTTCACGCCTACGACATCAAGCAATTCTTGCTCCAACTCTTTGGTACGGGGATTGAGAATTTGCGACGTCGAGGCAATCGTATATTCGGTTACCATTTTACCCGTGAGCATATAACTGAGTGCGTCGGGAATGAAGAGTATTTTATCGGCTGCTTCAAGTGCCGAACAATGATTGCGATGCAACGTGGACAACTGGAACAAGGAATTGAAATTCATCACCTGAATTCCCGTCAACTCATATACCCGTTCCCGAGGAATGTGCGTGAAATATTCTTCGGGAGCACCGACCGTATGCGGGTCGCGATAACAATAGGGATTACGCAAAAACGCACCATCTTTCCCTTCCATCACAAAATCGACCCCCCATGTATCGATACCGATCGACTCGATGGCGATACCTTCTTGGGCGATTTTTTTCAAGCCTTTGATGATTTCAAGATAAAGGGCGTAAATATCCCAATAACAATGTCCTCCGGTTTCTATAATAGGATTTGCAAAACGGGTTACTTCTTTCATATCCATCTTTCCGTCGGAAAGAGTACCCAAAATCGTACGGCCGCTGGTAGCCCCTAAATCCACAGCAAAAAAGTGGCGTGTTTTCATGTATATTTTGCTCTATTTATTTTCAATATATCTATCAAATCCGATACATCGGTTTTTTAGCCGATACAAAAATAAGTCTTTCGTTCCTTGCCACAGGTAGATATTTTGACAGAAAAACTATTCCGATTGACAAAGATAATAAAATCATGGAACTAAAAAAATAATGACCGTATAATACGGTCATTATTTTACATATTGATAAAGGCGGATATTATCAAAATTGATTTTTCAAATTTACCGGCACGAGATGCACGGGACCCAAAAGACCGCTGGGAATAACTTCCCAATGACCATATTTGCCTTTCTTATAGCCCAGATTATTGATATTGGCATCTTTAAAACGTCTCCACTCGATACCTCGACGATCGTACTCGGCAATACTATTGGCCGGAAGATTGGTTACTTCTATATCGATCCGGTTCGTACCGGGACGAAGATAACGCTTCACCATCGTATAGAAAGGCACCGACCAAAGGGTATCTACCGCCGTACCATTCACCGTAACACGGGCACTCTCCCTCACATCACCGAGATCGAGAATCCACTCATCGCACGGTATATCGGGCAAATCAAACGTGATGGTATAGGTTGCCGAACCTCGATTGATCGAAGCTTCGGGTACCGGAAGAGATGTCCAAGAACCGAGCGTATCGATCGTAAATGTACCCGGTATGGCCGGTTCACTTTCGGTAAAAACCAATGACCAACCGTTATCGAGAGACAGGCTTACGGGCTGTTTCGTATAGTAAGGCCAAGCATCTCCGGGCACATCTTCATTGTACACACAAACGATGGCCGACTCTCCCGAACGCAACTGCAAATAATACTGCAACTTGCCATCGTGAATACGCGTACGGGCCATTCCCGAACGACCCGAAACCGGATCGTAAATAGCAACGGATTTTCCTGCAACTGCCGGAGTTATCCACCCCTCGACACCCTTACTCTGCAACGAAGCGATGAAATAGTGATGCCCCTTATCATTTTCACGCCGTATATAATGAGCTCCGTAACGGGTCTTCACATCTTCGGGTTCTACACCTGTCATTTCCAATACCTTCGCATAATCGCTACCGGTAATAATGCGCCCCTTACCATATTCCAGTACCTGCTCGGCCGTAAAACCGCCTGCATCGGGCAGAGTCGAAAGCTGTGTCTTAAATGCTTTCCGGCGTTTCTCGACAGCAGCAAAACCGGGAACATCTTGGGGATAATTATCCACAAATACCAATGTAGCCCCTTGTCGAGCCAATGCAAGGAGGTGTTTGAGTACATCATCGGGCATCATCTTGACGGCCGGTAATATAATAGCCTTATAACAAGTACCTCCCGTCGTTACCAACTGTCCGTCGCGATATTTTGTTTTACGTAAAAAATCATCGGAAATATAATCGACATCATACCCCGAATCGGTAATTTGCGCAATCACATCGATGAAATGAGGCGCCCGCTTCGCCATTTTATGTATATCGAACGCAAGTCCGAGCGATCCTTGCTGCTCGTACCAAATATCGTACAAAGGCAGGTAAACGAGAAAGTCATTGTCGGGTTTTCCCATCTGCAAGAACGACTGGCAACGGGTGATATACGAGAACAATCCAGAGGCATCGCGCCATATCGTATTGGTCGGCGACATATTTATCGTCGCATAAAAGAGCCAGCCCGGCCACTCGGCACCACGAGGCGAATAGGGTGTTCCATGAAAAAACATGTGGTTGACTCCGGCCGAGAACATGAGATCGAGATCGGGCTTACACTGCGACAACGACGTACGGAAATGCTCGGTAAGCCATGTAAATGTCTCGGAAGAGACATAAGTTTTTCCCGATATATGCGCTCCGGAAGAGGCATATTTAAGCATGGAAAAATCGGAATCGTTGTCTTTCTTTACCGAATCGCGGCGCAAACCTTTAATGCCGAAATCGGTAATACCGAAACCTTCACACTCGGGAATATCTACCATTGCATAAAGATCGATGAGATTTCCGGGCGAACCATGCGCCTGATTTCGTATTAAGCTCTTGTGCTTATGCGCCCAATCTTTCCATTGTTGCGTAAAATTTTCTTTCAACAGTTCGGCAATAGTTTCCCGATAATCGGTAATAAGGCGAGCCCGTATATCGCTTTTTTCGCCTGTCAGTTCAAGCAAATGATTTTCGAGCTTATATCCCCGACGACGAGCAAATTGTTCGAAAAAATCGGGAGTCCAATCGGCTCCGTACACTTCATACGAATCATTGAAAAAAGTCTCGGGTGCAGGTGCTCCGGAAGAAGCAAAGGCCCGATCGAAACGGGAAAAATAATTTGCCACCGCCTTCTTGGAGAAATGGTTCATTACATATCCTTCTCCCCCGGGAGCCGCCCGTTTTACCTTTTGAAACGTTTTTCCCAAAAATGCCGCAACAAGTTTCCACTCTTTACCTTCGGGTGCCGTCCAGTTCAACTCTCCGGTTTCCTTATTGACCCGGGAAGTAAGATTCAAAACTCTCCCGTCGGGAGAATATGCCATCAAACGCAATAGTTTAGCAACAGGTTTCTGTTTTTTATCGGTTACAACGACCGGTTCGGAGAGCCGAGTGCCCCCATCGAGCGTATATTTCAAAAAAATCACTTTGCTGGCGGCATCTTCGAGCGAAACCTCCGGACCACCGAACGGCCAGCCGGTACCGTTATTCATATCGATATCCAACCCCAAGCGTTTGCCTTCCTCGCAAACAAACGAATACATCTGCATCCACCGAGGCGATAAATACTCTATGTCATTGAGTTCATTATTTTTTACACCGTAAATAGGTGTTATTTCGAGCGTTCCCAATCCGGTACGGGCATAATCGGTCATATTGGCCGTAAGGCTGGCCGAGTCTACCGCACTGCCCAGCCACCACCAACGAGCTCCGGGTTTTGCCTCGGTCTTTACCTCGGGCCACGCCGGTGCCTGAGCCGCCACCACAGCCGAGAGCCCCACGAACAACCCGCTGCAAATCATACGGGAAATATTCTGTCTGATTGTATACATGGTTTTCATTGAAATGTTCTTTTATTGTTTTTTTCTGAAATCGAAACCGAGGTCGAGATGTATTCCTTCATCTCCCGACTTGATACGAATCGTCCCGGGCTGACTTTTCGGGCCGTGTTGGGAAATCGGTTTAAAACTTCGTATCGCCGGTATTTCCAGCAGGAAAGATATATCGCCCGCAGGAAAGGCTGGCATTGTAAGAGTTGAACCTTGCCGATTTTTCGGCTCTTCGGGCGTAAGCATACGCAAATAAACGCCATCGCTCATCGAATATACCGTAAAATCCTGCTCCTTATTCTGTATCGTAGCCCAGTATAGATTGGAGTGATAACCTTTAAACTCGGGATAAATGAGATTTTCAAAACTCTCACCCGTAATCGTATTGTTATATGCCTTTTCCCATACTCCCATATTGGCTCCCCTCAAACGGTTTTTCCATACGCGATAAGGACCGCCGCCCAACCAACGCATACCGGTTACACAGCTTTCGGGATAACTGAACGTAATTCCCAAATTGGTAATATTATCGTAGGAGGCCGCATCGTCGAGTCCGCCGCCCAATCGGGAGCGATTGAGCATAAGCAAGTTCATATCGAGCAAACCTTCGGGAGACATGCGCCAAACAATCGAATCGATATTACCGTTGTACTTCACGGCAAACACCGCTGTATCACCGTCCATACGGGTCTGTGAACTTTTCACGGAAGCCACCATGCCTACCGGAACAGGACCGTTGGAAAACGAGACAGACTGTTTCCCGCTGAGAACACGAGTAATATACCCCGTCGTTTTATCGAACGTAACCTCGACACCGCCGGCAGAAAGGGTTACACTATTTCCTTGTTCCCGACAAACAGCCGGAGACGAAACAGAAGATGCCTCTCCATGACGCTTCCAATAATCCCGTGCATAACCGACACTCCACGTACGCGTACACATCTCTGAGCCATCGGGATTATAAGCCGTCATTTCCAATACATCGGCATCGAAGAAATTCGAAGGAAGTTCCATAGAAGCATACCCCTGCTCACCGGGCGCGAGAGCAGGCAACAGCACGGTGCCCTCACCGATTTCCTTCTGCACGCCTTTCTCGTCCGCAAGCGGAGATTCGACCTTGTAGAGTTTATAAGTCATACGACACTTATCGAGTGAGGTATAAAGATAGTCGTTCGAGACTTTAAAGCGTCCATTAAAGGAGGGGGTAACAAAAAACTTCTCGACCTGAATAGGCGCCCATATATCGCGCACGGTATAATAACTGCCCTCTTTTTCACGATAAGGACCAAGAATACCATCGGGAGCATTGAAACCGTCGGAGTCGAGCTCCCCGTTCCGGTCGGAACGTCTCACGGCATTATCGCAAAAATCCCACATGAATCCGCCTACAAAAAGAGGGTGAGAGGTA
This sequence comes from Bacteroides sp. CAG:144, assembly GCA_000434215.1. Taxonomy (GTDB): domain Bacteria; phylum Bacteroidota; class Bacteroidia; order Bacteroidales; family UBA11471; genus Caccoplasma; species Caccoplasma intestinavium. Next base: position 40,551 of record HF999675.1, read on the forward strand.
TAGTTGTTCCAGAAATCTTCGAGTCCGGCGCCATGTCCCTGATCATACTGTCCGTGCATAAACTCGGTGGGCATAAAGAGCTTATACCCGTAAGTAAAACGTGCCACACCGGTAAGATAAGCGGGATAATGATGCGTATCGAGTTCGCCGAAGTCGGCCCACGGATGAATCACATGGCGTCTCTGCGGATCGTAAAGGTCGAAAAGAGGATCGAGTTTCTTATTCCACCCACCTTCGTTTCCGTTGCTCCAAATGATGATGGAAGGGTGATTGACGTCCCTTGTCAGCATTTCGGCCAACAGACGCGACCCGACCTGAGTATCGTAGGAATTCTGCCAACCGGCCAACTCATCTATAAAGAATACACCCAAAGAATCGCACACATCGAGAAAATGGTCATCGGGCGGATAATGACAGCGTATGGCGTTCATGTTCATCTCCTTGATGAGTTTCACATCATCGATGCTTATCTGCTTGTTGGTCGTACGACCTCCGTCGGGCCAGAAAGAATGACGGTTGATTCCTTTGAGAATAACTTTCACGCCATTGACATAAAGGCCGTCTTTCGGACGGAAATCCACGGTACGGAATCCGACACGCTGGTCATAACGGTGCAATACCGTACCATCATTCCCGCGCAGACTTACCGAAAGCACATAAAGATTGGGATCTTCGGGATTCCATGCACGCACGCCGTTCCAACGTCCCGACAACGTAACGACACTGTCGCCGGCCGCTGCCTGCGCTTGCAGTTTCCCGTAGAGCACCTCTCCGGAGGCCAATGACGAGAGTGTGGCATCGACCGTATATGCCTTATCGATTCCCGACAAGAAGACCTGAGCGTCGATAGAACCGTCGGCACGGGCATCGACCGCCAGGCGATCGATATGGCGCACCGGTTTTATTTCAAGAAAAACAGGCCGGTAAATACCGCCGAAAAGCCACCAGTCGGCTTTTCGTTCGGCATTATTGACCGATTTATTGGAAGAATGTTTCCAAACGGTAACTTCGAGTATATTTTTCTTGCCGAAAGATATGAAATCGGTTATGTCATAAGAGAAGCGATAAAAACCTCCTTGATGTTTCGTGCCTACCACCTGACCATTGACCGAGACCTCGGTATCGGTCATCACACCGTCGAATACCAAAGAGATCTGCTGGCCCTGATAGGCTGCGGGAACAGAAAAAGTATGGCGGTAAATGCCCTGCTCCATACTCGGATTTTTCAACCTCCGTACCATACCCGAATTCCGGTCCTTATCCTTATACCATCTTCCGTAAGTATATTCACCGAATCCCTGCAACTCCCATTGCGAAGGGACTTCGATTTTTTTCCATTTGCCGCTGTTGCGGCCTTCGGTGCAATAAAAATTCCACTTCACCGTATTTCCGAATCCTGTACCCGACAGATATATTTTACGGGTTTCCTGCGCTCGGGCAGAAAGAAAAAGGCCGGCACAGAACGCAGCTAAAAGCGTGATGAACAATCTATTTTTCATAACTAAATATTCTATAATCTTCGTTCGGGAGATCTCTCGGAAAAAGAGAATCAGCCAAAGATACGTTTTTTCTTTCAAAAGCGCTATCCCTTCCACATAAAAACAAGATATCCGAAACAACAAATCCCGAATATCTTGATGGGAGTCATTCCCGAAAAAAGCCCGCAGGAAAGAGGTTATTCGAGCAATTTTTTCAATTTACAACCTTTCAGTTGCGCGATCTGTCCGGCAACGACCTCGGCGTTGATACGCGCACCTTTCTCCGAGGTATGCGTCCAGTCGGCATCGGTAAAGCAAGCCTTCACAGCCTCCTGCCCCATCTCGTCGTATATATCGGCAATCAACGTATTCAGGTCGATGCAGGGAACACCTTCCTCCTCGGCTACCCGGCGAGCCCATACGGCATGAGCCGTGTCGCGCATCACCTTCCCGTTTTTCCAACGGTTACGAGGTATCAGCGTACAAAGTATAGGCTGTGCGCCTTTCGCACGGGCATCGTCGATATACTTACGCAAATAGGCGCCATAAGTCAAGACGGTCTCTTCCCGACCGGTCATCTCCACAACACCGGTCGTATCCCTGTCGTCAAATCCTTTTAGCGAGGCCCGGGGACGATTTCCGGCAAAGAGTTCTCCCCCGTCGTTATGGCCGAATTGTATAATGACATAATCGCCTTTCCGCAACGAATCGCATACGACGTTCCACCGCCCCTCGGTAATGAAGGTGCGGCT
>HF999676.1:0-279 GCA_000434215.1 Bacteroides sp. CAG:144
GTCGAGCACTGCTTCATGGTCGAGCGCAACGGGTGCGCCATCACTGTTGAACCCTTTTACGGCAAACCACACGACATGGTACACATTGGAGGGAAAGGTGGTCGTATAACTCTGGTTCTCATCGCTCCACTCGAACGTGGCGGGATTGCTGCCGAGCAGGTCGCCCGACAAGATAGTCTCGTACTTGAACTGCCAGCCGTAACGGTAGCCTTCGCGCATGGGACGGTGCGCAGGATCTTCGATATACTCGCCGCCGGCTTCTTTTCCGCCGGCCGGGAA
>HF999676.1:300-1987 GCA_000434215.1 Bacteroides sp. CAG:144
AAACCGCCGTAGAGGGCGATACCGGGCGACATCTTGAAGGAAGAAAAGAGCGTGCTGCCCCCCTCGGTCGACTCGGTGGGCGAATAGGTTCCCTCGGCAACGAATATTTCGCCGCCTTCGGTGATGCCGTTGGTCGCCATATACTCGGCCAGTTCGTTGATAGCGTCCTGCAAGTTATTCCGGGCCTTGTCCCAACTGCGGCCGTCATTGGCGTAAGCGCCGTTTTTCACATCGACATAGCGGCGCAACTCATAATCGACCCGTTGCTGCGCCGTAACCGCCGCCGCCAATAAGAACAGAAGCGCGACGATACTCGAAATACGTACTCTCTTTCGCATTATAATCATTCTTCTTTTCTCCTTTTTATTGTCCGATACCGTTTACGGTTACATTCAACCTGAAATAGGTGGCATACTCGGTCTCGAAATTCTCGACGACAGAGGTATTTTCGAGTTTCTGCGTCGTTTTGCCTTCGTCATCGGTGAGAACGATCTCCCATGTAAAAGAGAGCGCATTCCCACCGGTAGGTGCCGGCTGGAAAATATAGGTATCGAAACGTCCGTAAAAATTGTTTCCCTCGTTGGCCTCGAATGTATATGTCGTCGCTTCACCGTCGCCGGGCACATTCTCTGCCGGCTTGAAGTAATACCCGCCCGTCAAGAGGTTTTTCAAGGTGAAAGAGGCGACGCGCCAATTTTCATACACGCCGCCTTTCCTGAAATCGTCAGAGAGATTGTACATGACATCAAACTTGGCGGCGACGTGGTAACAGACGATCGTCGCGTTCGTATCGATCTTGTCCTTGTCGGTAAGCAACGTGCCTTTCCCGGCATACACATCGGCGATGCTTACTGTGCCGCCCCCAGATTGCCGGGCCGAGAGCATGAGATTCCCGATGTAGGCCTCATCGATGACTGCGCCGCCCTGCACGCTCTCCACCTCGGCCTGCAAGTCGGGAATGGGGTCGTGCGAAGCGATGACATAGAGCATGACCTCGTCGGTCGCGGGCATGGGCAAGATTACCGTGCGCAGATAGTTGACGACTGTCCCGGTCGCATTCTCGACGGGCGTCCATGAATCGGACGAAAGGTTACTCAATGAGAAAGCCGATACGCGACGGGACTGGGCTGACGACGGCTCGGTAGGGGTATATGCCGTGAAAAAATAGAGATAACGGGGTATCTGCTGGGAAGAGGCCGAGCCGGGATCGCCGGGGGTGCGCTGCCCGAGGTCGACATCGGCCGGGACACGTACAACGACAGCGAGGTCGCGGGAGATGTCTATCACCTCCTCTTTGCTGCAACCGGTCGGGACGAGCATCGCCACCGGAAACAGTATCGCACATATTTTTTTCAAAAGCCTTGTCATATCGTGTTGTACTTTTTATTTCTTTTTTATCGCCGTTCCTCTTCATCGCATTTCGGCTGCGGAAAAGCGTTTTGAAGATTATTCCCTGCCGAACGGAACGGTTGTCATTCGAATATGAGGAATCTCGTATTATTTGTTTGAGATTCTTCACTTCGCTTGCGCTACGTTCAGAATGACAACGTTTCCGAGGACAACTGCCCTATGTCATTCCGAACCGACGCCAAGCCGAGTGCTGTGCAGAACACGCTTGTTCGGGCACAGCCGAGGCGCGAAGGAGGAAAACAAGGTTAACCGAGACCTATGGTCGAGTGTGAGGAAT
>HF999677.1 GCA_000434215.1 Bacteroides sp. CAG:144
AATCGCCATTCTTAATGAAAATCGTCTTGCGTGCTGCATCGGCAGATGTATTGCTGTTGTTCACGGCAGCAAAGGCCGCCTTGAACTCTTCGACATCGGAGACAACATAGTCGTAAACCGCTTTTTCGACCACTGCTTTACTACCTACTTTTATAGGTATATTTATAGCCTCGGCATTGCTGTTGCCATAAGTGTCTTGGGCAGCACCGGCGGCAATGGTTAGTGTATAATCTGGCGGCAATGGTTAGGGTATAATCTTTGTTGTATTCCAAGTCCCAAACAGGGAAGTAAAGAGTAGCAGAACCGCCTTCGGCCGTAACGGTACGATCTCCGATAGTGGCGGTGGTCGTTGTCATTTCCCGGTCGTAAGTCAGAGCGACAACGCAGTGATTCTTATGCTCGGTAGAGGTTACGCTTTGATTTTCCAATACGGGAGACGATACGATAGATACTTTTTCTATGACCAGTTGGAACCAAGCTACCGGTTGGCCGCCGCCTTCCAATGTGAATGTGAACGGCGTACCGGCTTTATGTCCGTCGAGGTTGATGACAAGATCATACTTTGTTTCGTCGGGCTCGTCATACGAGTGCTTGGTGGGAATGGTTACGGTAGCTCCTTCTGAAACAAGAGATACGAGACGGCCACTGTTGTAGTTTGCATTGAAATCTTTGAATATGACTTGCTTCACGACTACATCGCTCGGAATTTTCCATGTATTTTCGGTTGCATTGAATTTAAAGCTGCTGTTGGACCAACCGTCGAGACTCGTCGACTCCAACGTATAAATACCGTTGGACCAGTTACCGTCGCCCTCTTTCC
>HF999678.1:0-673 GCA_000434215.1 Bacteroides sp. CAG:144
GAAAGGAGCATAACCTTCACTTTTTCCCGGCGGTAGCCATTTCTTCCATAATATCATCGGGAGGTTCGGGCAAATCGGGCAAGGAGGCTCGCCGCGAAGACCGAACGTCGCCCAACTCCCCACCACGAATATAATTCCGATATTCGAGAGGAGTAAAACCGGTCTTTTTCTTAAAGAGCGAGAAAAAATGTTCGGCCGATTTATAGTTGAGCATATAGGAAATTTCTTTGACCGAATGGGATGTGCGCATGAGCAACTCCTCAGCTTTTTTTATTTTCAGTTCTTGAAAATACTTGGCCGGAGCATAACCGGTATAGTCCTTGAATACCTTACGAAACCAACTGTATGAGAGATTGAGTTTCTCGGCCAACTCCTCTACATCGACATTTTTGTAAAGGTTTTCTATCATGATGATCTTCGACCGCTCTATCTTCTGGCTGATACTGTCTTCTTCAAAGATACGATTGCTCGATATATAGCAGATAAGCCCAAGTATATGCATGACGATACCCGACAAACATTGCTGGGCGGCATTTTTTCCACTGTTGGCAACTTCGATGGCCGACTGGAAGAGCTTTACCAGCTCGGCATTGAAACCGATTTTGAGCACGGGATTATCGGGCGTAATGCCGGCCTGACGAAACCACAACTCAGCCACAGGCCCGTTGAAGCC
>HF999678.1:684-882 GCA_000434215.1 Bacteroides sp. CAG:144
CCACAGGCCCGTTGAAGCCGATGTAATATTCGTTCCACCCGATTTTCTCCGAAGGGGAATAGGTATGCCACTGTCCGGGAAAAAGACACAGCAGAGCTCCTTTGGTAAGAGACTGCTTCGGTGTACGGTCGGATGTAAACGACCCTGCCCCTTTTGTGATATACAACAACTGGAACTCTTGCAGAACCCGGCCTTTCC
>HF999678.1:936-1357 GCA_000434215.1 Bacteroides sp. CAG:144
GGTGATCTTTCAACGGATAATGCTCTCCGGCCTTGATAATCTGAATACCGACCGTATTGACATATACACCAAAATGCATATCGGTCTTAGTCGCATTGAGATACTTAATGTCGTTCTCTAAATCGTTGTAGTTCATATTTCAAATGTTTGCTTTCGGCACAACCGTCTCCTCTATGCAGCGACATCGCTGACATATAAGCTGGACAAACATAATAAATATATTTGAAAAAATAAAAACAGATGAGGCAAAATTTGCAGTTCACTACCAATTTTTACAGTATTTTTCTTCCGAGTGTCATTCCGAAGCGTTGGCAATAAATCTCTGATACACCTCTTCACATGATTGTCATTCCGAACATATACGAGGAATCCCTCTCTTCGTTCTTGGGTAGAGATTCTTCCTCCCTGCGGTCGTCAGAAT
>HF999679.1 GCA_000434215.1 Bacteroides sp. CAG:144
CGGGTGAATGTATTTAAGTTGTTCGGTCGCCGTGAGGTCGAGGAGGTTCTCGAAGATTTGCCGGATAAAAAGAAGGAGGAAGAAAGATGAAAAGCCCTTTCTTCTCCGTCAAAGAACTGGTGTGCAAGCACGTCTACGAACGATACGGCGAGAATGCCGCCATGTTCCTCGACGACAAACTCATCGAGACCCTGAACGTGATACGGGAGCAAATCCTATGCGCCCCCATGACCGTCAACAACTGGCATGCAGGAGGAAACTTCACACAACGAGGTTTGCGGTGCAACATCTGCGAACTGGTGAAAAGCAAGACCGATGCAGGAAGTCTGTACCTGTCGGCCCACATGTTGGGAAAAGCCGTCGATTGCAACGTCGAGGGCATGACCGCCGAAGAAGCCCGCCGGCTCATCATCGCAAAACAAGAACTGTTGCCGTACCCCATTCGATTGGAGGACGGCGTATCGTGGCTCCACTTCGACCTCTACAAAAACGGCAAAAACGAAAAGGTATACCTCTTTAAGGCGTAGACACAAAGCAAGATAGCCGGTTCTTTATAGAAGAACCGGCTATCTTTTTTATGAATCAAATAATAGCGGATAAAACTATCGACGATCGCCGAAAATTCTCAACAAATAAAGGAACATGTTGATAAAGTCGAGATAAAGGGTCAATGCACCAAGCAATGCCAGCTTTTGTGTTCCTTCATTCACTTCCTGATTGGCCAACATCTGTTTGATACGATTCGTATCATAAGCCGTAAGTCCCACAAAAATCAAGACTCCCGCATACGTGGTAATCCAATAAAGCGTCGTATTGGCCCAGAAAACGTTGACGATCGTTGCAATAATCAATCCGATAAGCGCCATAAAAAAGAGATTACCCCATGACGACAAGTCTTTTTTGGTAAAATACCCGTAAAGACTCATAGCGGCAAAAGTTCCAGCCGTTACAAAGAACGTCGATGCAATCGAAGATTTTGTATAAGCCAAGAAAACGACCGAAAGGGTCAACCCGTTCAGGAAAGAATAAGCCAGGAAACTGACCATGGCAGATGCAAACGACATGCGGGCTATACGTGCCGATAGGTATATCACTAACGCCAACTCGGCAACAACCAATACAAGAAAAGTGTATTTCCCACTAAAAAGCAATTGCTGTAACTGATATGAAGCGTCTACGGCCATAGCGGTAATACCGGTAACTGCCAAAGCAACACTCATCCACAAATAAAGACTTTTCATCAAGGTCACTTGTGCGGTCTGCACGCCCGACCCGCTGTAAGAATAATTGTTTTCCATTCTGTTGTTTATTTAGAATAACGCTCCAAAGATACTTATTTCTCGTCATATACACACAAACATTGGTTAAATATCCTATATAACCGACTTTTAGAATGAAACTCCGGCAAAAAGAGAATAAAAAAACGTCCCGCCGGATAGACGAGACGTTCTTATGCGAACTTCACCCGACTCATAAATGCCGCACGGGACGCACGATGGGACGAGAGCGCCGGTTGAGACGGGCTTTCAACAAGTCGATCGCCTCATCATACTGTAAAGCGATATATTGCGCTTTCTCGGGTAAACGATCATCGAACCAATGCGTCAAAACATACAGCACAAATATCTCTTTGATAATACGAGCAATGCGGTCGGCCGTCCCCGGGACGGTCGCACAAGGGAGCAATAAGGTCATGCAACAATGCCCTTGTTCATCGAAAGTGCAACCATCGCCGGTCAGATACCCGGCCAACACTTCACACACCCTGTCGCCGGCCTCTTGCAAACGGTCGCCCACCCAAATATCTTCATCGGCAGTAAGGAGTAACCGATCGTAATACTCCTCGGTATCCTGCCCGGTTCCTTGTAAAGGAACAGCGATATAAGTCGTCCGTTTCAACAATTCATCTCTCAATTCGTTCCTGTCTATACGCAACTGTACACATATTTTCTTTTCGATCCTTTCGGGAACGCCTATTATTTTTTTTCGATCCATATACTTTTTGATTTTAACGTTTAACAATTAATCCGATAGAAACAATACCCAATACAACCAGCATCAAATACAATACCCACGATACATTTCCTCCCGTACGGCGTTCATCGGCCTTATCGACATCTCCCACCACCGCACAAGTATCCGACAAAAAAGACTCGGTGTTTTTCACCTTTTCGAGCGAATCGACCCGTTGTACAACTTTGGACGAAGCTGCCTTGATACGCCAACGTTCTACGGTCTTATCGGGACAGGCCGGACGAGGAGCAAGAGAATCGGCTGTATCGACCCATTCCCTGACCATCTCAATATCCCAAAACGTCTGTTCTTGTTCCTGCTCGACATGTCGCTGTTTAAGCGTATCGCAAAATGCCGCCTCGACCGTTTTACAGCTTTCTTCCCGATAATGTGCCACCATGTGCTTCCGGGAAGAACAAGAGAAAAACAAACCGACCAATCCTATTGCAACAACCCATCTGCACATCATACGGCACAACGCTGGCGACGATAAAGAATCAAACGACCGGTCTGTACACCGAAAAAGAAACGGGAAGCTTTCGCTTCGGCCAACACGGTAAATAAAGCATCTCTGAACGACGCCCCGGGCTTACGCATTCGATACTCGGCAACCAGCCTGGCCAACTCTTGATACATAGCAACCTTTCTCTGGTTACGGCATTTCAACGGCCGGCGGTTATAAATACGCTTCACCTGTCGGGCAGCCTCTTCAAAAGAGACATAGAAGCGTCCGCGCCCACTATGCAACGTTCTGAAAATGATTTCATCGCGTGGTACAAAAGGGGCATCTTCGCCCAATTCTTTCAACTCTTCTTCATAAGCAAGCAGAAAATCCCGCTCTTTTTCTTCTCTTAAATTTATATGACTCATAACAGTTATTTTTAGGAGTATGGGAAGTATTTGTATGGTATAAGCGACAAATACTCCTCGGACTTAGGACTGGACAAATGTAAAAAGAATATTGTAATAATACAACAAATATATGGTAATTTTACAACAATATTTTTATTACCATTCGCAAACTGCTGTTAATAAAAATTTTACGAAAAAGCGAGACATACGATACGATTCCTATTCCAAAACATTATCTTTGGAAATAAAAATGTGCATGAAACGATATCTTCATTTTCTACTTATCATCATATGGTTTCTGAAACCACCCGCATCGACTCTGTCGCAAACACAAACTTCTGCCGGCGATAGCCTCTACGCCGTATATCTATTATCGGTAATCGCTCCGCAGCCCGACATCGCCCATTATGTAACGGCCTACGCCCACCTGCTCGAAGGAACGACATATACAGCAGGAACATTAGACCGGGATTCTGTCGAGAAACTGCAACCCTACTTACAAGAAACCGATTGTACGACATTTGTAGAAACCGTACTCGCCCTTGCCCGTACTGCGGTAAAAAAACAATCTACTTGGGACGAGTACTGCCGACAACTGACCGCACTGCGTTATCGCAACGGGAAAATCGACGGATACCTTTCCCGCTTACACTATTTCAGCGACTGGATCGCAAATAACGAACAGAAAGGTTTCGTAACCGACATTACCCAAATATCAGGAGGTGTACCCGATACATTACAGCTCTATTTCATGAGCCGGAATGCCGACCGTTACCCTGCATTACAACGAAATGCGACGCTCGTCGACGGCATAGCCGCACAAGAACGCAGCCTCAACGGAAAAATCATCTACTATCTGCCGACATTCCGATTAGATTCCGCTTCGCTTGCCACCATACAAAGCGGAGACATCATTGCCTTTACCACCGACATACCCGGCCTCGACATAGCCCATGTCGGAATCGCCATACAAAACAACGGAGAAGTGCGTCTAATACACGCCTCATCGAGTCAAGGTCGTGTCATCGTCGAAAATCGCTCCATTCTGCAACAACTCAAAGACAACAAAAAATTTTCGGGCATACGCATCATTCGCCCCCAAAATTTCGAGAGCCGGAAATAATCGCATTGTTCATATTTTTCGTATCTTTTTTCTTCAACATCATTAAATATTTTTATCTTTGTCCGCGAAACAGATCTCACGAGAATGGAAAAAACAAGAATCTTAGTAATAGATGATGAAGAATCATTGTGCGAGATACTGCAATTCAACCTCGAAGTAGAAGGGTTTCTGGTCGACGTCGCCTATAACGCCGAAGAAGCCCTAAAAAAGAACCTCACCCAATATTCTCTTATCCTTCTCGATGTCATGATGGGAGAAACGAGCGGGTTCAAGTTGGCACAACAACTCAAACGTCAGCCCGAAACTGCACATATACCCATCATATTCTGCACGGCCAAAGACTCGGAAGACGATACCGTCATAGGTCTCGATATCGGCGCCGACGACTACATCACCAAGCCTTTCTCGATACGCGAAGTCATTGCCAGGGTAAAAAGCGTACTGCGCCGTTCGACCGGAGGTGGAAAAGACAAAAGCGAAGATTGCGTCTGCTTTCAAGGGCTCGAACTGAATCTACAACGTAAGACCTGCCATGTCGACGGAAAAGAAATCAAACTTACCAAGACCGAATTCGAGATGCTTTCTCTTTTTCTTCGTAACCGGGAAACCATATTTTCCAGAGCTGACATACTGAGCCAGGTATGGAGCGACGACGTTATCGTGCTCGATCGCACGATCGATGTCAACATCACTCGATTAAGAAAAAAAATAGAGCCTTACGGCAGACATATTGTTACAAGACAAGGTTACGGATATGGCTTTGAAGAATAGACTTCCTTACTCCCAGCGACTTTTCTTCCTGTTGGTATTTTTTGCCGGCATACTGATGAGCGGATTTATCCTTTTCCAGTATGAACGCGAAAAACAATTCAAAATAGAAAACCTCAACATTCAACTGCAACTGCTCAATGCGCAAATTATCGATGCCATCAATAACGGGAAATCACTAGACAAAATCACACTTCATTTCCAAAACCGTTATCCCGACCTGCGCCTCACTCTCATCGACACGACCGGTGTCGTATTATACGACGCCCCCAACGAATGGAAAAACGACTCCATTCCCAACCACTACTCCCGCCAAGAGGTCATGCAAGCCATCAACGAAGGCGAAGGTTACACGATACGCCGACGATCGGAAAACGAAAAAGGCGACTACTTCTACTCCGCCACACGTGTCGGCCCTACGATAGTGCGGTCGGCCCTTCCCTATAATGTTTCGCTTACCAAATTATTGACCGCCGATTTCTCTTTTTTATGGATCATGATCGGGCTTACCGTCATCATGTGCATTTTCGGATATTTTGCCATTCGGCATATCGGGCAAAGCATAAAACGGCTTCAAGAATTTGCAAACCTTGCCAGCCGGAACGAGCGCATCGAAAATATCAAACCTTTCCCCAACGACGAACTCGGAGAAATCTCCCAACATATCGTACAACTCTATTCCCAACTGCAACAAACTACGGCCGACCGTAATCGGGAACACGCCATGGTCTTGCACGAAGAACAAGAAAAAATACGATTGAAACGACAACTCACCAACAACATCAATCACGAACTGAAAACTCCCGTCAGCTCTATACAGGGTTATCTCGAAACCATTATCAACAACCCCGACATGAATGAGGAGACCCGCCGTCTCTTTATAGAAAAGAGCTATATGCAGAGCGAAAGGCTACGCCAGTTGCTGCAAGATATTTCGACTATCACACGTATGGACGAGGCCAGCCAACTCATTGAAAGAGAAAATGTCGATATCCATGCCATCGTACAAGATATTATCGCCGAGGTCGCTTTGAGGCCGTCCGACAAGCGCATGAGGATAAACTGCAATTTCGACCGCGAACTACCGATTTTCGGGAATGCCAACCTGTTGACATCTATTTTCAGAAATCTCACCGAAAACGCCATTGCCTATTCAGGCGGACGGGATATATTCATCAACCTGACGAAAGAAACACAGGAGGAATATGTCTTTTCTTTCGCCGATAACGGAATCGGTATAGACAGCCAGCATCTTTCCCATATTTTCGAACGCTTCTACCGGGTAGACAAGGGTCGTTCCCGAAAATTGGGAGGAACCGGGCTGGGACTCTCTATCGTAAAAAACGCCGTACTTTTTCATGGCGGAAACATCGAAGCCCACAACTTGTATGATGGAGGTCTCGAATTTATCTTCTCTCTCAAAAAAACAAATCCGTCTACAACTTAAAAACGAACAATCATCACTACACATACAAAGAACTCTTAACCTGAAACCTAATTAAAATCTTACTCTCGATGAGTCCTATATTTACTTTTATCGTCATTGTACTGGGGCTGCTCGCCATCGCCAATATCATAGTAGGAGTAGCCAATGACGCGATCAATTTCATGAACGCAGCATGGGGATCGCGCGTAGCCCGTTATCGGACAATACTCATTGTGGCATCGGCTGGTATCCTGATAGGTACACTCACGTCGAACGGTATGATGGAGGTAGCCCGCAGCGGCGTGTTTTATCCCGAGAATTTCACCTTTTCCGAAGTCATGATGCTCTTTTTGGGCATGATGTTGGGCAACGTCATTCTATTCAATATCTTCAACACATTGGGGCTTCCCACTTCCACGACCGTATCGATGGTATTCGGTCTCTTAGGCGCAGCCCTCGCCGTAGCAGGATATAAAACCTACATATCTCCCGAAATTGGCATTCAAGACATTTCGCGATACGTCAACTCGGGAAAAGCGATGGTTATCATATCGGGAATCCTCTCCTCGGTCATCATAGCATTCACCACAGGTATCACACTCATGTACCTGTCCCGTATTATCTTTTCGTTCCGCTATGCCAAGATGATAAAACGACTGGGAGCATTGTGGTGCGGTATTTCGGTAACCGGCATTATTTACTTCGCCCTGTTCAAAGGCTTGAATAATTCGGGCCTCATACCTGCCGATTTCAATGCCTTCGTACACGAACATACATTTATGTTCCTGAGCCTGTTATGGCTTGCCGTATCTTTCTTATTGTGGATTCTGCAACTGTTACAGGTCAATATCATGAAACTCACGATATTATCGGGCACATTCGCACTTGCATTGGCTTTTGCCGGAAACGACCTCGTAAATTTCATCGGAGTACCGATTGCCGGTTACGACTCTTACGAAATAGCACGTGCAGCAGGAAACGAGAACATTTACATGTCGGCTTTGGCACAACCGGCAACAGCAAATTTTACATTGCTCATCATAGCCGGCATCGTCATGGTCATTACTCTCTTTCTATCGAAAGAAGCTCGTCACGTAGCGCAAACAGAGTTATCGCTGTCTTCCCAAAACGAGGAGCAAGAACGTTTCAACTCCACGCTGATATCAAGAGGTCTCGTACGCATGGCGCTGATCATGAACAAATGGTACACCAGCTATGTTCCGGCCCGTATACAACAAGCGATAGATAAGCGATTCGAACCATTGCCACAAGAAGAACGTACCGACGCATCCTTCGACTTGATACGGGCTATCGTCAACCTCACCTCATCGGCCGTACTCATCTCCATCGCAACGTCCCTGAAATTACCCCTTTCCACCACCTACGTCGTTTTTATGGTATCGATGGGCTCCTCTCTCGCCGACCGCGCTTGGGGGCGCGAGAGTGCAGTGTACCGCATTACCGGAGTCATGACCGTCATCTCGGGGTGGTTTCTCACCGCATTCGTCGCACTGCTCATATCTTCGGTATTCACGCTTATCCTTCTTATAGGCGGGTGGGTAGCTGTCATTCTGGCATCGGGTATCGGCATCTATTCGGTGGTACGAAGTTTTACATTCCGTAAAGTCCAATCAAAAAAAGCAAAAGCCCGTCGCGAACGCAAACTTACCATCTCTCAAACCGACACGACCGAAGATATACTTTATAACTGCATCGAAGAAGTATGCCGCACAATGGAAGAAATTTCACGCATCTATAATCGGACTTTGGTCGCCGTATTCAAAGAAAACCGTAAAGTCTTGCGAGAAATGGTTACCGAGTCGAACGCCCTCTACGAAGAAGCTCATACCCGCAAATACGAAGTCATCAATACCCTGCGAAAATTAGAAAAAAATCATGTCAATTCGGGACACTTCTATGTGCAGGTAGTCGACTACCTCTCCGAGGTAACCAAAGCATTGATACACATTACTCGTCCTGCATTCGAGCATATCGACAACAACCATACCGGCCTCACCAAAGAACAAATCGCCGATCTCATGAGGGTAAACGACGGCGTAGACGAAATCTTCACCCACATCAATGAGATGATGCGCAGCAAAAACTTCACCGACCTCGATAAGGTTCTCGATATGCGCGACCGATTATTCGACACGATTGTTGCCGCCATCAAAAGTCAACTGCGACGTATGGACGAAAAAAGCAGTACCAAGGCATGCCTGCTCTACCTCTCGATACTCAACGAGACAAAATCGATGGTATTGCAAGCCCGAAACCTTCTCAAATCGCAAAGTTATTTCCTTAAAAACAAAGACGAATAACGCCGTACTTACCTCCAAACAACAATAAATAAACATACATTCATGGCTATCGAATACAAAGACACGAAAGACTTCACCGCCGAAGAACTGAAACGGCTCTTCCTGTCGGTTAAATGGTCCTCGGGAGCTTATCCCGAACGACTGGTCGTGGCATTGCGTAATTCCGACACCGTATTTTCGGCTTGGGACGGAGATCGCCTGATCGGGCTCATCAATGTTCTCGACGACAGTATCATGACTGCCTATATCCATTATCTGTTGGTTGATCCCGAATATCAAGGACAGGGTATCGGAAAAGAACTTACCCGTATGACGCTCGAAAAATACAAAGAGTATCTACGTATCCTACTCATTTCCTACGAAGACGGCGTAGCTTTCTACGAATCGTTAGGATTCAAAACAGGACACGGCAAATACCCCATGTTCGTTACTACGCTCACGACATAAACCTATTTTTGAAACCAACCTCCGGAAAATATTTCATATTATTTTCAAGGAAAACCTTTATCTCCGGCCATATTATATTGCCGGAGTTTTTTATTATTTCTTCTTCACGGAATAAATTTCTATTTACAAGCATTGCAAGACGTTTTGTCGTAAAATCTGCCAAAAATACCAGATTCTTTTCGAGGTAACAAAATGTCATAAAAAAGAAGACGCATCGATACTAACCGAGCAGAGAGCCTCAAAGTACGGCAAATTTCCGTATGAACAGCCGCTTCTTACCAAAATCCGACAATAAAAGAGCGTCTTTCGGAAATATAAAAGTCGAGTAAATTACCGATAATACAGTTGTGGCTCGACATTTGCAATCCTTTATACAAAAGAATTTTCAACAAATAAAAATTTACAACTATGATGACTTCTAAACTACAAAACGCTCTCAACGAGCAAATCACCGCCGAATTATGGTCGGCCAACCTTTATCTTTCGATGTCGTTTTATATGAAAAAAGAAGGCTACGACGGTTTCGCCCACTGGCTGAAAAAACAATCGGAAGAAGAAAATGAGCACGCCTGCACGATTGCCGATTACATGACGAAACGCGACGCGACCCCCAAAGTCGACAAAATAGATGTCGTGCCTCAAAGCTGGAAGAACATTCTCGAATGTTTTGAAACTGTCTACGAACACGAATGCCATGTATCGAAACTCATCGACGACTTGGTAAAAGTCGCTTCGGAAGAAAAAGACAACGCCACACAGGATTTCTTGTGGAACTTCGTCCGCGAACAAGTCGAAGAGGAAGCTACGGCCAAATCAATCGTCGACAAAATAAAAAAAGCCGGAGATGCGGCAATCTTCTACCTCGATGCTCAGTTGGGCGAAAGGAAATAAACCTTATCGGCTATGGACAATAAATATATCGGCATACTGACGTCGGGCGGCGATGCTTCGGGTATGAACGCCGCCATACGAGCCGTTACACGATCGGCTATCTGTAATGGATTCAAAGTAAAAGGAATCTATCGGGGCTATGAAGGCTTGATAAACGACGAAATAAAAGAGCTGACGACCGAAGATGTAAGTAGCATTATACAACGCGGCGGAACGATTCTGAAAACTGCCCGCTCTCAGGCATTCACTACCCCCGAAGGGCGTAAGAAAGCCTATGAAGTAATGCAAAAAGAAAACATTAATGCATTGGTCGTTATCGGAGGAGACGGGTCTTTAACGGGTGCGCGTATCTTCGCCGAAGAATATGACATCGTCTGCATCGGCCTTCCGGGAACCATCGACAACGATCTCTACGGTACCGACTACACTATCGGATACGACACGGCACTCAATACCATCGTAGAGTGTGTAGACAAGATACGCGACACGGCAACTTCGCATGATCGTATCTTCTTCGTCGAAGTAATGGGACGAGACGCAGGGTTCTTGGCTCAAAACAGTGCGATAGCATCGGGTGCTGAGGCTGCCATCATTCCCGAGGATCAAACCGATGTCGACCAACTGGAAAAGTTCATCGGCAGAGGGTTCCGAAAAACCAAAAACAGCAGCATCGTCATCGTTACAGAAAGTCCCAAAAACAAAAACGGAGGTGCCATGTATTATGCCGAGCGTGTAAAGAAAGAATATCCTCAATACGATGTGAGGGTGTCTATCTTAGGACATCTGCAACGAGGAGGCTCTCCGAGCGCATATGACCGCATATTGGCCAGCCGGTTGGGAGAAGCAGCCATAGAAGCTATCTTGGAAGATCAGCGAAATGTAATGATCGGTATCAGAAACAATGAAATCGTGTATGTTCCTTTCGTAGAAGCTATAAAAAAAGACAAGCCTATCGACAAAAGGCTGATAAAGGTATTAGATGAACTCTCTATCTAAAAAAGAAATGCCGATATAAAAAAGAGCGTCGGGGAATTTTTCC
>HF999680.1 GCA_000434215.1 Bacteroides sp. CAG:144
CGGTTTGATGAGCGGCGAGTAACTGTATATGAGGTTCCCGTTATAGGTGTTGGTATTCTCGTAGGCGGTTGTCGGGTCGTTCTCGTGTTGCTTGTTTTGCGAATAGCTGAACGTGAAGTTTCCCGGGTCGTAAGGCATCGGGTTTTTGCTTTTGATGTCGACCTTGAATCCCGATAGACTGAAACTCTTTACGGTAGATTGGGTAACGGAGAGTTGCTTTATCGAGTCCCGTGCGGCGTCGTTGGCTGCTGCTTCAAGTGCATCGGATAGCAAGATGTCTTGGTCGAGCGGGTTGTATTTCGGCAAGGACTTTTCCATCGAGTAAGAATAGAAAATCGGAGCTTTGATTTTTGCTTTTTCCGGGAAAAAGCGTCCCACATCGATCATAGCGGCGAAATTGTATTGATACAGGTCGTCGAGTCGTCGTTCACTCAGGCTTTGGTCGATACCTCCGAATCCGGTCGTTTCTATCAGCCCACTCATGTTGAGGGTAGCAATGTCCGATACGGCGAGGTTGAGGTTGCCTTTGGCAGCCCAGCCACCTTCCTCGTTGAATCCTTTCAGCCGCAATTCGTTGATCCATACGGTTGCGCTTTTGCGGCGTCCCGAGTTGTTGCGCACGCCGACGAGTATGGTTTTGACATTCGACAACGAGGGATTACCCATGACCGTGATTTTGTTGGTCGGTTTGTCAGGGTCGTAACTCGAATAGGGTGTCGTGCTGCTGACACCCGAGCCTTTGGTATTTTGGGCGATGTTACGCTCCTGTTTCAGTGAGGTGAGCAATTCGAGAGGGAAATCGAACATATTGGCTTCCGGCCATACTTTTTCTTGGTCGGCCGAGCTGTAAGTATTGTAACGTCCGGCAGGTGTGAGTTGCAAGGGAATTTCGTATTCGTAGTAATTGTTGCAGTAATCCGAGCCCAAGCGTATGAAGACCGACAGTTCTCCGTTTTTGAGGTCGGTATCGTCGTCGATGAGTTGCTCGGCGTGCGTGAACATCTGCAAGGTTTTGTAGTTCCGCATATCCGTACCGGCGGTCTTATATATGGCTCGGGCGTTTTTCGAAGGTAGGTCTCTGATGGTAAGCGAAATGGCTTGTTCGTTGAGTTGCGTAATCTGCGATTGGTCGGGAGATATGATACGGGTTACGCCCGGAGGTAAAACGTAATTGACAGGTGTCTGTCCGGCATTTTCTTCGATATTTACGACCGATACGTCTATGTCTCCTTCGGCGGGAGCGTTGCTGCTGCCGCTTATGTCTGAGTGTAATTTATATTCGTAAGTCCGCCATTCTCCACGTACCAGTTCGAGGGTGGCGAAACGCAGGTGGGTTTCTTTGTTAAATCCGGTGAGAAAAATCCGGGCAAAACGTATGCTGGAAAAATCCTGTATCGAACCGACGGTTTGTCGGGGTTCATGTGAACCGTCATCGCTGTCGTCGCGTAGAGGAATTTTGAACTGGTACCATCGTACGGTCGAGGATTCGCCGTTGCGCAACTGTACGGTTACTGTGCGCATGTCGGTGATGTAGTTGCTTCCCACTTGCAAGGCTTCGGGGGTGATTTTTACGGCGTATTGGTAATAACGTTCGTACTCATCGAGCGTGTTGTCTTGATTGATGTCTTCGACGTCGGGTACACTGCGCGATGATTGGTAGTATTTGTCTCCGGCTTCGTCGGCAGAGAGGGAGTTCCCCTCGGTTCCGTTGTAGTATTTGTATCGGGTGAGGATATCGGTTTCTTCTTGGTTGAATCTTTCGCTTAGGAAGTACTGGTAATTATCCCGGGCGGGGTCGTTCAGCGGCGAATGAGGATCGGCCAGCATGCGGTTCAATGCTGCGTTTGATAATTTGGCGCGTAAGCCCGCGACGAATCCTTGATAAGAAGAGAAGTTGAATTCTTCGTTATTGGAGAGACCGTCGAGGCCCACATCTTGGCGTACGCGGGCACCGCTGCTGTTGTCGAAAGCATATGTGAGCGATTGTTGGCGCGAAACTTTTCCCCAAACGGTAGTGGTAAGATAGGTCGTATCGTTGTTGATAGGCAGCCCATTCTCGTATGACTTCATACCGTCTTTGAGAATATCTTCCGATACTTCTCCGAAGTTGAAGTAGAGCATACCGCCCTTATTGCTGCCGTCTTCGTTATAGAGGAAAGGATCCATGAGCCAAAATTGCAGATATTCGATATTGGAATTGTCGAAATCGGTGATGTCCATTTTTCGCATGATACCTCCCCAGCGCTTTTCGGGATTGAGAAGGCGACCTTCATCGTCGATATTTTCGGCATCGGTATTATAGGGACCGTGTTCTTGGGGATAGTAAGAGAGGTTGAGCACCTGCATGACCGAGGATTCTCCGTAATTGAGTTCCTTGTTGGGAAATACCTCGGTGTATTCGACTTCGCGTACGTAATGGTTCGACAGTTGTTCGAGGTCGTTTTTGATATGTGCCGGGGTAGCGGAGGAATTTCGTTGCGTGAAAATCCGGTCGATGTAGTACCATGCCAATAGTGCCCGGTTTTTCCCGTAATCGAGATTGTTCGACAATGACGATTCGATAAACATCGAAGGGGTTGCCGACAACGACCATGAGTAGGGCGTGCGTATATCGATGGTCGTTTGAGATCCTTCGAAGTCGTCGAGGTAAGAGAGGGACGAAGCATTTTTCTTTTCACTCGGAATGAGCTGGGCAAATTCGGCGGTAAGCGACAATCTCGACGGGGCTGTGGCCGTTACGGTGGGTATCTTGTTGAGCCAAGAAGTGAGCCATTGAAATTCGGTGTTGTAAGAGGTGTTTACACCCCACAGTGTATTGTTGAGGACTTCGCTGCCGAGATTCACTTTCTCGGTAAGAGCCTTTTCCTTCATGTGCATGAGGGTAAGTCCCAGATTGAAATCCGGCGTAAAAGCGTAATTGAGGTCGAGACCTACCAATGTCTTACGTTGCATACTGAGACTTTGGTTCTCGAAGGAGACGTCGATACTGGTACCCGAGTCGATATAACTTTGGTTGAGAATCGTTACGACTCCCATGTTGTAATCGACCGTATAGTCGACGTTTTCGGTAAGTGTTACACCGCCGGCCGTAACCCGAACCGAGCCTCGGGGTATGTTGAATGCGTTGAGATGTATCTCGGAACTGTATGATGCCTGATATTCTCCTTTGAGAATGAATTTGTTTTTGTCGGCAAATTGTTTGGCGACGGTGAGTGTGGAATCGTACAGCTCCTGATAAGCATAGGTCGAGGCGTCGGGCGTGCCGATCGCTTTTTCCAAGTGCGAACCGAAAGGCTCTACGACAGGGAATATGATACGTCCCGACGAGGGGAGTATCGTGTATCCCGATACGTAGTCGAATATTCCGTCGGAATTGGTTTCTTCGTTATTGTCGAGCCGGTCGAGGTTCATGACCTGTAACAATGTTTTTTCTTTGATGTTTCCAGCCGGCAGATAGGCGGTGTTTGTCCCCGCCGAATCGTTTTGATAATAGATGTTGAGTCGGAAGTTTTCTTTTTCTACTTGATATGCACCCAACGAATAGACGTTTTTCATCATCAGATGCCAAATGGGTTTTTTGTTGGTGATGGTCGATCCTTTCAGCATCTTTACGTAAAGACTTTGTTCGGTATCGGTAATGTCATTCGAAAATTCTCCGACTTGATAGGTCTGTCCGTTTTTAGTGTATTCAAAGGCTACGGCGAGGACTTCGTCGCTTGTTAATTGACTGTTGAGCGAGACATAACCGAGTTGGCTGTTGAGCGTATATTCCGATGAAGACAAAAGTCGGGCACTTTCTATTTTTGCGTAATCTTCACCGCCGTAGATGCCATAGTTTTCGAGTGGACTCAGCGCTTGTGTTACCTGACTGATATAGCGGGCGTCGGGGTAGGAAGTGATGATTTCGTTGTAGAGGCTGTTGGCCGCATTGGCGGGATATTGAGCGCCCGTTGTCGTCCAATGGTCGCTAGCGAGATTGCCAGCAGAGGTTTCTCCCAAGTCGGCAAATGCGACGATATTGCGGGCATTATCGTATGAGCCCTGTTTGTTGGTAACCCATATTTCTATGCGGTTGATGGTGATTCCCGAGGTGATGTAAGGAAGACGGGAAATGAATTGGTCGTAATTGTCCCGAAAGTAATGGGCGAGAAAAAAGTGCCGGTTCTGGTCGTAGGCATCGACGCCGATTTCGAACTCGGTGGTTTGGGAACCGCCTTTACTGCTGACTGTTTTCGAGTCGGTTTCTTGCTGGGAAACAAGCCCGGTAACGGTCAGCTTCCCGAATTGCAGCGTAGTTTTCAAGCCGAAAAGCGATGTTCCTCCCCGAATCAAGGACGAACCGGTCGTCATGCTTATGTTTCCCCCTTCGATGGTTTTGATGATTTGGTCTTCATCTCCTTCGTATTTGAGGCTCATTTTCTGCGCGTCGAAGTCGAATGTGGCGTCGGTGTTGTAGGTCATGTTGAAACCAACTTTCGTGCCGACCGACGCATTGATGGTTGCCTGTATTTTTTCGTCGAAGTCGAAATAGGTCTTTTTTCGGGCACTTTCCGAAAGAGCCGGATTGTCGATTTTATTGGTAACGAGACTGAGGGTGAGACTCATCGAACCGCTGGTTTTCAACCTGACGCCTCCCGGGCCGAATACCTTATCAAGGGCCTGCACGTTGAATTGCATATCGAGGAAATCGAATTCGGTCCCGCCCTTGGCGAAATTCTCGGCGTTTTTTGCACGGTAATATTCCTGCATCGATTTCTGGAAAGAATAATCGCTG
>HF999681.1:0-1908 GCA_000434215.1 Bacteroides sp. CAG:144
CTTTTAAAAGTACACCGGTACACACTGCCGGAGAATTACCCAAAGTCGGAACGAAAGCTCCGAAATTCGAATTGGTCAAAGGCGATCTTTCCACCCTCAAAAACGATGATTTAACGGGCAAACGTATTGTTCTGAATATATTCCCGAGTCTCGATACGAGCGTATGCGCCACCTCGGTACGTAAATTCAATCAACTGGCCGCCCAAATGGACAATACAGTCGTACTGGCCGTATCGAAAGACCTTCCTTTCGCACAAGGCCGCTTTTGCACGACCGAAGGCATCGACAATGTAATTCCCGTATCGGCTTTCCGTTCTGCGGAATTCGGTAAAGATTACGGCGTAGGACTTATTGACGGCCCTCTTGCAGGACTTCTTTCCCGCGCTGTTGTCGTTCTCGACGAATCGGGTCAAATCATTTATGAAGAACTTGTTCCCGAAATTACACATGAACCTGACTACGATGCAGCTGTCAAAGCATTGAAATAAACAAATAACCGGCCCGATAGAAATATTTCTATCGGGCCGGTTTCCTACCAGAGCATTCTTCAACGGAATATTTTCAATCGGTAATCCAATGGAGAAACTTCTTTTTCTCCGGGTTCTTGCAACGGATTCCCAAACGGCATTTGCGCATTCAACAACCACGTTTGAGGCAATCCCCATTCTTTACGAACCGCTTCATCTACCAACGGATTATAATGTTGCAATGATGCCCCGAAACCTACGTCTTCCAACATCGTCCAGACTGCCAGCTGGTGCATAGCAGCGGTTTGTTGCGACCAAATGGGAAAACGCTCGGCATAAGTCGGGAAAGATTTTTGCATCTGCTCTATAACTTCCGAATCCTCAAAAAACAAGACAGTCCCGCAACCGGCAGCAAAAGATTTATCGATTTTCTGCTCGGTTTTCTTAAAACTTTCCGGCGGAACGATCTCTCGCAACGTCTCTTTGGTTATATCCCAAAAACGACGATGGGCGTCGTCTATCAACAGTACCAAACGAGTAGACTGGGTATTGAATGCCGAAGGAACATAAGTCAAGGCATCATCAAGTATCTTTTTTACAACATCGGGCGACACAGGCGATTCATTTCCTATCGCATAATAACTCCGTCGATGTCGTAAGGCTTCTTCAAAATTTCGTTTCATAATAATTTTTCTTATATCGTTTTATATAAATAAACAAATGAGCGACCCCGTTGTTTCGGTTATTCTCCATAAAGAAACAGATTTTATTTCAAAAAGCAATTATCAACCATCATTTTTTTCAAAACAGTTTTTCAATTCCACACCATAAAAATTATAAAAGAACTCTTTTACAAGCCATTACTTCTTTCTTCAAGGATATTTTCCATTTGATATACAACAAAAAATGCCCTTTCCCTGTTTATAATATAATAGTTCTTACAATACAGGGAACTATCAGACAGATACTCAACTTACCATCCCTCTAAAAGAAAGAAAACAAATATGAAAAAAAGAAACGTAGAACTGGTAGCACTTCCGCCGGAACCCCATTGGGTAGGCAACGGTTTTAGGGTACATAACTTTATCCCGGGTAGTTATCATCTGGAAATGGAACGCATGACACCTTTTATTTTACTGGATTATAACTCCAAATATTATTTTCCACCCTCCGAAACACCGCAAGGAGTAGGTGTTCACCCGCATCGCGGATTTGAAACGGTAACCATTGCTTACAAAGGGAAAGTCGAACACCACGACAGTCATGGCGGAGGCGGTATCATAGGAGAAGGCGACGTACAATGGATGACAGCTGCCTCGGGGGTATTACACAAAGAATATCACGAGAAAGCGTGGAGCCGTAAAGGCGGTGATTTCCACGTAGTTCAACTCTGGGTAAACTTACCGGCCAAAGACAAAATGTCCAAGCCGAAATATCAAGC
>HF999681.1:1945-6478 GCA_000434215.1 Bacteroides sp. CAG:144
ACGACATGATGGGAAAATATTCCCTCCCGGAAGGAAAAGGAGAAATAGATGTCATTGCCGGCGAATACCACGGAGTAAAAGGGCCTGCATTCACCTTTACCCCCATACATCTACTGAATGCCAAATTAAAAAACGGAGCGGAAATAGATTTTTCGTTTCCCGAGAACTATAATACCGGAATGCTCATTATCGAAGGGAAAATACGTGTAAACAATGACACCGATGTCCCCACCGACAATTTTGTATTGATGGCCAATGACGGAGAAAAATTTTCGGTAAAAGCAACAGAAGATGCTATTGTATTGGTACTAAGCGGTGAACCCATTGATGAGCCGATAGCCGCACACGGACCTTTTGTAATGAATACCCGCCAAGAAATACTACAAGCTTTCGACGATTTCAATAAAGGAAAATTCGGACATTTGGAAGAGTAACCATCTACAATCCCAAACTTTTTCGATGAATAATAAGGGCGGAACCCGAAAAGTTCCGCCCTTATTCATTTGATTCCTTTCTGAGTGTAGTATTATAAACCAATCAGAAATAAAACATCAGATAAAGTTTTCCTCCCAAATTTTCCGTACCGAAAGAAAAACCTTTATTCCCGGGAGAAATAAGGTCGGTACGGGTCTCCACCTGATTGTTCAAAGTGTTGAACCCTTCGATCTTACGGTATGATTCGGGATTCCAATGCCAAATAGCATTGATACTAACCTCCCCTCCCAACGAAAAATGCGACGCCAAAAAGACCTCAACACCGATATGAGCGCCAAAACCTAAGTATTGGGTCGAACCGTCGTTATAGGAATCAAGCAGATATGCCCTTGTCCAATACGAAGGAGGTTCCGGATTCGTTACTGCAATTTCATTTCCGGAAATACGGGTCGGCGTTTGGTTTATCTCGGTAATAGCATTGCCGTAAGACACATGGCAATTCTTTTCTCCGAATGCATAAATAAGGTTACCGCCCACAAAACCTTGTATGCGCCGATATCCGCGCCGATACTCCACACCGGCCGAGAACGCGGCTCCGGTATTGTTTGTTACATGCTCATCGGTAACTTTGGCCTCGGAAAGCGGATTGGCCATACGAGCCGCATCGTCGATATTATAGGTACGTTCATTCTCATGTCTATAAAGAATGCCTATGTTCATGCGCGCAGCCAGATTATCGGTAATCATGTATTTTCCCATTATCGAAACAGTCGGATTGTTTATGGCGTTCTCATTGGGCGCTATGACAGGTTCACCCCCGAAAGAGTTATAACTGTTATCGGTATTCCCATTAAATAAATTACCCATATATTTGAACATCGGGACGACATCGATACCGAGACCTATGTCTCCGGCCTTAGGTAATTCCACCGTCCTTCTTTTTTTAGCGGGCTTTTCTTCTTGTGCCGATAATCCCCCTCCCATAAGGGTAAACAACAGCACAAAAGCCATTATTTTATATTTCATAACTCAATTTTTATCGGATTATCAATCGTCAACGTTCACGTCCCACAGATAACTATTCCAACCATCTGGTTCTATTTCCGGCTCAAATCTCATTTTGGCACACGGAGCAATTATATTTATCGACGACACATCGGGAGAAAAATATCGGTTACTGATGTTATTTGCAGACTTATACCTACCTGTAATAACAGTCTGTGTATCACCTGTTACATCGGAATAATGTATAAACGATACATTCTTTGGATCGTCGGTAGGTTGTACAGAGATTCTATAATTAGGGACTATTTCCGAAACCTGAACATGGAATATAAATTGCCCATTACTCGACGTTACAACATCATAAGTCCGACCATCTACCACCACGCTTACCATGCGATTGGGGTCATTTTCCCACTTGGGAGCCCATACCATACCGTCTTTTTTCTCCACAGCCCGTTTTACATATCCACCGATTATCAATGTCTCGGTACATCTACCGGCCACACGTAAACTGTCATTGATCCAACCGGCAAGATTACGAGACCAATTTGAAACACTTTCTTCATCAGAAACCGATTGAACGGTATAATAATCGGCACCTCTGTTGTTCCAACGACTAATACCTTCTACATAAGAAGTAAAAGCCGGTCCTTCTCCGTAAGATACATCTATCTCTTCTGTCGAAGTGCTGCCCGGCTTACGATAATGGGTTAGATTTGACAAGGGCACTTCTCCTTTTTCTGGAATAGCAAACGCAGGTCTGACAACCAAGCTGCTTGGCTCCTCATCGGCATAACGCATGCGCACATCGATACTGTACGCACCATTGGCGTCTGTCGCTCCGACAAAAGAAGTCGCCTTGCCACTCTCTGTAATCGTTATCATTACCGGCTCATAAGCAGCTCCTTGATATGTACCGTTACGGAATCCTGTCTCAACAGCTTTATAAATGGTTCCTGTAATTGTATTTTTCTGGGTAAGATTTTCATCGACAACCCAACCGGCCAAATCTTCAAACCAATCGGTTTTATCGGTCGGGGTAAATTTATTATAAACAGTACCCAATTCATTCCAAGAGACTTTATCCACACTTGCTTTTTCCGAATATTCACCTACCCGAGCTTCGGTTTTGCCATTATTTAAATAATGAGTGATATTCTTTTTAAGAGTTCCGATAGTTATTTTTGGATTTTCACCATTTTTTACTGGCAGTTCAAACGAAAAGTTCCCCTCGGCATCGGTATTCACATATACAGCCTTCGACCTCGATGAATACTGCACATTCAAATAGGCTTCCTGATAAGGATTACCGTAAGTTCCTACACAAAAACCGGTTTCCACGGCAAACAGACATTTTCCTGTAACCGTTACTTTTTGCGGGTAATCGGCATCGGTATGCAGCCAACCGGCAAGAGTCGCTCCATCTTCGGGCCAAGTAGCCGGTTTACTCGTAGTATTGAAGCCGTCGTTATACTCAGGATCGAACGTTATGTACATGGTTCTCATCGTGTACTCTTGTTCGGTAAAATTATTCATTTTACCATTTCCGCCCACTATGCTTCCATTATTTTCTATTGCATACTTACCTATCAACTGCACAGATTTTCCGGGAGCAGTAAAATGTTCATACGATGAAACTACCTCCCGGGGCGTTATTTCCAACTTTTTAAAACCCTCTTCATAAGAACGCAATGGTAAAGCAATAACATAATTCCCTTGCTCATCGGTCGTAGTACCAAACGTAACAGCTTCACTTATATTTTCATATGTAACTTCGAAATCGATCGTCATATTGACCGCCGGTTTATAGGCACCCTGACGATACCCCGATTCGTATGCCTGTTGTACATTACCTTTCAATGTAATGCGCTCATCGAAACCATCAAACCCCGATACTTTATCTCCTGTAAGACTTTTATCCCATATTACCACAGAACCGGGTTTTAACATAACGGTAGAATCACAAGAGTACTCGTATAATGTTGTCTTAAATATAGGAGTGGCACCGTCCATCTTCACATATTCCGATCTAAGTGCCCTGAAACTTTCCATTCGCACAGTTACATTATTAATTCCCGCAGATTTTACCGGAACCTCAAATGCCCAATGTCCTTCGGCATCAGTTACAGTTTCATATACCTTATTGCCCTTATTTTCTTTTGTATCAGGCGTATCAGTATCTGTTTCTGAATCTCCACCGCTTCCTGTCGTACTTGTCATAGAAGCAGAACTCACATCGTTTCCCAAATATTCGCTGTAAGGGATTTCGAGATATACCTTTTGTCCCGCAACAGGTGCATATTTATTTACCGTATAATCGGTACCGGAGATATCGACTCCGGCATCGTAAACAAAAGTTCCCGAAACAACAGCTTTTTCGGTAATAGAATCGAGACTTAACTCCGACTGCTCGGGATCACAGCCTACCAATGCCAACAAACCTGATGTGGCAATCAATGAGCATAATAGATGATTGATTTTCATAAAAAACTATTAAATAAATTTTAGGTCAAATATTTCCAATCCTAACCCTGCAAATGTAAATATATTGAAATAAAAAACCAATATATTATATATTATTTTTATGACTGATTAGAAAAGGAAAGGGCGGGAAATTCCCGCCCTTTCCTTTTCATTTTAATACTTTTATTTATTCTTTTTTGCCTTCAAACTGGTTCTTGCCAAATAGACAATAAGAGCCAAATAAAGTAGCAATCCGAGCGACTGAGACACAGTCTCGTTCATAACACAAGAATACTCGAATCCGGCAAATCGGATAGCAGCACTCACAACGCCCATCAACGCTCCACCCGCGATGAATCCCGAGGCCAGCAACGTACCTTTTTCGAGACGCGCCTTGTTGAGAGCCTTATCGGTAGAACGGGTCGATACATACCAACTGATAAGCCCGCCGATGACCAACGGAGTATTCAACTCCAAAGGAATGAACATACCCAAAGCAAATGCCAAAGCCGGAACTTTCAGGAAGGTCAGCACCAATGCAATCAAAGCCCCCACGCCATAAAGCAACCACGGTGCTCCTTGCCCCGACATAAGCGGCTGTATAACTGCCGCCATGGCATTGGCTTGCGG
>HF999682.1 GCA_000434215.1 Bacteroides sp. CAG:144
AGGATCATACTTTGTAAACACTTCTATAGGGTTCCAAAAACGGTTATAGAGGTAATCTTGTTCTGTTGGGGAAAGAGACATTAATAAGTAGTTGCGTATCTTATCAGCCTCACTTAAGTCAAGACCTGTTGAGTTAAGACTTTCAAAAATCAATTGAGGATCGTCTGCTACATCTAGACGAATATTTATGACTTCCAATTTCTTAATTGTTTCAAACAACTCGTCAATTGTAAGTCCGGAACGTATGACCTTATCATAGAAAAAGTCATAATTTCGCGTAACATTAGATTCTTTAATGTATTGTTCTCTGGATTTATATAACAAAGCATCGAATGCTTCCATATCCTTTTTGATCGGTTTGAGTTTTACCTTGCGTTCGTCTTCTTGATACTCATCCACAAGGTATCGCTTGAATATTTTTTCAACCAATTTGGAATCTACTGCCTCTATCAATCCCTCTTTTTTTGCATTGACCATAGCAATCAGCAACAACGAAACAGTAGTAATACGTTGTTGTCCATCAATAATATACCTATCTTCAGTCCCAGGTTGAATACTAGATACAATGCTTCCAAAAAAATGGCTTTTTCTGTTACGCTCATGCAGATTTAGCAAATCACTAAATAGTTGTTCGCAGTTTTCTTCTTTCCAATCATAATTTCTTTGATATAGAGGT
>HF999683.1 GCA_000434215.1 Bacteroides sp. CAG:144
TCAAATCCGATTTATTGGTATAGCTGTTGATTAACAGACTCTGATACTCATTCTGCGTTGGATTCATATCGTAAGCCGGAGCCAAAGTCCACCCCTTGGCAGTTAGAAGAAAACCATGATTACGGAAATGGTCATCGCTATTCCCAATGCAGATATTGAATGCAACTCTGCGATACAGTTCTTGCAGATTATCCTCCACGTTGGTACAGTTCTGAAGTATGAAATCGACAATATCCAGATAGCCATGGCCGGTATTGGCATTGTCACCATCATTCAAGCCCAAAAGAGTCATAGCTGAAGCAAAGTGTATGCGCTTACCGTCTTCCTTCCTGTCAAATCGTCGGGAAAGCAATGTATGGTATTTGTCGTTTGTGAAGATTACTTTTGTCTCTGCTGCGTGTATGCCGGCCTTCTTTGCCAATAGGTGTGAGAAATGTTCCCAAAGCCCAGTATCATAATCATCTTTGCGGGACGGGAACTTTGCTATATGCAGAATTTTGTTCTCGTCAATTACGCTTGCCTTTGGACGCGCCCCGCCAAGGGATGAACCCGGTTGTACAAGCTGCTCGATCCAGCGTCTTTCAGGCAGGTGGTTCTCCTCTTCACTTTTTTCGATCTCAGAACTGGCAGCAATTAGTTCTCGGATATCGGTTATTGGTGGAATTCTCAGAACTTCACTTGCATTGATATATTCTCCGTCCAAGGAGTCCTTAAAACGGAGCCCACCCATGCGGGAGTAGTCTTCGATTCCGACAAGATAG
>HF999684.1 GCA_000434215.1 Bacteroides sp. CAG:144
CCGCCGATATTTCATCGCCGGGCGGCTATTACGATATCTCGGTGAGCGGAGGCGAAGACGACTGTTACGAATTTGCCCAATACATCGGAGGGACATTGCTCGTCAAGGGAAAAACACGGATTTCGATAGACAAAATATCGGGCAAACGATACGGAGACCTGCCTTTCGCACCCGTCTGCTCGACCAATAACGACGAAAGTCCGGTCCGCTTCGAAATTGCAGATACCGAAGTCGCCCGTATCGAAAACGGTAAAATCGTTATACTCAAAGGAGGGACAACGACACTGAAAGCCTATCAGGAGGAAAGTGCACTGTTCTCCGATGGAGAATCAGAGGAAATCTCCTTCACCGTAGAGAAAGCTCCACTGAGCGTCAGCGCCGACAATGTCCTTCGTCAAGTCGGAGAACCCAACCCCGCATTCACTGTCTCGTACAGCGGGTTCGTCAACGGAGACGACGCATCGGTTATCGACGTAGTCCCTGTTGCCCAATGCCTCTCGGCTTCTATTTCATCACCAGCCGGCTATTACGACATCACAGTAAGCGGGGGTGAAGACGATTGTTACACATTTACCCGATACACTTCCGGGACACTGGTCGTTACCGAAGTCTCCGCACTAAATGCGCCGACCCTCAATGGTGTCCGTATTTATCTCTCGGACAAACGACTTACCGTAAAAGGCCTCCAAGCCGATACCGTAGAAATATATGCCTTGAACGGCCGTCTGGCAGGACGTTACAAACCGGGCGAAATCGTAACTTTACCCTCAGGATTCTACATAGCCAAAACCGAAACCGGAAAAGCATGCCTGCAAATTACGGAATAACAATACTCTTTCAGAGAAAAGCGAGGGAGCATTTCATTTGAAATGCTCCCTCGCTTTTCTTACTCACAGCAATGACACCGCACAACCGGGACAGCGTGGCTCAAAACAAGTCGTGGTCCCGATACAGCACATAAGCCATCGCCCAAACGAACAAACCGAGAAGAAGATAAAACACCCTTGCCCCTCTACGTCCGAAGAAACGCATCATGACCCGGCTATTTTGCGTCTCGAAAAACCAGCGCCACCGGCATACCGCTGCTCCGACCGAGAGTGTTCCGGAAAGGGCAAACAAAAAGAAAACGATATAAGTAGCGGCACGTAACATAGAACCGTACCGTTTACGAACGTTTCATCGTTATGAGCCTCGACCCGTCGGGCTGTTCTTCGATATACACATCGACCGTATCGGGTGGCAACAAATCTTCGATCTTTTCGGGCCACTCGATAAAGCATAGTGCATCGCCGTAGACATAATCTTCATAGCCGAAATCAAATGCCTCCTCGGGTTTATTGATGCGATAAAAATCGAAATGATAAACAGACCGGCCATCGGCCATCGGTCCGTATTCGTTGATGATGGCGAACGTCGGACTGTTTATGACATCATCGATGCCCATTTCTTCACACAAGGCTTTTATGAAAGTCGTCTTCCCGGCTCCCATCGAACCCCGGAAAGCAAAAACGGTACTATCTCCCATCGCCTCGATAAAGGAACGGGCGACATCTCGTATCTCTTCGATATGATGTATGACAAATTGCATCATGACGGTTTTATTTTTTAGGTGTAAGCGTAACAAGAGGAATCATCATTTCTTCCATGGAAATACCTCCGTGTTGGAAAGTATCTTTATAATAGCTCACGTAATAATTATAGTTATTGGGATATGCAAAAAAATCATGGTTCGATGCAAAAATATAAGCCGAACTCATATTGGGCGACGGCAATCCGAAACGCGACGGCGTTTTTATCTCATAGACCTGCTTGGGATTATACGACATATTCTTTCCCACCTTGTAGCGCAAATTGGTATTGGTATTCCGATCGGAAACAACCTTCACAGGATTGTCCACCCATATCGTTCCGTGGTCGGTGGTAAGAATTACCTTGAAATCTTTCTCGGCGATTTTCTTGAAAAGATCGAATGCCGGAGAGTGTTTGAACCAAGACTGCGTCAGCGAACGGTACGCGGCATCGGTACCGGCCAATTCGCGAATCATCTTGGAATCGGTACGGGCATGCGAAAGCATATCGATGAAGTTGAGTACACAGACATTGAGGTCATACCGTTCGAGGTTGACAAAATCGCGTACCAACTTTTCTCCGAAGTGCGACTCATTGACCTTATTGTAAGCATAGGTATAACGCTTACGGTAACGTTCGAGTAACGTACCGATGAGAGGAGCTTCATTCAAGTTCTTCCCTTCTTCCGAATCTTCATCGACCCATAAATCGGGAAACAGCGAAGCGATCTTATCGGGCAGCAAACCCGAAAAAATCGCATTACGAGCATATTGCGTGGCCGTAGGAAGGATACTGAAATACAGCTCCTCCTCTACCATAAAATACTCCGAGAGAAGCGGCATAAGCACCCGCCACTGGTCGAGACGGAAATTATCGATAAGAACAACGAACACTTTCTCTCCGTTATCGAGTAACGGAAATACTTTTTGTTTGAAAAGTTCATGACTCATCAAAGGGTGTTCCGCTCCCGTCAGCCATTTTTCATAATTTCGCTTGACATACTTCACAAAAGCGGAATTGGCCTCGTTTTTCTGCATCAGGAGCATTTCTTTGAGATGTCCCTCGGTCTGTTCCAATTCCAGTTCCCAATATACCAACCGACGATACACATCATACCAGTCTTCCCACGAAAGAGAATCGTTGATCTGGATATTGATGCGATTGAAATCCTGCTGGTAACCGCTCGACGTTTTTTCCGAAATAATCTCTTTCCGATAGAGATTTTTTTTGATGGAAAGCAAGATTTGATTGGGATTGACCGGCTTTATCAGATAATCGGCGATTTTATTGCCGATCGCCTGATTCATAATATCTTCTTCCTCACTCTTGGTTATCATGACGACCGGAGTCTGCGGAGCAAGTTCCTTGATACGGCTCAACGTTTCGAGGCCGCTCAATCCCGGCATATTTTCATCGAGGATTATCAAATCGAAATGCCCGGCCTCGACCTTATCGAGAGCATCGCGGCCATTGGTCACGGTAACGACCTCATACCCTTTCTGGCGAAGAAACAGGACATGCGGTTTCAGCAAATCGATTTCATCATCGGCCCAAAGAATGATTTCACTCTTCATATTGCAACAACTGGTTATCTTCGACAAATCTGAAATACTCCTCGAACGTATGTCCCTCGACCAGTAATTTGAAATTCTGTTCACTGATCATTACAGGACGCACACCGTCGGGCATCGGTACGCCGTCGGGCGCACTCAACATACGGCGATATTGAGTCAACTCGTCAAAGTTATAAAAACCTTTGACAACTAACATACTTATTTCGTTAAAGCTCATTATTTCGAGGTCAAAATCCCGAATGATGAAATGCGCGAAATTGTATT
Source organism: Bacteroides sp. CAG:144 (assembly GCA_000434215.1). Taxonomy (GTDB): domain Bacteria; phylum Bacteroidota; class Bacteroidia; order Bacteroidales; family UBA11471; genus Caccoplasma; species Caccoplasma intestinavium. The sequence continues at coordinate 3,408 of HF999684.1, forward strand.
TGGCAATATTGAACAGCAACAGGTTGGCATTGATTCCTCCGGTCGGGTAGACCAACACGAACAAATGCGGGACATCGAGGTCGGGCACAAAAGGAGCTACTTCTTGCGTAGTATCGGAAATACCCGTTTCGAGAGACTCGTCTCCGCCCCCCAGACGCACACGCCATATATCATTCCGAGCAGCTCCGGCTACGACTTCTCTCCCTTGCGCCACACCTTTGAGCATATCCGATGCCAACGTACTTACATCTTCCGACGGATAGGCATCGAGCAGAGCCTTCAAGCCCGATTTGAAATGCTCTATATCCCCGTCATTGACATAAGCCAATGCGTCGATAAGCATGAATTTGGGAATGAGTTTCGACAACGGATAAGTGGTGCGGGTATATTCGTAAAGCGTATGTACAGTTACATTATCACCGGCCAAATAAGCATCGTAAGCCGAGATATACAGCGAATCCTGCACCAAGTCCATGCATCTGAGATTTTCTAGGTAATTCGGGTCGGACAACGCTACGGCATATTTGCTATCGGGGAAATTTTTCAAAATTCGCTGTTTATATTCTTCGGCCATCGGCTCGTCTCCTATACGCATACCGATAAGATAACAGTTATAATAGGCTTCGAGACGGTAATCGTTCTGGGGAAAACGACGGTCGAGTTCATTGAAATTGGCCATCGCCGCCTCCATATCTTCGAGGCGGTCTTTGAGTATCATCGCCATATTGAATAAGCCGTCGGCAATAATTTCGTTAGAGGCGGTTATCGCTTCCTCGGTAAACGGCAACTGCTGCAAATAGAAACGCGGGTCTTTGGGATCATCGCTATACGACGACGTGTCGGCCTCGGCAACCTCCACATCTTCCGAAGGTACGTCTTCGGACATTTCCTCATCTACCCCCTCGGTTATATCTTCCTGCGAAAATGATGCCTTATTGCTGCGCCGCCAATCGTCTTCGAGCTTGCGCCGTCCCCATTTCCGTTGGAACTCCGACTTACCGGCCGTAATCAACGAACTGTTATAAAAATACCACGAAGTACTTCCTCCGGGCATGGTAGGAGTCGTTACTTGCTGTATTTTATCGAGCTGGGGCGCATTGGCCTCTTGTTCGGCAAGAAGCGCCGCACGGCGGGCTTCTTCGGCGGTTTGCTCTTCGGCAGCAATCAGGTCGTCGATAATTTTCTGTATATGCCGGCTACGCTCCTCCTCGGGCATTGCCGCCACCCGCTGCAAACTATCCTGCAACTCCACATTCCCCGCATAGACCGACAACTCGTCGAGAACCGACGACCGACGTACCAGATTCTCATAATCGGGATAACTCTCGTCGACCAGCGGCAAGGCCTCGGCATAGCAGGGTTGCGCTTTGGTATATTCCCGCCGATCGAAATAAATTCCACCCAATGTAAGCTGGCTGATAGCCAACTCAACCCCACGGCGCGTACTCTTCTCCGCCGCCGTCATATAGTTCTCTATGGCTTTTGTCGTATCGCGACGAGACAGATAGAGATTTCCCAACGCATAGTAAATCTGGTCGAGATAATCTCTATTTTTATAATTACGCGCCAAACGACGCAAGCGTTTTTCGATCTTCGACATATCGCTTCCCGTAAATACCTCGGTCTGGTTGATACGGGCATTCATCTCGGTGCGGAACGTCGGGTTTTTCTTGATCACAGCCTGATAAGAACGATACGCCCCAGCTTTATCGCCCGTCTTGGCCTGCAACTGCGCCAACAAAAACGTCATGCGAATTTCCTGAGAATGCCCGTCGGCCATCTTCAATGCCTCTTTCAGATAGGGTATCGCCTCGGCATACTCCCCCGAACGTATCAAAAAATCGGCATAGACGGTCGCATACCATCTCTTCTGCTTCGGCGAAAGGGTATATTCCTTAGAAACTTTAAGCAAAGCGTCTTCGGCCTCGTAAAGCCAGCCCAATTCGAGATAACAACGGGCCGTCCATACCCGGGCATCGGCCATCAGAGCCGTGTTCCACGGGAAATGGCGGGTAATATATATGAAGGTTGCCAACGCTCCTAAAAAATCGCCCTGATAAAATTGAGACTCTCCCATCAACACCCATGCGTTATGAATGAACGAATTGAATTCTCCGCGCTTGACATATTCCCGATATTTGGGATCACTCATTTTTTTTCGATTGCGTTTAGGCGGCTTTTGTATGGAATGTTGCCGTATCGCCTTCTGGCTTTTTTCCAAAGCCCGGGAAAAATCGCCTTTCGGTTGAGGGTCGGACGGGACTCCGTAAGCCGAGACCGGGTGCATGTGCAACAGATGTGTAAAATTATCTTCATAACCGTCCTGCATCGCATCGAGTTGTTCTTCAAAACTCGTTATACCATTGAAATAGACATTATAACGAGTCGTAAAAGAATGAAAAAAGCGGGTCGCACGCGTATTCTTCTGCGTAGAACACGACGCCAGTAAAACCAACGAAAGGGAAAATATCCACAAACGTCCCTTCCGAAGTAACAGCTTACGAACAAAAGCGCTTTTCATCTTTTAATATATAAACTGAAAATCCCGACGTTTATTGCCTTTACGGATTCCTAACTGCACAACGACGATAAACCTTTAATCCGCAACGCGCGACCGCATAAACAGCAATAAGTAAAAAAACAATACATGCACCGGAAGGTACGTCGAGCAAATAGGCCAGCCACAATCCCGACACACCGCCTGCAACGGTAAGAAGTCCCGACCCCCAAAGTATTGTCCTGTAATGTCGGGTAAAAAGCTCGACGGTCATTTGCGGAATCGTCAACATCGACAAAAGAAGCATTATGCCGACCAACCGTATCGTCAATACCACACACAACGACACCATTACAACCATCGTATAATCGATAAGCCGTACCGGTAACCGCCGGGTAAAAGCAAAGTCTCGATCGAACGCGACAGCGATAAGAGAGCGATAGAACAATCCCGACAACAGAAGAAGCGATGCTGTATAAAGTGCAAACCAACCGAGATCGGACGACGTTACGGTAAGTATATTCCCAAAAAGAAACTCGTTCAACCCGGGAGCATATCCGGGCGTCTTGAAAATACAGATTATTCCCACCGCCATGCCCAAAGCCCACAACGTAGCGATTGCAGAATCTTCTCTTACGGTTCCACGCCGGGAAAGCCACCCGACTCCCAATGCCGAACCTACGGCAAAAAGCAATGCTCCCAATGTGGGACTGATACCGAGATACAACCCGATACCCAATCCGCCGAAAGAGGCGTGCGTAATTCCCCCGGTAATGAAAACCATGCGTCGGGTAACGATATAGGTACCGATGATACCGCCCGCAATCCCGATAAGCAGCACCGCCCAAAGGGCATTCTGAAAAAAAGTATATTGTAAAATATCGAACATGTTGGTCTGTTAATTTCGGGCCGATTGTCGACGTTGTTCTTCTATGACCAATACAACCTCGGCTTTCAAAGCATCGGGCAAAGAAATATCTCTTAACTGCAAACTCCGTATCCACCCGGCAACCTCACCGGGAGCAAGCGTATAAAATACATCTTCGAATTCACCGATTTCATCGATCGCATATCCGTCCGAAGGCCGCCCGGCATAACGGTCGAGTTCTTCGTCATCGTAATAGACGATCTCCCGGCTTGCACCGGCCAGTAAACTTTCTTTTTCGCAAATCAAGTGTTGCCCGCAACATTCGGTATCGATCCTGTCCGGCTCTGAATTTTCTACCGGACGCTTATCTCTCCGTCGCCTGTAATCGTAAAAGTAACAAGCAACACCCAATAAAACAATCGCCCCGATTATATAGACGAGCCCCATCATACACGAGATATTTCAAAACCGGCTTGTCGCAAATGTTCCCAAAATGCAGGATATGATTTACTCACGACCTCGGGACAGCGAATCTCCAAACCGGGATAAAAAATACATGCCGGAGCAAAAGCCATCGCCATACGATGGTCATCATAAGTATCGATGGCAGGCAAATGTTCCGCTTCGGTCTGTTCTCCGTTCCATTCGAGAATAGAATCTTCTCGATCGGTAATACGATACCCCAATTTCGCCAGCTCGCATTTTAATGCAGCAATACGGTCGGTTTCCTTTATTTTAAGAGACTGCAAGCCGGTAAAACAAAACGGTCTATGCAACAACACGCAGGTAACGACCAATGTTTGTGCCAAATCGGGCTGATTGGTCAAATCGACCGACAAACAAGATCTATCACTCATTCCCACATGGCGTAAACGCACACCGTCATGTAGGAAATCGGTTTCCACCCCCAAATGGGCAAAAAACTCGGAAACACGGGAATCTCCCTGCACGCTTACATCATGCAGACCCGAAAGTTCCACAACGGCTCCGGGTACCAAAGCAGCTATTTCATACCAATAAGATGCGGCCGACCAATCCGACTCCACCGAGAAGTGCACCGGTTTATAACGTCCGGGCAGTACTCGTATCTCATTCCCATTCCATACACTATCCATACCCCACTGCCTCATCATACTGAGCGTCATCATTATATAGGGTTTTGAAATCATCTCTCCGACAAGAGATAATATAAGTCCTTCCCGCATATAAGGGGCTACCATAAGCAAGGCCGATATATATTGCGAACTGACTCCTGCACTCAGCATCAACCGACCCCCCTCCAACATCTTTCCATAAATCCGCAGCGGAGGGAAACCTTCTTCTCCCAAGTAATCGATACGGGCCCCCAATGAACGAAGTGCATCTACCAATAAACGGATAGGGCGATGACGCATACGTTCCGATCCAGTAATCGTCCACGCCCCTTCACACTGGGCCAAATAGGCCGTCAGAAAACGCATGGCAGTCCCGGCGGCCATAATATCGAAATCGGGCCCACCTTCTTCAAAAGCCCGTACCATGACCCGGGTATCATCACAATCGGAAAGGTTTCCAAGAGGCCATTTGCTACCCGACAAAGCATTCAGAATCAACGCACGGTTGCAAATACTTTTCGACGAGGGCAACTGTATGCGGGCATCTATCCGTTCTGGGGCCAAAAGATGTATGCTCATTGTTTCAGAGAATATGTTTCGTAAGGTGCAAAAGTAATGAATTTTCGGGAAAGCCGTCATTCCATCTACGGTTTTATATATAACATAAACTATATAATAAAAAAGTGAGTTCTCAGACATAAATAAAATCCGATCCCTAATTCAGCACCAGGCCCAAACAAAGATGTCAAAATTCAAAATAAAAGCATAAAAACGCATCTTTTTGCAATAAAAAAAATATTTTTATCACCATTTGTCCATTTTTCTTGTAAAATATTTGATTTTATCCATTTCTTTGTATTATCTTTGCAGCAAAGAAATAAAAACAAGCAAAAAATCATCTCATATTATTCGATACTGCAATTTATTTTTCACTTTTAATTATAAAATACAATGAATGCTCAAAAAGTATTAAGTGATTTAAAAAGACGATTCCCCAACGAGCCCGAATACCATCAGGCCGTTGCCGAAGTGTTAGGAACTATTGAGGAGGCCTACAACGAGCACCCCGAGTTCGACCGATACAACCTGATCGAGAGACTTTGCATTCCTGATCGTATTTTCTCATTCCGAGTAACGTGGGTCGATGACAAAGGTCAAGTACAGACCAACATGGGTTACCGCATACAACACAACAACGCTATCGGCCCGTACAAAGGCGGTATCCGTTTTCACTCTTCGGTAAACCTTTCGATTCTGAAATTCCTCGCTTTCGAGCAAACATTCAAAAACTCATTGACCACACTCCCCATGGGTGGAGGTAAAGGAGGTTCGGATTTCAGCCCGCGCGGTAAATCCGATGCCGAAATCATGCGCTTCTGCCAGGCCTTCATTACCGAATTGTGGAGACACATCGGTCCTCAAACCGACGTTCCTGCCGGTGATATAGGTGTGGGCGGTCGCGAAGTGGGTTATATGTACGGCATGTACAAAAAACTGGCTCGGGAAAATACCGGAACGTTCACCGGAAAAGGCCTCGAATTCGGAGGTTCGCTCATTCGTCCCGAAGCGACCGGTTACGGAAACGTATATTTCCTGCTCGAAATGCTGAAAACCCGCAACATCGACATCAAAGGCAAAGTGGTTGCTGTTTCCGGTTCGGGTAACGTTGCACAATACACGGTAGAGAAACTGATCAGCCTCGGCGCGAAAGTCATCACTATGTCCGATAGCAATGGTTACATCTACGATCCCGACGGTATCGACGCCGAAAAACTGGCTTATATCTTCGAACTGAAAAACATTTACCGCGGCCGTATCCGCGAATACGCCGAAAAATACGGTTGTAAATATGTCGAAGGAGCCCGTCCTTGGAATGAAAAATGCGATATCGCCATGCCCTCGGCCACTCAGAACGAAATCGACGGCGACGATGCACGCGCTCTTCTTGCCAATGGCTGTTTCGCCGTATCGGAAGGCGCCAACATGCCCTCCACTCCCGAGGCCATCGAAGAGTTCCTCAAAGCCAAAATCCTCTACGCTCCGGGTAAGGCAGCCAATGCTGGCGGTGTTTCGGTAAGCGGATTGGAAATGACACAAAACTCTATAAAACTGAGCTGGACCAAAGAAGAAGTCGATGCCCGTCTGAAACAAATCATGTTCGATATTCATACACAATGTGTGAAATACGGAAAACAAGCCGACGGTTATGTCAACTATGTAAAAGGCGCCAACGTAGCCGGATTTATGAAAGTGGCCAAAGCCATGATGGCTCAGGGTATTCTCTAAGAATCGGCACTGTCCATAATCGCACAAAAGCCGCAAACGATGTTTGCGGCTTTTGTATTTTTCTTCTTTCCTCGAAAACTTCTGATTTTCTCTATTTTATCAAGACGGAATCAAAGAGTATCATTGCGGGAAGCATCGATGCACAACAAGGTAAACAGCAAAATGGTAAAGCCCCACAACGAAGAACCTCCATAACTAAAAAAGGGCAACGGAATACCGATAACCGGCAAAACTCCGATGACCATTCCTATATTGACCGCCAAATGAAAAAAGATGATTGCCGCTACACAATAACCATAAACACGTCCGAAAACCGAGCGTTGCCGTTCGGCAAGCTGTATGATACGCACCAACAACAGTCCGAAGAGAAGCAAAATACCTACTGTTCCCACAAAGCCCTGTTCCTCCCCGATCGTACAGAAAATAAAATCGGTATCTTGCTCGGGTACATAACGAAGTTTGGTCTGCGTTCCATTGAGAAAACCTTTCCCGGCAAAACCACCCGAACCGATCGCTATTTTCGACTGGTTGACATTATAGCCCACCCCCATAGGATCTTCGGTGATTCCCAAAGCCACCTCGATACGGGTACGCTGGTGCGGTTCAAGTACACGGGTAAACGCATAATCGACCGATTCCAAGAAAAAGCAAGACAACAAGGCAAATACAACAGCTATCCACAACCTACGTTCGAGAGTCTTGAAGTATAGCCCCGCCGCCGTCAAAACAGCGATGACAAGCAACGGCCAAGCGATATAAAGCAAATTGAATTCATGGAAATAATACGAAACAATCAACCCGATACCTTCGAAAACCAAAGTCGCCAACAAAGAGATATAGAAAAAACGAGAATTGCGCAAATAGGCCGATACCATATAAGCCAGCACCCATAGAATAAGCGTAAGGACTAACCATTCACCTACCGGCGTGGCAAGCCACTCGACCGAAGCAAACTTTACCGCCAATACAAAATAAACAATCGCACACAAAGCGGCAAAAAGGAAAAGACTGCTCATTCCCTCCCGATAAAGAATGCAGATAAGCGCCAGATAAACCAGTGCAGAACCGGTCTCCTGCTGCATGAGTATAAAAACGACCGGCAACAAAATAAGCGCACAAGCCTTGAAAAAACAGCCCGGCTTTTTCAAATCGAAATCATAATCATCGAGCATTTTGGCCAAAGCCAACGCCGTACCGTATTTGGCAAATTCGGCCGGTTGCAAATGCACGGGTCCCAATACGATCCAAGAATGGGAGCCTTTTATATCGGGCGCGACGAATATCGTAACGATCAATAAGACAATAAAAACAATGTACAACGGATAGGACAACGAAACGAATGTCCTCGGCTCGGTCATCAATATAAAGAAACCTATAACCAATGACAACAATATCCATAACAGCTGCTTTCCCGAACGTGTATCAAAACTGAATATCGTTGATGCCGCATCGAAATCGAAACTTGCCGCATAGATGCTTATCCAGCCGCAAAAGACAAGTACAAGGTAAAGTGCCACTGTGTACCAATCGAGCGAATACCATATATTATTCCTTCGCGACATCACCGTCCTCCTCTTCTTGTATCATTGTATTGGCATTTAGCATACGCTCTTCGAGCCATTTGCGCGAAGGAGCTATCTCGCCGGTCAAATACTTCTCCATCATCAGGCTGCCGATAGGGACTCCATAAGCCGCACCCCAGCCGGCATTCTCGACATACACGGCAACGGCGATGCGAGGATTTTCCCGGGGAGCGAATCCCATAAAAGCCGAATGGTCTTTTCCATGAGGATTCTGCGCCGTACCCGTTTTTCCACAAGCCTCTATCCCGGGAATTTCTCCGATACGGCAAGTACCTTGAATCATAGACATACGCATACCCGCTACAATCAATTCGTAATACGATGGATCTACTCCCGTGTAATGCGGACGAGAAAAGTCATCTCCCAAATAAGTATTCTCGACCGACCTGACGACATGCGGCGTAAAATAATACCCCCGATTAGCAATCGTCGCCGCCAAATTGGCTATCTGCAACGGTGTCGCCAACACCTCTCCCTGGCCGATAGAGACCGATATCACGGTTATTCCTTTCCAACCGTTGGCCCCGTATATTTTGCTGTAAAAATCGCTGTTCGGAATAAATCCCCTGCTCTCCCCGGGCAAATCGACTCCCAGCCGATACCCGTAACCCATATCGACGATATACTTTTTCCAAGTTTCAAAGGCAGCCCCCGTAGTGCCGTACTTATCGAGATTATCGATCATCGCCCTAAATGCATAACAAAAATAGGCATTGCAGGAAGTAGATATAGCCGGTACGAGCGATATGGGTGAAACATGGTCATGGCAAGCAACCTTGACACCCGATGAATAAAAACCGAGATGACAGGGATAAGTCGTATAAGGGGTAACAGCCTTCTCCTGCAAAAATATCAATCCTTGCGTGGGTTTAAACGTAGAACCGGGCGGATAAGCCGCCATAATAGCCCGGTCATAAAGCGGTTTATAGGGATTCTCGAAAAGTTGTGCGTAATTAAAGCCACGCTCCCGGCCTGTCAGTAAAGACGGTTTATAGGTAGGACTCGAAACCAACGCGAGTATCTCTCCCGTCGACGGCTCTATCGCCACGATAGCCCCGATTTTATTCTGCATCAGTTGTTCGCCATACTGTTGCAACTCCATATCGATCGCCAACGTAAGATTTTTTCCGGGAACGGCTTCGCGATCGAACGCTCCGTTTTCATAACGTCCCTTGATACGCCCATAAGCATTCCGCAAAAACACCTCTTGACCTTTCTCCCCACGCAGATATGTCTCATACGATTTCTCCACACCGAGATCTCCGGTGTAATCGCCCTGCATATAATAGCTATCGTTTTTCAGTTCTTGCGTAGATACCTCACGTATATTTCCCAGCACATTGGCTCCCGCATCGTAGGTATAACGACGAACCGACTGGTTCTGAATGAAAAAACCGGGATAACGGTACAGTTTTTCCTGCAACAAACCGTATTCCTCGACCGAGAGACGGGAAATGAAACGTTGCGGCGAATAAGAGGAATAGCCGGGATTGAGACGGCGATTGGACATATTGCGCCATCGCTCCCGATACTGGTCATAGGTAATACCCAACGTACGGCAAAGATCGAGCGTATCGAACGACTGTACCTCGCGGGGTATCACCATAAGGTCGTACGTAGGTTGGTTATCGACAACCAAACGCCCCTCCCGATCGTAAATAAGCCCACGGGAAGGATATTGTATTTTGGTAAGAATGGCATTATTATCGGCCAACTGATTGTACTCATTGTCGATAACTTGCAAGGCAAACAATTTTCCGATATAAAAGAGAATTATCAGAAGCATAAATCCCCCGATAATATATTTCCGCCGTTCGTAATTATAATTCTTTCTCACCGTTTCTTCTCTATCAGTAAATCGACAACCAACAAGACAAACACGGTAAGCAATGTACTACCCACAATGCGACCCGTCAACAGTAATGGGGAAAAGAACGAGAACGACTCGGCGCAAAACAGCACCGTACAAAAGACAAAAGTAAGAACAAACGTATAAAGCATATATCCCCAAAGTCCCAAAGAATCGAACGAAGGTACAAATGACTCTTCCCCTCTGTCTCTGTATTGTAAGCGAGCCAACAACGGATTGTGCAAAAATGCAACGGTAACCGACGCCAAAGCATAGACACCCAACGTATTGGTAAATACATCGATGAGAAGCCCAATGAAAAAAGAGACTGTCATCAAAAAATGAGGTTTGAGCCCCGAAGGTATCTTCAAAAACAGATATACGACGACAAAAGGAGTGGCGATACCCCAAAGAGCGATGCGGTTACACATAAGTATCTGCAACAAAATGACAAACACCGCACCGATGATACGCCACAACCGGTATTTACTCATAACGTTGTACCTCCTCTTCGATTTGTATTTGTTCCACGGATTTGCGATGATCGACGGCACGCACAAAATTCAATGAAGAAAAATCGGCGGCCAACCGTATGGTAAGAACATAAAAATTGTTCTTCTTTACCTTACGGGTATTTTCGACATATCCCACGACCAGCCCCTCGGGAAAAGCGCCCGAGTATCCGCTGGTAACAATCGTATCTCCGACATTCACGATCATATACTCGGGTAATTCCTCCAAGCCTGCATAATGGGCATTTTCTCCGTTCCACACCAACGAGCCAATATAATGCGTATTTTTAACCTTGCAGCTGATGCGCAAATTGGGATTGAGCAAAGACAACGCAACGGCATAACCCGACGAAGCCGACGAAACGACTCCCACCACGCCATTTTGGTCGACAAGACCCATTTCAGGGAACACTCCGTCCCGATTCCCTTTATCGATAGTGATATAATTATTCTTACGAGCAATACTGTTATTGATGACACGAGCAATAATCATATTCGTCGTATCACCGGTAACAGCCGGCACAGAGATACGAGACAGTGAATCTTCGGCCTGATACCGGGCAAGAGTATTACGCAGAACGGCAAGCTCGTTTTGGAGCTTACCGTTCTGAGCCAAGAGCTCGTTATTTGCTTTCTGCAATCCGAAATATCCGGTAATAGCACCCGAAAGGGAATAAAGGCTGCCGGCTACCCGACTGGCGGAACTGAAATAAACACTTTGCTGATAAGGATTGAAACCGAACAACAAAATGAGGCAAAGTGCCGCATAACAGAGATAAATAAAAACCGAGCTGTGCCGGACAAAAAATTGTATCAGTTTACGCATTGGGAATAGACTGTCCCGGTTATAACATTATCGCATCAAGAAAGAGAACTTGTCGACATTCTTCAAAGCGATTCCTGTACCGCGAGCGACCGCCAACAAAGGGTCTTCCGCCACATGAAAAGCGATACCGATCTTATCGGTGAGGCGCTTGTCGAGTCCGCGAAGAAGCGCACCTCCACCGGTCAGATAGATGCCGTTACGCACAATATCGGCGTACAATTCGGGAGGCGTGGTATCGAGAGCGCTCAATACGGCCGCTTCGATCTTGGATATCGATTTCTCTATGCAATGAGCGACATCCTGATAAGTTACCGGTAACTCCATAGGTAAAGACGTCATACGGTTGGGTCCATGTACGATATAATCCTCCGGGGGATTTTCCAGCTCGTTAAGTGCCGAACCCACATTGATTTTTATCAACTCGGCAGTACGCTCTCCCAACTTGATATTATACTGGCGGCCCATATATTCGCGAATATCTTCGTTGAATTCGTCTCCTGCCACACGTATCGATTTATTGGTAACGATACCGCCCAGCGATATAACGGCGATCTCGGTCGTACCGCCTCCTATATCGACAATCATATTGCCCTCGGGAGCTTCTACATCGATACCCACACCGATAGCGGCAGCCATCGGTTCATAAATCATATATACGTCCCGGCCACCCACATGCTCTGACGAGTCGCGCACGGCACGTATCTCCACCTCGGTACTTCCCGACGGGATACACACCACCATACGCAATGACGAAGAAAACAAAGTATTGCGCATAGAGACCATCTTCATCATGCCCCTCATCATCTGCTCGGCTGCATTGAAGTCGGCGATCACACCGTTTTGCAACGGACGTATCACACGAATATTTTCGGGAGCACGCCCGTACATGGCCTGCGCCTCATGCCCTACCGCTTTGAGTTTGCCCGTACGATTGTCGAGAGCAACCATAGAGGGAGCATCGACCACAATTTTATCGTTGTAAAGAATAATCGTATTGGCCGTACCCAAATCGATGGCTATTTCTTGGTTGAAAGAGAAAAATCCCATTGTTCTTCGTTGTAAAAATGATTAGTGTTTGAAGTGGCGGATACCAGTGAATACCATCGCGATACCGTTCTTGTTGCAATAGTCGATTGTCAAGTCGTCGCGTACCGAACCGCCGGGTTGAATCACCGTATCGATACCCTCTTTGTGAGCGATTTCCACGCAATCGGGGAAGGGGAAGAAAGCATCTGATGCCATGACAGCCCCTTTCAAATCGAAATTAAACGATTTGGCTTTTTCAATGGCGTGGCGCAAAGAATCTACCCGGGAGGTTTGTCCTACGCCGCTGGCATAAAGTTGTTTTCCCTTAGCAAGAACGATAGCATTGGACTTGCTGTGTTTCACTATTTTATTGGCAAACAGCAAATCTTCGATTTCTTCGGGCGTTACGGCCTTTTCGGTGATTTGTTTCAGTTCCTCGGCTTTTTCCTGATGCAAGTCTTTTTCCTGCATCAACACGCCGTTGAGCAAGGAACGGAATTGTATTGTGGCCTCGGGTGCTTTTTTCTGAACAAGCACGATACGATTTTTCTTCTGATAGAAAATATCGAGAGCAGCCGGCTCATAACCGGGAGCGATAATAACCTCGAAGAAAAGTTTATTTATCTCTTCGGCTGTAACGGCATCAATCACCGCATTGGTAACCAAAACACCGCCGAATGCCGAAACGGGATCTCCCGCCAAAGCGGCATTCCATGCTTCGAGCAACGTAGGACGCGATGCAATACCGCAGGCATTATTGTGTTTCAATATGGCAAAAGTCAACTCTGAAAACTCGGAGATAAGCGATACGGCTGCATCGATATCGAGCAGGTTGTTATACGAAATCTCTTTTCCGTGAAGTTGTTCGAACATTTCATTGAAATCTCCGAAAAAGAATCCTTTCTGATGCGGATTTTCTCCGTAACGCAACGGCTTTGAATCATCGCAAGCAGCCCGGAAAGCCGAATAATTACCACCGTCGAAATAATTGAAAATAGCGGTATCATATCCCGACGAAACGGCAAATGCCTCTTTGGCAAACCAATAACGATCTTCCAAAGAAGAGGCAGCGCCTTTTTCATTGAGCATATCCAAAAGCGGAGCATACTGCGCTTTGGAAGCAACAATAACGACGTCTTTGAAGTTCTTGGCAGCAGCCCGGATAAGAGAGATACCGCCTATATCGATTTTTTCGATGATGGCACTTTCGTCGGCGCCCGAAGCCACCGTTTCTTCAAACGGATAAAGATCGACAATGACAAGATCGATCTCGGGAATATCGTATTCGGCGATCTGTCGACGGTCGCCCTCTTCTTCCCGACGATTGAGTATACCGCCGAAGACCTTCGGGTGCAACGTTTTCACACGACCGCCCAGAATAGAGGGATAACCGGTGAGACTTTCGACACTGCGGCAAGGTATCCCCAACGACTCGATAAACGATTGTGTACCACCGGTCGAAATAAATTCCACGCCATCGGCATGCAATTTATTAATAATTTCGTCCAACCCGTCTTTGTGATAAACCGAAACTAATGCGGTTTTGATTTTTTTATTTTCAGCCATATCGTTTTGATTTTGTTCATTTTTTGGAGTTACAAAAATAGTAATTTTGCCGACAAACCACAAAGATTTTTCAGCACAAAAAAGCGTCATTTCTCTTTTTTTTCATTTCGACGCCATCAGAGTCTCAAAATATTGTAAAACAGCCCGAAAAAGAATCTCAAAGCAACCGCTTCGGCGACAATACCCGATAAAGGCGCATCTGACAGAGCCGGCAATCAAATTCGAGACGCAGCAACGTATCCCGATATTGCAGGAATAGCGGCTCTTTCCACACACTACCTCCCTGCGGACGAACGTTTTCCCTCGGACATCGCCCCCACTGCCTTTTCAGACAAAAACGGGTAAACATCAAGGCCACCCCCTCGACCGGTTCACATTCGTAAGCCGGTGCGATTTTCTTTACCCCGTGAGCCTGATAAAACGCCCGAGCCGACGCATTGGATACATTTCCCAAATAATCAAGCTCCGAAACCGGATATAAAGCCGATCCTTCTTCTCTGCGACGCGAGGGACGATAAGACAGCCTCCTGACCAACATCATTCTGTCTACGGTTTCGCGCCGTAAATCGGCCAATAAAGAAGCCGGCAGAAAATATTCCTTGCTACATAAAACGTCCACCGAACGAGCCTCAAAACAAGTATCACCCAAACGAGAAAGTTGCGCTTTCTGATTTTCGATCTGTGGCGTTCGGGCTTCCTCTTTTCCCCAATCCCGGGCGACGACCGCCGAACGGCCAGAGTTATCGGTAATCTTCAATGCAAACCCGTCCTGAATTTCATAGAGCCGCAAATCGACAGGAATACGGCGTTGCGCGCTTTTTTTCTGCAATGCCTGCTCAAACAACCGGTCATAATTACGGTAAAGCAATGTGCCCGACGATATATTCAATTTCTCGAACGGATAAACCACCGCATCTTCGACCCGATTCACGCGAAAGCCCTCGAACACCCCCTTTTTATTGAGGAAACAAAGTCCGTCGCCATTATGCAAAACCCCACTCCCCTGAATCTTCAAAACCGAACCGCGTACCTGAGCCACCCGTCCGACCGGTTCACCGAGAGACTTGGGCGTATCGGGCGACCCCATATCCTTATCGGGACGACCATCGAAAAAATACCGAGTAAAACCCCTGTTAAAACTCTTTTGCGGCATCGGCTCAAAAGACAACTCGACCCGTCCCGAAGAAGCGGCTCTATACTCTGGGCGACGCTCAAAAATTTCATCCAGACGCCGCCGATACCATGCCGTAACATTCTTCACATACGACAACTCTTTGAGTCGCCCTTCTATCTTCAAAGAAGTCGCACCGGCATCGAGCAAAGCCTCCAACCGATCGGTACGATTCATATCTTTAAGGGAAAGCAAATGCTTGTCGCGAATAAGCGGACGACGATCGGCATCGAGCAATGTATAGGGAAGACGGCAATACTGGGCACATTCCCCGCGATTGGCGCTTCGTCCCGAAAGAGCACGACTCAGATAACATTGTCCGCTATAACTGACACACAAAGCTCCATGCACAAAAACTTCCAACTCCACCGGCACCATCTCGGCAATGGTACGTATCTGCTCACCCGATAATTCCCGGGCCAGCACGACACGCGAAAACCCCGCATCGTAAAGGAAACGCACTTTTTCCACCGTACGATTATCGGTTTGCGTACTGGCATGAAGGGCAATAGGAGGTATATCGAGACGCAAGACACCCATATCCTGCACGATAAGCGCATCGACACCCACCCGATAAAGTTCGGCGATAAGCCGCTCAGCAAGTTTCAGTTCATCGTCATAAAGCAACGTATTCAAAGTAACATATACACGAGCCTCGTATCGATGTGCAAAATCGACCAATCGGGCAATATCGTTCACACTGTTTGCCGCCGCCGCTCTCGCACCGAAACAAGGACCGCCGATATACACGGCATCGGCCCCATGCAAAACAGCTTCGATACCTATATCGGCCGTCTTGGCGGGAGCCAACAATTCGATAGGGCGGGATACATTCATCGGATTTCTTCGATATTATAGGGAGTTTCCTGATAAACGTAGTAGTTGAGCCAGTTGGAAAACAACAAATTGGCATGTGCACGCCAACGCACCAACGCAGCCTCATCGGGATCATCGTTCCGAAAATAATTCTGCGGCATTTCGATAGGCAACCCTTTTGCCAAATCCCGACGATACTCGTTACCGAGCGTATCGGGTGCATATTCGGAATGCCCTGTAAGGAAAATTTCCCTGCCTCCGCGGGCTATGATGACAGCCGGCCCCGAAACCTCACCCTCGGCCATAATGGTCAACTCACGACACTTCCGCACATCTTCGGTACGTATCGCCGTATGCCGGCTATGCGGTATATAAAATTCATCGTCGAACCCACGAAACAACGGGGCCGTTTTTCCCACTTCGGAAATCTGATGAAGAAAAACGCCAAAAAGTTTTTTCTCCAACGGATATTTGGGAATACCGTAATAATGATACAACCCAGCCTGCGCCGCCCAACAAATATACATGGTCGACGTAACATGTGTCCGAGCCCAGTCGAATATAAAAGAGACTTCGTCCCAATAAGAAACCGCCTCAAAAGCCATCTGTTCGACGGGAGCTCCGGTAATAATCATTCCATCGTAACGTCGATCGCATATTTCCGAAAACTCTTTATAAAAAGCCCTCATGTGCTCGACCGGCGTATTTTTAGAAACATGACCGGAGATTTTCAGAAAATCGATTTCGAGCTGTAACGGAGTATTAGACAACAATCTTATAAGGTCGGTTTCGGTCGTTATCTTCAACGGCATGAGATTGAGGATAATAATACGCAGTGGCCGTATATCCTGAGCGGAAGCCCTCTGCGAATCCATGACAAATATATTTTCCGACTTCAATATTTCGACGGCCGGCAATTTCGACGGTATATTTAACGGCATATCTTTTTCTTTATAACCGCACAAAAGTACAATAAAAAAACAGAAGGACGAAATGCATCTAAGGGCAATAGTATAGTATACAAAAAATGCAAAATTCTTTTTAAACAGATAGCAAAAAGATTATCAAATAGACATTATTATTGACAAAATAGTTATATTTGTCCCCAAAAGAAGGACAAAGCAACAGTAAAAAAATGAACGTCGTCTTCGGCAAACATGCAATGAATTAAAATACAATAATATACAATAGAAAAAAAATGGCACTAATCATACCGAAACACTACACCCCGAAATTATTGCCCGAGACAACCGAGCAAGCCATCAAGGGGCTAAAAGAAAGTTTCCAACGGGCATTGGCAAAAAATCTGAATCTCCGCCGCGTTACAGCCCCTCTGTTCGTCCTTTCCGGCACAGGTATCAACGACGATCTCAACGGAACGGAACGCGCGGTAAAATTTCCCATAAAATGCATGGAAGACCGCCAAGCCGAGGTCGTTCACTCACTGGCAAAATGGAAGCGGCTGAAACTCGGAGCCTACCGCATCGCTCCGGGATACGGGCTATACACCGATATGAATGCAATCCGTTCCGATGAAGACCTCGACAATTTGCACTCTCTCTATGTCGACCAATGGGATTGGGAAAAAAGTATCACCGAGGCCGACCGCACTCTCGAATACCTGAAAGAAACCGTTCGCAAAATATATAAAGCACTGAAAGACACCGAGGCCGAGCTCTATGAAATCCACCCGCACATCACACCGATGCTTCCCGAGGAGATAGCATTCATACACTCGGAAGAATTATTGCAGATGTACCCGGGTCTTTCGCCCAAAGCCAGAGAATATGAAGCTGCCCGAAAATACGGAGCGATTTTCATCATCGGCATAGGCCGAGAATTATCGAACGGAGAACCCCACGACGGACGCGCCCCCGACTATGATGACTGGACAACGCAAAACTCGGACGGATATTTCGGTCTTAACGGAGATATTATTTTATGGAACAGTGTTCTGGAATGCCCGTTCGAAATTTCATCGATGGGAATCCGCGTAGATGAAAAGGCTTTACGCAAACAACTGGAAATATGCGGTTGCACCGACCGTCTGAATCTTGATTTCCACAAAGCCCTCCTACACGGCGATATGCCCCTTTCCATCGGTGGCGGCATCGGACAATCGCGTCTATGCATGTATTTGTTGCAAAAAGCCCATATCGGAGAGGTCCAGGCCAGCATCTGGCCCGAAGAACAGATTGCGGAATGTGCCCGCCACAATATATTTCTGCTTTGATACTAAGGATTTCTTAGGCATAAAAAAGGGAGACATCGAAATGCCTCCCTTTTCTGTGTTTTATCCTAAATTATTTACATGCCATATATGCACCAGCCATGGCTTTATATGCCATCAATCCGGCCTCGGATTTTTCGATTGTTACCATCTCGCCTTCTCCCGCATAAACACTTACATGATTGTCGTCAACAAAAGTCATGAATGTAACACCTTCAACGGCCCAAGAGTTTTCTTCGCTGTTATAGGTCAATTCTACTTTTTCCTGAGTAGCCTCATCGGTGATAACATATCCGTTTTGATTCGACTCTACCAGATAGTTGCCGTTCTCACCTTTGATATGCTTCACATTATCGGCCATAGGATTGCTACCTGTCCAAAATTCGATAGAGTTGATCACCAAAGCATCTGCAATAAGAGAAACTTCATAAACCGGCAAAATGCAGAAAGCCACAAATACAACCTCATTTACCCATTTTTCTCCTACGCCTTTATTCCACGAAAACAGTTTATTGGTCAAGCCAAAAGAACCGATACACGAGGAAAACATAAGACTTCCGCTCAAAAGTACGGCGGCAGCCACCACCAATTTCTTTTTCATAATATCATTTTTTTGAATTAGGTAATAATATGCAAATGTATATACATTTTCTTAGAATTCATAGAATATTCTACACTTTTTATACAAATTATCCTTTATCCGAAGGTAAAATACCTTGTTTCTGTAACCATCGCCACATGAGTGTCGGCCACAAATCATAATAAGAGAATGTAGGGCGACACCCCCAGCCATGTCCCCCTTCGGGGAAAATATACATCGACGAGGATATTCCTTTTTCTTTCATAACAGAATACATCTGTATACTGTTTGCCGGAGGTACACTTTTATCGTCATCGCTCAATAAAAAAAGTGCGGGCGGAGTATCTTCCGAAACCTGCAATTCATTGGAATATAGAGCAATTAAATCGGCATTATTCTTTTGATTGCCCAGTAAATTATCCCGAGAACCTTTGTGCGTATACTCCCCCATCGTTACGACCGGATAAAAAAGCAACATAAAATCGGGACGACATGTCGAGTCGCAGTGCGTACCGAGCGTCGACGCCAAATGCCCGCCGGCCGAAAACCCCGCGATACCCACTTTGCCGGGATCGATACCCCAATCGGCAGCATTCGCCCGCACGATACGCATCGATTCCTGAGCATCGGCAAGAGGCACGGCATGATGACCGTTAGGCAAACGATACTTCAATATGATACCCGCAACACCTTTCTCTGCAAGCATCCGGGCAAAAAGCACTCCCTCATGCTGCATGGCCTGACGAGCATATCCGCCACCGGGACAAATCACCACCGCGGCTCCGGTATTTTTTTCCGGGGTCGGTAAATACACAAAAAGTTCTGCCGTACGCGCATTCAGCACACGCCCTTCCTTAGTCATCTTCTCGTCGGCTGTTATACCATTATCTTCGGCCGGGCCGTCGGGCCAAACCTTAACAGTAAAGGGCTCTTGCGCCCACGATACCATGCTTACGGCCAACGCAGCCAGCAAACCCATCATTTTTCTTTTTATCATATCATCTTTTAGTTAATAGAATTTCCATATCAAAAAAATCTACTATTTTTGCCACAATAGATTTGCGAATATACAAAATTTCAAGTCATGATTAAACATATCGTCCTTTTTAAATTAAAAACCGACCTTTCTTCTGACGAGAAGAAAAGCATTGCGCAAAATTTCAAAAACGCGCTGGAATCCCTAAAAGGAAAAATCCCTTGCCTCTTATCCATAGAAGTAGGAGTAAACGAGAATGCGGAAGAATCTTACGATATAGCTCTGACGACCACATTCGAGACATTCGACGATCTGCACAACTACGCGCAGCACCCCGACCACGTGGCAGCGACACAAATCATCAAAGATGCCAAAGAATCGCGCGCTTGCGTCGACTATATCATTTGAAATACCCGCACCGTTCTATGAAACAAGAGAAAATCATTATCTACCAACTCTTACCGCGCCTTTTCGGGAATACGACAACAGACTGTGTATCCAACGGATCGATCGAAAAAAACGGCGTAGGAAAACTAAACGACATATCGCCCAAAGCCTTACGGGAAATAGCTCGTTTAGGCTGCACCCACATATGGTATACAGGTGTCATCGAACACGCCACACAAACCGACTACTCCCGATACGGAATCGCCACCGACAATCCTCATGTCGTCAAAGGCAAAGCAGGATCACCGTATGCCATAAAGGATTATTATGACATCGATCCCGACCTCGCCGTAAATGTTCCCGACCGTATGCAGGAATTCGAGGCACTCATAGAACGTACACATCAAAATAAATTGAAAGCGATTATCGACTTCGTACCCAATCACGTGGCACGCCAATACCGATCCGACGCCAAACCCGACGGTATCACGGACTTAGGCAGTCGCGACAACACGGCTCATGCATTTGATACGCACAACAATTTTTATTACATTCCAGGACAAGAATTTTCCCCGCATTTCGATATCGGAGAAGGAGCGACCCGGTACAACGAATTTCCTGCCAAAGCAACCGGGAACGACTGTTTTTCCCCCTCACCGGGACAAAACGATTGGTATGAAACCGTAAAATTGAACTACGGCGTCGATTACCTCAACTGCATGAAAAAAAATTTCGACCCGATACCTGACACTTGGGAAAAAATGAGAGATATTCTACTCTTTTGGGCCGGAAAAAACATCGATGGATTCCGATGCGACATGGCCGAGATGGTGCCGGTGGAATTCTGGGGTTGGGCCATACCTCAAATCAAACAACAATACCCATACTTGATTTTCATTGCCGAAGTATATAATCCCTGCGAATACCGCAACTACCTGCATAACGGACATTTCGACTACCTTTACGACAAAGTGGGGCTCTACGACCTTTTACGCAATATCGTAAACGGGCACGCTTCATCGCTGCAAATAAGCCATTGCTGGCAATCGCTCGAAGGCATCAATACCGATATGGTAAATTTTCTGGAAAACCACGACGAGCAACGTGTCGCCTCCCCTCAAAACGCCGGAGATCCGTTCAAAGCATATCCCGCCCTCATCGTATCGGCGATGATGAACAGGAATCCTTTTCTGCTTTATTTCGGCCAAGAGCTGGGAGAACCGGGCACCGATGCCGAAGGGTTCAGCGGATACGACGGCCGCACCACGATTTTCGATTATTGGAGCGTTCCTTCTATACGCAACTGGTACAACAACGGCCGATGCAACGATACCCTGCTCACCGACGATCAAAAGCGGCTGAGAGAAATGTACCGACAAGTTCTCACCCTCTGCAATAAAGAGGGGGCTCTGAGAGAAGGAGATTTTTTCGACCTGATGTATGTCAATTTCGACAACGAGCATTTCGATGCCAAGCACAATTACGCATTTTTAAGAAAGTATAAAAACGATCTTCTCCTCATAGCCGTCAATTTCAATGCATGGCCTGCCAATACCGAAATATGCATACCTCAACACGCCTTCGATTGTTGGAATATGATTCCCGGCGAATACGAATGCGAAGAGCTGCTAAGAGGAGAAAAAACCGCCAAAAACATTTCTCCCGACAGACCGTTCGAGACATCGATACATGCTTATGGCGCCGTCGCATGGAAATGCAAAATAAAGACGACCCGAATTAACACGAAAAAAAGCACCTTAACAGACATAAAATAACGATATTCTTGTTACCTTTGCCGGAGAATATCAAAAACCTTTCCAAGAAAGAAAAAAATGATCCAGAGACCGCCATTCAAGGTTTTCGCCGGAACAAATACTCGTTATCTGGCCGAAAAAATCTGTAACTCATTAGGTTGCGAATTAGGAAAAATGAACATTCAGCATTTTGCTGACGGTGAATTTTCGGTGTCTTTTGAAGAATCGATTCGCGGTTGCCAAGTATTTTTGATCCAATCGACTTATCCCAACGCCGACAATTTGATGGAGCTTCTCCTTATGATCGACGCTGCCAAACGCGCTTCGGCCGATTCGATTATCGCCGTAACCCCCTATTTCGGATGGGCACGGCAAGACCGTAAAGACAAACCCCGCGTATCGATCGCCGCCAAACTGATCGCCGACCTTCTGAGCGTGGCCGGTATCGACCGCCTCATTACAATGGACTTGCATGCCGATCAGATTCAGGGCTTCTTCAATGTTCCGGTCGATCACCTTTACGCATCGACCGTCTTCGGCGAATACATCAAATCACTCAAACTCAAAGACATGGTTATCGCATCACCCGATGTCGGCGGTTCAAAACGAGCAAACTCGTATGCCAAGTATTTCGGTGTACCCTTGGTATTATGTCATAAATCGAGAGCCAAAGCCAACGAAGTCGAGAGTATGACCGTCATCGGAGATGTCAAAGACAAAAACGTCATTCTCGTAGACGATATGGTCGATACCGCCGGAACAATCACCAAAGCTGCCGATCTGATGATAAGCAAAGGCGCTCTTTCTGTCCGCGCCATCGCCAGCCATGCCGTGATGTCCGACCCCGCAACATCGCGTGTTACAGAATCGAAAATGACTGAAATGATATTTACCGACAGTATTCCCTACTATAAAAACTGTCCCAAAGTACATATCATCAGTATCGCCGATATGTTTGCCGATACAATACGGCGCGTTTACGAAAACGAATCTATCAGTTCGCAATACATTATTTAAGCGACACTTCCTCTTATCTACACCGGCTTCGTTCTTTATTTTGAACGAAGCCGTTTTCTTTTTCTCAAAAAACTTATCGATATTTCAAAAGTTTTTCAAGTATAGATTGGCTGGCTATCAAAAAATACCTTACCTTTGCAACGTCAATTCACAAAAAGAAATTACAATTCGGGAAGTCTTTACGATTCAGAAGTACAATAAACCGCATTTTTGTCATTGGCAGAATTATACACATTTCAAAACCGCACAAATGAAAAAATTGCATCATACCTTTTTCCTCCTTTGCGGAATAGTAGCCGCATTTTCGACGACAAGTTGCATCAAAGACGAAAAAGCCAACGTAGAATGCGACATCGAAAACATTGTCGTCGCACAAGAAGACCTCATCACATATACCAAGATAGACCGAGACCGGGCCATTGTCTCGCTGAAACGGAAATCGGTAAATTTCGAAAGTGAAATAAATCCTACATACATCGTATCTGATGGGGCTACGTACACCATAGAAAACGAAACCGATAAAGATGCCGTACATATCGAGTACGTGAAAGTAACTTCGGAAGACAAACAATACAGCAAGACCTATACGGTATTATTCACCCCGACCGAAATACCGGCTCACTTCGGATTTGAATATTGGGCTGTCGACGGCAAATACGAAAAGTCTTACGAACACGGCATGACCATAACCAACGACGACGGGACATCGGAACATTATCCCGAGATCGACCTCTATCTTTGGGATAGCGGCAACCTCGGCTTTTCGGCCGTCGCCAGCGGAAAAGGGCCGAAAGAGTACCCGACATTTTCGACCGACGATGCTTACAGCGGCAGCAAAGCCGCCAAACTCGTTACCCGTAAGACCGGTACGTTAGGTGCGACTCTCAACAAACCCATCGCCGCAGGGAATATTTTTCTCGGAGAATTTTCGGGCAAAGGTATTAACTTGATGGCAGAACCTTTGAAAGCGACCCGCTTCGGCTATCCTTACGACAAGATACCGACTTCGTTCGATGTCTATTTCAAATACAAACGAGGCACTTACGCCCATACCGGCGAAGTATTCACGACTCGCGAAGGAACTCCCGACTTCTGCGCCATCTATGCCGTTTTCTTCGACAATGTAATAGCCAAAGAAGAAAATCCGCTCAACATACCCACTCTCGACGGCTCTAACGTATTCACCAGTTCATCGATTATCGCCATTGCCAATCTGCACACATGCGATAATGAAGAATACCGGAAGTGGGAAGGCGGAACCAACGGTGAATGGAAATTCATCAATATACCTTTCAAAGGCCAAAAAGAAGGTGTTGATTACCGTACTCTTATCGATCCCGAACGACTGAAAAAACAAGAATACAGTTTAGCGATCGTATGCTGTTCGAGCTATTACGGCGACTTTTTCGAAGGTGCCATCGACAGTGAGTTAACAATCGACGACTTCACGATTCATTACGAAGACGTCCCTGTACAGCCATAATCAAAAGATCTATGAAAAAACAATTTCTGTATATATTTCTCGCCGTATTCTCCATTGGGATTCCGGCACAAGCGATTACCAACCAAGACGTTGAAGAGGCTGCAACCTTAGCCGAAAAATACCAACAGCACAAGAAAGCCAAAGTATACGAATTCAGTGTAAAGGCAGGATTCAATATCGGGGGTACATCACCTATGGGACTACCGGCCGAAATAAGGCAAATCAACTCTTTCAGTCCCACACTGTCCCTATCGATCGGAGGCGATGTCATACGCTGGTTCTCGCCCAAATGGGGTGTCAACTTGGGGCTGCGCTTCGAGACAAAAGGTATGGAAACCGATGCTTCGGTAAAAAACTATGTCATCAAACTGCTGAATGACGGGAGCTATATCGAGGGTATCTATACCGGTGATGTCGTAACCAAAGTCAATAACCAATATCTGACGCTGCCCATTCAAGCCGCATACAAGGCCGGGAGCAGATGGAATCTGAAAGCCGGTGTATATGTATCGTTCCTGCTCCGGGGAAATTTCGACGGAGAAGCCAAAAACGGATATATGCGCACACACCCGACCGAGCCGAAACTCGAAACAGATGCACCCTATGATTTTTCGGCCGATACGAAACAATTCGACTGGGGACTCGACTTGGGTGCAGAATTCGTCGCCTACAAACATCTCTCCATTTATGCCGATCTGACATGGGGACTTACTCCAATTTTTCCGAACGACTTTACGGCCGTCGGGTTCAAAATGTATAACGTCTACCTCAATATCGGTTTCGCCTACGTTTTTTAAAAAATAAGAATCCCTCATTTCACTTATCGGCGGTCATCGGGATAAAGCAAATATTTGTTTCGCAACTCCTTGTAGGCCGCCAAATCTTTTTGCCATGAGACTCGTATATCGGCTTCGCTTTTCCCGTCGATAATCTCGTGGCGTACCCGGCTGCTCCCCATTAATTTATCGAAAAACGAAGGGCTGGAAAAAAATTCGGCTCCCTTCCCCGACCGATGGAAAAATTGCAACAAATACTTCAAAGACAAACCCTCGGGCGGGACGGAATCGCGTAGGTCTATCCCATAACACAATTTACCGCATTGTAACGGATTCTTATCATATCCGGGTAAAGATACGGGCTTGAATAGAAAAGTCCCGTATGTCGAATCGGGATAACCGACCACTTGAAAAGGCATATAAGTACCCCGACCTACACTCACCCGTGTAGCCTCGAAAAAGCACAATGAAGGATAGAATCGTATCGCCGTATCGTTCGGCAGATTGGGCGACGGTTTCACCGGCAATGAATACCGATCGCCATGCCGCCACCCGAGAAGAGGAATAACTGTCAGATCGAGCCGGGCCGTGCTACCCCAATCTTCCCCCTTTATCATACAGGCCAGCCCCCCCACCGTAAGACCATGCAAGACAGGTAGAGGTAAAATACCTACAAACGAACGTAACGAATCTTCAAGCACCGGACCATCGACATAATCGCAAGGATTCGGCCGGTCGAGGACCCACATGGATACACCCTGCTCGGCACATCCCTGCATGAGATAATACATGGTGGAAATATAGGTATAAAAACGAGCACCGACATCCTGAATGTCGAAAATCAAGACATCGATATCTTTCAGCTGTCGGCCCGAAGGTTTCTTATTCATACCATACAGCGAATAGATCGGCAATCCGGTACGCGCATCTCTACTATCCGACAATATTTCTCCGGCATCGGCCGTCCCCCTCAAACCATGTTCGGGAGCAAAAAGCGCGACAACATTTATCCCCCGGGCCAGAAGCGTATCGACAAGATGCACCGAAGAAGCCGACAACAAAGATGTTTGATTTACCGCCAGCGCAACCCGACACCCATCGAGATCGGCCAACCACTCTTCGAGACGATCGGCTCCTACTTGCACTTTACCGTCGGACATAACAGGCATGTAAACGATCCAACACAAAATCACAGACAAAACAAAGACTTTCATCGTACAGAATTTATATCGCCATAAAGGTAAAAAGAAAACAAGATTTCGTCCTCATCTTATCGAACAAATAGATAAAACCACAAGTAAAACATATAAAAGGATTACGATTCCGATAAATTTATTATCTTTGGCAATAAGCCACAACCGATACGCGGCATGTGATTTTATATCGTTTTGCCGATTACCGATAATATGGATATTATGAAACTCACGCTTGCCTTTTCCATCATATTTTTCTACGGGACGACGGTATGCGCCCTGAGTCAGGAACAATCGCCATCGATTCCCGCAAATCAGGAAACAATACCTAACGGACGGAAATATGTCCCCAAACAAGAAATCCCCTTCGAGCAAGCCATTATGGTATTGGGCTTTGAAAAAACCTTATCATCGAAAAAAGAATCGCTTCTCATACAAAACCGCACGCAAGAAACAGTTACCCGCATAAAACTGCGTATCGTGTATAAAACGCCTCAAAACGAAATGCTCGACTACCGCGAAATTTTTCTGGACAAAGAAATTTTACCCGGCATGACTAAAAAATTCTCAATCGACAGTTTCGACGAAAATCGCCAATATTACTATTATATGACCCCGCCGACCGGAAAAAGTATAGAATCGAGTTATCCATTTAAAATCACATTTACACTACTGCGATACGATATAGCCATAACCCGATAAGTGCCTGGTATGTCAATAAGAGGTTAGACTATTTTAACAAGGTTTACCGCACATGCGACAAACATTCCTCCCACTACATTGTTCTTATAAATAGCGAGACAGAGAAACTCCGTATCGTTAATAATCAATCAATTGTTTCACCAATTTTTCAGGAGGAAAATAACATGACACCTACCAAACAGCAAACACAAAGTTGGTTGCCGTCGATCTTCAATGACTTCTTCGGCAACGAGTGGATAACCAAAAACCGTTCGACCGTACCCGCCGTCAACATCATGGAAGACGAAAAGCGTTACACCGTAGAAGTAGCCGTTCCGGGATTAAAAAAGGAAGATATAAACGTACGCATCGACGATAATAGCCATCTGATTATTACGGTCGACACAAAAAAAGAGAAAGAAGAAGAGACTCAAAAAGGGAAATATATCCGTCGTGAATTTTCCTGCTCCCAATTCCGTCAAACTCTTTTACTGCCCGAAAATATCGATGAAGAAGAAATCGAGGCCAAACAAGAAAACGGACTGCTTACCATACACATTCCCAAAAAGAAAACGGTAGAGAACACGGAACCTAAAAAAATACAAATCAAATAATGTTCGAGGTTATCAAGGGAAAGGGTGCTTTCAAAATGAAAGTACCCTTTTATATTTTCATACGACACCATGTATAATTTTCTTCCTTGCGTCGGCGGGCCGAAAAGTAATAGTACAAATCCACCCACGGACGCGACCACTCATATAGCAAGACCTTCATGCCGAGAAGTGGCATATCCATCGTCCGTGCAAGGCGTTTATAAACCCATGTCTGCATGATTCCCCGCCACAACAACAGCAAAAGTACCGCCCCCCATACCGCAGGATACGACGGTTGTATCACCGACATGGCAACCAATGCCGCATAAAAAAGATATACCGACAGTTGTTCGAATGCAAACAAATATCGACGACTATGGCGAAGATATGGTGCCGTAAAACAATAACGCAATTTCGACATACGCCACAATGAAATAAAATCATCGGTACATACATCGACCCGGCTCTCGGGAGAAATTTCCACCCGGGTATTTTGGGGCGTAGCCACTTCATTGATAAATAAATCGTCATCGCCATAACGGAGATTCAAAGTACGGGAAAAACCTTTATGTCCGAAAAAAAGCGATTTTCGATACACGACATTCGTTCCCTCTCCCATATACGGATTGCCGCACAATGCACAAGACAAATAACGCAATGAAAAAAGCATGCGGTCATAAGCGGCATAACAAGCACCACGGGAAGAAGACATATCAAATCGCGTGTAACCCAAAACAATATCGACCCCATCGGAGAAGTGGCACATCATATTTCTCAACCAATATCGAGATGACGGGAGACATGTCGCATCGAGAACAACGACATAATCGTTTCTGACAGCTTTGAATCCCAATGTTATAGCCAATTTCCTACGACTCAATGCACAAGCATCGGAAGGGACATAGGTGGAATAAAGACGGGGATACCGCTCTGCATACAGATTCAAAATATCCCGAGTTTCATCGGTAGAAGCATCATCGACCACCACGACCTCGAAATCGGGATAATCTTGTTTGAAAAGTTCGGGCAAATTACGACGTAACGATACCGCATTCTCACAAGCATATACAATAAGAGAAACAGGCGGTAAAAATTCCTTTTTCCGAGTTTCGCTTTTCTCTGCATTTTTGCGACAGAACCGATACACCCTAAGGTAATACTTTACATCGATATAAGCGAGAAAAAGCAGCAAAGCGACGGCAACAGCGCCACAAACAATCACAGATACGGCAAGAGGTTGAGACAATAAACGTATAAAAGATTCAGAACTCATATCAATCGCATTTAACGCGACACAAAAATAGGCAATCTCCGTGAAGCGCCCAAATGGAACAGCCGTTTTAAATCCCCTCCCCCAAAAGATCAATAAACAAAAAAACGAGACACCCATACGAGAACAACATAGGTTTACTGCCACAACAAAAACAGATAAAAGCCGTTATCAAATATAAGAGTTATATTTTGCAGATAATGCACAAAGAGGTTATATTTGCAGCTTGAATATAGAAAAACACTACCGCTTCATGAAGAAAAAAGCCACATTTGCACTGCTGATACTTTCGGCTATTATTTTTCACTCGTGTAAATCATATAAGGACATCGCCTATGTACAAGGCTTGGAGTCGGGCGACATCGTCCCCTTGACCGAAAAAATCGCCACAACCATCAATACCAACGATGCATTGCTCATCACCGTATCGGCAGCCAATCCCGAAGCCGTCGCCGCCTACAATCCTCCTGTAACAAATTCCCTGAAACCGGGAGAAACCATGTTGTCGTCAAACCCATCGTTACAAAATTATCTTGTCGACCCCGATGGATATATCGACTTCCCTTCTTTGGGTCGTATCAAAGCTGCGGGACTTACTCGTTCCCAACTCGAACAATACATAAAAAAAGAATTGGAACCAATGGTAACCGACCCTATCGTGAAAGTCCAAATATTGACCAATAATATCACCGTACTGGGGGAAGTAACCGCTCCGGGAACATTCGAGATACCCAACGAACGACTCTCTTTGTTCGAAGCCTTAGGGCTGGCCAAAGACCTCACCATCTATGCCCGCCGCGATAATATTCTCATCACCCGGGAAACCGAAGACGGGAAACTGATGAGTATGCGGGTAGACCTTACAAAACCCGATGTATTTTCATCGCCGGGATTTTACCTCCAAAAAGGCGATGTCGTGTATGTGGAACCCAATGACTATCGTAAGTCCAACTCAAGCTACAATAGTAACAAACAGTTCAACGTCTCTATGATATCGACTATCATCAGCGGTGTCTCTGTTATCGCATCTCTTATCATTGCATTATTCGTTAAGTAATTACAGCACAATAGTCCAAGATATACGCATGGAAAATTTCAATAAAAACAGCGCACTGATAGACATCGACCTTTCGGGTCTGATCAAAAAATATCTCAAAAACTGGTACTTGTTTGCCATTTCCATTATTGCATGCGGGGTCATAACTTTCGCTTACGTCAAAATAAAGAAAGATATCTATCTAATAAAAGCCGACATACTCATCAGCGATGAAAATAGCGGGGGAGGAAGTATGCAATCGGCCATGCTCAAAAGCTTTTCATTCGGTAATCTCGTAGGGGGCGGAGGCAAAGTCGATGACGAAATCAACATGGTTTCGGCACATTCCACCTTGCGAGAAGTCGTAAAAGATTTGGGCCTGAATAAAAAATATATACTTCGACACAGCTTTTTCGACAAAGAAGACCTTTATAAAAACTATCCCATCGAAATATACGCCTCTCCTACGGTAGAAGATACTCTCAGCACAACCCTCAATTTTAAAGTCCGTATCGACGAAGCCGGCCACATTGTCGTAAAAGTCAATAAAGCACTCGAAGGCCACGAAAAAGTAGAAGGAAGTCGTTTTCCTCTTGTGGTACCGACCCAATATGGAGATTTCATTCTCAACTCCACACCACATTATGTGGCCGGAGAAAAGTTGGCAACCAATATCTCTATCTGCGGATATGACAAAGCTGCGGAAGACGTGAACACGCACACATTCATTTCGATTCCGGATAAAAAATCCAATCTTATCCATCTCGAAATCGAAGAAAGCGACATCGACCGGGGTAAAGACCTGCTCAACACCATCATACAAGTATACAACCAACGAGGTATTGACGAAAAAAACAAAGAGGCTGAAATTAAAGCCGGATTTATCGACGAACGTATTGACCTCGTCATGCGAGACCTCGCTCAAACCGAAAAACAAATCGAAGAATACAAAAAGAAAAACAATCTCACCGATATAGAGACCGAGGCTAAAATCATACTCGAACAAAATACGGTTTTGAAAGAAAAACAGATCGAGATCGAAGCCCAAAACCAAATGGTCGAAATCATCGAGAACTTTCTCCGACAAGAAAAAAATCGCTACTCCCTGATTCCGTTCAATCCCAGTCTATCGGACGAGGCGTCGGCAACAGCTATCCAGCAATACAATACCCTGGTATTGAAACGTATGGAAATCGCATTCTCGGCAAAAGGCGATAACAAATCATTGGCTATCCTCGATGAGCAAATCGACGCTACTCGCAACAATGTATTGAGTACGCTCAAGAGCATACGAGAAAGTTTGACGGTTTCCCAAAAAACGCTTCTCGACCAAGAAGACAAGTTCGGCGAACGCATCAAAAACATGCCTACGCAAGAGAGAGAATTTATCGACATGCAACGACAACAGCTCATCAAACAGGAATTGTTTCTCTTCTTATTACAAAAACGAGAAGAAAATGCACTGAATCAGTCGATGGCAACTCCCAAAAGTACAATCGTAAATGCAGCTTATAATCTGAGCGAACCTATCAGTACGCCCAAAATCATCACTTTATTCGTCGGTCTTCTCATAGGAGCGATATTGCCCATTATATATCTGTACCTCAAAGATTTATTGCGCACAAAATTCTCCAATCGAAACGAGCTCGAAGCCCTTACCTCACTTCCCGTCCTCGGAGAAATTTGTACGCATAAAAATAAAGACCATATCGTCATACGTGAAGGCGAAAACAGTTCTATCGCAGAGCTTTTCCGTCTGATTCGCAACAACATACAATTCGTCCTCAATAATAAAGACGAAAAAGTCATACTTGTTACATCGAGTATCAGCGGCGAAGGTAAATCCTTTATCAGCAGCAACCTCGCCATCTCCATGGCATTGCTCGGCAAACGGGTACTGCTCATCGGTATGGACATACGTAACCCGCAACTCGGAAGCTACCTGAACATACGCAGCCCGAAAGGATTGACCAATTATTTGGCAGATACGAGTGTGTCTATCTCAGACATTACGCTTTCCAGTGCTATACAGAAAGGCATGGATATTATTTTGGCCGGTCCCGTACCGCCTAACCCTTCGGAATTGCTATTAAGCAACCGTGTAGACGAGCTGTTCGGTCAACTGAGAGAAATCTATGATTACATCATCATAGACTCGGCACCGGTAAGCATGGTTGCCGATACATTCAGCCTTACCCGTATCGCCGATACCACCGTGTATGTATGTCGTGCCAACTACACCAAGAAAGAATACATACGCTATGTCAACCGTATTGCAGCTGAAAAACGCTTGGGTAAAGTCTCCATCATACTCAATGGGACCGAAGCGCAACAGGGCTACGGTTACGGTAAGAATGCAAAAAAGTAAGAATCGAGAATACATAAAAAGGTAAAAAATAATCTCGGCCATTGGGTGGCTGACACCTGTTAAGTAAAAGGTGCTTACACTTCTTTCGAGCGGATTTGTAATGTCCGCTCGGAATTCGGTCGAGAACCTTTTTCTTGTATTCATATGGGAATCATGCAGGTAAAGCCGGGGAAATCTTTATTTTATTTCTCCTAAAAAATTCAAGAATGACTACCGATATATATACACCAACTGTCAGACGCGATGATTCGGAGAGGGAGGTACTACACCTCTTTCCTAACGAACTTTTCTCGGCTTTCATCTTCTTGATCACCCTCAGTCTTTTGGGATTGGAATTTCCTCCTGCCTACCTTTTTCTTCCGGTTGTCCTTTTTACGACATTCTTGCGTAACCGCTACGACTTTCTCATACAGTTTACCCTGCTATGTGGAACTTTCGGATTTTATTCTGATGACGAAGCCTTTCCGTTCAAATGGATGGATATTGCCCTTCTTCTATCCATCATTACAATTGTCATTTATCGCCGAGATAAAACATTGAACAAATTATTACTGTTCACCGGCGGATATTTTGCTGTATTATTCCTCCTCGCCCTGACAAGTAGCGAATCGATAATGATACAGATACGACGCATGAGGGAATATTGGGGCATCATTTATTTTATGTTCCCTTTATTGATTTTTGCCCGAGAAGAATTCGATATTAAAATTTTCTATCGAAAAATTCTTACCTATGCTTTCATCATCGCCATCTTTTATATCATCGATAGCCTTATATTCGGTGGCAACATTTTGATACCCAGAACATTTTCATACTCAGGACTTTATTCCACCTACTACAAATTTTATTGTTACCCGGGTAGTTTTCCCCGTAAATATCCTCATGGGTTATTTATTTTAGCACTTTGTATTTTCCCTATATTAAAATTTTACTCTCTTCAGATTAAACATATCATAGTTTTTGCATTATCCCTCATTGTATGTCGTACATTCTCAGTCATAGGAGGCATCATACTTACAATGTTTTTCTTTATGGGGAACACCGTCAAAACTATCAAATACATAGCAATAGGAATAATCGTATTTATTGCTGGCTATTATATCGACGGTGCCATGGACGGACAATTACGTATACAACAATTGGTGCAGCAATTCGAGGTTTTAAAAAATCCTAATGACCCTGAACTATTGATCAAATTCGGAACCGGACGCATAGCTCAGATACTTCCTAAGCTCGATTATATGTTATCAACAGGAAAACAATATACCGGTTTCGGATTTCTTCATGACGACCTAACGACCAACAACCAATTTGTCATCACCAATGAATTTTACACAGACGTGACACAAAGTGAAGAAACCGTAGCCAGAGTTGAAGTAACACAAGTACAAACAATTCTTGATGCAGGACTCATAGGATTCTTGATACAAACATTTTACTATTTGGCCATCTATTTTTGGGTACTCCGTCCCTTACCATATAGCAAGTCTTATCTTATTGTACTTTTCTGCATCTCATTTTTCGGAATAGGAGGCTTTGCCGGCCTTATTTCCCGACAAGGGTTACTTTTATTGGGATTAACAACGGCTGCAATACTTCTATGTCAAAAACAACAAACCGAAAATATAAACAATACTTCAACATAAAAGATTATTATTGTGGTCATCATTTAGACATATAACATGCCTCTTATCCCATGAAAACATCATAGTATAATGAAAATAGTACATTGCATTTTTAGTTTTAATACCGGTGGCGCAGAGACAATGCTCATAGATATTGTAAATGAGCAAATAAAAACACAGGAAGTAACAGTTGTCATTGTAAACCATATATACCATAAAGAATTAATTGCTCAATTAGATAAAAAAATACGACTCATATTTATAGGCCGAAAGCCTCATAGCTATTCTATTCTACCTTTATTAAGGCTCAATTGGATTTTGTTCCGTCTCCACCCCGATATAATTCACCTGCATAATTATGCCATGTCAAGGATTATATTTCCACTCATGCCATCAAAGCTATTTTTAACGGTTCACGATCTACATATATCTCTGAAGTATGTCAAAGATAAAACCAATCTGATCGCCATATCAAACGCTGTAAAAGACGATATATCCTCAAAAGGGAACTATAAGATCTACACAATACCAAATGGAATTAATTTTGAACGTATAGAAAAACGTTCAAATTCTGGTATCCTCAATGAGAAATTCCGTATCGTACAAGTCGCAAACTTAATTATGAATAAAAAAGGGCAGGATATCCTTATCAATGCTATATCTATTTTAAAAAAACGTAACATTAAAAATATCGAAGTATCTTTTATCGGCACCGGCAACGACATACACATTCTCAAACAAATGGCTGATAACCTCGGCGTATCTGAACAAATTCACTTTTTAGGGTTAAAAGATCGCCAATATATATATAGTCATCTCAAAGAGTATGATCTAATGTGTCACCCGGCAAGATACGAAGGATTCGGCCTATGTATAGCAGAAGGTATAGCTGCAATGCTTCCCATATTAGTCTCCGACGAAGGAGGGCCCTATGAAATCATAAAACAAGGAAGATTGGGATATGCTTTCCAATCGGGGAATGCAGTAGATTGTGCAGATAAAATAGAATATATTCTCAAAAACTACAACGATGCCGTAAAACTTACTTTTCCTGCATATGAACACGCCATGCAACATTATTCCATAAAACGCATGGTGAAAAAATACACTCAATCATATAAAGACGCCAACAACAAATAACCTATTATTCAATAATTTATGATACCTAATACCATTTCAAAACGCGTATTAACAATGGGTGTCGACTACCACAATCCCAAAGGTGGTATCGCACAAGTCTTGTATGCATACTCTCAAATATTCGAAACATTTAGATTTATTCCTACGACCAATAGCAAAAACTTCTTTTCGAGACAAATGACAGGTATTATTGCTGCCTTAAAGCTTCTCAGTCTATTGCTTAGAAAAGAAATAAAAATAGTACATATTCATTGCGCCAGTGGGAAATCTTTTTACAGAAAGAGTTTATACATCTTTATTTGTCAATTCTTCAATGTAAAAATTCTTTGCCACATGCACAGTGGACACTTTGTTCACTTTATTCATAAATGCCCCAATTTTATTCGAAAAACACTCCTTCGATGCGATTCAATTATCGTATTGGGTCATTCATGGAAAAACTTCTACCAAAATATTGGCTGTCAGCATATCGATATTATCGACAACATAATATTGCCTCCACAAAAAATAGGAGAGAAAAAAGATGATGGACTTATGCACTTGATTTTTCTCGGTTCACTAACTCAACCTAAAGGTATTTATGATCTACTACAAGCTCTTGGAGAATATAAATCTTACTTATTAGGAAAAATCAAATTACATATCGGTGGATTGGGAGATTTACAAACATTCCAGCAGGAAATAGACCGATTAAAAATCCATGAAATGGTAGAATATCATGGATTTGTCTCCGATGAAGCCAAAAACAGACTCTTCACAATAGGCGATATATATATACTTCCGTCTTACTTCGAAGGTATGCCCATATCAATTCTTGAAGCTATGTCATATGGTATGCCCATCATTGCATCTCGGACTGGAGGTATTCCAGAAATAGTCATTCCCGGAAAAACCGGACAATTGATAACAGCCGGCCATATTGAAGAAATAGCAGAATCTATATTATGGTTTCTCGATCACCCCGAAGAAAAAAAAGAAATGGCCCACATAGCGCAAGAAAACAGCCAAAAATACCTACCACAAAATATCGAAAAAGAACTCACAGAATTGTATTCTCGATACCTATAATTATACCGGCTATTTTACGTTTCCATGTAAATAAACCTTCATTACACAACATATAGTAAATACCAAAGGAAATAAAACCGTTCCCATTGAATTTTTAATAACAAGGAGTTGCCATATAGAAACTTATTGTGTAATTTTGGGGGATATGAAATATATCGATTTCTATCGAAAAAACAGGTGGGAAAAGAGGAGATATAAAATAAGCTATTTTTCGGAAAATAGAAATACCTTGATTCTTCCTCCTCTCATAATGATAACCTTTACCATAAAAACACGACCTAATGAAAAAATTTTCGCTCAACGGAATAGAAGTCTTCCCTTTTGCTTCCGAAGAACAAATATTGGATCATATAGACAAAAACAAAGGTATTTTAGTCGCGATAAATGCCGAGAAAACAATCAAAGCATCTGACCGTCTGCGGGAAATCATCAACCTCAATATCGGTTACTGCGACGGAATGGGTGCCGTAAAAGCGGCCCTAAAAAAAGGATATAAAGATGCGATCAGAATTCCGGGTTGCGAATTGTGGCTAAAAATCATCGCACGCCACCCATCTTCATCGTACTACCTAATAGGATCGACAGATGAAGTAATTACGGCAACCGCCGAAAAATTGAAAAAAACATTTCCCGACATAAACATTACAGGGTTTCGAAACGGTTTTATTAAAAATGCCATCGAAAAAGAGCAGTTAAAGAACGATATTGTAAATAAAAAGCCCGACTTTGTGTTCGTAGCAATGGGTTCTCCCCGGCAAGAATACCTGATGGAAGAATTGCAAGAGGTGCACCAGGCCGTTTATCAAGGTTTAGGGGGAAGTTTTGACTTGTATGTAGGCAACTTCAAACGAGCCCCTAAATTATTACAGCAAATAAACTGCGAATGGTTATGGAGATTTGCCGCACAACCGGCACGAATAAATCGTATAGGCCCTTATATAAAATTCGCCTATCTACTCTATACCAACAAGTTATAGCCGCCTCAAAACCATAAAAACCGGAATCCATGAAAGGTATCAATCCCCGACAAATAAATTCTTAATCATATTTATAAGTCCAATTTTATAGGTATATATACAAACATATCACTAACTTTGTAGCGAAAATTCACCACTCCATTATCTTGAATATATCAAAAAGAGAATCTTCACTATGAAACTAAACAAGCAGTACACCTCCTATATTCTTTTTATTTTGGGCGCTTTATTGCTGGCTATCGGATTCTCAAGTTGTGCAAAGAGTGAAGGAGATAAGCTGTACGGACGCTGGCAATTCCGATATTGCGAGTACCCCGACGGCGGGACATTTGCCAACGACTCGATATTCTACTGTTTCGATCGCGGTGTTTTCGAGCTGCAAAAACGCTCCAAAGGAAACGGAAGTGCCCGTTTGCATGGGTTGTATACCACAGCGGACGATTCTTTATCGATAAATTTTCCCACGGTAAGCCAGTTCGACCTACAAGATCCACCCTACCATTTCGGTGAGAAAAACAGTAAGGGTTACCGCATCGATGAAGTATCCCGAAAAAATCTTGTCCTCTCCTGCCGGGATACATTGTACCACTTTCATAAATTTTAGCCGCCATGTCTTCATTCCGCAACTTATTTCTTGCCACTTTTTTACTGGCGGTCTCTTCGATCGGGGGAAGCGCACAAAAAATGCGCCTCGACTATAAAGTCGAAGCCAACATCATTGCCGGAGGTGGCGAATACACCCCGTTTTATCTGATGAACAACCGGGGAGGAACCGTATCTTTTACACCCAATACAGGATATTTGCGGGCAGCTGTCATGAAAGACATCGACACAACCCGGCGTTTTTCTTACGGTTTCGGTCTCGACGCCATGGCCTCTTACAACGACGATGTGCCGGCCTACATACAACAGGCTTATGCCTCGCTGCGATTCCTTGCTCTCGGTCTCACGGTAGGCAGTCAGGAAGAATACTCGCTGTTGTGGGACAAGGCTTTGAGCAGTGGAGGTTGGGTATGGAGCGGCAACAGCCGTCCCATACCGCAAGTACGTATTGGTATTCCCGAATTTGTTAATTTTCCATGGACGCACGGAACGGTACAGGTCAAAGGTGAAATCGCTTACGGACGATTTGTCGATGACAAGTACCAACGGCATACTCACGGGGCAAAAGAAAACTATACGACCGGATTGTTGTATCATCGCAAAAATTTATTGCTCCGCTTCGGAAAGACGAACAAACGTTTTTACGGCATAGTCGGAATCGACATGGCCGCCCAATTCGGAGGGAAAACCTATAAAGGGAATAAACTCGTTCTCGATTTTCCTTCCGACATCAAACAATATTTCAAAGTATTTGTACCCCTTTCAGGCGGGGAAAATTCTCCGGGTATAGACCAAGTAAACGTTACGGGAAACCATTTGGGCTCATATCTTTTTGCCATAGGAACAAGACAGAAAAATTGGGAAGGCCGCATTTACTATGAACACCCGTTCGATGACCATTCGGGTATGATATTCCGGAACAAAGCCGACGGTCTTTGGGGTATCGAATACCGTAGCAAGGTTCCCCATGCCGTCGTAAGCGGTATTGTCGTGGAGTTTCTCGAAACCAGAGACCAAAGTGGGCCGTTCCTATGGGACAAAACCCAGCAAATACCTATACAGGTAAGTGCCGGCGACTGGTACTACGGGCACGTGGTATATAACGGGTGGGTACACCGCGGGCATACGATAGGTAATCCGCTCATAATTTCACCCGGATACAATACCGACGGTTATTTGGGATTCAAAAGCTCTCGTGTCGAAGCCTTGCATATAGGTATCGACGGTCATATCACACCGGAATTTGATTATCGTTTTCTGGCTTCATTGCAACGCGGTTGGGGGACACCTTATTTTCCCTATATAAAAATAGAAAAAGAATTCTCGGGTATGC
>HF999685.1:0-16557 GCA_000434215.1 Bacteroides sp. CAG:144
TAGAATCGGCCGTAACCCCGATCCCTGCGGCAACACGCAAACGTCCCAGTTTATCTTTACAAGCGAAAGGTTTATCTTTTGCTTTGGTAATATCTTTGTACGTTACCAATCCGACCAGACGGAAATCTTTGTCTACGACCGGTAATTTTTCGATTTTGTGCTGTTGCAAAATATCCGTTGCTTGCTGCAAAT
Organism: Bacteroides sp. CAG:144; assembly: GCA_000434215.1. Taxonomy (GTDB): domain Bacteria; phylum Bacteroidota; class Bacteroidia; order Bacteroidales; family UBA11471; genus Caccoplasma; species Caccoplasma intestinavium. The sequence goes on from HF999685.1 coordinate 193, forward strand.
CGGTAGACTGCGTTGTCGTTATCAAACCGTCTTTGGTCATCACCTCGTCGATAGCTCTTTTTTCGTTTCTTTCAAAACGCAAATCGCGATTGGTTACAATACCCACCAATCGTCTATCGTCATCGACAACGGGAATACCTCCTATATGATACTCTTTCATAAGAGCCAAAGCATCAGCTACGGTAGACGACCGATTGATCGTTACAGGGTCATAAATCATACCGTTCTCGGCACGTTTTACGCTGTGTACCTGTTTGGCTTGAGCTTCTATCGACATATTTTTATGAATAACACCGATGCCTCCTTCGCGAGCGATCGCTATGGCCAAACGCGCTTCGGTAACGGTATCCATCGCTGCCGAAACAAATGGTATATTCAACTGTATATTACGGGAAAAACGGGTTGAGAGATCGACCTCTCGTGGGAGGACTTCGGAATAAGCGGGGATCAACAATACATCGTCGAATGTCAATCCGTCCATTACGATTTTGTCGGCAATAAATGACATAGTTGTTAGGCTTAAAGAAATTTATTGCACGCAAAGATACGCATTTTTTTGCAAGAATGGAGAAGTAAAAAATCTTTTTTACTCTTTTTATCGTTTTATTTTTCGCATAATAAAAAAGGGTGGAAATTTCCACCCTTTCAATATGTATAATAAAGAAATCAATTACCCATTTCCGAAAGGAACTTGATGCGGACCAATCGGATTTCTTCCTCGGTATATTCTCTACCCAGCTCTTCGATAGCCGCTTCGAGGTCATCGCTTTCCGCTTCTTTAAAATAGTCAAATATATCCTCGACATGGTCTTCGTCCATCACCTCATCCAAGAAATAATCGATATGAATTTTTGTCCCGGAATATACGATAGCCTCTACTTCATCGAGCAAGTCGGAAAATTCCAAACCTTTCGACTCCGCCAGTTCATCCAAAGCTATTTTACGATCGATGCCTTGAATAATGGAAACTTTCAATTTCGACTTGTTGGCAACGGTACGTACACGCAAATCTTCGGGACGCTCTATCTCATTTTCATCGCAGTGTTTCTTGATGACCTTTACAAATTCTTCTCCGTAACGTTTCGCCTTACCGGCCCCTACTCCGGGAATATTTTGTAGCTCATCGAGCGTAACGGGATAAGTGGTAGCCATAGCTTCCAGCGACGGGTCTTGGAATATCACATACGGCGGAAGTTCCAGTTTTTTGGCTATTTTCTTCCGCAAGTCTTTGAGTATGGCATACAATACGGGATCGACGGCACATACGCCGCCACCTTTCATGGGTGCCTCCTCTTCTATTTCATCGAAATCATTGTCCTGGACAATCTTAAACGAGACCGGATGTTTGAGGAATTCATGTCCGGCTTTCGTTATCTTCAACAAACCGTAATTTTCTATATCTTTATCCAAATATCCGGCGATGAGGGCTTGACGTATAACAGTCGCCCATTTCTTTTCATCTTCACCTTGTCCGCAACCGAAAACCTCCAACTCATCTTGATTGTACGACAATATTTCAGAGGTCTCTTTTCCCATCAGCACGTCGATGACGTGATCGGCTTTGAATTTTTCTTTAAGAGCTATTACGGTATCTAATACCGCGCATAACATATCCTGAGCTTCCACTTGTTTTTTAGGATTCAAACAGTTGTCACAATTTCCACAATTCTCTTCGGTATACTCTTCCCCGAAATAGTGCAACAACAATTTACGACGACATACCGACGACTCGGCATACGCTGCGGTCTCGAGTAGAAGTTGTTTGCCTATTTCCTGCTCGGCAATAGGTTTTCCTTGCATAAACTTCTCCAACTTCTGCAAATCTTTATTGATATAGAAGGTTATACATTGGCCTTCTCCTCCATCTCGGCCGGCACGGCCGGTCTCCTGATAGTAGCCTTCGAGACTCTTCGGTATATCGTAGTGAATTACAAACCGCACATCGGGTTTATCGATACCCATACCAAATGCAATCGTTGCTACGATCACATCGACTTCTTCCAGCAAAAAAGCGTCCTGATTATGGGTACGGGTATTTGAGTCCATTCCAGCATGGTAGGGTAAAGCATTGATACCGTTTACCTTGAGCGTTTCGGCCAATTCCTCCACTTTCTTACGGCTCAGACAGTAAATGATACCCGACTTCCCGGGCTGGGACTTTATGTATTTGATAATATCTTTATCGACATTCTGCGTTTTGGGGCGAACCTCATAATACAAATTCGGTCGATTGAACGACGATTTGAAAACCGCAGCATCGGTCATTCCCAGATTCTTCTGAATATCGTGTTGTACTTTCGGTGTTGCCGTTGCCGTAAGAGCAATCAACGGCCGGGAACCGATCTCATTGATAATGGGTCTAATACGTCGATACTCCGGACGGAAATCATGTCCCCATTCCGAAATACAATGAGCCTCGTCTACTGCATAAAACGAGATTTTCACTTGTTTCAGAAATTCGATATTTTCCTCTTTGGTAAGAGACTCGGGAGCCACATAAAGAAGTTTGGTTTTTCCCGACAGGATATCTTCTTTTACCAAATCGATCGATGCTTTATTCAATGACGAATTTATAAAATGAGCAACTCCATCTTCTTCACTGAAATTGCGCATAGCGTCGACTTGATTTTTCATCAAGGCAATCAGCGGCGATATAACAACGGCCGTTCCTTCCGATAGCAAAGAAGGCAATTGGTAACAAAGCGATTTACCTCCTCCCGTAGGCATCAACACAAACGTGTCATTCCCGGCAAGCAGATTCTTGATAATCGCTTCTTGGTTTCCCTTGAAGGTATCGAACCCAAAATGCTTCTTCAAAGCAGCGGTCAAATCGTTTTTCGTTGTCATAAGGATTTATTTTATAGTCAATTTTCAGCACGCATAATCTGTGATTATGAACAAATTTATAAATTTTCTCTCACTATACAAATTTCTCCTCTTAAATTTTTAATGTAATATGTGCATATTTGCTTTTTTCATTTTTTCTTCGGCATATGCCCGGGTGATATGCAACTCTTTGCAATCGGTCGACGGCAACTCAAACATGGCGTCGATCATAATCGCCTCGACAATAGAACGTAAACCTCGTGCCCCCAACTTGAACTCGATCGACTTATCTACCATAAAATCGAGAGCTTCTTTATCGAAAGATAAATGAATTCCATCTATTTCAAACATTTTTATGTACTGCTTAATGATGGAATTTTTGGGTTCGGTCAATATCTGGCGCAAAGCCTCTCGGTCGAGCGGGTCGAGATAGGTCAATATCGGCAAACGACCTATGATTTCAGGAATCAGACCGAACGATTTCAAATCCTGCGGCGTAATATATTGCAACAAATTTTCCCGATCTATGGCATCGCGTTTTTTATCTACACCATAACCTACCACCTTCGTATTCAGACGCATGGCGATTTTCTTTTCTATACCGTCAAAAGCACCGCCACAAATGAAGAGAATATCTTTCGTGTTGACGGGTATCATTTTTTGGTCGGGATGTTTACGACCGCCTTGCGGGGGGACATTCACGACAGACCCCTCGAGCAATTTCAACAGTCCTTGTTGTACACCTTCTCCGCTGACATCGCGAGTTATCGACGGGTTATCTCCTTTTCGGGCAATTTTGTCAATTTCATCGATAAATACAATACCTCGTTCGGCCGCATTCACATCATAATCCGAAACCTGTAACAATCGCGTAAGAATGCTTTCTATATCTTCGCCGACATATCCGGCTTCGGTAAGTACGGTCGCATCGACAATCGTGAAAGGTACTTTCAACAATTTGGCAATAGTTTTTGCCAAAAGAGTTTTTCCGGTTCCCGTATGCCCGACCATAATGATATTCGATTTCTCTATCTCGACATCATCGGTCTTTTGCTCTTTTTTATACTGCATCAACCGCTTGTAATGGTTGTAAACAGCCACTGAAAGATACCGTTTGGCATCGTCCTGACCGATAACATACTGATCGAGAAAAGCCTTTATCTCTTTCGGTTTCGGCAATTCATCGAGGCCGAATTGCAAATCCGACACTTTCTGTTTTATCTCGCGGGCCGCAATAGAGGCCTGTTCGGCACAATCTACGCAGATACAACCCGTGTAACCGGTCAACAACGGGAAACCCACTTCCCGCTCACTCCGTCCGCAAAAAGAGCAACGGTCTTTTACTGTTTCCTTCGCCATTATTTATTTTTTGCACGTACAAGCACTTCATCTATCATACCGTACTCTTTTGCCTCGGCCGCCGTCATCCAATAATCCCGATCCGAATCTTTCTCTATCTGTTCATACGGTCTACCCGAATGGTCGGCGATAATAGTATAAAGTTCTTTTTTCAATTTCTGTATTTCCCGGGCGGTAATTTCTATATCTGAGGCCTGTCCTTGTGCTCCGCCCATCGGCTGGTGTATCATTACCCGGGAGTGTTGCAAGGCAAAACGCTTGCCGGTAGCCCCGGCTACCAACAAAACGGCCCCCATCGAAGCGGCCATACCGGTACATATTGTAGACACGTCACTCGAAATATATTGCATGGTATCGTAAATGCCCAGCCCGGCGTAAACACTTCCTCCCGGCGTATTAAGATAAATCGATATATCTTTTCCCGGATCGGCCGAGTCGAGATACAGCAATTGTGCTTGAATCACATTGGCGGTATAATCATCGACTTGTGTTCCGAGAAAAATGATGCGATCCATCATCAATCGCGAAAATACATCCATTTGAGCCACATTCAACTGCCGCTCTTCAATAATCGTAGGAGATATATAACTACTTGTTATATCGACATATTTATCCAGGGCAAGGCCGTTCATTCCCAAATGTTTGGTCGCATATTTTCTAAAATCGTCTGCCATAATCGAAATGATTTACGGGTTACTAAAATTTTCTTCAAACAAAGATAGAAATAAAACCATTATTCCGCAAATTTTGAGTTTTTTTGAGAGAGAATAAGGTTTATTCATAGGCATAAAAAATCAGCCCGGATTAGGGGCTGATTTCCGACAAATAAGAATGTCTAATTATTTGTTTTCAAACATTTTGTAAAAATCTTCGACCGAGATGTTTTTCTCGTTCAAGGTTACATGCGACTTGATCGTTGCAATGATTTTTTCTTCGGTAGCCCGTTCGGCGATACTGCTTACGATTTTTTTATCTTTAAGCATATCCGAAGCATACTTATCGAGCAAATCGTCGGGAACATTCATCATGCCGTATTGTGCAAATTGTGCCCGTGTGGCTTTCTTGGCCATTTCGAGCATATCGGCATCGTCGACTTTCACTTCATACTTCCGTACGATTTCCTCTTTTATAAGTTGCCATTTCAAGTCGGGAACCATCTTGGGATACTCCTCAGCAACAGATTCTGCCGTACGTTTTTCTCCTGTTACGACCAACCAGCGTCTCAACAAATCGTCAGGGAGTTCTATTTCACCTACTTTCGCTTCCAATGCGGCACGAGCATCGAGACCGAATTTATAATCGCTCTCGGGCTGCATCTGCGCAGCAAGCATCTCACGAACTTTGGCCGTAAATTCTTCTTCGGTCTTTACGACATCTTTTCCGAAGGCATTATCGTAAAGTTCCTGACCCAACTCTGCCGGTTTAAAACCGAGAATAGAGGTTATCTCAACTTCGAAATCGGATTTCATATCGGCCGTATTCTCCTTTCCGATATGCAGCATGGCTGCCAGTTCGGTGTCATTTCCGCCACAAGCTACCGACGGATTGAATACGACTTTATCACCGACTTTCTTCCCTACAAACTTATTTTTCTCCGTTTCGTCTTTGAGGTATGCCGGGGTAAGCAACGACTCTACCGAAATGCCCCCTTCTTTGGAAGTATTGTTTTCACCGAGCTCAACAAATTGTCCTTTTACAATATCTTTTTCGCTGGCTTCTTCTACGGGTTGCTGTACACCGAAACGATTGCAGAGAGCCTCTTTCTGTTTAGCAACCATATCATCATCGATATCGATACGGTAATAATCGATTTTGTCTTTGTCGGAAAGGGTCAGGGAGATTTCCGGAGCCAATGCGACATCGAAAGAAAATTCAAAATCTTCTTGTTTGTCAAAATCTATTTCGGCTTGTGATTCCGAAGGCAGAGGTTCGCCCAAAACATTCAAGTTGTTATCTTTAATGTAGTTATAAAGACTTTCCGAAACTAGTTTATTTATCTCTTCGAGCAGGATCGATTTCCCCACCATTTTCTTTATCATACCCATCGGAGCCATACCCTTGCGGAAACCGGGGATATTGGCTTTCTGACGATACGTACGCAAAGCCTTTTCTACTTTTTCTTCATAATCAGCTTTCACGATTCCTACCTTTACAACGGCAGCAACCTTGCTTGTGTTTTCTTGTGAAACGTTCATTCTTCCGAATCTATTTGGTTATTATATATATTATTTTCAGTGAATTACAATAAAATCGACGTATAAAAAAAGACCTACTTTACATAAGTCCACAATTTTAACGGTGCAAAAGTAATTGTAATCTTTCGATATTCAGCAAATTTTTACCGAAATTTTTCATTTACATACGACCTGACTATCTAACCAGCAACATATTTATTCCCAATTACCCGATTCTCGAATATAGGAGCATAAAAGAAAGCCAATTATAGAGAAAGCTTTACACGGCATATTGTTGTATGACGGATATTCGGTGGCGGACATATACATACGGCACGATTGCGACGTTGTTATAGACGTGAACGGTTGCGCCAAGGTGTTCGTAACGGTGTATGACCGGGCGAATGTAAAGGTACGGCAGGGCGGAATGGGGCGCGTATATGTGTACAAAAACGGTGATTCCTGCATAGTAGAGACAGAAGGGTCGGTTACTATGCGGGAAAGGAAAAGCGGAGCCATCAAGCTCCGCTTTTCTGTTTTGTATTTAAAAATTATTCCAAAAATCTACTACAAATCAGATCAAGGTTTTTCTGGCCCCAAGACGGTCTCCCCTGTAAGGGTTATTGCCGAGTTATCATCGAGATAGTATACTTGCTGCACCCATTTGTCATAGTCCGCAGCATAGATTTTCAGTTTTATAGCTTTTTCGTGTGCAGTAAACATGTAGGTTTCATTATACATGAACGTATGGCTTTGTATGTTGACCGTTTCATTATCCTCTGTACATTCGTGTATGAAGAATTCCGAAGAGGATGATTTCCCATCCCAACGGTAAAATTGATTTGTGATGCTGTAACTTTGCTCTTTCGAGCAAGAAACAAGGAACAAAGGAAGTATTGCCAAAATGTAAAAGAATTTTTTCATTATGTTCTGAATTTTTTGTTAATGATTTTGACTGCATATATTATAACCAAATCAAAATATTTATTTATGTTTTTGAGCGGGTCGGGTGGGTGTGGAAAAAGAAAATATATTTTGTGGATTATTTTCTTTGAAAATTATGAAAATAAACCCATATTTGTGGTGTATTTAAGCCTAAGAGCTTACACAAAGAAGATGAAATCTTGTGGTAGGTTCTTTTTATTTTTGTAATATGACACAAAGTACGTACTGCTGATGCAGAATAGGAATTATCCATACAAAGTTTTTTACAAGAAGAAATCGTACCTTCGTCGTGCGCAAATTTTGATGCTGACATGATCGACCAAGCTACCGTAGATAAAATTCTCGACAGCGCCAATATTGTCGAAGTCGTTTCGGACTTTGTCACTCTGCGAAAAAGAGGGGTGAACTATATCGGCCTGTGTCCTTTCCACGATGAGAAAACACCGTCATTCAGTGTTTCGCCATCGAAAAACATCTGTAAATGTTTCAGTTGCGGGAAAGGAGGAACTGCCGTGCATTTTATCATGGAACATGAGCAAATGTCTTATTATGAGGCATTGAAATATCTGGCCAAGAAATATAACATCGAAATTCATGAACGCGAACAGAGCGAAGAGGAAAAACAACAACAAAGTCAGCGCGAAAGTATGCTCATTGTGAATGCTTTCGTACAGGAATATTTCTCCAATACGCTCTTCAATCATGCCGAAGGACGTTCCATTGGCCTCTCCTATTTTCACGAACGGGGATTTAGAGACGACATCATCAAAAAATTCGGCCTGGGGTATTCTCTCGATCAACGCGATGCCCTCTATAATGAAGCCCGCGCAAAAGGGTATAAAAAAGATTATTTATTATCTACCGGCCTTTGTCTTGAAAACAGCAACGGACAGATAAGCGACCGTTTCCGGGGCAGGGTTATTTTTCCTGTTTACAGCTTGTCCGGTAAAGTGTTGGCTTTCGGAGGACGCATTCTGAAGAAAGACGAAAAAATGGCCAAATATGTCAACTCACCCGAGTCGGACATTTATCACAAAAGCCACGAACTGTACGGTATTTATCAAGCCAAGCAAGCCATCGTAAAACAAGACAACTGTTTTCTGGTAGAGGGATATACCGATGTCTTGTCGATGCATCAGTCAGGCATTGAAAATGTCGTTGCCTCATCAGGGACTTCACTCACACCGGGACAGATACGCCTCATACATCGTTTCACCAACAACGTAACGGTTCTTTACGACGGCGATGCCGCCGGTATCAAGGCTTCGCTGCGAGGTATCGATATGTTGCTGAAAGAAGGTCTACACATCAAAGTCGTACTCCTACCCGATGGCGATGACCCCGACTCTTTCGCGCAAAAACAGAGTGCAGCGGCATTTACGCAATATATCAAGGAGCACGAAGTCGATTTTATCCGATTCAAAACCAATCTATTGCTCGAAAGCGCCGGCCAAGACCCTGTCAAGAAGGCGGCACTTATCACCGATATTGTACAAAGTATTGCCGTGATACCCAATCAAATCGAGCGTTCGGCATACACCAAAGAGTGTAGCCAGCTGATGGAGATTGCCGAAAAAACGCTTCTTATCGGAATCAATAAAATAAGAGACAAGGAATATCAACAATTAAAAGAAGAAGAGCTCAAAGCCTCCCAAGCAAATAGCAATGTGGCGCCCGGAAGTGACTCAACGACGGAAATATCAAACACGGAGGCGGCATCGCAAAACCATGACGTAAACGAATTGTTTTTGAAAGCCACCCGAGCCACTACTTATGTCAATGATCTGACCGAAAGCACATTGATACGTTATATCATCAGATATGGCGACTTGGATCTTTTCCCGAAAGACGACAACGGTGCCATGTGGAAAGTCGCCTCTTACATTTTCCATGATCTGCAAGCCGACGAAATCAAGTTTTCCAACCCAATTTATCAAAAAATAAGAGAGGAAGCCGAAATATTGTTTTCTCAGGAAGAAAATAATTTGTCCCGGCATTTCACGACACATCCCGACCCCGAAATCAGTGAAATAGCCACCAACTGCATAAGCGACAAATACGAGTTAAGCAAGGTTCATACCAAGTACCAACATATTGCCAGCGAAGAAGAGCGAATAGTCGAATTGGTTCCCCGGGCATTGTTCGAATTAAAAGATGCTATTATCACTCAGGAAATCGGTCATATACAACAACAACTAAAAAGAGGCACAGAAAATGTCGAAGAGAAACGTTTGCTTATGCAGAAAATCTCAGAACTTTTCAAAGTAAAAGCAGCATTGGCCAAAGAGTTGGGAGAACGCACGGTGAGGCCACGATAGGAAACATAATCTATGAACATAATAGAGACACACAATATCCGAAAAAATTTCGGTACGAAAATCGCACTCGACGGAGTTTCCATTCATATTCCGCAGAACGAGATTTGCGGGTTCTTAGGACCTAATGGTGCCGGAAAAACGACACTGATGCGCATTCTCACCCGTATACTACAACCCGACGATGGCTCTATTCTGTTCAATAACCGGATATTTTGTGATAAAGACATAGTGTATATCGGGTATCTGCCGGAAGAGAGAGGCCTATACAGTTCGATGAAGATTGCCGAGCAACTGATATTTTTAGCCCGGCTCAAAGGCATTTCCCTCTCGGAAGCAAAACGACGTACTTTCTTATGGCTCGAGAAGTTCGGTCTTGATAACAGAGCCCGACATACCGTAGGTAGCCTGTCGAAAGGATTACAGCAAAAGATACAATTCATAGGAGCGATTATATGCTCTCCTCAACTGCTGATACTCGACGAGCCTTTCAGCGGCCTCGACCCTATAAGTACGACATTCATGCGAGAGGAAATCGTAACTCTGCAAAAACAGGGAACTACGGTTCTCCTTTCTACACATGACCTGAACGAAGCCTCTGCCCTTTGTTCAAATGTCATCTTCATAAACGATGCCCGTGTAAGATGGCAAGGAGAACTCTCCGACATCAGAAAGCAGTACTCATCGTCTCACTACCGGTTCACAACCGAACAAGCTATAACTTTACGTGAAGAGCCGGATATGTTTTCTGTCATCGAAACATCGGGACAGGAACACATCGTTAAAAAGAACGACACGAAAACCGTTTCCGAACTTCTCTCCTTTTTATCCCGGAAATATCCATTGTCCCGTTTTGAAGAAAAAGAGACAAGCCTCCAAGAAATATTCACAAAAATCGTTATGGAACGGTTGGAAAACGGAGGGACTTTCCATGAATAAAATTTTTCTTATCACACAACGGGAATACAGATTCCATCTCTCCCAACGGTCGTTTTGGCTGATGACCGTTCTATTGCCGTTATTATTCGCAGGCGGGTACTTTTTTTTCAAAACAAGCGATTCGGGAAACTCCAATAAAGAAATTTGGATAATAGATCGAACCGCCCTCTACGCCGAAGCTTTCACGAATTGCGGTCCGGACATAAAATACATCTCTCTTCCACAAGATACCATTCCCACCGGAATCTCTCCTCTCGCAACTCTATTCATCGGCGAAGACCTTCTAAAATGCGATGGCCAGAATGTCATTTTTTACTCTTCCCATGAAGAGGGTGCATATATAAAGCATCAATTAACTATACTGCTCACCGATTACCTACACCGACAAAAGCTGGCACAACTTCCCGAAAAAATACGTCGCCAAGTCGATATCGATATTGAAATATCCGATATGTCTCCCGATGAAACCATGTATCCAAAAGCGGATAACGAGAAATTCAATACACATCTAATATTCAGTACATTAATATATCTGTTTATCTTTATGTACAGTGCACAAGTATTACAAAGTACGGTACAAGAAAAGAATAACAGAATGATCGAAATACTACTGACATCGGTAAAAGCCCAAGAATTGATATACGGGAAAATAATTGCTATCGGCCTTTGCGGAATCACTCAATTCTGTATTTGGGGACTCTCTCTCATTCTTATCTATTCGGTAGGACGGGAAACGATAGCATTCGATATTTCATCACATATAAATATTTACGGGTATCTCATTTTCTTACTCTGTTTTATCGGTGGATTTTTGTTATATGCCGCATTGTTTGCCATCATCGGGTCTTATATCAATCCCGAGACCGACAGCCGACAATTCGTCTTACCGGTTTCCCTATTTTCCATTCTTTCTTTTTATGTTGGAATATACAGTTTGAACGATATATATAGCCCTCTCGCAACGTGGTGTACCTATATACCCTTCACATCTCCTATCGTGCTCGTTACCCGATTTTCTTATGGTATTTCTCTGGGAGAAACTCTCCTTTCCGTTTTCTTATTATTCCTTTCGGCAAGTATTTGTATACATATTGCAAGCCGTATATATCAATCTCGGATATTAACTTTCAAGAAAAGATAAAAGCCTGTTACCCGATATAAAATCCCGTCTTAAAGATTTTTTATTGAGAAATTTATTTCTATCTTTGGAGAAATTATGGATTTTACAAACGTCAATCAACAAGACGTTTGTAAAGTTGAAAACCTTAAAGAAAAACATATGACAGCGAATAAAGAAAAACTGTTCGGACAATTTCCGCCCATCTCTACTGCGGAATGGAAAGACAAGGTTATTGCCGACTTGAAAGGTGCTGATTTCGACAAGAAACTTGTATGGCGCACCAACGAGGGTTTCAATGTTCAACCGATGTATCGGGCCGAAGACATCGTCGGTTTAAAAACAACCGATTCTTTGCCCGGCGAATACCCTTATGTGAGAGGAACAAAATGCGACAACGAATGGCTTATCCGTCAAGATATTTTTGTAGAGAATCCACAAGAAGCCAATCGCAAGGCTTTGGATTTATTAAATAAAGGTATTACTTCACTCGGATTCCAAATAGGACGAGACCAAATAACGCCAGAAAGCCTGGCTTCTCTGCTGAACGGAATCAATGCCGAAAAGGTAGAATTAAATTTTATTTCCTGCATAAAAAACGCATCGAAAATAGGTGAAGAGCTTTCCTCCTATTTCAAAAAACAAGGTATCGACCTACAAAAAGTCAAAGGGTCTATCGGTTTCGACCCGTTTAAACGGATATTGAAGCACGGACGGGATTTTCCCAAATACGCCGATATGGCCGAACAGGTAATAAATTCTGTTTCCGAACTTCCGGGTTATCGGGTTTTGATGGCAGATGCTTTCATGCTCAATAATGCCGGATCTTATATTACACAAGAATTGGGCTTCGCTCTGGCATGGGGAAATGAATGGCTTTCGGTTCTGACCGACAAAGGACTGTCTGTCGACAAAGTTGCAAATCGGATTAAATTCAATTTCGGAATTTCTTCGAATTATTTTATGGAAATGGCGAAATTCCGCGCCGCTCGCATGCTATGGGCCCAAATCGTTTCGGCTTACAAACCGAATTGCGATTGTGCATCAAAAATAGAGATGCATGCACAGACTTCGCGGTTCAACATGACCATATACGATGCACACGTCAATTTACTTCGTTCCCAAACCGAAACCATGTCGGCAGCATTGGCCGGAGTCAATTCCATCACTGTAACCCCATTTGACATTACTTATAAACAACCTGACGAATTTTCGGAACGTATCGCACGTAATCAGCAATTGTTGTTGAAAGAAGAATCCCGTTTCAATAAAATTGTCGATCCGGCAGGTGGGTCATATTACATCGAAACTCTTACGGCCTCCATCGCCGAAGAGGCTTGGAAATTGTTCCTTGAAGTAGAAGATGCCGGCGGCTTCTATGCTGCACTCCGATCGGGATTTGTACAAAATACCGTCAATGCAGCTGCCGAATCCCGACGTACAGCTATCGCCCGCCGTAAAGAGATTCTGTTAGGGACGAATCAATATCCCAATATACACGAAACGGCACTCGATAAAATAGTTGCAGAGACGGGACACTCCTGCGGTTGCCACCACCACGAAGAGTGCACACCCGAAATGCCGGCTCTCCATACCGTTCGGGGCGCCAGTGATTTCGAGGCACTGCGTTTGGCGACCGAAAAATCGGGTAAACGTCCCAAAGTATTTATGTTGACAATAGGAAATCTGGCAATGCGGTTGGCCCGCTCGCAATTCTCCGGTAATTTCTTTGGTTGTGCCGGATATGAAATTATCGATAATCTTGGATTCGATACGGTACAAGCCGGTGTAGAGGCGGCCATCAAAGCCAAAGCCGACATCGTAGTCCTCTGTTCAAGCGATGAAGAATATGCGACATTGGCTCCCGAAGCCTATAAGCTATTGGAAGGCAAAGCTATCTTTGTCGTTGCCGGAGCACCCGAATCTATGGAAGATTTGAAAGCTCAAGGTATCACACGTTTCATAAACGTACGCAGCAATGTTCTCGAAACATTGAAAGAGTATAACACCTTATTGTCAATTTAACCGCCGACGGTTATCGAAAAACAGTATCATTATGAGACCAAATTTCAAAAATATAAATATCCGCACCGATGCATTTGCCCACAGCGGACACGCGGAACTGCAAAATAACAATGCCGACTGGATAACCCCCGAACTGATTCCGGTAAAACCGATATATACCAAATCGGATCTCGAAGGAATGGAACACCTCAACTACGTTGCTGGTATCCCGCCCTATCTGAGAGGCCCGTACAGCGGTATGTATGCCATGCGTCCCTGGACGATACGTCAATACGCAGGCTTCTCTACGGCAGAAGAATCAAACGCTTTTTATCGCCGCAATCTGGCTTCAGGACAAAAAGGATTGTCGGTGGCATTCGACCTTCCTACGCATAGAGGATATGATGCCGACCACGAGCGGGTTGTGGGTGATGTCGGGAAAGCCGGCGTATCGATATGCAGTGTCGAAGATATGAAAGTTCTTTTCGACAGTATTCCTCTGAATAAAATGTCGGTATCCATGACCATGAACGGCGCTGTGTTACCTATTATGGCGTTTTACATCAACGCAGGACTGGAACAAGGAGCCAAACTCGAAGAAATGGCCGGAACTATCCAAAACGATATTCTGAAAGAGTTTATGGTGCGTAATACCTACATCTACCCACCGGAGTTCTCGATGCGTATCATTGCCGATATATTCGAATTCACCTCTCAATACATGCCCAAATTCAATTCGATTTCCATCTCGGGTTACCACATGCAAGAAGCCGGAGCAACGGCCGATATTGAATTGGCATATACGTTGGCCGACGGATTGGAATATCTTCGTGCAGGCATCAATGCAGGCATGGATATTGACACATTTGCGCCCCGGTTGTCGTTCTTCTGGGCTATCGGTATGAATTATTTCATGGAAATCGCCAAAATGCGGGCTGCGCGTATGTTGTGGGCAAAAATCGTCAAACAGTTCAATCCCAAGAATCCCAAATCTATGGCTCTGCGTACGCACTCACAAACTTCGGGCTGGTCTCTGACCGAACAAGACCCGTTCAATAACGTGGGACGTACATGTATCGAAGCCATGGGGGCAGCACAAGGACACACGCAATCGCTGCACACCAACGCACTTGATGAAGCAATCGCCTTACCGACCGATTTTTCGGCGCGTATCGCCCGAAATACCCAGATATATATTCAGGAAGAAACCTATGTAACGAAAGAAATCGACCCGTGGGCCGGCTCATATTATGTAGAGAGCTTGACCAATGAATTAGCCCATAAAGCGTGGGAACACATTCAGGAAATAGAAAAACTGGGAGGTATGGCAAAAGCTATCGAAACGGGATTGCCAAAGCTCCGCATCGAAGAAGCGGCTGCTCGTACTCAGGCTCGTATCGACTCAGGAAAACAGACAATTGTCGGTATCAACAAATACCGCCTCGAAAAAGAAGATCCTATCGACATTCTCGAAGTGGATAATACTTCGGTACGGAATCAACAAATAGCCCGTTTGAAAGAGTTGAAAGCCAACCGCGATAACGAGGCTGTAAAAGTAGCTCTCGATGCGATTACCGAATGTGTAAAAACCAAACAAGGCAATCTGCTCGATTTGGCTGTAAAAGCAGCAAAAGCAAGAGCCACACTAGGAGAAATATCCGATGCCTGCGAAGCTGTCGTAGGTCGTTATAAAGCAATCATTAGAACTATATCCGGCGTGTATTCATCTGAAACTAAAAATGATCCCGATTTCGTAAAGGCGAAAGAAATTATCGAACGATTTGCACAAAAAGAAGGTAGGCAACCACGTATCATGATTGCCAAAATGGGACAAGACGGCCACGACCGAGGAGCAAAGGTCGTAGCTACCGGTTATGCCGATTGCGGGTTTGATGTAGACATGGGTCCCCTGTTCCAAACACCGGCCGAAGCAACACGGCAAGCAGTCGAAAATGATGTTCACGTCTTGGCCGTATCATCTCTCGCAGCAGGACACAAGACTTTGATACCTCAGGTTTTTGAAGAGTTGAAAAAATTAGGTCGAGAAGATATTATCGTTATTGCTGGTGGAGTAATTCCTCCCCAAGATTACGATTTCTTGTATAATGCGGGAGTAGCTGCGATTTTCGGCCCGGGAACTCCGGTTGCCAAGTCAGCCTACGAAGTAACGAAAATTTTAATGCAAATGCGAGGCTGGGAATAGGCCGTCTTCATTATCTCCAACAGAAAAAGCCGCAATATAAAAATTGTGGCTTTTTTCGATTTCCATTCTATTTATTCTCAGACAAGGCTCAGGCTCATTAAAGGACAAGCGGGAAGACTTTTAAGTCTTCCCGCTTGTCCTTTAATCTCAAAGATTTTATTCCTGTACACCAGCAAGTTCGGGATCGATCATGATACGACCACAATACTCGCAGACGATAATTTTCTTATGCATCTTGATATCGAGCTGTCTTTGTGGCGGAATCTTATTGAAGCATCCACCGCATGCATCACGTTGGATATACACTACTGCCAAACCGTTACGCGCATTTTTCCGTATTCTTTTAAATGCAGCCAACAAGCGGGGTTCTACCTGTTGTTCCAATTTTTTGGCTTTATCTCGCAACTTTTCTTCATCTTGACGCGTTTCCGACACGATTTCGTCGAGCTCCTCTTTTTTCTCTTGCAAGTCGGCACGACGCTC
>HF999685.1:16615-43908 GCA_000434215.1 Bacteroides sp. CAG:144
TCTTTTTTGGCTTTCTCCTGTGCTGTAAACTCGCGAATCCGTTTTTCACAAAGCTCTATCGACAAATTCTGAAACTCAATTTCTTTTGTCAAAAAATCAAACTCACGATTGTTCCGCACATTATCTTGTTGTGCCGTATATTTCTCTATAAGAGCTTGAGAATTTTTAATCTCCTCTTTCTTCTTGGCGACCTCGGCTTGCAAGTTCGTGATTTCGCCCTGGAAGTTTTTCACCCGTGTTTCGAGTCCCGCAATTTCATCTTCGAGGTCTTGCACTTCAAGGGGAAGCTCTCCTCTCAATGTCTTAATGCGGTCAATCTCCGAGAGCATTGTCTGCAATTCATACAGCGTTTTCAACCGCTCCTCGACGGTGTATTCCTTTTCAGCTTTTGTCTTATCAGTAGCCATGCTTACAAATAATTTATCGGATTTGTTTCTACCTTTGTGTAATAGCATGCAAAGGTAGGAAAATTTTTTGTTATTATCTCACAAAAAATATCTTTTGTGTATTGTTCGCTTTCATAGTGGCCGATTTCGGCTAACAAAACGGCATCTTCACAGCCGAAATATTCGTGATATTTTATTTCACCCGTTACAAATGCGTCAACGCCCTGCGATACAGCCTGCGGAATAAGGAATGCTCCGGAACCACCGCACAAGGCAACTTGTCGGATTTTTCTTCCCGTCAGAGATGTATGCTTTACGCACCCCGCCTTAAAAATAGACTTCAATCGCTGTAAAAAATCCATTTCGTCCATAGGGCAAAGGAGTTCCCCCACTACACCAGCACCCGCCTGCACCCATTCATTTTCTATCGGAAGCAAATCGAACGCAGGCTCTTCATAAGGATGAATTTGCAACAATGTGCGCACAACCCGAGAACGAATATGTCTCGGGAGAACCACCTCAACTCGTATTTCTCTTTCTTTATGCAATTCTCCGATTTCTCCACAATAAGGACGCGCATTTTCTCCGGCCCGGAATGTCCCGAAACCATCGGTATTGTAACTGCAACAATCATAATTGCCTACCGTACCCGCTCCGGCTTCAAACAATGCCCGACGTACATTGTCTGCACTATTCACCGGCACATATGTAACTAATTTCAATAAATTCCGAGGTACGGGAGATAATATGGAGAGATTGAACAATCCCAACATCTCCGCCATCTTAAAATTCACCCCATTCCACGCATTATCCATATTGGTATGGCATGAATATATGGCAATATCGTTCTTCAAAGCCTTTATCAATGTACGCTCGATATAATTTTCGCCCGTAAATGATTTCAAGGGTTTAAAGACAAGAGGGTGATGTGAAATAACAAGATTTGCTCTTTGAGATATAGCGTCATCGATTACCTCTTCGGTTACATCGACACATACGAGTGCCGCTCGCGCAACCATATCGCGCGACCCGGTGAGCAAACCCGCATTATCATACGACTCTTGTAATGAAAGCGGAGCCACCTCTTCTATGGCTCGTAATATCTCTCCGACCGTTATCATCATCTCAATTCATTTCGGATTGGGACAGTTCCACTTTCAAATTCAACTCATCGAGTTGTTTCGGATCGAGCGCCGAAGGCGCATCGAGCATAACGTCCCGCCCACTGTTATTCTTCGGGAAAGCGATACAGTCTCTGATACTATCGAGACCGGCAAATATGCTTACCCAACGGTCGAGGCCGTATGCCAACCCACCATGAGGCGGCGCGCCGTATTTAAATGCATTCATAAGGAATCCGAACTGCTCTTGGGCCCGTTCGGGTGTAAATCCCAAAATTTCGAACATTTTGGCTTGTAACTGGGCATCATGTATACGGATAGAGCCACCACCCACTTCGATACCATTGCACACCATATCATAAGCATCTGCACGAACAGCCTCGGGATTGGTATCCAATAACGGTATATCTTCTTCTTTGGGATGTGTAAACGGGTGGTGCATCGCCATTAGACGATTCTCTTCATCACTCCATTCGAACATGGGGAAATCGACAACCCATAACAACGCGAACTTGTTTTTATCGCGCAAGCCTAGCTGATTTCCCATTTCAAGACGGAGTTCGCACAACTGTTTACGGGTCTTCATGGCATCATCGCCACTCAATATCAATATCAAATCGCCGGGTTTCGCATCAAATGCCGCTTTCATTTCTTGCAATATTTCTTGCGTATAGAATTTATCGACACTCGATTTTACAGTACCATCGGCTTCCACGCGGGCGTATACCATGCCTTTAGCACCGATCTGCGGTCTTTTTACAAACTCTGTTAGTGCATCGAGTTGCTTACGTGTATAATGGGCAGCACCCTCGGCACAAATACCGCCGATATACGCTGCATTATCGAAGACGCCGAATCCGTGTCCTTTCATAATATCCATAAGCTCGACAAATTTCATACCGAAACGCAAGTCGGGTTTATCACTACCATAATATTTCATGGCCTCGGCCCACGGCATGCGCATGAACGGCTCGGTCAATTCCACGCCCCGAATCTCTTTAAACAAATATTTGGCCATGCCTTCGAACAGATTGATAACATCGTCCTGCTCGACAAATGACATTTCACAGTCGATCTGTGTAAACTCGGGCTGACGGTCGGCTCTTAAATCTTCGTCCCGAAAACACTTTGCAATTTGGAAATAACGGTCGAATCCCGATACCATCAACAACTGTTTTAATGTCTGCGGACTTTGTGGCAAAGCATAAAATTGCCCGGGATTCATTCGGGAGGGAACAACAAAATCCCGAGCACCTTCAGGTGTGGAACCGACCAAAATAGGTGTCTCCACCTCGATAAATCCGTGCTCATCGAGGTACTTACGCACCTCGATTGTCATTTTATGGCGTAATTCCAAATTTTTACGTACAGCCGAACGTCGCAAATCGAGATAACGATACTTCATGCGAATGTCATCACCGCCATCGGTATTGTCTTCGATGGTAAACGGAGGTGTCAAAGCCGAATTCAATACATTCAATTCCGATACGATGATTTCGACATCTCCGGTGGGTATATTGGGATTTTTGCTGAAACGCTCATTAACCTTGCCGCTCACCTGAATAACGAATTCCCGCCCCAGATGATTGGCCCCTTCACACAATTCGGCATTATCTTCTTCATTGAAAACCAGCTGAGTAATTCCATAACGATCACGCAAATCGACAAATGTCATACCTCCCATCTTACGGGAACGTTGCACCCAACCGGCCAAAGTAACGATACTGCCGGCATCGCTCAAACGCAATTCTCCGCACGTTCTTGTTCTATACATATATTTCTAATTTATTTGGCATGAATAAATCTTGTGCAGATCCTATCATTCTACCCTGTAATTTATCGGTAAGATAATTTCTGCCCAAGTCGTGCAAAGGTAATTTTTTTTACAAGAATTACCAATGAAACCTCCAAATTTGTAAAAGGTATTCCTATTACTTCCACAAAGGGAAAACAATATGCTTATTTACACGTATTCATAAACGAAATCATCATACTGAGAACCCTCTCACGAACATCTTTACGGGAAAGCACCAAGTCATGCAATCCGTCCTCGATTATCCAGCATTCCGCCCGGTCGCCCAACTTCGGTGTCAATCTTTTTATATCTTCCACATTCAGTACGGTATCGCTTTTCGTGGCATGGTCGCTCCACTCTTTATCGTTAGAGGAATATTGTGAACAAAGGACCAATGTCGGTATCGTCAAATGCAATCCTTGCCGTACCTTGCGATGACCTTCCCCTACCGCTCGCAACCAAGAAAAATAGAGCGGTACAGTACGAGGTTTATGCCGTAAATCAAAATTCCATTCTCCATATTCCGAAATATGTACACTCCGGAAATAATTATCATTCAATTTATTTTCTGTTGAAGCATAAGGAAAAACCAAGCTTATAACCGATGCCAACGGAATAACAATCCATCTATCGAACCAAGAAGCGTTGAATTCGAGAAAAGGAGAATTCAGTATCAATCGATTTATCATCGTCCGGTATTTTCCCTCGGCACAATAAAGAGCCGATAACAGACCTCCGGTAGAATGCCCTATCAATGTAATATCGGTATTTCCTTGTTCTTTTATCGATTCAAGAGCTTTATCTATCTCAGGATAATATTCCGACAAATGTTTGCAATAATTATAATGCTGACCCGACAAATAGGATCGACCATATTTCCGTAAATCCACCGCATAAAAATTCCGTCCCGAGGCTACGATGCGTTCTGCCATATGGTCTTGAAAAAAATAATCGAGATACCCGTGTATGTACAATACGGCTTTGCAAGTAGGTCGCTCGGAATGCCTCTCGATAAACGTCGCCGTTACTTTCCCTTCATAATCATCTGGGAAATACCATGTTGTATATTTATATGCTTCCATATCAAAAAAATCAATACGTCTTCCTCATTGTTGGCTGGATCCACACTCGACAAATGGCGAGCAAAAAACCTAGCCGCTTACGTTTGCCGAAAATTTCGCCCATGATGCCCCCTACACCCAGAATAACTTCCAAACCGAAATCTTTGTTCACATTTCCAAATACCCCTACAACTTCACATGTGCGAGAAAAATCTACTTCTCTGGCAAGCGGCATTTAAAGGCAACGTAAAAAAGGGTACTTTCTACATCTTGATACAAATCCGACACAAAATAACAATTTATTTTCATACATTCAAAAATTTCCCATACAACCCATACAATAAAATATACCTTTTACAAAAGCTTTTGTAAAAGGTATATAAATAGGGAGTTCATATTTCAGATGTTTTGATTATCTTTGTAGCGACTTATACAAAGCATAATTTTTCTGATAAATATGGACAAGAAATTTACCGAATATTCTCATTTCGATTTATCGGCGATAAATAAAGAAGTGTTGAAAAAATGGGACGACGAACAAGTCTTTCATAAAAGCTTGGAAATACGAGAAGGTGCACCTTCGTTTGTTTTTTACGAAGGACCTCCTTCGGCCAACGGTATGCCGGGTATACATCACGTCATGGCCCGTTCCATCAAAGATATTTTTTGCCGATATAAAACAATGAAAGGTTTCCAAGTCATGCGTAAAGCTGGCTGGGATACTCACGGACTGCCCGTAGAACTGGGGGTAGAAAAAGCATTGGGCATTACAAAGGAAGACATCGGTAAAAAAATTTCGGTCGAGGAATACAACGCAGCCTGCCGAAAAGATGTAATGAAATACACCAAAGAGTGGGAAGACCTTACCCATAAAATGGGCTATTGGGTCGACATGAAAAATCCTTACATCACTTATGATAACCGCTATATCGAAACGCTTTGGTGGTTATTGAAACAGCTTTATGGCAAAGGTCTTCTCTATAAAGGTTATACCATACAGCCTTATTCTCCGGCAGCCGGCACGGGTCTCAGTTCACACGAACTCAACCAGCCGGGCTGTTACCGGGACGTAAAAGATACGACCGTCGTAGCACAGTTCAAAATGAAGAATCCTCGGCCGGAAATGGCGACATGGGGTACCCCCTATTTCATTGCTTGGACAACAACCCCGTGGACACTTCCCTCGAATACGGCTCTTTGTGTCGGCCCCAAAATCGATTATATAGCTGTGCGGTCTTACAACAGCTATACGGGAGAACCCATCACCGTCGTACTGGCCAAAGCGCTGCTCAATGATCATTTCAATCCCAAAGCAGCGGGTCTCGCCCTCGAATCATACAAACCGGGCGATAAACTCATTCCTTATCAGGTCATAGCCGAATACAAAGGAGCAGATCTCGTAGGTATGGAATATGAGCAGCTGATACCGTGGGTAAAGCCCATCGATGTCGATGAAAACGGGAATTGGTCGGTAAGTGAGAAAGCTTTCCGCGTTATTCCGGGAGATTATGTAACTACCGACGAAGGAACTACCGGTATCGTACACATTGCTCCTACATTCGGCGCAGACGACGCACAAGTGGCAAAAGCAGCCGGTATTCCATCTCTTTTTATGATCAATAAAAAGGGAGAAACTCGTCCGATGGTCGATCTGACAGGAAAATTCTATCTGCTCGATGAGCTCGACGACAACTTTGTGAAAACCTGCATCGATGTAGAAAAATATACTCCATATCAAGGCGCTTGGGTGAAGAATGCCTACGATCCCCGATTTACCGTAGACGGCAAGTACGACGAAAAATCGGCACAGGCTGCCGAATCTCTTGACATCATCATCTGCATGATGATGAAACAGAGCAATCAAGCGTTCAAAATAGAGAAACACGTCCACAATTATCCGCACTGTTGGAGAACGGACAAACCCGTACTCTATTATCCGCTCGACAGCTGGTTTATCCGTTCGACAGCTTGTAAAGAGCGTATGATCGAGCTGAACAAAACCATCAATTGGAAACCTGAATCGACCGGTACGGGACGCTTCGGGAAATGGCTCGAAAATCTCAATGACTGGAATCTGAGCCGCTCCCGTTATTGGGGAACTCCGTTACCCATCTGGCGTTCGGAAGAAGGTGAAGAAATATGCATTGGATCAATCGAAGAACTCTACCAAGAAATCGAAAAATCGATTGCAGCCGGATTCATGAAAACCAATCCTTACAAAGAAAAAGGATTCGTTCCCGGAGTATATACACCAGAAAACTATGGAAAAATAGACTTGCACCGGCCATACGTCGATGACATCATACTCGTATCGAAATCGGGAAACCCCATGAAACGCGAAAGCGACCTGATCGATGTTTGGTTCGACTCCGGTTCGATGCCGTATGCCCAAATACACTACCCGTTCGAGAACAAAGAATTGCTCGATAGCGGAAGTGTATATCCGGCCGATTTTATCGCCGAAGGCGTAGACCAAACACGCGGTTGGTTCTTCACGCTCCACGCCATTGCTGCGATGATTTTCGATAAAGTAGCATACAAAACCGTCATATCCAACGGTCTGGTTCTCGATAAAAACGGTAATAAAATGTCGAAACGGCTCGGTAATGCAGTCGATCCGTTCTCGGCTATTGAAAAATACGGTTCCGACCCATTGCGCTGGTACATGATAACCAATTCTTCTCCGTGGGACAATCTAAAATTCGATCTCGACGGTGTGGAAGAAGTACGTCGCAAATTTTTCGGAACGCTCTATAACACTTATTCGTTTTTCGCCCTCTATGCCAACGTTGACAGGTTCACTTTCGCCGAGCCGGAAATTCCGGTTTCGCAACGTCCGGAAATCGACAGATGGATTATCTCCCTGCTCAACAGTCTTGTAAAAGAGGTCGACGGATATTATGCCGATTACGAACCGACACGAGCCGGTCGCGCCATATCCGATTTTGTCAACGACAACCTCAGCAACTGGTATGTGCGATTGAATCGTAAACGTTTCTGGGGTGGAAATATGGATAAAGACAAGCTCTCGGCTTACCAGACTCTCTACACCTGTCTCGAAACGGTGGCCTCACTTATGGCTCCTATCGCACCGTTCTTTGCTGACTGCCTTTATACCGACCTAACATCGGCCACGGGCCGTTCGGATCAGTCGGTACACCTGAGCAATTTCCCCGCAGCTGACGAATCGGTCATCGATAAAGAGCTCGAAGAGCGTATGCAAGATGCACAAGATATAACGTCTATGGTATTGGCTCTCCGCCGTAAGGTTAATATCAAGGTACGCCAACCGCTCACGACTCTTATGATA
Organism: Bacteroides sp. CAG:144; assembly: GCA_000434215.1. Lineage (GTDB taxonomy): Bacteria > Bacteroidota > Bacteroidia > Bacteroidales > UBA11471 > Caccoplasma > Caccoplasma intestinavium. The sequence continues at coordinate 24,289 of HF999685.1, forward strand.
CCCGTTCTCGACGAAAAACAACAAAGAGACATCGAAACGATAAAAGAACTTGTGCTGAACGAAGTCAATGTCAAAGAGATGCTCTTTGCCGACAATGCAGCCGGTATTTTGGTGAAACGAGTAAAACCCGACTTCAAGAAATTAGGCCCGCGTTATGGAAAGATAATGAAACAGTTAGCCGCAAAAATTACGGGCATGTCGCAAGACGACATTCTGCAATTCGAAAAAGAAGAGAAATTTGCCTTCGACATCGACGGACAACAAGCTATCATAGAAATCGGCGACGTAGAAATCATCTCGGAAGACATTCCGGGTTGGCTCGTTGCAAATGAAGGCCGTCTTACCGTGGCCCTCGACATTACCGTAACCGAAGATTTGCGCAGAGAAGGTATAGCGCGTGAATTGGTAAACCGCATACAGAACATACGTAAATCGAGCGGGTTCGATATTACCGACAAAATCCATGTAAAACTCACACGAAACGAGGAGACCGACCCGGCGGTAGAAGAATATAAAGATTATATCGCCAAACAAGTTTTGGCCGAAAGCATAACGCTATGCGATACGCTGGATGCAGCCGGAGCCGAACTTGATTTCGAAACGTTCACCATACAAGCAGCCATAACAAAAGCGTAATATAGATTTTGCTCCATACCAATTTGTAATATGGGGCAAAATTTTTATCTTCGCAGACTAAATATTAAAAACCAAAAACATTTCTAACCATGGGCAAGAAAACACGTTATTCCGATGCAGAGCTGGAAGAATTTCGCGCTATTATTCAAGACAAACTCGAAAAAGCATATAAAGATTATGAGTTGCTGAAAGCTTCTGTCATGAATGCCGACGGTAACGACACCAGCGACACCTCTCCCACATTCAAAGTTCTGGAAGAGGGTGCAACGACTCTCTCCAAAGAAGAAGCCGGGCAACTGGCTCAGCGACAAATGAAATTCATACAGCACCTGCAAGCCGCACTGGTACGTATCGAAAACAAGACATACGGCATTTGCAGGGAAACCGGGGAACTGATTCCCAAAGAACGCCTTTACGCCGTTCCTCATGCCACATTGAGTATCAATGCGAAGAAAGAACAGAAATGACAAAACGGCAAATTGCTTTTCTTTCCATATTTTTGGTGCTGATTATCGATCAAGCATCAAAAATATGGATTAAAACCCATTTTACTTTGGGCGAATCCGTAGTCATCTTTCCGTGGTTTCGCATTCTTTTTATCGAAAACAACGGAATGGCATTTGGTATCGAGATTCTCGGTAAGTTGTTTCTCAGCTTGTTCAGGGTTGTAGCTATTGCTGTAATCGGATACTATTTATATAGGCTTACACAACGAGCCGTTCGTTATAAAAACGGATTCGTCATCTGCATATCGCTTATATTTGCAGGGGCAATGGGGAACATCATCGACTCGCTTTTTTATGGGTTAATATTCAGCGAATCGACTTTCTATACAGTAGCGACGTTCATGCCCGAGGGTGGAGGTTATGCACCTTTCCTATATGGTAAAGTGGTAGATATGCTTTATTTTCCGTTATTCGGGTTTTACTGGCCCAAATCTATGCCGTTTATCGGGGGAGAATATTTTGAATTCTTCCACCCCATTTTCAATATCGCCGATGCTTCTATATCAGTGGGGGTAATCGTTCTTATCTTATTCTACCGGCACACATTCTCGTCTTCCCTCTCGGAATTATTCCCATCGAAGTCGAAATAAAAACGCTATAAGATGTCCCGTGTAAAGCGAATATTAGGCGCAGGAATATTTTTCGTTCTCATTTTTACGGCGTGCGAACAAATCCCGTCGCATATCATCGCTCCTGAACAAATGGAAACACTGCTCATTGATATACACAAAGCCGAAGCGATTTCGGACAACCTGACCCAATACGCATCGGATAGAGAAAAGGAAAGACTGCGGCAATCGGTATTTGACCGGCATCATGTAACACAAGCGCAATTCGATACCTCGCTGGTTTGGTACAGCGAGCACATGACCAAATATTCTCAAATATACAACAACGTTACTGCAAGGCTGAAAGAGGAAGATGATGCCGTGAAAACGTTGTTGGTCGAACGCAAAAGTTCTCCCCTCACTCGGCCCGGCGACTCGATCGACGTATGGAACAAAGACCCGTATTACTTGTTCGAACCCCGTCTGTACCGTCATGTCCTATTGTTCAATATCCTTGCCGACGATAATTTCAGGGAAAACGATATCTTCCAACTCTCGATCAACTTCGACCAACTGCCTCAGGGAATACCCGACAAAGCCCGTATTACACTCGTGATAAGACACCGTAATGACTCTATCTATTCGGTAACACGGGAGATTCTGCACAACGGTACGACGATGATCGAGGCGCAGGCTCAAAACGACAAGGTTACACGTGTCATGGGCAGCATTGAAGTCCCACTGCACCCGATGTGGCAGGAAACATACGCCAATAAAATCTCTTTATTACGTATCCGCCATAAAAACCGGCCGAACGTCCCCAAATCCGCATCATGACGGTCCACACATTTTTAGCTCATTTTATTTATGGGGAAAAAGGATTGACAGGGCAGCATCTGCTGCACGTCGATACCTTACATCACACGATCGCTCTGTCGCCTTACGAAAAAGAGACGGCCGGGACCCGTTTCTGCGACGGAATCTTATTCGTCGCCAATGCTTCATTCGAAGTTTGCAAACCGCAAATCATAGCCGAGCTGAAAGCCCAAAACATTTTCACCCTGTCTGCACTGGCCTCCTACCTATCCGATTCATCGACACTATTGCCGTTTTGTAAGCCGCCAATATCCCGCTTGTATGCCATAATCCCCTCTCCGTCAAATAAAGAGATATATTTACAAGAAATCTTATCGTTATAATTATATGAAGTTTTTTCGTATCTTTGTTGATATAAAAAAACAATATATTCCATTTATATGAGACTTGCGATTGTCGTGCCTTGCTACAACGAGGAAGGCGTTATCGGAGAATCGGCCCGGCAACTTACATGCATACTGAAAGGGTTGATCGATAAAGATAAAATTTCGGAAAACAGTTTTATCCTGTTTGTCAACGACGGCAGTAAAGACAATACATGGCCGATGATCGAGGAATTATATAAAAACGACAAACATATATTCGGTCTGAGTTTGGCATTGAACCGTGGACATCAGAATGCCCTGCTGGCAGGGCTGATGACGGTCAAGGACATCTGCGATGCTGCTGTATCGATCGACGCCGACTTGCAAGACGATGTCTCCGCCATCGAAAGCATGGTCGACGCTTTTACACAAGGGTTCGATATTGTCTACGGCGTGCGGAGTTCCCGCAAGACCGATACTTTTTTCAAGCGTACAACGGCTCTGATGTTTTACCGGCTAATGTCGGGATTGGGAGCCAACTCGGTATATAACCACGCCGACTACCGATTGATGAGCCACCGCGCCTTGCAATTCTTATCGGAATATCCCGAGCGGAATCTTTTTCTACGCGGTATCATTCCTACGATCGGTTACAAAACGACTTGCGTCTATTACGAGCGGAAAGAGCGTTTTGCCGGGGTATCGAAGTACCCTTTGCGTAAAATGATCAACTTCGCCATCGAGGGTATCACCTCATTCTCCACCAGACCTATACGGCTCATCTCCTCCATGGGTTTTCTCATACTTTTTATCACTCTTGTCATGGCGATTTATACGCTTGTTTCGTTTTTCATCGGGCGTACCGTAGAAGGCTGGACGTCGTTGATGCTTTCTTTTTGGTTCTTGGGCAGCGTGTTGCTCATTGCCATAGGTACCATAGGAGAATATATCGGGAAAATATACATCGAGGTAAAACAGCGCCCGCGTTATAATATCGAGACATTTCTCACACACGATCACGAGTCGTAAGAGTACAATCACCTACAATGTTTCTTCTCCATACGATGTCGTGTTGGAATGGTAATCCGTACTCAAAAGAGCGCCATTCCGACGAACGCAGGGGGGGGAATTTATTGCCAAGTGCAAAGCACAAGATCTCTCACTTACGTTTGAGATGACAATTCTGTCATTCCGGGCGAGGCCGATAGGCCGACGAGGAATCCCGCGTTGTTTGCCGGAGATTTCCTTTTACAAGAGATACTTCGCTTTTCCTATGTATGACATTCTCCCGATAATGGATTGAGATTCCTCACATACGTTCGGAATGACATTTGCTTTGAAAAAGGTGTCTTCGGGGTTACTCCCTCTTGGCTGTTCTTTTTATGGGACAACCTTGCAACGGGGATTCTTCACTACGCTTACGCTACGTTCAGAATGACATTTACTTTGGAAATGGGATTCCTCGGGGTTACACCCCTCTGAATGATACGAAAAAACAGCCCCGTACCGGCATATAGCCGATACGGGGCTTCCCTTATGAAATACGTAAATTTTATTCGTAAAGTCCGGCAACAAAGTTTGCCAACTCCTCACCTCTCAAATCCTGAGCAATGATTTTTCCTTCGGGATCGATGATATACATACGAGGAATACCGGTAACATTGTATTGTTTGGCAACAGGACATTCCCAACCTTTGAGCGACGATACATGGTGCCAGTTCATATCGTTTTTCTTAATGGCAGCTTTCCACGGACCGGCTGTCTCGTCGAGCGAAACACCGAATATCTCGAAGCCCTTGTCATGGTACTTCTCGTAAATGGCTTTTACATTGGGAACTTCACGCAAGCAAGGACCACACCACGAAGCCCAGAAGTCAAGCAATACATAGTGTCCGCGCAAGCTCGACAACGAAAGCTCGGTACTGTCGGGAGTCATCAACGTAATGTCGGGAGCCGTACCGCCTATCGAAACAGCCGCCAATGCCTCTACCGCATTTTTCAATTCCAGACCGGGAGCCGATTGTTTCACACGGTCGGTCAGAGCATCGTATGCAACCTGTACGGTATCGAAAGGCATGCTTCTTATCATATAATCCTTGATAAAATAGGCAACACCATAATTATTTTTGGCAGAGTCCACGAAATTATAGATACTTTCATTCATTCTGGCATCCATCATATCGAAGAATACGACGGCCGAATCCAGAGTCATCGTCGTATCTTTTCCCTGTAAGATGTTCGATAAGGCAAACATACGCCCCAGTTGCATGAAAGAAGCGGTCATAATCATCTGCGTACCTTGCTCATACACTTTCTGTTCATCACCTACGGCTTCGATCGAAAGGGTTTCATAGGTCGAACTGTCCTTTGCTGTACGAAGTTCTGTGGCTATCGTTACGACAACAGGAATTTCCGAAACAAGAATTTCCTTTTTCGCTTCTTTTGCAGCATTGAGTTCATACACATCTACTCCGGCAGGAAGGGTAAACGAGAACGAACCATCGGCAGCTACAACGACCGAGTCGATGACCGGAGTCTCATCATTCACTTTCTTTTGCAGATACACCGTTTTTCCGGCGCCATCTGCCCATTTTCCTTCTACCGTGTACTGGGGCGTACAAGCCGACAAGCACACCATACCTGTTAAGGCGATTGCGGTTAAATTTTTCAATTTCATAGTTTTATTGTTTATTATCGCAACAATCCTTACACACCCTGAAAGGAGCATGTAAGGATTGCTACATTTACAGTTTATTATTGTTTATCGGCCAGTGTAACGCCATATTGTGCAAAATATTCTTTGCAGAGTTCTACACGGGCCTTGATGTCGGGAAGCACATCTTCTTTGGTTTTTCCACTACCATTCAAGTAATCCTCGGCCGGTGGAAATGCAAAGAAACCATTTTCTTCCAGAGAAAGAGATGCTTCTACTTCGGCATAATAGGCTTCTTTCTCGGCAGCCGTTGTCGTTACGATAAAGGCTACATAATCACCCATAACCTGTGCCAATGAAGGACGGAAATAATTGGCATAATAAGCCGTAGGATAACCAACTTCCGCAACTTGTTCGCTGCTAAAAAGATTCAGCTCACAAACTCCTACTCGGCCGGGACGCAATTCGCTCTGATACCAAATAGTCGGCACATGCCACAGATTTTCGCCGTTTACGATTTCGTCAAACGAATTCCAATACAATCCATAATTCACCCATCCTTCTTCGAAATCATCGGCCGTCGAACTATAATAACCATCGCTGTTTGCATTCACAGAGAAAATCAGACCTCCTAAGTCTACACCCACCGTGTAGTCGATACTGTATTGATTGAATTCGGTCGGTTCTTCCAACTGCGAATTGGCGATATTGGAGAAAACATATTCCACAACCAATGAAGTATAAAGACGTTTCAGATAGGTCTTATCCATCGTGTCGAAATCAGCGCAGCAGTGCGAGAACATGATAAATTCGGGACAACAAGTTCCTCCTTCAAAAGCATAATGTATATCTTTCGAATGACTTACCAATCCCATACCGCGATTGGTATAATAAGGATTATATTGTACTTCGCTGGCAAAATAGATGGTGCGAGGCATATATTTTGCAATAAAATCATTACCGAATACAGGGAATACTTCGGTTTCGAGGAAATTGAGAACTTTACCCACATACTCGTTATCGGCCGCCACAAAATACTGTCCGTAGAAATCGGGAACGGAATCACCGTCTTCTGTAACAATGTCGGTATCCCATTTAAACATACGACCATCGGGTGAAGCATAGCAGAAAGTCGCCGTATCGACATCGAGCGTAGCATTCAAGTCGTACTTGGTATTGAAGGCATCAATAGCTTCATCGGGAGTCTGGTTAGTAATATCATTACCGTTGCCACCGTCGTTATTATTGTCGTCGTCGCTACAAGCGGTAAACGCCACTGCTGCCAACAAACAGCTTGCAAACATCAAAGTTTTTTTCATAATTCACTTTAAATTAAAAGGTTTGTAATTCGGGTTTATTCCATCAATAAGAAATCATAGAGCGTACCGGACGGGAGTTTACATTCTGCGGATTGATTCTCCGTTCGGCGATCGGGAAATTCAGCGTATAGGCCGCATCATCCTTCTCCAATTTGTAATAACCGGCTTTACCGTATGGGTGTACAATCTCCGTTCTTGTCGTGCGGCGAAGATCGATAAACCGGTGCAACTCCTCGAAACAGAGTTCGCGACGGCGCTCGTCCCAAATAAATTGCACGATTTCCTCTCCTCCCCTAAAATCGGACGGCGTCAATTCCCGATAAGCCTGTGCGTCCAATCGGTATTTGCGCAGACGATTGGCATAATCGAGCGCTGTATCGTAATCGGGACTCTCTTTCCGCGCATACGCTTCGGCCAACGTAACGTATGCCTCGGCCGATCGGAATGCCGCTCTCATATAGAGATTATCATAGGAATTAAACTTCAAGGCATTATAATTTCCCGCATTATAATATTGATCTTTGCCTTTCCGTGGAGGTATATACCAATAGGCCAACCGGTGATCCCCGATGCAGGTCGTCGTATCGTAGTCATACAGACCTATTAGGTTATTGTCAATAGTACGAGATAAAGTAAACGTTTGTTCCCCAGAATTCGATATGGAAATAAGAGTAGATATTGTCGATGTAGAACCTGCGAAGCAATACATCAATTCCGGATTGGCAGGCTGCATGAAATTATCATAATCAGCCGAACCAGAGATTTCCCCCGGAGCCACCGATTGTGTACGGTCTGTGATGTCAAAGAGCTTGTCATTAGAAGCCAAAATTTCTTTTCCATACTCGATAGCCGCATCGAAATCATTGGTATAAAGAGCCTTGCGCATGGCGACAAAGAGCATGGCATCGTAGCCGATATAGTAATAATTACCGGTATCTTTACCCTTCAAAACTTTCAATCCCTCTACTATATCCTTGTCGATCTGCTCATATACTTCGGCAAAGGTGGCCCGATTGTAGGGCTGCAACGAAGGGGTCGGGTCGGTCTTCAACGGCACGCACAATGTCTCGGGAGTAGCCATATCGTAGGGTACGGCATATACATTGGCCAGCATCAAGTAAGAAAATGCCCGGTGAAATAAGGCCTGTCCTCGCAAAATATCTTGTTCTTCGGGCGTACCTTCCAACCCCCTATTCAAAGCGTCGAGACAAGTGTTGGCCACCAATATCTGGGAATAGAGATAGTTGAACAATTCATCTTCAAACGATTCGTCTTCGATTTCTATTTCGTCGCGCCATTGATAGACATAACGATATTTATTCAAAGTAACCGGCAAGGTATTATCTTGTAGAGGTGTATATAATTCCATGTCGTCGGTCATCAGGTTTAACCAGACACCCATCTTCACCAAATTATAAAAATAACCTTCTCCTTGCAATATTTCGGTGTAATCGGCGCATGTCGTAGGTATCACCAAGTTTTGAGCCGACCGCTCGAGAAAATCGCTACAACCTCCTGTACTCAAACACAAAGCCAGAAGGATAGGATAAACAACTTTTCGTATCATCGTAGTCATTTTCATTTTTATATCAGGTTAAAAACCGATCGTTACCGAAAGCGAATAGGTACGCGGTATCGACGAGTTGGCAGAACTACCTTGCTCGGGGTCGAAGCCGTGCCAACGTTTATCGGCAATAATAAAGAGGTTATTGGCTTGCGCCGAAATCTGGAAGTTGGACAAGTGCATTTTCTTGAGCACCTTTTTGTTGAAGATATACGAGAGCGACAAGCTGCGCAAACGCAAATTGTTGGTAGAACATACCCGCGCCGTCGAATAGTCGTACATCGACGTGCCATAGATATGATCGACATTGGCTCTCATAGGACGTATTCCCAAATTGGTATAGGTATTGTCGTCGTAAAGCGCCGGTATATTGGTATGCAATTCATCACCGGGTTCCCGCCAACGATTCAGAATTTCCCGTGTTACATTCTTCTCGGGGTCGAACACCGAATCGTAATCGCCGTAGATAAACGGCAAACGATTGACCGCTCCCAGCGAATAGGTGAACGAGCCGCGGAGAATCCACTCTTTCCATCGGTATTCGAGATTGATACCTCCCGTATGAGGAGGAGAAACCACTCCCGACTTCACAAGTTCTATCTCATCTTCATAAAGGGTGTAATTTTTATAGGTTTTACTCAACCACGTAGCCGACGTATTACCTTTTTTATCATAAAAAACCGGCAATCCCGTTTCATGGTCAAGACCAGCAAACGGATAAGAATAAATCGTACCCAAAGCCTCTCCCTCGATCAAAGCCGATCCCGACAACATATTCTCTCGCGTGTTGTTCGTCTCGTCATTGGCCTTGATGAGTTCGTTTTTATTATACGAGTGTACAAAGCCGATAACCAAACGCATATCCTTTGTCTGTAACGGCGTAAATTTTACCGCCAATTCCACACCGCTGTTGTTGACATTACCACCATTGATCTTCCGAATGGTATATCCGTTTACCGCCGAAATGGTTTTATTGACGATCATGTCGGTACCCACCTTCTTGTAAAAATCGACCGTCGCCGTGATACGGTCCAACAGGAAAGAAAAGTCCAAACCGACATTGTACTGCGTTGTTTTCTCCCAACGCAAGTCTTCATTCGGCCAATAAGCAACGGTCGATGTAGCCATACCTGTATTGGAATCGATAGAACCTATCTGCATCACCAAATCGGGCGATGTACCTTTATCGACATTTCCCTGTATACCATAAGAGAGGCGCAAAGCCAAATAGGAAAGCCAATCTTCATAAGGTTTCATAAAGGCTTCGTTGGTCAACGCATATTTACCGGCTACGGACCAAATGGGCAGGAAACGATACTTAGGGTTCTCGCCGAACTGGTTGCTGCCATCCATACGCACATTGGCATTCAACGTGTACTTATCTTTATAGGAATAAATACCAGAGAAAATCCAAGAAACCGTATTGGCTCGGTTGTCTGTTATCACAGGGGTGAAAGCGCCGTTTTTCAAATCGACAATATAGGCATCGGTATAAGAGGGAGATATAACCTGCCCGCGCTCGGGCATCCAACCGTAGTGTGTACCTGAAAAACCGTCAGTAATCACACTGCGGATTTCAGAGGTAGCCAACGCGCTCACCAAATGACCTTTGAAATCTTTGGAATAACTCAATGTATTTCGTATATCGAGAGTCGTTTTGGTTGCCTCACTCTTCGACAAAACACCCCCTTGCGGTATAACGCTTTCGTTCCAAAAAGAACTACCGAACTCCAATTCATCAAAAACATATCCGCGAAGTTGATTTACATAATAAGAATCTTCCTGTGCCCATGTCGTCGTTTTCGTTGCATTATATACATACGACCCGGTCATTTCATAACGCAAACCGTCGTAAATTTTCCACACGAAATTCATCAAACCGGTCAAGCTGGCAAGGTCGGCATAATTACCTGTGGTCTGCGACTCATGCAAAGCATTGAAAGCATAAGTCTGATTGGCCATATTACTTGTTGAAAAAGATTCATACGGACGGTAGAAGAAAAGCGAACCATCGGCATTATAGGCTGGTATGGTACGTGCTGTTTCCCGGGCATAGGAGTCGGGATTGAAACTGCTGTGATATCCCTGATTATCGGTAATGGAACCATTCAACTGAAAGCCGATATATACTTTCGGGCTTATCCACGAATTGACTTTCAAAGTCGCCGTATAACGTTTAGACACCTCTTCCCGCGCCGTACCCTGAGAGATGGAGGCTCCGACGGAGGAATAATAGGTGGTGCTTTCGTTTCCGCCCGAAAGACTGAGCGTGTGATTTTGCGTTACGGCATTACGGAAAAGCAGATCGAACCAATCGGTATTACGGTCGATCATCTCGGTTACAGCCGCATCGAATTGCGATCGCGTCAATTTCTTGGCATCATACTGAGCCTTCAACATCTCATAGCCGAGATTGAAATCTTTCCGGGTATAAGAAAGTCGCGAATCGAGCAAATCTTTCGAGAGTTGCACCCGCTCACCGGCGTCCATCAAATAAAGACGACGATAATTTTCCCGTTGGTTGATCGAAACCGATCCATTGTATGTAACCTGTGCAGGGCCGTTACGTCCTTTCTTGGTTGTAACGACGATAACGCCATTGGCTGCCTGCACACCGTATATGGCCGTTGCCGAAGCGTCTTTCAGCACGGTAATACTCTCGATGTCATTGGGATTGACCCCCGCAATCGCATTACCGACAAGGTACTGGGCATCTTCGGCCAAAGGATCGAGGTTACCGCTCGCGTCCCAGTTGACACTGTTATCGTCGAGAATAATCCCGTCGAGTACCCACAAAGGCGCCGTATTCCCATATAAAGAAGAGGTTCCACGAATACGGATTTTCGGCGTGGCACTCGGGCCGCCACCGGTCGTCGTTACCGACATACCGGCAACCTGACCAGCCAACATCTGATCGATGGAAAATTTATCGGACAATTTTATTTCGTCCATCTCTATCTGGGAAACGGCACTCGCCAATTCCCGCCGATTGACATTCTGATAACCGGTTACCACCACCTCGTCGAGATAAGCACTCTTCTCGGTCATCGTTACATCTATGACTTTTTTGTCTCCGACCGCTACCTCTTTTTTCTCGAAACCGATCGAAGAAAAAACAATAACCGTCCCGTTTTCATTGGGGACAAGAATCATATAACGGCCGTTTTCGTCGGTAATGGCTCCACCCGACGTAGAACCTTTCACCGCTACCGTTACACCGACCAATGCTTCTTTTCCCGGGTCATAAACGTGCCCTGTAACGACTCTTACTTTTTGAGCCATTACCTGAGAAGAAGACAAAAGCAAAACAACAATACTTAACAGTTGTAAATATTTTCTCATAGCACTTGGCACAATTACCTTTAAAAGGGTAATATTTTAGGTAAACTTTTGGTGTCTTAATGCTCGCAAAGTTATAATAAAGACAGTAAAATAAAAAACAATATTACGTTTTTTATTTCATTCTTCACAAGCAGTATCATTTTGTCAGACCAATAAGATAAATGTTATCTGCTTTTTATTCAGTCATATATATATCATTTCAAAAAGATTTTTTCCGCAGGATTTTTTTTCATTTTTATTTCTACATATCGCATTTTTAATATCCAATAATAGGATTTTTATGAAATAATATGCAATATATTTGCAAACAATAAACCCAAACAGTCGACATTCCCTCGTGAAAAGATAGATTTTCTTTCTCCTTTTACGTATCTTTGCAACAAACAGGAACCGAATCTTGCATATAACTTCATGGACATCATCACTTTATTAGGCCCTACGGCATCGGGAAAAACGGCTCTGGGTGTACTGCTCGCCGACGCTCTGCATACCGAAATCATCAGCGCCGACTCCCGACAGATATACCGACGCATGGATATAGGTACGGGAAAAGACCTGAATGAATATACGGTAATGGGACGACAGATACCGTACCACTTGATAGATATATGCGAACCGGGCTATAAATACAACCTCTACGAATATCAGCGCGACTTCAATACCGCCTTCGACGAGATACGTCGAAGGGGAAACACCCCTCTCCTATGCGGCGGAACGGGATTGTATATCGAAACCGTACTGAAAGGCTACTGCATGCCGCTCGTCCCCGAAAACAAAGCTCTGCGCGAATCGTTGGCCGGGAAGTCGCTGGCAGAACTGGAAGAGATTCTAAAAACCTACAAAACCCTACATAACAAAACCGACGTGGATACTTGTAAACGGGCTATCCGAGCCATAGAAATAGGGGAATACTACAAAAACATGCCGCCGGAAAAACGCAGGGATACTCCGCTCGAAAGTTATATAATAGGTATAGACATAGATCGGGAACTGCGTCGTAAACGTATTTCGGACCGCCTTAAAGCCCGTCTCGAAAACGGTATGGTCGAAGAGGTGAAAGCTCTCCTCGACGAGGGTATCGCGGCAGAAGACCTGATTTACTACGGACTGGAATATAAATACCTGACCGAATACATTCGAGGCGACTACTCTTACAATGAAATGTTCTCACGCCTTGAAATCGCCATTCATCAATTCGCCAAACGGCAAATGACTTGGTTCAGGGGTATGGAACGCCGAGGATTCACCATACACTGGGTCGACGGAACTCTTCCTTTTGAATTATTGTGTAAACAGATTACGGAAAAAATAAAAGAACAGATATAGAGACCGCGATTGAGAAAATACAAAACACAAAAAAGAAATCTCTATATCTGCCCTTCTGTTTTCTATAAACAAATAATCCGTTTTTTCGTTCACCATAAATTATTCTTTTTTCGGCAAAAATTCTTTCCTTTGCAGAAAATATCTTTTATCCATGCACAAGTTCCATAAACAGATTTTTCTGCTTTCCATTATAGGAATCATCTCGGCCGTAAACATACAACCGGCTGCCTCATTCGAAAAAACAGATACGACAAACCGAGTACTACTCTCCCCGGCCGCTCTCTCCATAAATGCCGACAAGTCCTATTCCCGCCCCTTGTTCTACGGGGAAAGACAGAAGAGGCTCGACAAACTCACCTCGAAAGAGTGGTTCAAAATGACATCGGTCTCGGTTCCGCTTATACTGAGCGGCATAGCCGTGGAATGGGCCAAACAGCCTGTCAACGACCTGCGTAACGCCTATGTTCCCAACTTCCGCCATAAATACGACGATTACCTGCAATACGCTCCGGCGGTCCTTATGCTCGGGCTGAAAATAGGCGGGGTAAAAAGCCGCAGTTCGTGGGGACGCATGATTACCGCCGACGCTTTCTCCGTCGCGATCATGGCAACCCTTGTAAACGGTATCAAATATACGGCCAAATCGCAACGACCTAATTCGGGCAGCCACAACTCTTTCCCGTCGGGACACACGGCCACGGCATTCATGGCAGCCACCATGTTCCACAAGGAATACGGCATACGCAGTCCGTGGTACAGCGTAGCGGGCTATACCATCGCTACGGCAACCGCCTATTCCCGACTGCTCAACAATCGGCACTGGATTTCCGATGTTCTGGCCGGGGCGGGTATCGGTATCATCTCGACGGAGCTGGGGTATTGGATCACGGGGCTGATTTTCAAAGATAAAGGAATACAATGGAAAGAATATGACTATGATCTGCGTTTTCCCGACCGGACTCCCTCGTTTCTCGGATTATATACCGGATATATGTTCATGCCGAGAGAGATACGCTTGTCGGACGAATTGGTATTCCATACCTCGGCCGGAGCCAGCTCGGGTATCGAAGGGGCATGGTTTATCAATAATTACGTAGGTATAGGCGGACAAGTCATTGCCAGCCATGTCCCGGCACAGTTGCAAATGAACGACTCTTTTGCCTCCTACCTCCCGGGACGGAAGACGGCTGTGGTGGAAGACGGTATAGATTTCGTATCGGCCTCTGTTGGAGCCTACTTCGATTGCGCATTGACTTACCGATGGTCAATAGGTAGCAAACTGCTGGCAGGCTATTCTTTTTCCGATGCGCAAACATTATACTTATCCGAAGATGAAGGAGAAACGACTATTCCGTTCCTGAAACTGAAAGAGATGCACGCACCCGACTTCCAAACCGGTCTCAACATCTCCTATTGGGCCAAGCTGAAAATGGGATTCCGCTTCTTTTTCGATTACACTCTTACTCCTGCCCGGTATCGCTACTATTTCGCAGACAAACCGAACGTCATAACAAGCGTAAATAAAAATCTTTCTTCGTTTACCTTAGGTGCATCGGTCAATATTCTTTTATAAATGGCGATACATTCCGTGTAAATAATCCGAAAGCATCGTCAACTGAGAACCGAATAAGAAAGGCCCGCTCTCTTTTTGAGAAAACCAGCGACGTATGCGTTGCCGCAACTGCTCTTGTTCGGCATGACGGCCGAGCAATCTTTTCAATGTATAATCGCTCAAATCGTAACAATTCAAAGATATGGCTTTCGCCACGGAACAAAGACGGTCGACCGTATCGTCAGGAATATCCATTTGTAAAAGCGTCTTTCTGTAAAACGCCAAATCGACCGACTCGTATTTCACCCGGCCGGAATAATATTGAGAGAGTTTTGCCGCTATATCATCGAAGGAATAGGTAATTTCATGACTCAAGGTATAAGCCCTATTTTCTACCCCAAAACGACCGGTTACAAAAGGGAGTATCGCTTCGGCCACATCGTGTACCGATACAAACCCAACGCGCCCGTTCCCCGCAGGATAATAAATACCCGTCCCCTGTTCCGTCCCTATGAAAAACGGAAGATTTTCCATCAGTATATTCACCCTGAAAACAGCATAGGGTATGCCGCTCTGCTGTATATGCATCTCTGTTTCCCGATTCTCTTGCATAGGAAGGGAGACCGAATCGCCCCGACCTGCTGAACTGATGAATATAATCCTTTTTACCCCTTCTGCAACAGCCTCATGTAACAAGTTCAAGTATCCGCAACGGCAGTCGGTAAACAAATTGAAAGTAGATATCAATAACGTATCCACCCCTTTCAACGCTCTATCAAGCGAAGGCAAATCATAAAAAGAAGAGACAACCGGTTCAAAGCCGTCTTCATGGCTCAATCTGTCGTAAGGAGTTACCATCACCCGCACCGGTTCGTGCTCTTTTTGAGACAAGAGCAGCTGCAATAACGCATGTCCCACCGGGGAACTGATGATATCGGTAATAAGAATCATAACAGGTATTTTTCAAAGGAAAACACCCATTACCAGAAATTTGTTTACTCGTTGACAGGCTTTTTAGGCAAAGTCGAGGATAGAATAAAATACCCGATTACACCCGACAACAAAGAACCGACCAAAATACCGAGTTTCGCCTGATTCAATAACAACACATTCGTTGCGCTATCAAGCGGGAAAGAAAGATTGGCAATAAATAACGAAACCGTAAATCCAATTCCTCCCAAAGCCGAAACGCCGGCTATCATAGGCCATGTTACAATATCGGGCTTTTTCGCCCAGCCGAATACGACAGGAAGATAAGAAAACAGCATGATTCCGATAAACTTTCCGGCCACCAAAGCCACCCATATCGACAAACTTATTCCCTGAAACAAAGATAAAAATGTAATGTCGGACAATGAAATGCCGGCATTGGCAAAGGCAAACAACGGTATGATCAAATAATTGATAAGCGGGTGCAATGTGTCTTCCAAGTCTTGTAAAGGGCTTATCACCTTATCCGATGCCGACTCGACAGACTTCAATGCATTCAACTGTTCGGGCGAAAGAATATATGTTTCACCGCGTTTGATCTGCTTCGTCTGGGGAAAGTCCCTCACAGCTTCACATATTTCATCGATGAAACGTCGCGTATCCATTACCGGATGCGCCGGTACGCAAAAAGCGACCAATACACCCGCTATCGTAGGATGTATACCGGAGTGCAAGAAAAAATACCATACGGTAACGCCACCGACCACATAAAACAATTTGCTATGGATATGCAAACGCGATCCCAATAAAAGCACGCCCAATACCAATGCCGAATATACAAGCCATAAAATCGATAACTGTTCGGTATAAAACAATGCGATAACCAATATACCGCCTATATCATCGGCAATGGCCAAAGTCGCCAAAAATATTTTCAATCCTATCGGAACTCTTTTTCCGAACATGCTCAATATTCCCAACGAAAAAGCAATATCGGTCGCCATAGGAATTGCACTACCCTGCAATATTGCCGCGTCTGACGATAACAAACGATAAATCGTTATGGGCAATACGATTCCCCCTACGGCTGCAATGACCGGCAAAAGAGCTTTTCTTAAAGAGGATAACTCTCCGACCAAGACCTCCCGCTTTATTTCCAATCCTACGGAAAAAAAGAAAATAGCCATCAGCGCATCATTGATGACCTGCATCAATGACATGGCATGGCCGTGATGTTCAAACAGATTAAAATCGCCGATTTGCAGCAATACCGGCCGTTCCCACCATGAAAAATAAAGGGTTTGCAACGGACTATTGGCAATAACCATTGCCAGTACCGTAACGGCAATCAACACATAACCGCCATTGGCATAATTATGCAAAGATTTGCGCAAAGCGTAAATGCGATCTATCATACCAAATCTTTTTTCCGATTAAAACAAGTTAAAAAGACTTTTGTTCCGCATAAGTTATCAATCGAGTTTCAGCACTGCCAAAAATGCTTTTTGGGGAACCTCCACCGAACCAATTTGCTTCATGCGCTTCTTGCCCTTTTTCTGTTTTTCCAACAACTTGCGTTTCCGGCTTATGTCGCCACCATAACATTTGGCCGTAACGTCTTTCCGGACGGCTTTTACCGTTTCCCGGGCAATGATTTTGGCTCCGATGGCCGCTTGTATGGCAATATCGAATTGCTGACGAGGAATCAACTCTTTCAGTTTCTCGCACATGCGCCGACCGAAAGCAACGGCATTATCTGCATGAGTCAAGGTAGACAATGCATCGACCGACTCCCCGTTGAGCAATATATCGAGTTTCACCAGTTTCGACGGACGAAAATCATGCAAGTGATAATCGAACGAAGCATATCCTTTGGAGATACTTTTCAGTTTGTCATAAAAATCGATAACAATCTCACCCAATGGCAAATCGTAAATCAGCTCTACCCGATTGCCCGATATATACTCCTGCTTTACCAACTCTCCTCGTTTTCCCAGACACAATGTCATAATAGGTCCTATATAATCGGTCGCCGTTATGACAGAAGCTCTGATATAAGGTTCCTCTATATGATCGATGAGCGTAACATCGGGCAGTCCCGACGGATTATGCACCTCGATCATATTCCCTTTCTTATCATACACCTTATACGAAACGTTGGGAACAGTCGTAATGACGTCCATATCAAACTCCCTATCGAGCCGTTCCTGTATGATTTCCATATGTAAAAGCCCGAGGAATCCGCAACGGAAACCAAATCCGAGAGCTACGGAAGATTCGGGTTGGAATGTAAGAGAAGCGTCATTGAGCTGTAATTTTTCAAGGGAAGCTCTCAAATCTTCAAAATCTTCGCTTTCAATAGGATATACCCCCGCAAAAACCATCGGCTTCACCTCTTCAAACCCATCTATCGCCTCGGAACAAGGTCTATCGATATGCGTTATGGTATCTCCCACCTTCACTTCCCGTGAGGTCTTGATTCCCGAAATGATATATCCCACATCTCCCGTACGCAATTCTTTACGAGGAGACATATCCAACTTCAACACTCCTATTTCGTCGGCTTCATACTCTTTACCCGTAGCGACAAATTTCACCCGATCTCCGGTACGAATCACACCGTTTACAATCTTAAAATAAGCAATGATTCCCCGGAACGAATTGAAGACAGAGTCGAATATAAGACATTGCAAAGGTGCATCGGGATCGCCTTCGGGAGAGGGAACACGTTCTACAATGGCATTGAGGATATCTTCTACACCTTGTCCCGTCTTACCGCTGGCTCGCAATATTTCTTCCCGTTTACAGCCAAGCAACTCCACAATTTGGTCTTCCACCTCGTCGGGCATCGCGCTATCGAGGTCGATCTTATTCATGACAGGAATAATTTCAAGATCATTTTCTATGGCCATATAAAGATTCGATATGGTCTGCGCCTGTATTCCTTGTGAAGCATCGACAATAAGCAGAGCCCCTTCACAGGCAGCTATCGATCGAGATACTTCATAAGAGAAATCGACGTGTCCCGGAGTATCGATCAGATTCAAAATATATTTTTCTCCCTTATAGCCGTATTCCATCTGTATGGCATGGCTCTTGATCGTAATTCCCCGTTCCCTTTCCAAGTCCATATTGTCCAAAACCTGCTCTTGCAGGTCTTTCGGAGCAACGGTATGCGTATATTCCAACAAGCGATCGGCCAATGTACTCTTACCGTGGTCGATATGCGCAATGATACAAAAGTTCCGGATATTTTTCATTCCTGTATATTCAAGATAAATTTCAGTACAAAGATAAAATAAAAAGGTGAATCTAAAAAACAGACTCCAACGGGACACACAGTAAAAGACTCCGAATCGGCTCTCATAAATTTGGCAAAAACGGGAATAATGATTAGCGGCTTTCTCTTATTCCGAAATCCTGCATATCGATACCCGAAGGTCGCTGAAATATTCGCAGTCCGAATTCGGGCAATACGGCCAACAAATGATCGAAAATTTCCCCTTGATGGGTTTCATAACTGATCCAATTAGTCTCTTGTGTAAAACAATACACCTCGATAGGAATACCCTCGGCCGTAGGCTGCAACATACGCACCATCTGCAACAAATCATCGTGCACATAAGGAGAGTTCTGCAAATAGTTTAATACATATTTCCTATATACATACAGATTGACTAACGACCGTTCTTCCCGTCCCTCATTCTCTCCGATCCAATGTCGCTCACGGAAATGTAAGCATTCTTCTTGGGTACAAAATCGCACCGTATGGGCATCGATAAGGAGAGATCGTTTGATACGCCGACCACCGCTTTCAAACATACCCCGCCAATTCTGGAATGAATCGCTCACTAACGCATACGGAGGTATCGTCGTTATCGTCTTATCGAAATTTTGTATTTTTACGGTAGTCAATGTTACCTCGGTTACGAAACCGTCGGCACCGTATTTATTCATTGTAATCCAATCGCCGGGACGCAACATATCATTGGCCGACAGCTGCACACCGGCAACAAGACCGAGAATACTATCCTTGAAGATCAACATCAATATGGCTGCCGAA
>HF999685.1:43914-50215 GCA_000434215.1 Bacteroides sp. CAG:144
AATATGGCTGCCGAAGCTCCTAATCCGGCCAATATCGTTGTCGCATTTTTCCCGAGAAGTATACTGATAATCAAGACAGAACCGATACAACCCGAAACCAAAATCACCATTTGGTAAACGCCTTTCAACGGTCGTGTACGCAAGGTTTCGTTCATATTCGAAATCTTATACAGTATACTCATGACCGAATTGATGAGCATCAACGATACCACGATAAGATATATTTGGGCACCCCGCAAAAAAATATCCAGCAAATGCGGCATATTCCCAAAAGCAAAAGGCAACAGCAAATACCAGACCACAGGAGGTATGAGCCTCGTGGCCTTGTGCATGATATCGTCTTCAAACAAATGGTCGTCCCACTGTATCTTGGTACGCTTACTTATCTTCTGTAATACGGGGATAAAAAAATGGCGAAATATTCTCGCCAACAAAAGAGAAATGAGTAAAATGACAATTACCCATACGATTCTTTTAGTCCACTCGACACCGGCTTCGCTCAATTCCAATCTCCGTAGGAACTGTTCGATTTCATATTCCAATCTGTTCATATTCTATCGGGAAAAGAAATTTATCGAGTTTGTTTTTATCCGAACCAAAAGACAACGTACAGCTTACTCTACCATAGACCGGATAACCGTCATGACAGCAGCTGCCTTTTCTTCGGCCGATTCTACCGTCTCCGCCTCGGCATAAACCCGGATAATCGGCTCAGTATTCGATTTTCGCAGATGTACCCAACCATCGGGAAAATCTATTTTCACCCCATCTATATCAGTAACCTCGTATCGGGCATATTGTTCTTTGACAGCCCGAAGCAAGGCATCGACATCGATAGCGGGCGTCAAATCTATACGTTGTTTCGTCATTCCATACGAGGGATATGTAGCACGCAATTCGCTCACTTGTTTTTTCGCCTTAGCCAAATGCGTCAGAAACAGAGCAATACCCACAAGGGCATCTCTCCCGTAATGGCTCTCGGGATAAATCACACCACCATTGCCCTCACCTCCTATGACAGCACCGACTTCTTTCATTTTTGCCACCACATTCACTTCACCCACGGCAGCGGCGCTATACTCGCCACCCAAAGAACGAGTTACATCTCTCAATGCCCGGGTAGAACTCAAATTAGAAACCGTATTACCGGGAGTATGGCGCAAAACATAATCCGATACGGCAACAAGTGTATATTCTTCACCAAACATGTCGCCGTTTTCACAGATAATGGCTAGGCGGTCTACATCAGGATCTACAACAAATCCCACATCTATTCCTCCGTTTTTCATCAAATCGGATATTTCGGTAAGATGCTGGGGCAAGGGTTCGGGATTATGGGGAAAAAGACCATCGGGACGGCAGTTGAGAGGAACGATTTTCTTTACACCCAATGCTTCCAATAAAGCAGGTATGGCTATTCCTCCAACAGAATTCACACAATCAACAGCGACAGAAAAACCGGCATTTTTAATGGCCTCCACATCGACCAATTTCAATGACAATACGCTATCTATATGCTTAGTTATCGATGTATTATCTTTTTTTACGTGTCCCAAATTTTCAATATCAACAAACTCGAAATCACCGGTTTCTGCTATACGCAATACTTCGTTACCTTCGTCTGCATTCAGAAACTCGCCATTCTCATTCAATAGTTTCAACGCGTTCCATTGTTTGGGATTGTGGCTTGCTGTGAGAATAATTCCGCCGCAAGCAGCTTCCCATACTACGGCCAGTTCGGTGGTCGGAGTCGTAGCCAGACCCAAATCGACAACATCAAACCCCATACCTACGAGAGTACCGATTACACAATGAGAGACCATTTCGCCCGAGACACGAGCATCTCTTCCCACAACGATTTTCCTTACCGGCAACTTTGTCGTACGCTGTATAAACGTTGCATAGGCCGCTGTAAACTTTACGATATCAAGCGGATTCAAGCCCTCACCGGCTTTTCCGCCGATAGTTCCTCTGATTCCTGAAATAGATTTTATCAATGACATAGACGGGTTATCAATTTTCTTTCAAGTTATACTTAATGGTATATAAATAGGGAATGACATCGGAGATTTCGCTGGCGAAGCCCATTTTAGATGGAACGACCAAATTCAGCAACGCTCCATTGCCTACATATCTCAACGGATATTGGATTCCCAGCCCATACTCAAAATACATCGAGTAATTCGAACCCATTTGAGTCGTATATGTAAAATAATACTTATCACTACCCCCACTTGCGTCATTCATGTTGCCCGAGGTCGAGACGATACCGTCGGCCCAATCGGTCAGGCTCATACGCGTATATCGGAAATAAACTTTATCATCGGCGACAAAAAAGCTATTGGTAGAGTCGCGGTATCCCATCGAAAGAATCTGCATATACACATCATCGGGGAGTCTGTAAAAAGGAGGATTATCGGTATTCTCTGCTGTTTGGAAATTCCCATCACCGGGAAGATCTGCCACCCATCGACCATCGGTCGTAAGGTATTTTTCTATCGCGTTATCTTCTTCTTCTCGCAATTCGATATATGTTTTTCCGTCGTCGCAAGAGGCAAATGCGAACACCGAAAAGAAAACCGAAATCGTTATAAAAAATTTCATATTCATATTATTGTTCTTTTTTTGATTGAATAGCCAATTCACCGATAACCGGCAATATTTTATGCATTAAATCTTCCGCTTCCTTCAATGTACCATAGAACTCCCCTCCGGCTGCATTCAAATGGCCGCCACCATTGAAATACTCTGATGCAATTTTATTGGCAGGAAACGTTCCTTTGGAGCGTAACGATATTTTTATCAGATTCGATTCCTCCCTCAAAAATGCTGAAAAAAGAATATTTTCCATAGAAAGAGGAACATTCACAAGACCTTCGGTATCGCCTTTTTGGTAATGATAATGGTTCAACTCTTTCTGAGACAAACTGATTATCGCCGCATCATACTCGGGAAACACCTCCATCTTTTGCGAAATTGCAAAACCGTTCAAGCGCAACTTCTCCTCGCTGTTCGTATTGTGAATGCGTGCATATATCGTATCCTTATTGATACCCTTCTTTATCAATTCGGCTATGGTTATATACATTTCGGGATAGTTCGAATTATAGGTAAAATTTCCCGTATCGGTCATCATTCCGGTATAAATGGCATTAGCCGCATCGACCGACATCTGCTCGAACAATCCCAAACCGCAAATTACACGGAACAAGACTTCACAACTCGAAGATATTTCAGGATGAGATATCGTAATATCGCAAAACGAAGACGGATACAGGTGATGATCTATCAATATTTTCTTTGCTTTCGAAGCCATCAAAACCGTCTCCATCGAATCGACCCGTTTCGGTTCATTGAAATCCAAACAGAAAATCAAATCGGCTCGTTCTATCAGTTTTTGAGCAAAGTCGGTATAACGGGTATAAACAAGTATATCTTTACAGCCTTTCAAAAAACGCAGGCTGGCTGGATATGGATCGGGAACAATCACATAAACGTCCTTACCCAAATCGGCCAACGTATGCCATAAAGCCAAAGAAGAACCGATTGCATCGCCGTCGGGTGCAACATGGCAAACGATGACGACGTGTTTGGCCTCATCGATGCAACTGCTTATTTCATCGGCCTCGCTTTTCGACAGGATCTTGGGAATCATAGAAACTCATATTATTTTGTAAGTTTGCAAAAATAGGCATATTATTTGAGAAAATCGAGAGTTTTAGAAATTGATGATGTCATTTTTTATCTATTAATCATTGTCAATTGGCTCATCTGTCAGAAATTTTTATCTTTGTCTTCGCTAAAAAACATACGATATGACACCTCGACACACAAAAGAAGAAAAGATCGAATCTTTCGGCCGCTTTCTCGACATACTCGATGAATTACGTCTCAAATGCCCGTGGGACCGCAAGCAAACCAACGAATCTCTTCGCACCAATACAATAGAAGAAACATACGAGTTGTGTGAAGCCATTACCAACAACGATCCAGCATCGATAAAAAAAGAATTGGGCGACGTTCTCCTACATGTAGCTTTTTATGCAAAAATAGGAGAAGAAAAAGGACTATACGACATGGCCGACGTCTGCGACGCATTGTGCGAAAAACTAATCTACCGCCACCCACATGTTTTCGGATCGACACAAGTCGATTCATCGGGACAAGTCGAACAAAATTGGGAAGCACTCAAATTGAAAGAAAAAGGAGGTAACAAAACCGTTCTTGCCGGGGTCCCGAATACTCTGCCCGCCCTTATCAAAGCATACCGCATACAAGAGAAAGCTTGTAATGTAGGGTTTGATTGGGAAGAAAAAGAACAGGTGTGGGATAAGGTAAAAGAGGAAATCGGAGAATTTGAAAACGAACTGATCCACTTGAATGAAAATAAAGCCGAACAAGAATTCGGAGATCTGTTATTCAGCCTCATTAATGCAGCAAGGCTTCATAAAATCAACCCCGAAAACGCACTCGAAAGAACCAATCAAAAATTCATACAGCGCTTTAACTACATAGAAGAAACGGCAAAACGGCAAAATAAAAATCTTAAAGAAATGACACTCGGAGAGATGGACTCACTTTGGAATGAAGCCAAGTCAAAAGGGTTGTAAAAAATATATTCTATAATTCTAAAAAATCTCCGGAGAATATCACCGGAGATTTTTTATTTGGGACGACGAAACTCAGAACAAACCACTGCCGTTGCAACTGCGACATTGAGAGATTCGGACGTTGCTCTACCTTCGGGATAGCTGGGAAGAAAAAGTGTATGAGTAACAAGGCTCCTTATTTCTGGTGATATACCGTTTCCCTCGTTTCCCATCACTATGATACCCGACGGTGTAAGAGATTGGGTATAAATATTTTCACCATCAAGAAATGTTCCGTATATCGGTGCTTTGATTTGTGGGAGAAAATCGACCAGCTCGACATAATGTATTTGTACGCGAGCCAAAGCTCCCATAGTAGCTTGTACGACTTTGGGGTTGTAAAGGTCGGCACAAAGCGGAGAACAAAGAATATGCTCTATACCATACCAGTCGGCGATGCGCACAATCGTACCGAGATTCCCGGGGTCTTGTACCGTATCAAGGGCCAAAACCAACTGTTGCGACAACGATGTCGGCTGTACGGTATACTGCGGGATTTCATAAACAGCTATCACGTCCTGTGGTGAAGAGAGCAACGATGCCCGGCATATCTCATCGGGAGACGCTTCTACGACTTCGTCGGCTTGTACTCGGGGATGCGCTTGTAACCATTCCGATGTCGCCACCAGCAATTTGCATGAAAATGCAACAATCGTATCTTCTACCAACTTATTGCCTTCGGCCAAAAAACACCCGTATTCCTTCCGGGCCTTTTTCCGCTCCAACGATTGTATAAATTTTATTTTATTCTTGCTTAACATTTCTCACCGAATAAACCGACAACAAATCTTATCTACCTACAAGCTATTTCGTATATCTCCCTGCTGTATTCCGATATAAGTTTAAAATAACACCCGACTTGCTCGCCTTTGTTTGCATGTAATTTTTTCACCAGCAAATCGATATCGGGATTTTCGATTCCCAACTCCCCGAAATTGACAGGCATACCGATCGATGTATAGAAGTTTTTCAACCTATCGATACCTTCCAATGCAACGGCCTTTCTATCTTTCCCGGCTGGAATAGCCATCACCCGCACGGCAAACTGATAAACTTTTTCGACATGATGTTCGGCCATAAAAGTCAACCATGCCGGAAAAATAACCGCCAATCCCGCACCGTGAGACACATCATAAACGGCACTCACTTCGTGTTCCATGAAATGCGATGCCCAGTCTTCTTCCCTCCCGACCCCGCAAATACCGTTGTGCGCAATCGTTCCGCTCCACATCAAATTGGCACGGGCATCATAATCGTTCGGTTTCTGCATGACAACAGCCGCTTCTTTCATGATCGCTTTCAACGTTCCCTCGCACAATCTGTCGGTAATTTCCACGCCCGAAGTATTGGAAAAATAGCGCTCCATGATATGAGCCATCATATCTACAATACCACATGCCGTCTGGAAAGAGGGCAATGTATAAGTCAATTCCGGATTCATAACAGCAAAGACGGGACGCAATGTATCTGGGGTACGTAGACTCAATTTCTGTAATCCGTCGAGCTTGGTGATAACACTGTTACCCGACCCTTCGCTTCCGGCAGCAGGAATCGTAAGCACGACGCCGACCTTCAAAGCCTTTTTCACAATGGCTTTCCGTATGAAAAAATCCCAGAAATCCCCCTCATAAGGAACTCCGGCAGCAATAGCC
>HF999685.1:50324-82105 GCA_000434215.1 Bacteroides sp. CAG:144
TAGACTTTCGGATCGGTAGGATTGGGCTGAATGCCCCCCAGCTCGACATAAGATATACCGGCATCTTCCAACGATTGTTCTACCCGCTGTAACAGGCCGCTACGTACAACCGAACCGCCACCATATACGATCAATACTCGTGTTGCCCCGTACTTCTTACACAAAAGGCCGGTCTGTTTTTCCGTATCTTTCCCGAATACAAACTCGGTTGGGCTGTGAAAAGAAAAATTATTCATAATACCATCACTGATTTTCCAACAGACAAATATAGTGAAAGGCGAGTGCAGGGGCAAATGAAAACAAAGTTTTTGAATTTGACGACGCCAAGCCGTATCCTATATTCTACAAATATAGCGAAAGGAAAGACAGTATAAAATAAAATTCAATCGTTTTTTACCGGCCCAACCCTTATCCGACTCATTATCAAACCAACAAGAAAGCTTCTTCTCTCTGCAAAATCAGATATATGAAAATCCGAATAACAAGAAACAAACTGTCCATTCAACATTTTATCATCGGTTATCATTTGAAAAGAATTGTTTCTTAATTTGTCTCCAACCAATATATTCAATATCTTTATGAAAAATTTTTCGCATAAAAACAGTTATCACAACATGAGGAAACTATTTGGCCTTATTATCGTACTCGCTGTCTGCGGATTTTATGCTAATGCACAAAATCCGTTTCTTCCTTTGTGGGAACATATTCCCGACGGAGAACCGTATGTATTTGAGGATCCCGACAAACCCGGTTCTTTCCGTGTATATATCTACGGTTCGCACGATAATCTACGCACACACTATTGCGGACGCGACCAAGTCGTATGGTCGGCCTCGGTCGATAACTTACGTGAATGGCGGTATGACGGTGTGATTTTCAAATCGGAATTTACCCAAGACGGCAGGCCTTTCACACCCGACACTCTGGCCGATGTATTGTATGCACCCGATGTAATGGAATGTATTGAAAACGGCCGTAAAGTGTATTATTTATGTCCTAACAACCAAGTCGGCGGCAGACAAAACATGATAGCTAAATCCTATCGTCCCGATGGTCCTTTTGAGGTATGCAATTGGAATGACGACGGTCGCACCACTTATGGTATATTCGGGTTCGATCCTGCTATTTTTTGCGATGACGACGGACGGATATATGGTTATTGGGGATTCAATCGCTCTTTCGGCGCCGAACTCGACCCTACAACCATGTGTACCGTAAAACCCGGTACCGACATTGTAGAAGATATGATTTCGGGCTGTAAACAAGAAGGCGAATTCCGATTTTTTGAAGCCTCCTCGATGCGGAAAATCAATGGTAAATATGTATTCATATATAGCCGGGTTACCCAAGAAGGAGAATTTTCGCTTCCTTCCACCAACTATACATTGGCTTACGCTTACAGCGACAGCCCGTTAGGACCGTTCACTTACGGAGGAACCCTTATTGATGGCCGCGCTCGCGGATACGACGAAGAAGGCAAAGTCATTCCTACGGCCAATCCGGGAGGGAACACCCACGGCAGTCTGGCCGAAATAAACGGGCAATGGTATGTTTTCTATCACCGACAAATAGGGACAAATGAATTTTCGCGTCAGGCCATGGTCGCACCGGTTACCGTCAGCGTAAAAAAAGACAAAGTGGAAATTTCCGAGGCCGAATACACCTCCGAAGGATTTTGTTCCGAAGGATTGAATCCTTTTGAACGCCAACCGGCCGGTATTGCCTGCTACTATACCGGGCCCACTCCTATTATCAAGAAATACCCCAACTACATACACAGCGGCTCCTATGTCAAAGCGACTTATGCGGGAGATGATGGCCTCGACGCCTCTTACAGCCTGAATACCTTTCATGCACCGGTCGTAAACAACACAAACGGCTCCATCATCGGGTATAAATATTTCAATTTCGACTTATTGGGACGCCGTAAAAAAGCTGAATTATGCCTGCGACTGAAATCGACAGGCATAGACGGGGAAATCATTTTCATGATTGACAGTCCGTGGAAAAGCCGGGGAGGTAAAGAGATAGGCCGATTGAAGCTCGACTCCACGTCCGACGGTACAGTGAGCGAACGCACCGCCACACTTTCGGGCATGAAAGGATTGAAAGGGAAACATGCACTCTACATACTATTCACATCAGATGTGGAAGGCCAATCGCTCTGCGAATTATACGATTTTATATTCCAATAATTTTTATCATTATGAAATACATAGGCGCACACGTAAGTGCATCGGGCGGCGTAGAAAACGCACCCGAAAATGCACATAACATAGGAGCAACCGCTTTTGCTCTTTTTACAAAAAATCAACGACAATGGGTATCTGCCCCCTTATCAGCAAAAAGCATAGACCTTTTTAAAGAACGTTGCCAAACCTACGGTTATACTGCTCGACAAATTCTACCTCACGACAGTTATCTTATTAATCTGGGGCACCCGCAGACCGAAGGGTTGGAAAAATCGAGGGCTGCCTTTCTCGATGAAATGCAGCGATGTGAGCAATTGGGATTGACCTTGCTCAACTTCCACCCCGGTTCCCACCTGAAAGAAATATCGATCGATGCATGCCTCGACAGGATAGCCGAATCAATAAACATTACTCTCGATAAGACACTTCGGGTTACTGCCGTCATCGAAAATACGGCCGGACAAGGTTCTAACGTGGGATTTAGATTTGAGCATCTGGCTCACATCATCGACAAAGTAGAAGATAAAAGCCGTATCGGAATCTGTATCGACACGTGTCATGCATTGGCTGGCGGATACGACCTGATCACTCCGGAAGGATTTTCAGAAACGTTTGAGCAACTCGATGCCATCGTCGGCTTTAAATATCTCCGAGGCATGCATATAAACGACTCCAAAAAGGGATTGGACTCCCATGTCGACCGTCATGAAGTACTTCGGGAAGGAACGTTAGGCAGCGGATTGTTCGAGCGGATCATGGCAGACAGCCGCTTCGACGACATACCCCTCATTCTCGAAACGCCAGACGAAAGCCGATGGCCGGAAGAAATCACTTGGTTGAAAAGCCTTGTTCGATAATAAATTTATGCCTTAAACCAGTCTGATCCTTAATTGAATAAAAATGAAAGAGAATACCTGTGGGGTATTCTCTTTCATTTTTTGACCGTCCTACGAACAAATATTACACTTAAATGATAAAAAAAATAAACTCGATACAGTTTTATATTCTAATCGTTTGAAAACGAAAATTTTCTAAATATCTTTACCTTGTTAAAAATACATACCATGAAGTACTCCGTTCCCGCTCTATTGACAACGGTCTTTCTATTTATGTCTGTTGCTTTTATTTCGGCACAAGACAGAGTTTGTTATACAGGAACAGAACTTTCCAATCCATATCGTCATGACGGGCAACTCTCTCCCGCCGTCGGAGTCCACAACATACAATTGTTACGGGCCAATCGCGACAGTATTACAGCTACTTACAATTTCGGGTGGACTTACAACCACCAGCCCATGATGTGTTATTGGAACGGGAAATTCTATCTTCATTTCCTTTGCGACAGTACCGACGAACACATTCCTCCGTCGCGCACGGTACTCATGACTTCGCCCGACGGGTATCATTGGAGTTCTCCCGAAATTTTGTTTCCGGAATATAAAGTACCCGAAGGTTTTACCAAAAAGGGACGAACCGATACTGCACACAACCTTACAGCCATCATGCACCAGCGTGTAGGCTTTTACGTGGCATCGAACGGACGGTTATTGGCCACTGGCAATTACGGTATTGCTCTCGACAGAAAAGACGATCCCAATGACGGAAACGGTATAGGCCGCGTTGTAAGGGAAATAAAAAAAGACGGTACGTTCGGCCCTATTTATTTTGTCTATTACAATCACGATTTCAACGAAAAGAATACCGACTACCCTTTCTATACCCGTGCACGCGACAAAGGTTTTATAAAAGCCTGTCGGGAAATGATGGATAATCCGCTTTACCGTATGCAAATGGTTGAAGAGGCCGACCGTAACGACCCCATGCTTCCGCTTAATAAACCTTATAAAGCTTTTTGTTACTATTATTTGCCCGATGACCGTATCGTCGGATTATGGAAACATGCACTCACCTCTATCAGTAACGACGGGGGCAATACTTGGGAAGAACCCGTAGAGCGAGCCAAAGGATTTGTCAACAGCAACGCCAAAATCTGGGGACAAAAATTGAGCGATGATACTTATGCAACCGTATACAATCCGGCCGAATACCGATGGCCGTTAGCCATTTCGCTAAGTAACGACGGATTGGAGTATACGACACTGAATCTCATACACGGGATTGTCCCCCCGATGCGTTACGGCGGCAATTACAAAAGTTTCGGGCCGCAATATGCACGTGGTATCCAACCGGGTAACGGGACGCCTCCCGACGGAGATTTGTGGGTATCGTACAGCGTCGGGAAAGAAGATATATGGGTAAGTCATATCCCCGTTCCGGTGCGTCAAAAAGTTACCGAATACGTGCAGGACGACATAAGCCATGCGACGCAACTGTGCGACTTGCGGGAATGGAATCTCTATGCAGGAATAGCCACACCGGTTACTCTCGAAAATAAAAAAGGAACACGCTGGCTCACAATCACCGACAAAGATCCATTCTCTTTCGCTTGGGTCGAACGGAAAATACCGGAAAGCCGAGTACTGAAAGTCTCGTTCGATATTATGGCCGAACAAACTGGATATGGGAACTTGCAAATCGACTTTGCCGATGCCGAAGGTATCCCCTGCGCCAGAGTGGAATTTACCGACAGTATCATGCGAGCCAAAGGAGGGGCCCGTTATTCCCAAATGGGGAAATACTCTCCCGGAGAAATCTACCATATCGATGTGGAACTATCGGTCGGAAACCGCAATTATACTGTTTATATCAACGGTAAGAAAAAGACGACACGTATGTTCTTCGCTCCTGTACCAGGAATCGAACGCATTATATTCCGTACCGGTTCCATCAATTCGATACCGACCCCCGACACGCCGGCCGACCAATATTTCGATCTCGAAAATGCCGGACAAGAAGAAACCCCAGCAACCTACCGCATAGCCAGACTCCGAACATCGGGCGACCGTACGGCAAATCTTTTAGACTTCAACGACTATCGACATTACATCGACTACTTCAACCGTATGGAAGACGAGAACATCGCACAAGCCATACCCAACGACCAATCGGCCGACTGGCTCGAAACAAATATTCCGTTATTCGATTGTCCGGATCGAAACATGGAAGAAATTTATTATTACCGATGGTGGACTCTGAGAAAACATATCAAAAACACACCGGTAGGTTATGCCATGACCGAATTTCTCGTACCCCGCTCGTATGCCGACAAATACAATCTCATATCGAGTGCATTGGGCCATCACATACACGAATGCCGCTGGTTGAGAGACACCTGCTATCTACGCCAAATCGTCTATACATGGTATAGGGGTAATGGAGGGAAACCAATGGAACGCATGGACAGATACAGTTCTTGGACACCGTATGCCATATATAACAGCTGGCTTGTTACCGACGACTCCGCTTTCCTTGCGGATTTGCTTCCCGATATGAAACGGGAATATTCCCGATGGGAAAAGACTCACCGTTTGCCGAACGGCCTTTACTGGCAAAGCGACGTACAAGACGCTATGGAAGAGAGTATAAGCGGGGGACGAAAAAAACAATATGCACGCCCGACAATTTCCTCCTATATGTACGGCAATGCCATGGCCATTTTTCAGGCCTGCCGACATGCAGAAGACGCCGACAGCCTTCTTTATAAGAACAAGGCCGACACATTGAAATACCTTGTAGAGAAATACCTATGGAACGAAAACGACGCTTTCTTTGAAACACGCAGGGGAGATACTCTCGCCAACGTGCGGGAAGCCATCGGATATACTCCGTGGTATTTCAATCTGCCGACACAAGGGAAATTCGACTCGGCATGGTTACAAATCAGCGATCCGAAAGGATTTTCCGCACCTTTCGGACTGACGACGGCAGAACGTCGTCATCCACAGTTCCGAGCCGTTTTCAAAGCCAGTTGCGAATGGAACGGTCCGATTTGGCCTTTTGCAACATCACAGACCCTCACGGCTCTTGCCAATTACTTAAATGCAAACGGAAATAACGAATTCGTAAACGACAGCATTTGGTTTGGGCAACTGAAATTATACACACTATCGCACTACTTTCACGGACGTCCTTATATCGGAGAATACCTCGATGAAGTTACCGGATACTGGCTCAAAGGCGAGCAGGAACGCAGCCGGTATTACAATCATTCCACATTCAATGACTTGATTATTACCGGACTCGTCGGTTTACGTCCGTGTGCAGGAAATACTTTTGAAATAAACCCGTTATTGCCCGACGACACATGGGACTACTTCTGCCTCGATAACGTACTTTACCACGGACGAAATCTTACTATTGCCTGGGACAAAAAAGGCGACCGTTACCGACAAGGTAAAGGCTTATTCGTCTGGATCGACGGAAAACTGATCGGATACCGCCCCACACTGGGGCCTCTATCCTGTACCATTACCTTCGACAAACAATAAATAAAACATATGCTTATGAAAAAATCGATTTTAATGACCCTTATCGGGTTTCTGGCCATCGGCAGTATATATGCTGCAAAATCTCCGACGTATATCCCTTGGAAAAACGGGAAACTGTGTGTCTCGGAAGAACATCGTTACTTGAAACACGAAAACGGGAAACCCTTTTTCTGGTTGGGAGATACCGGCTGGCTGCTACCCGAACGCCTGACACGAGATGAAGCAGGATATTATCTGAGCCGTTGCCAAGCAGCCGGGTATAATGTGGTACAAGTTCAAACCGTCAATGGTGTACCGGCATACAATGTATACGGACAAATGTCCCACCCCGACGGATACGATTTCTCCGAAATAAATAAAAAAGGAGTTTACGGTTATTGGGACCACATGGATTTTATCATAAAAACCGCTGAAAGAAACGGTATATACATCGGTATGGTGTGTATATGGGGAAGTTTGGTAAAATCGGGTCTCATGACCGTTGAAGAAGCACAAGCTTACGGAAAATTTTTAGCCGACCGATACAAAAATTCTCCCAATATCATCTGGATCATCGGCGGAGATATTCAGGGCGATGTAAAACCGGAAGTATGGCATGCTTTGGCCCGTGCCATAAAAGCCAACGACCCCAACCACCTTATGACCTTTCACCCCCGGGGAAGAACGACATCGGCCGATTATTACAACGATGCCGAATGGCTCGACTTCAACATGTTCCAAAGCGGACACCGACGCTATGGACAACGCGGCGACGATAAGAACTATCCTATCCCCGAAAACACCGAAGAGGACAACTGGCGCTACGTAGAGCGTTCTTTGGCAAAAACTCCCATGAAACCGGTTCTCGACGGCGAACCTTCTTACGAAAAAATACCGCAAGGGTTACATGATCCCAATGAACCTTTATGGCAAGATTTCGATTGCCGACGTTATGCTTATTGGTCGGTTTTCGCAGGCGCTTTCGGACACACTTATGGGCACAACGATATCATGCAATTCCATCGTCCCGGAACAGGAGGAGCATACGGTGCGCACACACCCTGGTATGAGGCTCTCAACGACCCCGGATTCAATCAAATGAAATATCTCAAAAATCTGATGTTGACATTCCCTGTTTTCGAGCGCATTCCCGACCAAAGTATCATAGTCGGGAAAAACGGAGAGAAATACGACCGCCTCATAGCTACCCGAGGAAACGACTATCTGCTGGTATATAACTACACCGGACGCGAAATGGACATCGACTTGACAAAAATAAAAGGTAAAAAGAAAAAAGCATGGTGGTATAATCCTTCAAACGGAGAATTGCGTTACATCGGAGAATTTGCAAATAAAGTCGTAAAATTCACTCCGACTGCGCAAAATGCTTCGACAAGCGATTGCGTTCTCATCGTAACAGATGCCTCACAGACATATGTATCGCCCGAATGGGCATCCTTACCCGATGCACAATCCAGTAAAATCCGATAATACCTTCTATACCATGCAAAAACACATTTTTCTACTTATCGGCATTTGCTTGTCATTATACCTTTCACCTCAGGTACTACAATCGCAATCAAAAAAGGAGATTGTATCCGTATCGGAGTTACGGACCGAAGGTATGACTGATCCGTTGGGTATCCATACGGAAACTCCTCGATTCAGTTGGCAGCTACAATCGTCGGAATACAACGTCGTACAACTCTCCTATCGAATTTTAGTGGCAAGCGACAGTTCCAAACTCGCCTCGGAAGAAGGTGATTTATGGGATTCGGGTATTATAAAAAGCGACAGTTCCTTATGGATTCCATACCGGGGAAAACCGCTCGGCAGTAATCTCCATGCATATTGGAAAGTACAAATAACCGCCTCATACGGAAAAGGGAAACCATACCAAACATCATGGAGCCATATAGCCCGTTTCTCAACAGGATTATTATCGGAAAACCGTTGGAGAGGGCGTTGGATAGGACTCGATCGAGCCATGTCGTGGGACGACGAATCACTACATAGCAAGCTATCGGCCAGATATTTACGCACCGAATTCAAAGCCACCAAAAACGTAAAACGAGCCACCGTTTTTATCTCGGGTTTGGGACTGAACGAACTTTATATCAACGGTAAGAAAGTGGGCAACGAAGTGCTTACTCCGGCTCCGACCGATTATCGAAAAACCATTCTTTACAACACCTACGACGTTACCTCTTTTCTACAAAAAGAAAACGCCATAGGAGTCGTATTAGGCAATGGGCGATTCTATACTATGCGACAAAATTACAAGCCTTACAAAATCACTAATTTCGGCTATCCCAAATTGCGCCTGAATCTTATTATCGAATATACCGATGGCAAGCGCGAGATCATCGACAGCAATACCGATTGGAAAATAAATCCCGATGGCCCCATTCGCAGTAACAACGAATACGACGGAGAGATATACGATGCCCGTAAAGAGTTGGGAGATTGGACTTCGCCCGGATATGACGATACGGCTTGGCTGCCGGCCGAACGAGTAAGCATACCCACCGGTACTCTGCGTGGCCATATGATGCCCGGCATGAAAGTATGGCAGGAAATAAAACCGAAAAGCATTATAAAAAATGCCAACGGTTTTATCATCGATTTCGGTCAGAATATGGCCGGATGGGTAAAAATGAGTATTATGGGCAAAGAAGGTGACACCATAAAAGTGCGTTATGCCGAGCGACTTACCGACGATGGGAAGGCTCTCTACACAGAGAATTTCCGTGATGCCCTCTCGACCGACATCTATATATGCAACGGCAAAGAACGAGGAAAAACATGGGCTCCGATATTTTCATACCACGGTTTCCGCTTTGTCGAAGTGAGCGGTTATCCACTCTCCGATATTTCGCAACTGGCTTCCCTCTTCACTGCCGAGGTCGTCAGCGATGAAATGGAGGTCATCGGAGACTTCTCTTCATCAAATGAGCTACTCAATCAGATCGTCAAAAACGCTTGGTGGGGTATCCTCGGCAACTATAAAGGTATGCCAGTAGACTGCCCGCAACGCAACGAACGCCAACCCTGGCTCGGAGACCGTACAATGGGTTGTTGGGGAGAAAGTTATCTTTTCGATACCGAACGCCTATACACCAAATGGGTACGCGATATATGTGAGGCCCAACGCGAAGACGGTTGCATACCCGATGTAGCACCAGCATTCTGGAATTATTACAGCGACAATGTAACATGGCCCAGTGCATTGATTTTTGCCTGCGATATGTTATACACTCAATTCGGCAATATCGAGCCTATACGCCGACACTATCCTTCGATGCAAAAGTGGGTGGAACATATCACTGAAGAATATTCCGACAAATCGGGCATCATACGCAAAGACAAATACGGCGATTGGTGTGTACCGCCCGAATCGCCCGAAATGATACACAGCCAAGACCCCGCCCGAAAAACCGACGGAAAACTTATTTCCACAGCATACTTCTACAAGGTTTTGCAAACGATGTCCCATTTCGCCCGGCTTCAAGGGCTCGAAAACGATGTCGCCCGATATGAAATGCATTCCGAGACTTTGAAAAAAGCATTCAATGAAGAATTCCTCGTGGTAAAAAAAGAGACATCGTCGACGACAAACACTTTTCCCCTTGACTCCGTTTATTACGGAAATAATACCATAACGGCCAATATATTGCCACTGGCATTCGATATGGTACCAGAGTCTTATAAAGACGATGTAGAAAAACAAGTCATCGCTACTACAAGTCATAATGCCCATGTAAGTTGCGGGGTAATCGGCATGCAATGGTTGTTCCGACAGCTATGCGATATGGGACGGGGCGATCTTGCCTATTTATTGGCTTCACAAGAAAGTTATCCGGGATATGGATACATGGTGAAACACGGAGCTACGACGATTTGGGAACTTTGGAACGGAGATACCGCCAACCCCAAAATGAACAGCGGAAATCATGTCATGCTCTTAGGGGACTTTCTCCCCTTCTGCTTCGAACGACTGGGAGGTATTGCTCCATCTCAGGAAAAAGTAGCATTCAAACACATCGTCTTTGCTCCCGACTTCACGATAGAAACCCTTGACAATGCAAATGTTTCTTACCGTACTCCGTACGGAAAAGCACAAAGCCGCTGGAAAAAGAACAACCACCAGATAAAATGGGATATTATCGTTCCTCCCAATACGACGGGTGAAATACATTTCCCCGACGGAAATATAAAATATGTAGGATCGGGACATTACCATTACAAAGTAAAAATGCCGTCTCGGAGTAAAACTCACCGTTGAATCCTAACCTATTTTTCCGATGCTGTACTATAAAAGAGCTGATATTACACACAGGCCTTTACACAAATATGACCTCATATAAAAATAACAAAAAACAAAGACATAAAACCATGAAACGACTATTCTTATTAGCGGGCATCGTATTACCGATAGCAATATGTCCGACCCAAGCACAATACCCTACCGTACCCGACTCGGTAAAACAACGTGCTGCTCAGGAAAATGCCATACACCATAAACTTTCCGAAGCCGCATGGAAGAAAGCGTTGAAAACGGTCAAGAAAGAAGAAAAAAAATACGGTCGCGTCTATCGTCCATGGGCATCGAAGCCCGAAGACTTGCCACAATGTCAGATACCCGCATTTCCGGGTGCAGAAGGCGGCGGTGCTTTTACCGCCGGAGGTCGCGGAGGAAAAGTCTTCACGGTTACATCGCTCGAAGATCGAGGTCCGGGAACTTTGAGAGAAGCGTGTGAATCCGGAGGAGCACGCATAGTCGTATTCAATGTTGCCGGTGTAATCCAACTGAAATCACCTATCAGTATCAAAGCTCCTTACATCACGATTGCCGGACAAACAGCACCGGGAGATGGAGTGTGTGTAACGGGTGCTTCATTCCTTATCGACACACACGATGTAATTATCCGCCACATGCGATTCCGTCGGGGAGCCGTCGATGTTGCCGATCGCGATGATGCCTTGGGCGGTAATGCCGTCGGAAATATCATTCTCGACCACATATCGGCATCATGGGGACTCGACGAGGTCATGTCGATATACCGCCACGTATGGAATCGCGATGAAACGGGAAAGGGAACAAAATTACCGACCGTAAACATCACTATTCAAAACTCCATGTTTGCCGAAGCCCTCGATACCTATAATCATGCTTTCGGAGCTACGATTGGCGGACATAACTGCTATTTCGCACGTAACCTATTTGCATCGAACATATCGAGAAATTGTTCGGTAGGTATGAACGGAGGATTCAATCTGGTGAATAGCGTCATATATAATTGGTGGAACCGCTCGATCGATGGCGGCGACGAATATTCGCAATTCAACATCATCAACAACTATTTCAAACCCGGTCCTATCACGGCCCTGCAAACCGGACGTCCCATTCAACACCGTATCTTAAAACCGGAATCGAGCCGGGATAAAAACAAGCCCGACACATTCGGGAAAGCGTATGTCTCCGGTAACATAATGCTGGGAAACGATAAAGTTACTGCCGATAACTGGGACGGCGGAGTACAAGTCTACGGATTGAAAGATTGCGGAAAATTCGAAAACGAAATACGGGTAGACACTCCGTTTGAAATGCCCATACACAATCCGATCCTTTCGGCACAAGATGCTTACGAATTTGTCATGGAAAATGTCGGTGCGACACTACCGGAAAGAGATTCGGTAGACACACGTATCATCTGCACCGTACGGACAGGGCAAGCCATCTATGACAAAAAAGCAAAACCATACACGACTCCGTATGTGAAACGCCGACTTCCCGACGACTCCTACAAATACGGTATTATCACTCACCCCGAACAAGTCGGCGGCCTTCCCGAGTATAACGGGACACCCTATGCGGACAGTGACAACGACGGAATGCCTGACGAATGGGAAAAACGTTTCGGCCTTGATCCTAATGACCCTACCGACGCAGCAAAAGATTGTAACGGAGATGGTTATACCAACATCGAAAAATATATCAACGGCATCGACCCGAGCCGAAAAATCGACTGGACCGACCTACGTAACAATCACGATACCTTGAAAGAGAGATTACAAAAATAAACGTTTTTTTAAATACATTCTTATGAAAAAAGAGATCATCGGAGTATTTTTCTGCATGTTATTCTCCACAGTCGCAGGACAGACAACACAAGAATTGCAGAAACTTTCCTGGAAACAAATTGCGACCAAAATGCCCCAAGAATGGTACGGAAGCCCCGAGGCAAAAGACATTGCAGACAAGTTGCTATTATACCAAAGCGATTTAGGCGGATTTCCCAAAAATATTGCATTCCATAAGGAAATACGGCAAGATATCATCGATAAACAGAAAGAAACTGGCATCGGTACAACCATCGACAATAATGCTACGACTACCGAGATGCGCTTTCTTACCAACATGTACGCACAAACACATGATCAACGTTATAAAGATGCCTTTTTCAAGGCTCTCGACTATATCTATCTATCGCAGTACGATAACGGAGGTTGGCCTCAATTCTACCCTTATCGCAAAGGGAAATCGGTCGCCTATTCCCGCGACATAACCTATAATGACGGTGCCATCGTAAACGTACTCAAAATGCTCTATGCCATTAGCGATGATGATAAACCGTACGTCATTTTCGAGTTTACACCGGAACAAAAACAAAAAGCCCTCGATGCGTATAAAAAAGGTATTCAATGTATCCTCAATACCCAAATACGCAATAAAAACGGCGAACTTACTGTATGGTGTGCCCAACACGATCCCGAGACCTTACTTCCTGCAAATGCACGGGCTTATGAATTGGCATCGTATAGCGGAGATGAGTCGGCCGATATCGTTTTGCTTCTGATGAAAGTTGAAAATCCATCACCCGAAGTCATCGCAGCCGTAAAAGGAGCTGTAAAATGGTTCGAAAAGCATAAAATCACCGATACCGCATATATCCGGAAAAAAGACAAAAACGGAAAATGGGTAGCATATATCGAACCGCAGAAAGGAGCAACTCCTCTTTGGGCCCGCTTTTATGATCTCGAAACTGAACAACCTTTCTTCTGCGACCGCGATGGTATAAAAAGGGCGACATTGGCCGAAGTAGGAGAAGAACGCAGAGGAGGCTATTCATGGTACAGCGACGAAGGGAATGAAGTTCTCAAAAAATATGTCGAATGGGAAAAAGCCATTCAGTAAAGTATATCTTCCATCATTTTAAAGTCCCTCATACATCGTTGGTGTAATGAGGGACTTTTTTTACAACATGTACTACTCTTCTATAAAACTCTCCATAAAAATATTGACCTGAAATATGTCTTTATATTGAACCCAATTATAAAAAAGAGGGTAATAAAGTAAGACGGTCTATCCGAAATTTCGGATAGACCGTCTTACTTTATTACCAAAGAATCTATTGCTCTTTAATCTTCAATACATCGTTTTCGGACCAAATCAAATAGCGCTTCGGCTGTACCGGTTTCGGCTCTTCTTTCTTCACTACCGGAGCTGGTTCTTCGATTTTCTTCACCGTATCGGATTGTGCAACCTGAATCTCGGATTTGGAACGTCTGCGCCGTCTTTTTCGTTTCTTGGGTTGCTCTTTCTCTTCTGCAACTTGTACCTCGGATTCTTTTTCATCATTCATCTCCGTAACCTCGCTCGTCGTACCGGCAAGTGCCACATATACGGGATAACGATCGTCCATTTCAAGCCTTACCGAATAAGAATTTTTGGATATAGACTGCAACACACAAGGACGATTGAACACCAAATGTGCTTTTCCCGTCTTTATCAAAACAATCGTCAAATAGGGTGGATAATTATCTTTCGGTTGGGAAAAGAAAAACAATGCGGTGGAATAAGCCGAAACGTTTACGGCAAAATAATAACTGTTGGTCGAAGGAACATTAGGGGGCAGGGACGTCCAACCATCGGCATTCGTAACTTCGAGCAAACACTTATTGCCTAAAAAAATCTGTATGGCCTGAAAGTCTCCAGGATACCCCCCCCCTTTGAATTTCGACAGCCGTACCTGATAGTTTTTATCTCGACCGCTACGAATGCTTGCCGTCGATGTAGCAAACGTTTCATACGGCTTTACCATGTTTTTATCAGCCACAGCCAAAGAATCGATAAACTTTTTCTTGGGATAGATATAACCGTCCCTCAACACAAAAATATTTTCTTGTGCCATAACGTGCGATAGGAAACCCATCGCCATCACACATATAACAAATATCTTCTTTATCATAGATACATTTTTAATTCAATTCATCGGAATAATATGCTCCCGGCAAACGGCGGCAGTTATACTGGGAAGCCATAATTTCACCATAAGCTCCGGCCGAACGTATTGCAATCAAGTCTCCGCGAGAAGTTTCGGGTAATGAAACGACTTTTCCGAAACAATCGGACGACTCACAAATCGGCCCTACGACATCGTACTCTTGAACGGGCAAATGCGAAGTTATATTTTCGATACTATGGTAAGCTTGATATAAGGCCGGCCGGATAAGATCGGTCATACCGGCATCGACAATGACAAATTTTTTATTTACACCTTCCTTTACATAAAGGACTTCGGTAATGAGACTTCCACATTGACACACGACAGAACGACCTAATTCGAA
Organism: Bacteroides sp. CAG:144; assembly: GCA_000434215.1. GTDB lineage: Bacteria > Bacteroidota > Bacteroidia > Bacteroidales > UBA11471 > Caccoplasma > Caccoplasma intestinavium. Next base: position 65,515 of record HF999685.1, read on the forward strand.
AAACAAATGTTGTTTCGGGCGAAGTTTGAGATGTTTGTGAAATACGGCAAAATATTCCGCAAAACCCGGTATAGGCTGTTTGTCGGGCATCTGGTAGTCGACTCCCAACCCACCGCCAACGTTAATGACATCGACAATTATCATACGCCGGTACAGAGTCTCCTGTATTTCATTGATACGGTTACAAAGCATCTTAAACGAATCCATATCGACAATTTGAGAGCCGATATGAAAATGTAACCCTATAAGTTTTATATGTCGAAGCGAAGGCATACAGTCTAGAATACTTTCAAGATGTTCGAGACTGATGCCAAATTTATTCTCACTCAATCCGGTCGTTATATAGTGATGGGTATGTGCATCGACATTCGGGTTGATACGTAAAGCCACCGAAGCTGTTTTTCCCATCTCTCCGGCCAATTTATCAATGTTCTCCAATTCGGGAACAGACTCGACATTGAAGCAACATATTCCTGCTTCAAGCCCCAGTTTTATTTCCCAATCGGCCTTTCCTACACCAGCAAAAACAATTTTTTCTGCCGGAAAACCGGCTTTCAAAGCGGCTTGTATTTCGCCGCCGCTGACACAATCCGCGCCCAATCCGTGCTCTCGTATTATAGACAAAAGCCGCGCATTGGCATTAGCTTTGACCGCGTAATGTACATGAAACTGCGGATAACGACCTGCTTCTTGACTTATCACACGAAGCGTCTCCCGCAACAAATCGGTGTCATAATAATAAAAAGGTGTCTCTAATGACCTGAATTTTTCTATCGGAAAATTCATAAAAATAATTTTTACAGACAAAAGAGGCGGACTAATTACTAACCCGCCTCCCATAAATTAAAATATTATTCAAAAAGATTATGGCTAAGAGCTTGCAATGCCCGTTTTTTATCTTCGGCTTTAATCAAGAATGAAATGTTATAATTGCTTCCACCGTAAGATACCATACGTACAGGTATATCTTTCATCGCCTGCATTGCATTCGATTCAAAGCCGATATTTTTCCACTCTAAATCACCTACGACACAAACGATTACCATATTCTCATCGACCGTTACGGTTCCGAATTTTTTCAAATCATCGAGAATCTCGCTCAAATGTTTCGTATTATCGATCGTTACCGATACTCCGACTTCCGATGTGGTTACCATATCGATTGCCGTCTGATAACTTTCGAATATCTCAAACACCTTGCGCAAGAAACCGTAAGCCAACAGCATACGACCCGATTTGATCTTAATCGCGGTTATACCGTCTTTGGCCGCCACAGCTTTGATTTTTCCCGATTCGGACGTTCCGCAAATCATCGTACCGGGAGCATTAGGCTCCATCGTATTGAGCAAACGCACGGGAATACGATTGAGTTTTGCCGGAAGAATACATGTCGGATGCAAGATTTTAGCACCGAAATAGGCTAACTCCGCAGCTTCTTCGAAATTGAGCGTACGTACAGGTTTCGTACCCTCTACAAAACGAGGGTCGTTATTGTGCATACCGTCGATATCGGTCCATATCTGTATCTCCTCAGCCTGAACAGCCGCCCCGATAAGAGATGCAGAATAATCGCTTCCTCCCCGTTGCAAGTTATCTATTTCACCGTAAGCATTACGACATATAAAGCCTTGCGTAATATAAATAGGTGCATCGGGAGTGTCGGCCAACCGCTTTTCCAAATTGCTTTTTATATATGCCGTATCGGGTTCTCCGTTCTTATCGATGCGCATATAGTCAAGAGCCGGTATCAAAACCGATTTTACACCCGTCTCATTGAGGTAAAGATTCATCATCGTAGTCGACATCAATTCACCTTGTGCAAGGATAACTTTTTCCTCAAACATAGTAAAAAGGTCTTTGGTGAAAGAGCGCATGGTATCGAAATTGGTCTTCACGGCATCGAGGGCTTGTTGTTTGTAAGCCTCGGTATCGAACAACTCGCAAATAACTTGTTGATACTTACGTTCCAATGCATTAATGACCTCGTTGGCACCATCGGGATTCTTCTTATAGAGATAATCCGAAATCTCTACTAAGGTATTGGTTGTCCCCGACATGGCCGAAAGAACGACAATCTTCTGACTGCCGTCGCCAATCAACCCGGCAACACTCTTCATACGTTGCGCAGAGCCGACAGATGTTCCACCAAACTTTAATACTTTCATTTCTTATTTTGATATTTAACAGTTTCTTTTCTGAATCGCTGCAAAGATATAACGATTTATCAAAAAATGCACATATTAAGATTACTTTATAGGTACCGTATCGGTAATGTCGGTTATCTGCTTCTCATTACAAAGCAATACCCGACCAGGAAACTCACGTACCAAATAATGGTTGTGCGTAGTCATGATTACCGCAGTCCCTTCGTTACAAATCTCATGTAACAGAGCAACGATTTGTTTTCCCGTTTGAGGATCGAGATTCCCGGTCGGTTCGTCTGCCAATATGATTTCAGGGGAATTGAGCAAAGCCCGTGCAATGACAATACGCTGCTGCTCTCCTCCCGACAGTTCGTGTGGCATACGATAAGCCTTATTTTCCATACCGACCTGACGAAGGGTCTTCTGTATCCGCTCACCTATGGCAGCACGATCTTTCCATCCGGTAGCCCGTAACACAAATTCAAGATTTTTTTGTACGGTACGGTCGGTCAATAATTGAAAATCCTGAAAAACGATTCCCAATTTTCTACGCAACATCGGTATCTCGCGACGGCGTATTCTCCGCATGTTTACATCGAATACCATCGCTTCGCCATCTTGAATGGGAACTTCGGCATATATCGTTTTCAACAACGTACTTTTCCCGCTTCCCACCCGGCCTATCAGGTAGACAAACTCTCCACCGAACAATTCAAAATCGGTTTTTTGCAAAACGATTTGTTCGTTTCGGCAAATTTCTACCTGACGATAATTTATGAGTTGCCGTTTTTCCATAGAAAGAGATTATTCTTTATGGCGACTTTTTAATTCCCTCGCCAAATCTTCGATTCGCAGCCCTTTGGATGTCAGCAACACAATAAGGTGATAAAGCAAATCCGATGCTTCATAAATAAATCCTTCTCGCGTACCGTTCGTTGCTTCTATAACAGTCTCGACTGCTTCTTCTCCCACTTTCTGAGCCATACGGTTCACTCCTTTTTTAAAGAGCGATGTCGTATAAGAGCCTTCGGGCATCTCGGACTTACGTCGGTCGATAAAATCTTGCAAATACTGTATAAAATAGAAATCGGCTTCGTTTTTTTCATCAAAACAAGTATCGCTCCCCGTGTGGCAAACAGGACCGACGGGATTGACTTTGATGAGAAGCGTATCCGCATCACAGTCGGTCGTTATCGAGCAAACATTCAAAAAATGGCCACTCTCCTCGCCCTTTGTCCACAGACGATTTTTGGTACGGCTAAAAAAGGTTACCTTCCCTATTTCCTGAGTTTTATCATAGGCTTCTTTATTCATAAAGCCCAACATCAAGACCTTACCCGTACAGTTATCCTGTATAATGGCGGGTATAAGTCCACCCATCTTATCAAAATCAAGTTTCATATTTTATTCTATTATATTCTTACACAAATGTTTTCTTTTGCAAGGTAGGCTTTCAGTTCCGGAATAGGTATTTCGCCGAAATGAAACACGCTGGCCGCCAATGCCGCATCGGCTTTACCCCATAGAAAAGCATCTCGAAAATGTTCTTTCGCCCCGGCCCCTCCCGATGCAATAATCGGTATATCGAGCAGCTCATGCAAAGCTGCAAGAGCCTCATTGGCATAGCCTGTCTTCACACCGTCGTGGGTCATACTGGTAAAAAGAATTTCACCGGCACCCCGCTCCTGAGCTTCCTTAGCCCAAGAGAAAAGTTCTTTCCCCGTAGGAATACGGCCACCGCTACGGTAACAACGCCAAGAATTTTCTTCAAAATTAGCATCTATTGCGACAACACAAACCTGAGAACCAAAATTTTTTGCAATATCCTCGATTAAAACCGGATTTTTCAATGCCGATGAATTAATCGAAACTTTATCGGCACCCGCATTCAGCAAACGATCTACGTCGCCGATTTCGTTGACTCCGCCTCCTACGGTAAAAGGGATACTCACATGAGCCGCCACACGACGCACCAAGTCGGTAAATGTCTTACGACCTTCATGAGAAGCAGTAATATCGAGATATACCAATTCGTCGGCCCCTTGTTCACTGTATGCCCGACCCAACTCCACCGGATCGCCAGCGTCCCTGAAATTAACAAAGTTCACCCCTTTCACGGTTTTCCCGTCTTTCACATCGAGGCAGGGTATTATTCTTTTTGCTAACATATCTTCTCGGAAAGACAATGACTTTTGTTTGAGTCCAATAATTTCCTTTATTATAATTTTGCCGTTTTCCGAATTATTTCTATCAAATAACTGCAAAACAACGGACAAAAATACGATTTCTTTTCTATTTCACCATATTTGCAAGGAAGAAATAATAAGATATTATCAGACAACCTTCCAAGTATATTATTTACATTTATCTCCGATCTACAAAGCATCGACAGGAGACATGACAAACGGAACTTTATCGGTAGGCCATACCCCATCGATAATGGGATAAGTTTCAAGTTTTTGAGGATCTACAACAACATGTTTGATACGCTGGCGATGCCATGTATACACTATATGTACAAGGCCGTCGGCCGTCTGAATCATAGAGGGATAAGAATACTGCTTTTCGGGTTGGTCGATATAATCAAGCACAAGTGCAGCTTCCCAATTTATTCCGTCCCGGCTCACTGCCAAATTAATGACTCCGCGACCTTTATGACCCATATTCTCTTGATTACGAGTCGAATGGTTATATATCAAAAGATGACGTCCGTCTCGCAAGGTTACAGCATCGATACCCGAATTATTGTTTGGTAATGTCGTTTCGGTCATTTCACTCCACGATTTGCCGGCATCATAAGACCATGCCTGCACAATACGATTATTTCCGTTTTTTCCATTCGTACGACAGAGAACCTGTATGGTATCGCCACCATGCTGTAAAAAGGCCGGCTGTATGGCAGCGATCTTTTTTCCATCATTAAGCGGTCCTATAAACTCCCAAGTATGCCCCTTATCGGTACTGCGCTCGATATGAGCCCTCCAACCGTGCCTCTCATCGCTCGACCCGGAAATCAGCGTGCCGTCGGCAAGCTGTATAGGTTTATTTTTAATGGGGCCGAGCAACGGTAATTCCAACCGTCGCAGAGAACTCCATGTATACCCGTTATCCGCTGATGTAATATATTCACCCCACCATTCTTTGGGACTGGGACCGACTTTATAATAAAGCATCAGTTCCCCTCCGTCCGGTTGAAAAATCACGGGATTCCATGTCGGGTAACGCAATGTGTCATTCTGAATACCGGTGGCCACGCTTTGAGGCGCAGACCATTGTCCTCCGGGAGTTTTTCGCTGCAAACGTATTTCCACATCGGGGTGGCGCTCATGTGTACCCCCGAAATAAGTAGCCAATAAATCTCCATTTTCAAGCTCTACAATCGTAACCGAATGGCAAGATGGGAAATCGGCTTGTTCATAAAGAAATTCTTCAAGGACAATCCCCTCCCGATGTTCCTCAGAAGAACAACCCGACAAAAGAGAAAGAACCACCACCATGCATACAGAATGCAACAATATAAATGTGTTTTTCATATTTTAAATTTTTTATAGGAGTCGAGATAAATCACGTAACGATATGCGTCCTTCGTATATAGCTTTTCCGAATATGACCCCATGTACACCTGCCTCATCGAGATGCACAATATCACCGATACAACTGACGCCACCACTGGCAATAAGGAAAATACCGGGCAAGTGCTGTAACATTTCCCGATAAAGCGCCACCGAAGGTCCTTGCAACATGCCGTCTCGGGAAATATCGGTCGTAATGACTTTCTCTATACCTTTTTCATGATATGCCTCCACAAATGAGAAAAGATCGCAATCGGACGATTCCAACCATCCACCGACAGCAATTTTTTTGTCCTTTACATCGGCTCCAAGAATGATGCGGTCTGCTCCATAACGAGTAATCCAGCCATTGAAAACATCGGGATTTTTCACGGCTATACTTCCCCCGGTTACCATTCGGGCACCGCAATCGAAAGCAATCTTTATGTCCTCATCGCTTTTAAGTCCCCCTCCGAAATCGATAATCAGTTCCGTATGCGAGGCTATCCTGTCGAGTATTTTATAATTGACGATATGATGAGCTTTCGCCCCGTCGAGATCAACCACATGTAAACGCCGCAATCCGTTATCTTCAAACATCTTCGCAACTTCAAGAGGATCTTCGTTATAGACCTTCTTGCTGGCATAGTCTCCTTGTGAAAGACGCACACACTTACCGTCGATAATATCTATGGCCGGAATGAGTTCTATCATGGTTTAAAGAGATAAAAAATGATTGAATATAGCCTCACCCATCGTTCCGCTTTTTTCGATATGAAATTGCGTTGCGTAAAAATTATCGCGATGCAATGCCGCGCTGAAAGGGCATATATAATCGGTCATAGCCGTTGTGTATGGAGAGACAGGCACATAATAGCTGTGCACAAAGTAGACGTATTGCCCCTCTAACTGCGACGGAAACATGTGCGTATCAATACCGGTTACCGTATTCCAACCCATATGCGGCACCTTCTGTTCCCGACTCTCGGGGCGGAAACGTTTTACGTCGACATCGAATATGCCGAGACAATCGGTATCTCCCTCTTCGGAATGGCGGCACATGAGTTGCATACCGATACATATTCCCAAAACAGGCTGCCTCAAATCCCGAATAAGACGATCGAGACCCTGCTCCCGAAGATAAGTCATCGTCGTTGCAGCCTCGCCTACACCGGGAAATATGACTTTATCGGCAGCCATAAGAGCCTCTTTATCATCGGTAAGTATAGGAGTAATTCCTACCCGCCTCAAAGCGCAATCTACCGAATAGATATTACCGGCATTATACTTAACAATCGCAACTTGCATGATAAAACTTAAAATACTACGGTTTTATTTTGATAGACAAGTATTTTTCGTTCGATATGTTTTTCTACGGCACGAGACAAGACGATTTTTTCCAAATCACGACCTTTTCTTATGAGACTGGCAACAGGATCTTTATGTGAAATGCGGGTAATATCCTGCTCGATAATGGGTCCTGCATCGAGGTCGCTTGTAACATAATGACTTGTTGCACCGATCAATTTTACACCTCTCTCGAAAGCAGCATGGTAAGGTTTAGCACCGATAAAAGCAGGCAAGAAAGAGTGATGAATATTGATGATGCGGTTAGGAAACCGGCTGATAAACTCGGGAGAAACAATCTGCATATAACGAGCCAACACGATAAATTCGATATCGTACTCTTTCAACAAAGCCAACTCGGCGGCCTCTTGCTCGGCCTTGTTTTCTTTGGTAATAGGAAAATATTTGTAGTCTATTCCGAATCGTTTTGCAGCAATCTCCATATCGGGGTGATTACTTATGATGAGAGGAATCTCCACTTCCCATTCTCCTGCCGTATAGCGCGCCAGCAAATCGTAAAGGCAATGCGACATCTTCGATACGAAAATAGCCATACGGGGAATCCTATCGCTGAAATAAAGGCTGAAATTGATACAATATTTCTGCGCACAAAGAGAATGGAAATACTCTTCGATTTTATCTTCGGGTATGATAAAATGGGTCAAATCCCATTCTATACGCATAAAGAAAATACGATTTTCCCTGTCGACATACTGGTCGAGATAAAGAATATTACCGCCATTGATATTGATAAAATCGGTAACGACTGCCACGATACCCGACTGGTCGGGGCAATGCATCAACAGGATAGCATTTTTATTCGTTTTCTGTACGGTCTTCGTCATTTTTGATTACAGTTGATTATTTCTGTCGACAAAGTTAACAAAATAACATCATAAAATTCCATAAAAGTAAATATTTGTACAATCACCTACCGGATTGATTTCAAAACAAAAAAGGCTCTTTACAATATTTTCGCAAAGAGCCTTTTCAACTTGTATAATTCGAAAGAAATGCAGATTCTATTATTTCACGGTTACCTGCAACGGGTTTCTCTTGGCTACCGCCGCATTCTGAATGTAGGTATCCCAAGCTTCGGCTGTTTCAAAACCGTATTTGCTCCATCCCGATCCCCAATAATAAATGAACGGACTTCCGGGTTGATAATCGGCATAAGCCAACAGCTGACCATCGGCACCGCCTCTTTCCTGAGTCTTTTCAGGTTCTTCATACATAACAGGCTTTGCATCGGTAAGCATACCGGGAAATACGCAACCCACATAAATCGTTCCGTTGTTATTATTTACATTATCGGTCGGATCGGCATACAAAATATAACCGTCTTCGGCACTGGCCATATAATGGCATTGATCAAGAGGTTCATGCAAAACCACTCCGGCTACCACAGGCGTCGCCTCGGTCAAATTTTCATAAGTAACAACAGTTTTATTGAGCTGCGAACCGGCATCGAGAGAAATGACACGGGTCTCAACGACATCCTTTCCCTTGATAGTCTCGGGATTATACACGGCTTTTACGGTAAATCGCAATGGTCCGTTATCGAGAATTTCATACGTCTTATAGCAATAAGGATATACGATTTCTCCATCTACGACCAAAGCTGTCGCTCCACCACCCAATGTGGGACCGACCTTATAACAGTCCAATCCGTTACCATGATCGACATGATACGATACAGAATGGTAAAGTTCATCAGCGGCTTTGGGGTTGGTCTTTCTCAATTTGGCGATCTGCTCCATCGTTTCAGGATTCAATTCCGACGCATAACGAGCCTCGACAACAGGTTCTTTCACCGATTTCACCCACACATCATAACCGAATGCACGTTCGCCGGTCGCCTGCAAAGCCGGGCCATACATGCGGTATGCCGTCAAATCATTTTCCCACGCTATATCATCGACACGCTCGGGATATTGACGCCCGCAAGCAAGAACCACCACCGGCTCGGGTATTCCCACCGTTATCGTATAGATAGAAGTTCCTTTCGGAGCTACAGAAGCCTGAAATATAAGTTTTCCGTCATACGTGATTTGATACGGGAGTTGTTTTCCGGTAACATCGAGAACAATAACCTGAGCCGTATCGGCCAATTGCAATTTAGAGGCAACAGCGTCCATATTCACCTCTATCATTTCGTTCTGTCGCTCCAAATCGGTCGTATTCTCTACCGTTACCTTCACATCTTTACTTGCACATGATGTCGCCAGCAAAGCGATGAACGCACCCAAAAAGAGATTTTTCATTTTCATCATAACAACAATCTTTATTTAGGTTGTTTTCCGATATATGCCAAAATACCGCCATCGACATAAAGTACATGTCCGTTTACAAAATCAGAAGCCTCTGATGCCAAGAATACGGCGGGACCTACCAAATCTTCGGGTGTACCCCAACGGGCAGCAGGGGTTTTAGCAACGATAAATGCATCGAAAGGATGACGTGAACCATCGGCCTGACGTTCACGCAACGGCGCAGTCTGAGGAGTAGCGATGTAACCCGGGCCTATACCGTTACACTGAATATTGTATTCGCCGTATTCCGATGCAATATTACGGGTCAGCATTTTCAAACCGCCTTTTGCTGCTGCATAAGCCGAAACGGTTTCACGTCCCAATTCACTCATCATCGAGCAGATATTGATAATTTTACCATGTCCTTTTTTTATCATTCCGGGAATGACAGCCTTAGCGACAATAAAAGGTGCGTTCAGATCGACATCTATTACCTGACGGAACTCGGCAGCAGACATCTCGATCATGGGTATGCGTTTGATGATACCGGCATTGTTTACCAAAATATCGATCGCCCCGACTTCTTTTTCTATTTGTGCGACCAATGCATTGACCTGTTCTTCATTGGTAACGTCGCACACATATCCGTGAGCCTTGATGCCGGCTTCTTGATAAGCGGCAAGACCTTTATCTACCAATTCTTGTTTGATATCGTTGAAAACGATGGTAGCACCGGCCTTGGCAAATCCGCTGGCAATTGCAAATCCGATACCATAAGAAGCTCCCGTTACAAGAGCAATTTTTCCTTCTAATGAAAAATTTACCATATTCTTTAAGTTTAAAAGGGTTATTATCTCAATTCCGTATATTTGTAAAAGTCTTGATCTCCATAATCGAGATTCTCACCGCCCATACCCCAAATAAAGGTATAATTATGAGTTGCGGCAGCCGAATGTATTGACCATTCAGGCGAAAGTACTGCTTCCTCGCCTTTCATCCATATATGGCGTGTTTCAGTAGGTTCTCCCATAAAGTGACAGATAGCGTCGCCTTCGGGAATTTCAAAATAGAAATAGGCTTCCATGCGACGGCTATGTGTATGGGCCGGCATCGTATTCCAAATACTCCCGGGTTGCAGTTCGGTCATACCCATTTGCAACTGACAGGTTTCAACAACCTGACACACCAACATTTTATTGATGTTTCTATGATTGGAACCTTCGAGCGAACCCATTTCGGCAACGATAGCATCGGCTTTCGTTACTTTTTTATCGGGACAGTTGCGATGGGCAGGAGCCGAATTGAAATAAAATTTAGCAGGTTTAGCGGCATCTACGCTTTCAAAAGAAACCGTACGATCACCACAGCCCAAATAAAGGGCTTCCTTAAAATCCAAATCAAAGGTCTTTCCGTCGACTTTGACACGACCGGCTCCTCCGACATTGAAAATACCGATTTCACGACGGCTTAGGAAATGAGTCGCTTTCAACGGATCGATAGCTTCAAGGACAAGGGTCTCGCCTACCGGTTTTGCACCACCTACAATAAGGCGATCGTACATGGAATAAACCATGTTCACCTCATTGTCGACAAAAAGGTTCTGAATCAGGAAATCTTCACGCAAACGTGCTGTATCATAATTTTTTGCATCTTTGGGATGCGCAGCATAGCGCAATTCGTAATTGGTCTTCATATAAACAGTTTTTAAATTAAATATCTATTCTTCGGCTAATTTACAAACCATACAAATGTATAAAGAAATCCCATGAAAAGCTATTTTTTTGTAGTTTTTTATCCAAACTTTATCTTTTCTTATCCTCCGACATTTTTATAGGTTTCTCTGTTACAAAAAGATACCCCATCGATAGTCGATAGGGTACTTTGCTTTGGAGAGATAAAAACCGGCACTTATTTTCCTGCCAACGGAGCCGCTTGCGTATAAGTACGTGCTCCCAACTCCTTATCGAGCGTATAGATACCGAAACCGTTGTCTTTAATCATTTTCAAGGCATCGATATACCCCTGAGCCGTTTCTTCTTCCTCGACTTGCTCATCGATAAACCATCCCAACATGCTCTTTGTTGCATAGTCTTTTTCTTCTTCGGCCAAAGCATACAGATTATTGATCATAGAGGTTACTTTTTTCTCATGAGCCAGTGTGTCCTCAAATGCAGCCAAAGGAGACGACCACTCGGTCTGCACCTTATCGATGGGAGCCAACGTTACTTTTCCGCCCCGCGAAAGAATATACTTGATCAGAATCATGGCGTGATCTTGTTCTTCTTTGAACTGAACAGAAAACCAATTGGCAAAACCGGGATTTCCAAGTGCTGCAAAATTGGACGACATCGACAAATAAAGATATGCCGACCAAAACTCCGCATTAATTTGCGCATTGAGCGCATCTTCCATCTTCTTGCTTAACATAATTATATATTTAAATAGTGAAAATTCTATTTACACAAAGATAAAACCTTATACCCAACAAAGCAATAAAGGCGTTTCTAAAATTTCATAAAAAACAAAAGCGACATTGCAAATGCAACATCGCTTTATAAGTCTCATAAGACCGTTTTTTCAATCGGTACTACCCGAAGAAACCGCTTGTTCGAAATACTTCCACAAAGAGTCATCGGGTACGGGTGCTGTAACATCGACAACTTGTTTAGAAACAGGGTGTATAAAATGTATATGTCTTGCATGCAGTGATATACCTCCGTCGGGATTGGAGCGTTTCGCTCCGTATTTCAAATCGCCCTTTATCGGAGAACCTATTTTTGCAAGCTGACAACGTATCTGGTGATGACGGCCGGTTTTAAGATCTACCTCCAAAAGCGCATATTTCTCGCTACGGGCAGCAACCCGATACGAGAGTGTCGCCTCTTTGGCCCCGGGACGTGGATTCTCCCATGCCGTAGATTTATTGAGTCTCTCGTTACGTACAAGATAATGCGTAATCTCATCGGCCTCTTTTTCGGGAACCGTCTGCACAATCGCCCAATACGATTTCTTCACTTCGCCTTTACGGAACATCTCATTGAGCCGTGCCAACGCTTTGCTGGTTTTAGCCAAAACGACAATCCCGCTTACCGGCCTGTCGAGACGATGCGTTACCCCGACAAACACATTACCCGGTTTGTCGTATTTCTTTTTCAACCAAAGTTTTACCGTCTCGCTCAACGGGGTATCGCCCGTTTTATCGCCCTGAACGATTTCCGAAGTATTTTTATTAACGATAATCAAGTGATTATCTTCGTACAATACGGTCATCGGGAAAAATTACATATTCATACCGCCATCGACCTGTATCACTTGACCCGATACATACGACGACATATCCGAGGCCAGGAACGTAGCGACATTGGCAACATCTTCGGGAGTTCCACCACGACGCAAAGGTATTTTCTTACACCACTCTTCCCGCACCTCGTCGGACAATTTAGCGGTCATATCGGTAATAATAAATCCCGGAGCAATGGCATTGGCCCGAACACCTCGCGAACCCAATTCTTGGGCGATCGACTTGGCGAGTCCTATCATACCGGCCTTAGATGCTGAATAATTGGCTTGTCCGGCATTTCCATGCACTCCGACAACCGAAGCCATATTGATGATGCTACCTGATTTCTGACGCATCATGATGGGGGTACAAGCATGGATAAAGTTGAATGCCGATTTGAGATTTACGGCGATCACTGCGTCCCATTGAGCTTCGCTCATACGCATCATCAAACCGTCTTTGGTAATACCGGCATTGTTTACCAGAATATCTACCGATCCGAAATCTTCTTTTACCTGATTGACCACTTTTTCGGTTTCTTCAAAATTTGCAGCGTTCGAGGCATAGCCTTTTACCTTTACTCCCAAAGCCGCAATCTCGGCTTCGGTAGCTTTACCGTTTTCGTCAATTACCAAATCGGTAAAAGCTATATTTGCTCCTTCACTGGCGAATTTCAAAGCGATTGCTTTTCCAATACCACGTGCAGCACCTGTTATAAGGGCTACTTTTCCTTCAAGTAATTTCATAATTCTATTTTTTAATGGAAAGTTATTCTGTTATATATTTTTCGCATCCCAAACAAGATTTCGTCATGTCGGCTATAAATTCTTTCAATTTCCCCGAATCGAAACCCATATCGGAAAAGACTCCTTTGAGATAGGGTATCTCCAACCCTTTGAGGCAACAATGTATAACCCAAGAGGTGGGTTGAAGAGGCGTCGGTCTGAAAATACCTTTTTTTATTCCGTCATCGATAATCCGCCCCAAAAACTCAAGTTCCTGCCTATCGATATTTTTCCGTGCCATCTCGACTTTCCGTATGTCCCTGAAAAACTCCGCTTTCAAAGTCCCATTGCGCAAAACGGTTTCCCTGAAAACATCGAACCGCACCTGAATATAGATAGTCAACTTTTCGTCAGGAGGCAAATCCCGACCTACAACATCTCCCAACTGATGTATCAAATGAGATAATTCCGACTCGATAACCGCTTGATATACTTCTGTCTTGCTTCTGAAATAAGTATACAACGTACGTCGACCTTTTCCCGAGGCCAACGCTATATTATTCATCGTTGTATTGTCTATGCCTTTTTGTGCAAACAATTGCCGAGCCGTATCGACCAGAATTTTCCGCGTTTTTGACATAAGCTCTTTCATACTGCACAGATCCTTTATCGTTGAGCAAAAATAACACTTTTATATTTCCCGACAAATTCTCCCGACAGAATATTTTTCATTCTTTTTCTTATACTCCGAAGTTCTACCGACGGAGCGAATCGCCAATCAACAAGCGAACCGTCTCGTTCAACTTATCTTGCCGAAGAAGCGACTCCAACGTCAAATGCATTCGATAACGCCAATAATTACGCGGATCGGACGGTACATTGATACGCTCGACAGACGGATCGGGAACTCGAACATCGAGGTTTACCGACAACCAATCCTGCAAAGGCAATATAACCAACATCGACGGAGATTCCAAATGCTGCCTGATAATCTCCTGACAAATATACGGAGGACATTGCTCGGGTGCTTCTCCCTCCCGATGCAGTACGACATTGTAGTACCGTTGCGTTTTAGAGCGGTCTTCTTCCCACCACCCTCTGATTCCCGACATATCGTGAGTCGATGTCGTACAAACCGAAAGATAGGGATACTTGCGGGTATCGCCAAACTCACAATAAGGTTCTTTGGGCATACGCTGTATTTCTAGCGAGAGAATCTGCAACCTATTCATCACATCGGGCACACAATGCGGTATCATACCCAAATCTTCTCCGCAGACAAGCATATCGGTCGAAAGAACAAGTGCCGGCAGTTTTTTCAGTGCTTCGTTCCTCCAAAACTCATCATGCCGATGATAATAGAAATCATCATGCAAACGCCGGAAATCGCGTTGCATATCTGCGGGTAAATCCTTGAAACTGTATGTATCCTGTGCATTGATACGCGGATGCCAGGCATATGCGGCATAAGGGTCGCGAACAAAAAGAATTTCATCAGTAAGCCGGAACAACCCTTCTTTTATAACTTGTGCCTTAGCATCATAAATATCACCCAATAAAGTATTTATTTTCTGCTGATTGTCGACTTCTTCCCGCAAACAGAAAGCATTATTGCCGATCGGTTTCAAGTATTTTGCTTGGACCTCTCCGGCATAAATCCCGAAGATTTCGGGAAGCATATATCCCCGAATGTATGGCTTGGCATGGCGCTTCTCATCGAATGCAAAATCATATCCGGCCAAATCATCGGGAGTAAACGGCAAAGCGGCATTGAAATGCCCCGGCAATCCTTCGACTGCCGTATCGGGAATTTCCCAAATGCGAAAAAAACCTAAAATATGGTCGATACGATAAGCATCGAAATATTCCGCCATTTTGGTAAAACGGGCTTTCCACCATGCATACCCGTCTTTTGCCATCTCTGCCCAATTATAGGTAGGAAATCCCCAATTCTGCCCCGTAGCGGAAAAATCATCGGGTGGAGCACCTGCCTGAGAATCGAGATTGAACAAGGACGGAGCCACCCACGCATCAGCACTGTTTCGACTCACCCCGATAGGTATATCGCCTTTCAATACGACGCCTTTGCTTCGGGCATACCCGCGCACACGCAACAATTGTTCATGCAGGTGATATTGTTGAAAATAGTATCCCGCAATAATCGGATAAGCAACACTTTCCTCATCGGAAAGACGCGCTATTTTCCTTTCATCATATTCGGCATACTCTCCCCATTCCGAAAATATGGGCGTATGTAACGTATCCCGCAAATAACAGAATGCGGCATAAGGAACCAACCATTTTTTATTCTCATCGAAAAAACGCCGGTAAGAAGACGAGGCAAGCGTATCGGCACCGATTTCCCGGAAAAGAACACGCATATATTCGCTTTTCAACCGGGTTACAGCCTCGTAATCGACAACAGGAAGAGCATTCAGTCGGGCGGCCTCTTGCTCGAAACGCGCCATCTCTTTCTCGTCGGCCAAACGTCCTACTGCGGGCAAATGCAAATAGGCCGGGTGCAACGCATATACCGAGTTGGCGCGATAAGGGTAAGAATCGAGCCATGTATGCCACATGGTAGTGTCATTGACAGGCAGAACCTGTATAAAACGTTGCCCTGTGAGGACAGCCCAATCGACCATTTTTTCGAGATCGAGAAATTCTCCGATTCCCCAACTCGACTCCGAACGCAGAGAAAACACGGGAACGGCAACACCCGCCCCTTTCCATAAAGGTCGGAAAAGACGTAAATGACCTCCGTTTACAACAATCGTTTCTCCGGCCCTTTCTACCCAAAGAGGCAAACGACGATTATCTCCTTCCTCCCATGCCACAATCCGACGAGTAGACTTGTCTACAACAACAAACTTATACTCGACAGGCAATCTCAGTATCTCCGGCGGAAGGGTAACAGACCATACGGGATAACGTGCATCAGACATCAGACAATCCTCTTCGACACTCCACGGTTGTTTGGTAAACGAGCCGACAACAGCCAACGTCTCTTGTGGCAAAAGTGCAGGAGCTGTTACTTCAAACCGCACACCAACGGCTGAGGCGGGATTTTCCTTTTCCGTAGTCTTTCGAAAAATACCACTCTGTCGGATAGCCGAAGAAAGAAACGCATGATCGCGACTTATCTGCAACCATTCGTCATAAACCCGATAGGTAGAAATGCCGAAAGTGGGGCGGAAACAATGTTCCCCACCCCACTCTTTGCGACATACCCCGTTTTCGCGCAACAAATACCCATAAGTAAATGTACACCCTTCGTCGGCATCGATCGTTG
>HF999685.1:82196-85947 GCA_000434215.1 Bacteroides sp. CAG:144
GAGCCTCGATCCCACCACTCAGGAATAGCTGCTGCCCCCAACGGGTATGATATTCGATAAAAAACGTTACACGCATTATCCGCACTTAGATGTTCCACAAGACGTACATATCAGACAACCCTCTTGATAAACCAGCGTTTCCTGCCCGCATTTAGGGCATTTCTGACCGTTGGCAGTAGCGCCATTGGGCATATATTTCTTCAATGCGCGTTCCACACCGTTCTTCCACGTATTGATATTTTCACTGTTCAGTTGTAACGAACCGACCAGTTTCAGCACTTGTTCTATTGGCATTCCGTAACGCAATACTCCGGAAATCAACTTGGCATAATTCCAATACTCGGGATTGAATTTTTCAGAAAGGCCTTCGATCGTGGTTTTATATCCGCGTTTATTCCGGAACTGGAAATCGTAATGCTTATTGCCGTTCTCGTCGTATGCCTTGATAATTTTTCCTTTGGTAATGTTTTTAGGAATCAGTATGCCATCTTCGTCATCGGCCAAACCGGTAAATATCTCATATGGCTTGCCGTCTTTCAATCCGATAAAGGCAATCCATTTTTCTCTGTTATTCTGGAAACGTACCACATCGGCTTCGAGCTCGGTAGGTCGTACCAAGTCGGCCGGAGAAACAGCCACAGATGCAGATGCTTTTTCTTTCTCTTTTTTAGCCTCTTTCTGAACAGCAATCAATACTCCCGAACGGGAACCGTCGCGATACACCGTACAACCTTTACAACCGCAACGCCAAGCCTCGACATATAAATTACCGACCAACTCCTCGGTAACATCGGAAGGCAGATTTATCGTTACGCTGATAGAATGGTCGACCCATTTTTGCACACGCCCCTGCATACGCACCTTTTGTATCCAATCGATGTCGTTCGATGTCGCTTTGTAATAAGGCGACCGAGAAATAATTTCATCGATTTCTTCTTGCGTATAATTATTTCGCACTTCATACCCGTTCATCTGCATCCATGTAACGAACTTATGATGATAAACTAAATATTCTTCGAATGCATCGCCCGACTCGTCGATATAGTCTACATGCACGTCCGCATCATTCGGATTTACTTTACGGCGACGACGATAAACGGGCATAAACACGGGCTCGATACCCGAAGTCGTCTGTGTCATCAAGCTGGTCGTTCCCGTAGGAGCAATCGTAAGGCAGGCTATATTTCTACGCCCCCATTTCACCATATCGTCATACAACTGGGGATCGGCCTCACGCAAACGGTTGACAAACGGATTTTTTTCTTCCCGACGCGCATCATAAACCTCAAATGCCCCGCGTTCTTTGGCCATCTCCACCGACGAACGGTATGCCGCTAACGCTAATGCTTTGTGCACATTCTCGGAGAATGATGTAGCCTCTTCTGTCCCGTAACGCAATCCCATAGCTGCGATCATATCCCCCTCGGCAGTAGTACCCACTCCGGTACGACGCCCTTTCAAGGTCTTGGCCCGTATCTTCTCCCAAAGTTGTATCTCGGTACGCTTTATCTCCTCCGATTCGGGATCGGAATGTATCTTCTCCAAGATCTTATCGATTTTTTCCATTTCGAGATCGATGATATCGTCCATGATACGCTGCGCCAATTTAACATGTTCACGGAAAAGTTCGAAATCGAAATAAGCATTCGGAGTAAACGGATTTACAACATAAGAGTAGAGATTGATCGCCAACAAACGGCAGCTATCATAAGGGCAGAGAGGTATTTCGCCACAAGGATTGGTGGAAACGGTACGGAATCCCAAATCGGCATAACAATCGGGTATCGACTCCCGTATAATCGTATCCCAAAACAAAACTCCGGGTTCGGCCGACTTCCACGCATTGTGTACGATTTTTTTCCAAATGGCCTGAGCATCGACCTCTTTCGTTACCATCGGGCAATCACTGTATATAGGATACTGCTGAGTATAAGGACGTCCATCGATAGCTGCTTGCATAAAATCGTCGGTCATTTTCACCGAGACATTTGCTCCGGTAACTTTTCCTTCGGTCATTTTGGCATCGATAAACGACTCCGAATCGGGGTGTTTTATCGAGACACTGAGCATCAATGCCCCGCGTCGTCCATCTTGGGCAACCTCACGGGTGGAATTGGAATAGCGTTCCATAAACGGCACCAAACCGGTCGATGTCAACGCCGAATTTTTTACCGGCGACCCTTTGGGTCGGATATGGGACAAATCGTGCCCGACCCCTCCCCGGCGTTTCATAAGTTGCACCTGCTCTTCGTCGATTTTCATCACGCCACCATACGAGTCGGCATTTCCTTCCATACCTATCACAAAGCAGTTCGATAACGACCCGATCTGATAATTATTTCCGATACCGCTCATGGGACTTCCCTGAGGAACGACATATTTGAATCCCCGGAACAAATCCATAAGTTGCTCCATCGAAAGAGGATTGGGATAATTACTCTCGATGCGAGCTATCTCCGAGGCCAACCGCATGTGCATATCTTCGGGATTTTTCTCGAAAATATTCCCAAACGAATCTTTCAATGCATACTTATTGACCCACACACGAGCGGCCAATTCATCTCCTTTGAAGTATTCCAATGACGACTGAAACGCTTCATCGTAAGTATAACTTTTTGAGTCCACGAATGTATAATTTAAAGGATTTCTAATTGTGTTTTTTCGATAGTATTCGATTCTGACTTTTTGGATAGGATTTTGTGTTTGCAAGTTTATGAAAAACTTTCGAGCGCACAAATATTTCACACATTTATTTATCAACAATTTTACCAGATTTTCAATTTTAACATATCGAAACACTGAATATCAACACATTACACACAAACGCAAAAACAAAAGTTTTCTTTTTTAAGAAACAAGATTCTTTTATAGGTTTTCCATAAATATTTTATCGAGAAAAGTGATCACTATTCCATTTCTACATAAAAAAGCCCCTTGCTCAAGAAATAATTTACGAATAAACCGTATATTTGTAAAAACATATTATTGATATTTTATGGACTTAGACTTTCTCAAAAATCGTCGCACTATCCGCCGGTATAAGAAAGAGGATATATCCGACGAGTTATTAAACGAACTTCTGGAAGCAGCGTTCAGGGTATCCAACACCGGCAACATGCAAGTTTACAGTGTCGTCGTTACCCGAGATGACGAAAATAAAAAAAAGTTGGCCCCTGCACATTTCAACCAACCGAGCGTAACAAATGCTCCCGTCATACTGACTTTTTGCGCCGATTTCAACCGGTTTATCAAGTGGTGCGAATTCCGCAATGCAAAACCGGGTTATGATAACTTTCAATCGTTCTTCACCGCATCGATAGACGCATTACTCGTCGCCCAACAATTCTGCACGGCCGCCGAAGCAAAAGGTTTGGGAATCTGCTATTTAGGGACAACCACCTATAATGCCGACCAAATTATAAAAGCACTGGAACTTCCCCGCTTCGTCGTTCCAGTAACTACTGTAACGGTCGGATACCCCGACGGTATCCCCGAGCAGGTAGAACGCCTACCCATAGAAGCAATGATACATCATGAACATTATCGAGACTACACCCGGGAAGATATAGACCGATTGTATAAAGAAAAAGAGGAACTCCCCGCCAATAAGGGTTTTGTAGCCGAAAATAAAAAAGAGACTTTGGCCCAAGTATTCACAGATGTACGATACACACGTACAAACAACGAACACTTCTCTGACGTTTTCTTGAAAGTCATCAAAGAGCAGGGATTTAAATTTTAGTATATAGAG
>HF999685.1:85981-89827 GCA_000434215.1 Bacteroides sp. CAG:144
GGGGCACTGAATATTCAGTGCCCCTTTCTCTATATACTAAAATCACCTATGATTTCAAAGACTGTTCTATTTCATCGACCTGAGCCCGTAAAGACTTATCTATTTCCACCTGTTGAGATATCATCTTACAAGCATAATGCACTGTGGCATGATCTTTCCCACCTAAACGACTACCTATATGGGAAAGAGGATATTCGGTATATTTTTTAGCCAAATACATCGATATTTGCCGCGCCAAAGCAATTTCACGTTTACGAGTTTTGGACTGCAACAACTTTACGTCCATATTGTAATAATCGCAAACTTTTTGCTGAATAAGTTCTATGGTAATCTGTTTCTTCTTCAACTGAATACTGGAAGCCAATACACACTCGGCCATCTCCACCGATATTTCTTTTTTCAAGATAATCGAGCGAGCCATCAACGAAACAATGATACCCTCCAACT
Source organism: Bacteroides sp. CAG:144 (assembly GCA_000434215.1). Taxonomy (GTDB): domain Bacteria; phylum Bacteroidota; class Bacteroidia; order Bacteroidales; family UBA11471; genus Caccoplasma; species Caccoplasma intestinavium. Next base: position 86,429 of record HF999685.1, read on the forward strand.
CCCGAATGCTATTCGATACATTCCGAGCTATGAAATCCACGACATCGGGGGCAATCACGATTCCGTCTTTTTTCAACTTGTTCAGCAAAATATTTTTCCGTAAATCATAATCGGGCCGCTCGACCTCGGCCGAAAGTCCCCACTTGAAACGAGTCAAAAGACGTTCTTCCATACCTTCGAGCGAAACGGGAGGACGATCGGATGTCAATACCAATTGCTTTCCCGTCTGATGAAGGTGATTGAAGATATGGAAAAATGTATTCTGCGTAGCCGTTTTCCCAACCAAATCCTGTATATCGTCAATGAGCAATACATCAATGCTTTGGTAAAAATTGATAAAATCATTGACGGAGTTACTACGCACGGCATTGGTATATTGCACTTGAAAAAGATGCGAAGACAGATATAATACTCGGGCCTTCGGATTTACAGCCTTAGCTTTCGCTCCGATAGCCTGCACAAGATGAGTTTTACCTACACCCGATTCTCCATAAAGAAACAAAGGGTTAAATGCCGTTTTACCGGGATTTTGAGCTACCGTCTCTCCCGCAGAACGAGCCAAAACATTACTCGACCCCGAGAAATAATTATCGAAACTATAATACGGATTCAATTGCGAATCGAGTTCTTTATAAACAGGTTGTTTAAAAGGATCCGCTATCTCAGTAGGCTCTGTAACCCCTTTCGACGATTTCGGCGAACCGGTACCACCACCCGGCAAGTCAATGGTCTCTTTGGGTTCTTTTACAACCGATATGCTATACATCAGTTGTATTCCCGAACCGAAAACACGCAATAACGTACGTTGAAGAATATCGGCAAAATGTTCTTCAAGATACTCATAAAAAAATTGGGTCGGAACTTGTACTGTCAACTCATTATCAGAATACCTCACGGCACGCATCGGTTCGAACCATGTCTTGTAATGTTCTTCCGAAACATTATCTCTGATGATAGAGAGACAGCGGTCCCACAAAGAGACGTAATCTATACTCATTTTTATAACAAAATTCTATCGTAGAAGTCAAATACAAAGATCCAAATCTTTTTCCGAAAAATAAAATCGCTTTTTTATTGTGCATTCCAAAAACGTTACAACAGCTTGGAAGTTAACCTATTATATTTTACTGTTTTTCACACAAAAAGGCCCAATAGAAATATTGTCATCGATCTGATTTACAACAATATAAGAATCCACCAACTTCCAAGCACCGTATCTGAATCAATGTTTGACAGATAAAAAACGCCTTGATACAAGGCGTTTTTTACAAGTGATGAAAAATCATCACACATCTTCATTATTTAGAATCATTCCAAACAATGGAAAATATCATTTCTTTCCGCCGAAAAGCGAAAAATGGACATAGCGTTTGGGATTGAGTCTCAAATCGATCAACAACGAATCGGCGCTCATTACTGTCGCATTCAACGACTCGTATAACCGACGGTCGGAAAGCAACGCCCCAACCGTATTATCGGGTTGTTGCAATTTCGCCATAAGAGTATCGACCGACACGACAACTTCGTCGATATGCTCGATTGTCTGTCGGATATTCGCTTGGGAAAGTTCGGCGGTAAACACATCGATATGACTCGTTATACGCTTCACGTCCGAAACGATAGCCGGAACAGAATCGGCAAGCAACAACGACAAATGATGCGATGCGGTACGTAGGTCGTCCGATATTTGGGCAACATTCACAAGTGTTGTATTCAACTCCTGAGACCTAACGATCGTATTCAAGCCATCGAGAACACTATCTATCTTGGGAATCATCGCTGCCAAAGACGGCAACAGTTCTTCTTCTACACTCCCCATAAGTCCGGCATCGGATTCTCCCACCAAATAATCTCCGGGAGAATAAAAGGTCGAAACATACTTATTCAACTGCAACGTCAGAGTTACCGTACCCAATAAATCGGCTTGAAGCACGGCTTTGCTACCTTCGGGAACTTTCAATTTCTTATCGAGCATCACCTCCACCACGGCACCATTGTAAGCATCATAATCATACTCTATGCTACGCACAAGCCCCACTTTAAATCCATCGACCGTAACAGGTGTAGATACAGTAAGCCCTGCCACATTGTCATATCGGATATAATAATAATTGGATGGATGCATCAGGTTGATACCTTTCAGAAATTCGATGCCGAAATAAAGTATGACGGCACTTACGATAACCGAAATGGCAATCTTTACCTCTTTCGAGAAATATTTTTTCATATCTAAATTATTGAAGTATCTTGATTATTTAAGTTTTTTCCCGTTTTTAAAAGAAACGATATATGCATCTTTAAAATAACGCTTGGCTTCGGCAAGTTTCCTCGACAATGCCTCTCTCCGGGTCGATTCTCCATAGGTATATTTATACCACCCGTTTTCCTCATAGTAAGAAATCGGCGATAGTCCTTTGAAACAAGGATCCTTAGACGAAAGTTTCTTTTTCGAGGTCAACAACTGCACCTTATATACCACTTCCGATGAAGATACCGTAGCCTTACGCTCGACATGTTCGGACAGATTTTTTCGATTCCACTCGTCTTTATACGCGATAAATGCCCGATATATCGATTCTGCCAATTTTGTTCGATTGGCATCTTTACCGAGAAACGCTGCGTCGGACGGATTACTGATATATCCAACTTCCACCAATATACTGGGCATCGCCGAAAGACGGAGCACCAACAAATTTTGCTGACGGACACTGCGATCGGGCCGCTTGGCCAAAACCCGAAATTGCTCCTGTACCATCGATGCAAAATGAATACTCTGCTCGAAATACTTATTTTGCTGAAAATCGAACATAATAAACGACTCGACCGAATTGGGATCATATCCTTGATAAGTCGCAGAATAATCTTCCTCCAAGAGAATTACCGAATTTTCCCGCTTAGCGACCTCCATATTTATGCCGGTCTGTTCCAAACCGTATATATAGGTTTCCGTACCTTTTGCAGAAGTACTTTTTGCAGAATTGGTATGTATGGAAATAAAAAGGTCGGCTTTGGCTTTGTTTCCGATTTCGGTGCGTCCTTTTAATGTTACAAAAACATCTTTGCTACGAGTGTATATCACCTTCGTATCGGAACAATTCCGTTGTATCATTTTACCCAACTTCAATGCTATGTCGAGATTGATATTCTTTTCTTGCAATCGGTTTGCAACGGCACCGGGATCATTGCCACCGTGTCCGGCATCGATAACGACGACAAATTTATCTTTTGCCTCGATCTCTACCGTAAAAAACAGGGCAGAAATAAACGCTACAATATATATATATATAGTATTTTTCATGCGTTATACCAATGAGCAAAACCTTTTCCGAGCAAAATTCTCACCTTATGCGGCAAAGATAGCCAAACTCGCTCACATACGGATGGATTTCGCAGGAATAA
>HF999686.1:0-7507 GCA_000434215.1 Bacteroides sp. CAG:144
TCCCCGCTAAAAAATTGTTTAAATGGTAATGTGCTTATAAGTTAAATAATCAAACAGAAAACAGCCCCCGGGAAAATATTCCGGGGGCTGTTTTCTGTTTGATTGGGGGCGTGAAAAAGTTATAATTGGTCTATGATATTATTTAAGTCGTTTTTATCGAAAAGGACGAAGACATGCCCCAGAATGCCGATGCTGGCCAAGTGTGATTCATCGTCGTAACCGATAGATCCGGTCGAGAAAATGAAGTAATTGTGAGTTGAGATCATTTCTTGAGCGATTGTATCGAGCAGATAACCGCCCAGCATGGAGACGAGCAGATTATCGCTTTCTTGCAAAGATTCGTTACAGACTGTTTTTATCGCTTCACGATGATTCTCGGCCGAAGGGCAGGTTATGATCAATGTCGATAAGCAAGCGATACCGATGAGTAATGCAATCCATTTTTTCATGAGATGATATTTTTTGATACTCCAAAGGTAAGAATTTGTGAATAAGAAAATCCGATTTAGCAAAAAATAAGTTCTCGATATAGAAAGTTGGAGGAGAACAGAGTCCATTTCTTAGAATAGGAAATTATTGTATCAGTAATTCTCTCTATGCCGGAGTTCGGATGTGGGTTGTGAACATTCGGTTATCTTTTTGAGTATCGGTGTAAATAATTTAATATCAGAGGAAATAGGTCTCTTTTTCTCTCCGATACAGAAAATGTCCACAGTTTATTATGTTATGGAAAAAGATAAAAGAAATAGGAGTTGCACTTAATCTGTGCAACTCCTTGATAGTGTAATAGATAACTTAGAAGAAATTTCCTTGCATATCGATTCTGACTTTTTCTTCACGGCCGTTGCTTTCAAATTCTATGTAGAAATACTCTGCCGTTGAGGTTTCTATGTGATAGATGTCGTCGATTCGATAAGAGGCATATATCGAGTTGGCAATGGCTTGCTGTATTATTGCCGGAATATCCCGATATGCGGTTTCTGTTTTGGTTTGTATCCAGTTATCTGTTCTGTCGAATAACAATTCCCGGCATACATTCCCATCGATAATTTCGATTTCGGTCGTTCCGTTTTCCTTGTCGATTTCCAAGATACGGGCTCCGGGATAGTGGGTATCGATATAGTATTCGATGTTCCCGCTAAGTGTCGGGGGGATAAAGTCGCCGTAATCGTAATCATTATCTATATCGATGAGTTTTTTGATGAGAATACCATCGGTAGAATAATATAAGCCGACTTCTGTTTCACGTCCGGCATCAAAACCTTCCACTTCGATGACGTAGACTGTTTCTAATTTTTCGCGCTCTATCATATCCACATCATCAATGATCCACCGGGCATATTCGCTTTGTTGAAAAGTCGCTTTTATAGCATCGGGCAGTAGTGCGAACGGAATGTCGGTTTCGGTCATGTACCACGTCCCGTTACGGTCGAACCATGCTGAGTATTCAACATCTTTTCCTGACGGATTTTGTGGCGCAGGTGCTTTGAAATCGGCTACGATATAGCCGTTTTTCATTTCCCAAGAAATATGGTCGGCCGATGGATATCGGGTCTTCAACGCATTTTTGACTTGTTGGTTGGCGATATGACCGTCATCGTCTTTGTCGCAGCTGTAAAGACCGAATACTACACAAGCCACAGTCGAGATATAAAGGAGCGTTTTCATAACAAAGGTCGCGAAATGATATTAGTCATCGATCTCGATAAGATTGAAATTCAGGTCGAATGTCAGTTCGAGGCGGTTGGTCAGTTTCACTTCGTAATCACGTTTATCCCGGTCTATTTTTACGATCGATGCATCAGGGTAGTTTTGTTTTACATACGTTGCAATCTGTTGCGGAATGATAGCTGCGGGAACCGTAGAATATTTGCAGTCGACTTCTTTCCAATCTCCGTTTTTGAAGAATTCGATTTTAGCACTGTTGGTAAATACGATTTCGTATTTGCTGTCGAGAAATTCCCGTTCGAATTTGGCGTATGCCACTTTCTCATTGGGGAAATGTTGTTTTACAAACTCTTGCGACTTTTGGGGCAGTTGGTTTACGGTAATCATGCGGTCGTTGTCGGCTTTTGCGGAGAAAATACCCAACGAGAACAAGATGGCTGAGAGAATCATTAACTTTTTCATAACATTTAATTTTAGAGGTTAGACATATTTCATATTGTTTTCTGAGACAAATATCTTATCCGATTTTGAAAAGAATTTGAAATAACCGACTTTTTTCGTAGAAAAATCGATTTTTTTTGTTTTAGGGCCATGTTACCGAAAAATAATGGCGATCCTTATTAAAACGATATTCGAGATTCAGATGATAATATCTGCATACGGCTTTTACAAGGGCGAGTCCGAGACCGGTAGAACCTTCTTTCTTTTCTCCTTGATAAAAACGATTGAAAATTTGAGTAGCATCGAGTTGTTTCGTCCCGTCATTACTTATAGTCAATGTTTGGTCTTGCATCGATATGATTATTTTACTACCTGCTTCGGAGTGTATGAAAGCATTTTTCAGTAGGTTATTGATCAACGTCGATGCCAAAGACTCGTTCATCTTAACCGTAAATTCTCCCGAAATGTTCACATGACAAGAAAGATTACGGCTTGCGTAAATCTCATTATATAGATCTGTTTGTTCTTGGACTACTGCCCGGAGATCGATTGTGCTGTTTTCCGGGAATTGTCCGTTTTCGATTTTGGTAAGCAATAGAAGCGTTTTGTTCAGGCGTATGATGTGGCTGAGTGAACGCTGCATTTTTAGCAATTCCTCTGTCTGTCTTTCGCTGGGTTGAGTTTGGTCGAGTAACCATTCTATGCGGGTCCCGAGCACGGCGAGAGGAGTTTGTAATTCGTGCGATGCATTCCCGATAAATTGTTTTTGTTGGTCAAATGCATTTTCAACCCGATCTACGGCTTTTTGTGCAGCCGTATTGAGTTTGGCAAATTCTCTGATATGGGTATCGTTGGGGACAGGATTGTTTTTTTGACCCGGTGTGTATCGGTCGAGCCAGTGTAACAGTTCGTACAAGGGACGCATGCTGCGATGGAAAACCCACATGGTAAGAGCTAAGGTCGTTATGAGTAATGATAAGTAGAGGAGAATGACCCAGAATAAAATGGCTTGCCGTAAATCGTCTTTTTCAAAGGTTGGAGTCGCAACTTTCAGCTCGTAGTAGTTTTCGTCATTATCTTGAAAAATGATAGTGAGGATACGAGCCGGTTCGGTTTCCTCTTTTTCGGGAATATATACTTCGGCATCGTAGTATTTGATATGTGGGTGGGTATCGGCATACGTTTCATCTACGGGCACAATCGAGTAGCTGTTGTTCGATCCGCTATTGAGTGCGGGCAATTCTCTGCCTGCCAGCATACGGATAATGATCATTTCGGAGTAATCGTCGAGAGCGTCATCGGCTTCTTCATTTATTTCGTCGACCATCGTAAAATAAAATAATGTGGCCCATAAAGCCATGAGTGGCACCAAAAAGAGAGAAAGTCGTAAGGCTATGCGATAGATCAGTTTCATGGTAGAAGAAGTTATTCGGTTTCGGGGGGAGTCAGTTTGTATCCGAATCCGTATACCGACTTTATTTCTATATCGGCTCCCGATTCGGACAGTTTACGGCGCAGGTTCTTCATTTGGGCATAGACGAAATGGAAGTTGTCGGCTTGGTCGGCATGATCTCCCCATACGGCTTCGGCAAGTACCGATTTGTCTACGACATGATTGGGGCGTTGCATAAAAAATCGGAGTATATCGAATTCTTTTTTTAGCAATTCGATCTCTTTACCTGCGATTTTTACCCGGCGACTTTCGGGGTCGAGAGAGACGTTTCCCAGAATGATATCGATGTTCCCGTCATTGCGGCTGCGGCGTACGACGCTTTTGATACGGGCTTTGAGTTCGGCCGTATGGAATGGTTTCGGCAGATAGTCGTCTGCACCGAGTTCGAGCCCGAGTATCTTGTCTTCAAGGGAATCGCGAGCCGAGATGATAATCACATTGTCGCGTTTGCGCAACTCTTTCAGGTGTTCGAGTAGTTTCAACCCGTTTCCGTCGGGCAGCATGATGTCGAGAAGAATACAATCGTAAGTGTAACCGGCTATTTTCGAGTCGGCCTCGGTGTAAGTCGATGCGTTTTCGACGATATATCCGTCTTCGCGTAATGCCCTCGACATGATTTCTCGTAAGGAGGGTTCATCTTCGATGATCAGTATCTTCATAATATTGCAGAATTGTAATATGTCCGGTTGCTTGACTGTGGTTTTATATTTTTTACAGAAACAGCCGATGTTCCGATTCTTACAAATGTAACGAATTAATTTTGTAGAGAAATTGAAATAGGAGAAATACTTCGTTTACAGAAATAATGGAAATGAAGAGAGAAGGGTTTTTACCCTTCTCTCTAAGAATAATTTTCATCGATTATTTTTATTTTTCATTGTTTGCTTGCAAAGCAAGCATGTGGGCGAAAGTACTGTTTTCCCCTTTCAACGTTTCAGGCGAACCTGTTTCTATAACTGCTCCATCTTCGAGGACAACGATTTTGTCGGCATGTGTTATTGTGCGCATGCGGTGGGCGATAATGAGTACGGTTTTGTTGCGTACCAGTTCCGATAGAGCGGCTTGTATTTTCGTTTCGTTTTCGACATCGAGAGAGGCTGTCGCCTCGTCGAGCAAAACGATAGGTGCGTCTTTCAAAAGGGCCCGAGCTATGGAGATACGTTGTCGTTCTCCGCCCGATAGTGTCTCTCCGTTTTCACCTATGATGGTTTGGTAACCATGCGGCATTTTTTTTACAAATTCGTCGCATTGGGCAAGACGGGCAACAGACATTACCTCTTCATCGGTGGCACCACGTTTCCCGATACGGATATTTTCGAGAATAGATGTATTGAAAAGCACGACATCTTGAAAAACGACCGAGTAATATTTTAGTAACGTTTCTGGATCGATAAGGCTTATGTCGGTTCCTCCCAGAGTAATTTTTCCCGATTGTATATCCCAGAATCGCGCCGACAGTTTGGCCGCTGTACTTTTTCCGCTTCCCGATGAACCTACCAATGCTGTCATTTCGCCTTGTTTCGCAAGGAAAGAAACATCTTTCAGAACTTGTCTTCCTCCGTCGTAGGAGAAATTGACATTATCGAAAGATATATCGTAATTTTCAGGTTTGAAATCGGTTCTACCTTGTTGGGTAGGTAGCTCTTCCATCTCTTTCATACGGTCGATACGAACATCGAGATAAAACAAGGCGGCTAGGTTGTTCAGTACCTCTTGAATAGGGGTGTAGATACGGGAGCCGATGACCAAAAATACCAAATAAGTGAATAGGTCGATTCGATTAGATACAAGCAGTGTGGCTCCTGTGATGATAACACTTGCCAGACCGAGTTTCAGGATACTTTGCGACCCGTTCACCAAGATGCCGAGAAACAACTCGCCTCGGGTCAGAACCCATTCGTAAATATCGATTTTATCATTTAGTTTTTTCAGATATTCGTTTTCCTGATTATATGATTTTATTTCTTGAATAGTTTCTAGCCCTTCTTGTATCTGTTCACTGACATCACGCTTGTTTAAATAATTGTTTTCATTGCTTTTGCGCATTCTTTTTTTCGATAGGAGAATGATACCCAAAGCAATGGGTACAACCCAGAAAAGTGCTAGTGTAAGTTGCCAGTTGTAGAATGCCAAGCCTGCGGCAATCAGTACAATACTGATGAGAGACGCGAATAATTGCGGTACCGAGTGCGAGAAAGTATGTTCCAGATCGGTACAATCGTCCATGATTGTGGACGTGAGATCCGACAGATTTTTTTCTCCGAAAAATGCTAAAGGTAATTTCCTGAGTTTTTCTGCCAACGAAATGCGTCGATTGGCACTTTCCTCATAGACGCTTATGTATGTACTGCGGTATTGAAATATGGCTGTAATGTACATGACGGCAAGAAAAGAAAGTCCGAGCAAACAGTAGTACCAGACTCCGTGTAATGCAGTCGTTCGAGAGTCGAGTATCGGGTGTAGCCAATCGTCGAGAAATAGAAATACAAATACGGCAGGAAGCATCAATACGATATCGAGTGCGACCGTCCAATACATTCCTTTACAAAAATTCTTCGCCCCTAACTCCGATAAGGCAAAACGTTTTTTTATGAAATTATTCATGTGATGCCTCCTTTCCGATAATCCAATTGACCGATTGTTGATATTCTTTCCACATTTTACTATACATGCCGTGTTTATCGATCAATTCGTGATGCGTGCCTTGTTCCATAATTCTACCTTTGTCGATAACGATAATATTGTCCGCGTTGGTAATGCTCGATAACCGGTGCGCGATCATGAGAACCGTTTTCCCTGCTGTCAATTCTTTTAGCGCTTTTTGTATTTTATGTTCATTTTCCGGGTCAGCAAAAGCCGTTGCTTCATCAAGAACGATGATAGGTGCATTTTTAAGAATAGCTCGTGCCAAGACGATTCTCTGCTGCTCTCCTCCCGATAGATAAGTACCTTCTGTTCCTATTTTTGTATTCAGACCTTGGGGTAATCGGTCGACGATTTCCCTGCACTGTGCCATATCTATGGCCCGGTTTATAGCCTCCCCGTCGGCGTAGGGATTACCGTATGCGATATTTTCGAGTAGAGTCGTTTTGAATAGGCGGGGATTCTGAAAAACGAAGGAGATGTTTTTCATCAAAGTTTCCTGTGAAATGTCTTTTACATTCGTCCCGCCTATGAGTACTTGGCCTTCTTTCGTATCCCAGAAACGGGGTATGAGGCGGGCAATTGTCGTTTTTCCGCTGCCCGAAGCACCGACAAGAGCGATCCGCTGTCCTTGAAGAATGGTAAAACTGATGTCGTCAATGGCTTTTTCTTTACAATCGGGATAAGTAAATGATACATGGCTGAATGTAATATCGAATTTTGACATCGATGAAACGTTCTCATGGGAGGTCGAGAATTGTTCATAATTGATAAGACGGTTGAGCCTTCCGAGAGCTTCTTGCGCTTGACCCAATGCTTGGCTTAGGTACATGCTTTTCATGATACTTTGGGAAAAGACCGGCGTTATGAGGACAAATAAGAAAAAGTCGAGCAATACCGGTGTGTAATGCCCCGTATTTCCTATCAGTAGTATGGCAAGGGGGGTAAGGAAGAATACAAAACTGTTGATGATGATTGTATAAAAAGACATTGGCTTTTCCCACATGCCGGTATAGGAAGATACCATTTGGTTGTAGTTCATGATACTTTTATAAAAGTTCTTGAACGAATAGATGGTTTGTTGGAAGACCTTTACTACGGGTATTCCACGTACATATTCCACCGCTTCGGTATTCATATCTTCGAGTGATGTCATGTATGCGCGCATAAACTCTTTGCCTTTGGTATTCATGGTATATCCCATGATAAACATGGCGATGACGACGGGGACGATACATGCCAAACCCAATTGCCAGTTGAATATTCCGATGAGTAATATGGTTATTGCAGGAACTAAAATAG
>HF999686.1:7573-14174 GCA_000434215.1 Bacteroides sp. CAG:144
GTGATGCTGGCATTATCGTCTATGATTTTGCGGATACGTCCGCTGGTATTTGTGTCGAAAAAGCCGAGAGGCATTTTTACGATTTTGCACATAGCTTCTTTTCGGAGGTTCGACTCTACTCGGAATGCAGCTAAGTGAGAACATGTCAATGCTAAGAAATAGAGTATTATTCCTCCGATGGCCATTCCGGCAGCCCAACGGGCATAGGAAATAATGTGTTGTGAAGATGCGAAGTTCCCGTCGGAAAGCAGTTCTCTGACGATAAGCCAGATGAGGATATAAGGCAGTAGGCCGGCCAACTCGCTGAGGACCGATAGAAATATGGACAGAGGTAATAATGCCTTTCTCTGCCCCATGTAGTACATGAGTTCTTTTAGTGTTTTCATAAGAATAATGCGATGATAGTACATGACCGTTTATGCGGTCGGGTAGTTTAGTTTTTTAGAAACTCCCTGTTGAGTTACTGCTTCCACTTTTTTGCGTATTTCATCGGGATCTCCGAGGTAATGGTCGCCTATGAGATGCAATGAGTCGTCAAATTCGAATACGTACGGTGTGGCAGTAGGGATATTCAGATTGGCTATTTCTTGGTCGGATATTCCTTTTAAGTGTTTTACAATACCCCGCAGACTGTTTCCGTGAGCGACGACCAATAGATTGTCGCAGCTCATAAGGCGGGGAAATATTTCGCAATCCCAATATGGCATGACGCGGGCTATAGCATCTTTAAGAGACTCGGTACGCGGGAGCATATCTGGTGGTACGAGGGCGTAGCGAGGATCGTGTAAAGGATTAGCCGGGTCGTTCTCGTTGAGTGGGGCCGGAGCTATATCGAAACTCCGCCGCCAGATATGTACTTGTTCATCTCCATAGCGGGCGGCCGTTTCGCTTTTGTTCAGACCTTGTAGGGATCCGTAATGTTTTTCGTTGAGCCTCCATGATTTGTACACGGGAATCCACTCTTCATCGAGACGGTCGAGAACGTAATTGAGTGTTTTGACAGCTCTTTTCAAGTAAGAAGTATAAGCAGCATCGAAGGTGATGCCTGCTTTTCGCAGGGTAATGCCGGCATTGTTCGCTTCGACGATACCCTTTTCACTCAGATCTACGTCGATCCACCCGGTAAACCGGTTTTGTTGGTTCCATTCGCTTTCGCCGTGGCGTAGCAATACGATTCGTTTCATTTGATGGTTTTATTTGGTGTCGTTCATTTTTATCTTATAACCGAGCAGGGAGGAGAATCGGCAGCTCAGTCGGGGAAAGTGGGAGAGAATACGCATGGCGAGACCCCATCGTCGGGTGTATAATTTCTGATAGATGGCTTGCTCGATAAGTTGTAGGCGGGGTTCCCAGGATTCTACTATGTGCCCGTTGCTGATACCCGAACGTATCTGGGCTTCATGTCCCCTCAAAGAGTCGGGTTTTACCGCTCCTTTTGTCATTATCGTTCCGCATACGTCGAACCATATTTCTCCACCGCCGAAACAGATGGCGAGGCGGGATAATAATTCCTTTACTTGTTCTTCGTGAAAATACATCAGTACACCTTCTATAACGAAGATGAAATTTCCCTCGGGGTATTTAGTGCGTAATTCGTCTATCCACTTTTTCTCCAATAAAGAGCCGGCTATATACTTGTCTCTTTCCGGTTCCGGAATCAGGGTTTTACGAAGTTCTATGACTTCGGGTAAATCCATTTCATAAAAAAGAGCCTGTTCTTGTTTACCGATACGTTGGTAGCGCGTGTCCAGCCCGCAACCCACATTCACTACGATAGGATTTTTGTGGGAAACTATAAAACGTCGGACAGCATCATCGAAGTAGCGCCCGCGAACAACGCACCCTATTTCGCTCATTTTCGCCCCATCGAATCGAGTGTAGTCGTATTCGATGTTTTCTACCAAATATTCGGCCATTTCGTCTCGTAAAATGGCATCTTTGCGCCGGCTCTCTTTGGCTCTCATGTAGAGCGGTATAAGTAGCGTTTCGGCGACAATGCTTTTAAAATCAACTTTTTTCATCTGTTTATCTGTTTCAAAAACGAACAATATTCAATTTTGTTCAAAAAAAGGAAGGAACCTATCCTTTGATAAGTTCCTTCCAACCTGTTGTACTGAAAATCATGTATTCGGTAACGATTTTTTCTATTTCTTGCGGTTCTTTCCGATGCATCACTAGTTCTTCGAGCATGGTAAACATCCATACCGTGTGCAGGTGAATGGTGAAGTCGATATATCTATATTTATTTGGGGATATTTTTGTTTCATGCGTATGAAGTATCTTTTTACTTCGGCTGTCGAGCGATCGGAGAAGTCGTCCTTGAATTTTTCCAATGATGTACCTTGTGCCCTGAACAGCAGCAAGAACAGGCGGTCTCGGTGTTTATTGAGCGATAAATACTCTTTGATGAGGTTTTGTAGATAATCGTCCGAGAACATTTCCATAATATCGGTTCCGCTTCTCCCATGATGTTCGTCTAAGATTCGGTTGAAGTCATCTATGGCTGGCTGCACGATTTCTTGGAATATCTTTTCTTTGCTGTCGTAGTAATTGTAGATGTTACTGAGACTCACATGCGATTTCGAAGCTATTTCTCGCATGGGAACTTTGGCGTATCCTTTTGTATAAAATAGGGATTGAGCCGTCTGTAAAATATTTTTACGAATATGCTCTTTTGAAATCTGCATGGCTTGATACCCTTTTTCTATCCACGCAAAGTTTCAAAATATTCTTTTGTTGTGTCAATACCTAAAAATTATTAATCCCTTCTTTGGAATGCTATAAATGAGGTAGTCGCCTGAAAAGGCGAACCGGGAATCTGCTCACGCAGGCTCCCGGTTCTGAATTCATCACATTATGCTTATTAAGTGCTAGAGAAGCTACGCTCACGCGCTGCTATACTTTTAAACTCTGTTTGTCTTGCTTCATGAGTAAAACACTTGTTTGTAGAAAAAGTTCTCGGAAAATCTGTTTTTTTCTTAAAAATTTTTTCCTTGAAGTTTTTCTATCTATAAAACCCGCGACGGAGAATAAAGTTTGCGGGGACGGTAGTTTTTTTCGCCCTTTCTCCGTACCTTTGTCGGGCAACAAACAAGTAGAGCGTGGAAGAGAATTATTTGCAGGAGCTTAACGAGCAGCAACGGGAGGCGGTATTGTACAGTGGTGGTCCCTCGCTGGTGATTGCGGGTGCAGGGTCGGGTAAGACACGTGTGTTGACTTACAAAATAGCCTATCTGTTGGCTTCGGGAGATTATTCACCGTATCAGATTCTCGCGCTGACTTTTACCAATAAGGCTGCTCGTGAAATGAAAGAACGCATCGCTTCTGTCGTAGGTGGTGCAACGGCTTCGCGCCTGTGGATGGGTACTTTCCACTCGATATTTTCCCGTATATTGCGGACCAATGCCGAACGAATAGGCTTTTCTCGTGATTTCACGATTTACGACCAGTCCGATTCGCGTAGTCTTATCAAGACCGTCATCAAAGAGATGTCGCTCGATGATAAGGTCTATAAGCCGGCTACCGTGCAGGCGATTATTTCCAATGCCAAAAATGCACTTATTACCCCGTCGGCTTATGCGGCAAATGCAGCCTTGATCGAAGCCGATATGCGATCGAAGCGTCCGTTGATACGCGACATATATAAGATTTATTGGAGTCGTTGTGCCCGTGCTGGGGCGATGGATTTCGATGATTTGTTGCTTTATACCAATATCCTTTTCCGAGACCACCCCGATGTGTTGGAGTTTTATCAGAATCAGTTCCGGTATGTTTTGGTCGATGAGTATCAGGATACCAATTTTGCCCAGCATCTTATCGTCAATCAGTTGGTGAAAGCGCATCACCGGCTCTGTGTCGTGGGAGACGATGCCCAGAGCATCTATTCTTTCCGGGGGGCCAATATCGGCAATATTCTCAATCTGCAAAAGGAATATCCCGATTTCAGAATCTTCAAGCTCGAACAGAATTACCGCTCGACCCAGACTATCGTTGCGGCGGCAAACAGCCTTATCGCCAAGAACAAAGAGCAGATACCCAAGCATATATTTTCGCACAATGCCGTAGGAACGAAAATCCCCGTCGTGAGCGCCTATTCCGATTTTGAGGAGGGCTATCTCATAGCCAACCGTATTGCAACGATGCGTGTCGCGACGGCCTCCGATTACTCCGATTTCGCCATACTTTACCGCACCAATTCGCAATCGCGTATATTCGAGGAAGCACTGCGTAAACGGAATATCCCTTACCGTATATATGGCGGTCAGTCGTTTTACCAGCGTAAGGAAATCAAAGATGTCGTAGCCTATTTCCGGTTGGCGGTAAATCCAGCCGATGAGGAAGCATTGAAACGCGTCATCAATTATCCGGCAAGAGGTATAGGGAATACGACGGTTGCAAAGATCGTGGCTTGTGCCGAGACCCATGAAGTCTCTTTATGGGACGTTGTGAGCCGTCCTGTGGAGTATGCTCTCGGCGTAAATACTGGGACGCAGAACAAGTTGTTGGCATTTGCCGAGTTGATACGTTCTTTTGTGGAGATGAATGCGGCGGCAAATGCTTATGACCTTGCCGATGCCGTCATACGTCGGTCGGGTATCATGACCGACATTTATGCCGACCGTTCGCCCGAGAATATGAGCCGGCAGGAAAACGTACAAGAATTGCTCAACGGTATACAGGAGTTTTGTTCGTTACGACAGGAAGAGGGCATAAATGCCGTTTCTCTATCCGATTTCTTGGCCGAAGTGTCGTTGGCTACCGATCAGGACAGCGATAAAGACGGTGATGATAACCGGGTAACGCTCATGACGGTACATGCCTCGAAAGGTTTGGAGTTCCGTCATGTGTTTGTCGTCGGTCTTGAAGAAGAACTTTTCCCGGCGGCCATGTCTATGGGTACCGCACGGGAGTTGGAGGAAGAACGTCGTCTTCTTTATGTGGCCATTACCCGGGCCGAGGAGACTTGCCTGCTCTCGTATGCGGCATCGCGTTATCGCAATGGTAAACCGACGGCCTCTCCGCCCAGTCGTTTCATCAAGGATATTGATCCGGCTTATCTTATTCTGCCCGATGGCGAGGCAAATAGTCATATGCGGGAGCGATCCTCTTTTTCGTCGGGATTTCTTTCCCGTTCTTACCGGTCGGATGAAGATAGCAGACCTGTTTCTCATACCGAACCATCAGCCCGGATTTCTGTATCTTCCGCATCTTCTCGCCCCGAAGCATATGCACGGCAGAAGTGGGTGCGTATCGAGTCGTCGGCCAACCCTCCGGCATCATCGGCAGCTCCGCTGGCTTCCGACCCCGAAGGTCTTATCGTGGGGGCGCGTATCCGTCATGACCGTTTCGGGGAAGGAACGGTTACCGAAATGTCGGGCGAAGGCGATAATCGTAAAATCGGTGTCTCATTCGAGCACGTGGGACAGAAACACCTGTTGTTGAAATTTGCCAAATTTACCATACTCAAATAATATTGCGTTAATTATGATGGATATTTCCCAGATCCCGTCGCCTTGTTATGTGCTGGACGAACGTCTGTTCCGCGACAATTTATCCCTTATCCGTTCGGTCAAAGAACGGGCGGGTGTAAATATCATTTTGGCTTTTAAGGCGTTTGCCTTGTGGAAAGCTTTTCCCATTGTGCGGGAATATATACCTTGTTCTACGGCCAGTTCACTTTTCGAGGCTCGTCTCGCTTACGAGGAGATGGGATCTCCGGCACATACCTATGCTCCGGTGTATACCGATAAGGATTTTCCCGAAATCCTTTCGTATAGCAGCCACATCACGTTCAATTCGCTGACGCAGTTTTATCACCATTATCCTGCGGTGTCGGCCTCGGGTCGAAAGGTTTCCTGCGGTTTGCGCATCAATCCCGAATATTCCGATGTGGAAACGGCGCTTTATAATCCTTGTGCTCCGGGAAGTCGTCTCGGTGTTACGGCTGCCGTTTTGGGAGATACGTTGCCCGAAGGGATAGAGGGATTGCATTTCCACACGTTGTGCGAGTCGTCTTCGTATGATTTGGAAAAAACGTTGCGGCGTGTCGAAGAACGTTTCGGACATCTGTTTCCCCGACTGAAATGGATCAATATGGGCGGGGGACATCTGATGACCCGTAAAGGATACGATGTGGAGCATTTGGTGTCGTTGTTGAAAGATTTCAAAAGTCGTTATCCCAATCTCGAAGTCATACTCGAACCCGGTAGCGCTTTTGCTTGGCAGACGGGCGTACTGGTGGCGACCGTAGTGGATATTGTGGAGAATGGCGGTATACGCACGGCAATTCTCGATGTCTCGTTTACGTGCCATATGCCCGATTGTCTCGAAATGCCCTATAAACCGGTTGTACGCGGTGCTTCGGATCCGGCAGTCGGGAAACCGACCTACCGTTTGGGCGGAAATTCCTGTCTGAGTGGAGATTATATGGGAGATTGGTCGTTCGATCATGAATTGGAAGTCGGAGAGCGTATCGTATTCGAAGACATGATACATTACACGATCGTGAAAACAACGATGTTCAACGGCATCTCTCATCCCTCTTTGGCTCTGTGGGGGAGCGATGACAAGCTGACGATATGGCGGGAATTTACTTATGAGG
>HF999686.1:14192-53808 GCA_000434215.1 Bacteroides sp. CAG:144
GAATTTACTTATGAGGATTATAAAAACCGCATGGCCTGATGCGGAATCGTATTCCGATTCCCGAGAAAGGAGATGGTTTTATTTTAATAAATGTGAATTTTATTGCGTATTCAAAATATAAATATTAATTAAGCAAAAATCGAAGAAGATTTTTTGCCTTATAAATATATCATAATGGAATATATACTATATTTGCACCGTGTTTTTCATGGTATTAAATTTAAGGTTAACAAAGATTGGTTGTCGTGAGACAATCAATTTTTTTTGTTTTTATAAATATCTAAAAGTTGCCGTTTGAGACTTCTGAACACCGAAATTTTGTTCGGTTAGCGATGGATTGTGTATCTCTCTCTTCTTGTACACGTTTTCTTTTCCCCTCTCTTTGAGGTACTATTTACCGTTTTTTCTTCCCGAGTATGCGATGACGTATCACACTGGGGGTAAGATACCAGCGTAAGGCTTTGCAGAAGACTTGTGTAAATACGGCCGGTCGTAAATACCAGCGGATAATTGTCCAGCGGTTATAGCGGAGTTCGCCTTTTTTATTCAAGAGCAGACGAGGTAACATGCGTTTCGACCCGCCCTGTAAGTGCAATCCGCCGAAACGGACCAGACCTTCGCTATCGGCTTCGGGAGTAGGAGTAAGGAATTTCCCGTAGGGACGGTTATTGCGCCAGTAGATCTTTTTGGGAGCGCGTCCCATCAGGTCGGTACGGCTCTCGGTTTCAAATCCTATGGGCGACCATAGGCGCAGGTCCATACACAGCTTGTGGCGGGGAACCGCGATGTCTACGACATTGTCCGATACATAACGGCGATACAGTTCTACGGCGGTCATGTCGGATATTGCTCCTATCTTTTTTACGTTCTTGATCTCCTCGTACATTTCCTGTATGAGGGTGAGGTATTTTTCTTCGGTATAGAGCTGAGTACAGAAATCGCAGAAGCGTTGTAACGATTCCCGGGAAAAGAGTGCGCACATGGCTCCGCTTGTACCCAGTAACGTCATGTCGTAGGAGAGGTAGGGGCGCATGATGTTGTCGATGCTTTCGTAGAGCAGGTAGTCGGAGTCTATACAGACGAAGTGCTCCATCTTTTGCTCTTTGATAAAATCGAGCACACAGAACCAACGCTGGAAGCAGAAAAGTTCGAAGGCGACCGTATTCACACTGTAATGGCGGTATATCTTTTGGAACTCTTTGGCCGAGGACATGTAGTCGTCGATAAGAAAATGCTCGGCCTGGGCGATACGGCTGGTCGATTTATCGCTGATGAGGCAGATACGGTTATCGGGGTTGAAATACCGGTTCTGTCTCAAAATGGGTTCTAAATAGAAAGAGTTGCCGCAATGTACGATGATAATCGGGAGGTGTTCCATATCGCGGAAGTTTTTTATTTCATGATTCTCAATTTATTCAGGGCTTTGTGGTATTTCCGGGCGTTGCGGTTATGTTCGGCGAGAGTAGCGGCGAAGTTGTGCCGGCCCGACAAGTCGTCTTTTGCGCACATATATATATAATTGCTTTTTCGGTAATTGAGGACAGCATCGATTGCTTGTTTCGATGCTATGCGTATAGGTCCCGGCGGGAGTCCGTAATGTTTATAAGTATTGTAGGGCGAGTCTATTCGGAGGTGTTTTTTAAGAATCCGTTTTACCCCGAAGTCTCCGATAGCGAATTTTATGGTAGGATCGGCTTGCAGCGGGATTCTTTTTCTCAATCGGTTGATGTAAAGTCCGGCGATGACCGGCATTTCGTCGGCAATATTTGTTTCTTCCTCTACGATAGAGGCGAGGGTTGCCACCTCTATGGGACTGAGCCCGGCTTTATGTGCTTTCTCCAACCGTTCATCGTTCCAATAGCGGTTATATTCCCGCTCCATGCGGTCGAGCAGGCTTTCGGCCGATATGTTCCAATATACGTCATAAGTATCGGGCAACAACATGGCCGGAATGTTTTCGGGGGTAAACCCTTTTTCCCGACAGAAACTCGTGTCGTTCATAAGAGCAAGCAATTCGTCTTGCGAGAGCATGAGTTGTCGCGACATAGATCGTGCGAAATCTTCTTTGGTGCGCAGGTTATGGAATGTGATGCGTATGGGAGATGCGTTTCCCGATGTAAGCAGCTCATATACCTCTACGACATTCATATCGTCGGTTATGCGGTAAGCGCCCGTATATATATAAGGAGGAAACCCTTTGGTACGGGAGAGTCGTATCAATCGTTTCACGCTTGCTGACGGGACTTTGTCGTCGATTTGTGTGAGAATCGAATCCAAATCGAAATGGTTTCCCACGTAGACGGTCAACTCTTTTTCGGTAAAAGAGTCGAAGCGATACCGTTTGATGATGATGCAACCACCGATGATTCCTATATTGACGAGGACGAGCAGCCCAATGGCGAGGTAAAGACGCAAAGCCCCTTTTTTTGAACGGGTTATTATCATACTGTTGCTATGGATGAAAAAATTGACAAGGACAAAGATAAAAATTTTTGTTCCGAAAATAGCAGGTCGCGTCAATTTTGTCCCTAAAATATTTGCAGAAAACAAATTTGTGGTGTACATTTGCACACCGATTACGGCAGGGAACTCATCGTGAGAGTAATCACTTGGAAGGATGGGTGAGTGGCTGAAACCACCAGTTTGCTAAACTGACGTACTCGAATGGGTACCGGGGGTTCGAATCCCCCTCCTTCCGCAGTAATCTGCAAAGGCTTGTCTTTCTTGAAAAGGCAAGCCTTTTTTGGTTGAATCATTCTTTGGTGGGAAAACAGGCTTGGTGAGGAATTTTATCGGTCGCTGTTCGCTTTGTCGGAAACACAATTCTTTTAGATGAATTTTTGTATATTTATTTGCAAAATATGCAGAAATGTTTTATCTTTGTCCCATAATAATAGAGAGAATGAACCGATTATTAGTTACATACGGCACAGATTGCGTGTTACGGGGCAAGGCGCCTTGTTGCGGTAGTTTCATGGTGTGTGTACATTGGTTCAGCGGTTTTATTTAAATTGTCATTTCCTTTTTGTTTGAGAGTGTCCTGCATTCCGGAGAGGTATTGCAGGAAAAATGGGTACAGCTACTATTTGTTGTCCATTTTGTCGTATTATGTAAAAGGAGATGTCTATGTTCATAGTTATATCGGTCATACTTCTCGGCGTGATTGTCGGGTATATATTTAGGAATATATCTTTTTTACAGAAGGTAGAGAAGAGTATCTCTTGGACGATTTTTTTATTGCTTTTTGTTTTGGGTCTTTCTATCGGTTCCAATCCGTTGATTGTCGAGAACCTGTGGAGTTTTGGCGGGCAAGCTATTGTATTTGCCCTATTGACTATTACGGGAAGTCTACTGGCTTCACTTATGGTGTTCCGATTGTTTTTCAAGAAAGGAGGCAGCGATGAAAAATAATTTGATCATGATTGCTTTTTTTTGTATCGGTTGTTTGGCCGGTGTTGCCGGTCGATTCCATTCTGATATGCACGATGTTTCTTTGTATGTGCTTTATGCTTTGTTGTTACAGGTCGGTGTCAGTATCGGGAGCAACAAGAAATTGAAAGAGTTGGTAAAGGGCATACGGCTCAAAATGTTATTGGTGCCTGTGGCTACCATATCGGGAACGCTGCTTTTTTCTTGTCTGGCCGGTTTCTTTTTGAGTCGTTGGAGTCTGGCCGATTGTTTGGCTGTCGGGAGCGGATTCGGCTATTACTCATTGTCTTCGATACTGATTACCCAGTTCAAAACGCCTTCCGTCGGCTTGCAATTGGCCTCGGAATTGGGAACGATAGCCTTGTTGGCCAATATATTTAGGGAAATGATAGCATTATTGGGTACGCCGTTTTTTAGGAAATATTTCGGGCGATTAGCCCCTATTTCCGTAGCAGGAATAAGTTCTATCGATGTTTTATTACCGTCGATTGTCCGTTATTCGGGAAAAGAAATGATACCTGTCGCTATTTTTCACGGGATTATCATCGAATTGAGCGTTCCTGTTTTTGTCTCGTTTTTTTGTAATTTGTGATATGTGAAGAGATTATGGCCTCCATCGAAATTTTCGATGGAGGCCATAACTTTAAAATCGACTTTTTTGTGTCGATTTTACCATTTTTTGATAATCGTCGTTTGTCGGAAAAAATTTTTGAGCGACATTTGTGCTGTGAAGATTCGTCTGTATTACATCATGCAGACAGGTATGAGATCTTGTTTTTTTAGAGAAATATTTTTTCGGACAGAAGAGCCGATAAGAGTTGTTAGTTAATATTTGGTGTTTTATGAAAATCGTAATTTTAGATGGATACTCTGTCAATCCCGGAGACCTTTCTTGGAATGCTCTGGGAAAGTGGGGAGAACTTGTTGTTTATGATCGGACGGCACCCGAAGATATAATCGGACGTTGCCGGGAGGCGGAAATCGTACTTACCAATAAAGTGCCGTTTAGCGCTGGGACCATGTCTCAACTTCCTGCGTTGCGGTACATCGGCGTATTGGCTACCGGTTATAATATAATTGATACGAAGGCAGCCGCTGCGCAGGGAATCGTGGTGACCAATATCCCGGCATACAGTACCGAATCGGTGGCGCAAATGGTATTTGCCCATATTTTGAATATTACCAATGGAGTGGGGAGGTATGCCGAGCAAAACCGGTCGGGGCGTTGGTCACACAGTGCCGATTTTTGTTATTGGGATACACCCCTTGTCGAATTATCGGGAAAGCGTATGGGTATCGTCGGGTTGGGACATACGGGCATGGCTACTGCCCGTATTGCTCATGCGTTCGGATTATCGGTCTATGCCTATACGTCGAAGTCGGTCGATCAACTGCCTTCTTATGTACACAAGGCATCGCTCGATGAGCTGTTTTCCGAGTGCGACATCATTAGCCTTCATTGTCCGCTTACAGAAAAAACGCACCACATGGTCGATGCAGACCGCTTGAAAATGATGAAATCTTCGGCCATACTTATCAATACCGGTCGGGGGCCGCTTATTGATGAGCTTGCTGTTGCCGAGGCGCTCAACGAAAGCAGGCTGGCTGCGTTCGGCGCCGATGTGCTCGATGTGGAACCGGCGCGGGCAGACAATCCACTGCTTACAGCCCGAAACAGTTTCCTTACGCCGCATATCGCTTGGGCGACATTTGAAGCCCGTAAACGGTTGCTCGATATATGTATAGAAAATGTCGCGGCGTTTATTGGAGGTGCCCCTATCCATGTCGTCGATTGATTTTCATGATATTCCTTTGATATATTCTACCGACATAAGCCGGTAGAATATTTTTGTTTTTCAGAATGTGTTTCATTAGATTCTTATTGCCGCTTTTTTTAAGTGTGGTAATATGAACCCAGACGATTCGGATCCGTTATAGTTATGAAAGAACAATGTATGTTGGGTCGATTTCTATTTTTGCTGTTTTTCGCCATATCATTATTTCCGTTGCAGTCTGCCGAGACATATACTGTGAAAGGACGTATCATCGGTAAACTTTCCCGGAAACCGATTCCTTATGCCGGAGTTTCTCTTTTCGGATATCCCGGGAAAGCAACTTCTTCCGATTCTCTTGGCCTTTTCTCCATTCGTCTGGTTCCGCCCGGTGTGTACCGTTTATCGGCTTCGTGTATCGGTTATAAAAATCTTTTGACAGAAGAGTATATTGTCTCGGCAAAATTACCTTTCATAGAGTTGGAAATGGAAGAAGATGAGACGCAACTCGAAGGGATTACCGTACAGGCCATCTCTTTCCGGCGTTTAAAGGCCAATCCCGTAAGTTTGCAGATTATCGGTTTGGGGGAAATCGAGAAAAGTCCTGGTGGCAATCGGGATATATCCCGTATAGTGCGCTCTTATCCGGGTGTCTCTTTTTCTCCGATAGGATATAGAAATGATTTGATTGTTCGCGGAGGTTCGCCTTCGGAAAATCGTTTTTATATGGATGGGATAGAGATTCCGAATATCAATCATTTTGCAACGCAAGGGGCTTCGGGTGGGCCGGTGAGCATACTTAATGCCGACTTGATACGCGAGGTCCAATTTTATACAGGGGCATTTCCTGTAAATAAAGCTGGTGCATTGAGTTCTGTAATGGATATACGCTTGCGGGACGGAGATGTGGCCGATAACAGTTTCAAAGCTACTTTGGGGGCATCGGAGGTTTCTTTCAGCGGGTCTGGACATTTTTCCGATAAAACGACTTATCTGTTTTCAGTAAGACAATCTTATTTACAACTTTTGTTCAAACTCTTGGGGCTGCCTTTTTTACCGAATTATGTAGATGGGCAGTTCAAAATAAAAACAAAATTTACCCCGAACGATGAATTGGTTGTGTTGGGATTGACAGGTATCGACAATATGAAACTGAATATGGGGATCGATGGGGAAGAAGCCGAGTATTATTTAAGTTATTTGCCTCGTATCAAGCAACAGACTTTTACCATTGGTGCAGCGTACAGCCATTATATGGGAAAGCATGTATTGTCATTGATAGTAGGTTATAATTATTTGAGAAATCAGAATCTCAAATACAAGGGAAACGATGATTCCGAACCGGAAAATTTGACACTTGACCTCAATTCTACGGAACAAAAATTTTCCATACGGGTCGAAAATCGAACTTATGCCGACCGCTGGACTTTCACAGAAGGGGCTGAAACGTATTATGCGCATTATCATAATCGTGTTTTTCAATTGTTGTATGGAGACGAACAAATGTTTTCCGAGTATGTCTCGGGTTTGGGGCTTATCGGGTGGGGAGTTTATGGATCGGCTCTTTATAAGTCGAAAGATAATCGGTGGTCGGCGACTTTGGGGTTACGTGTGGACGCATGCAATTATTCGTCCTCGATGTCTCGTTTTGGGGAAAATCTGTCGCCGAATGTTTCCGCTTCATATCGTTTCCTGCCCGATTGGTCGATAAATGCGGCGGTGGGTATCTATCATCAGTTACCCCCTTATACGGCACTTGGTTTTAAGACAAATGAGGGAAATTTCGTCAATAAGGCATTGAAATATATGCGGGTAAGTAATGCTAATTTGGGACTGGAATGGAGCCGGAGCGAACAGTTGGTGATTGCCCTCGAAGGATTTTACAAATATTACAATCACATGCCTTTGTCATTGGCCGATAACATACCGTTGTCATGTAAAGGAAACGATTATGGGGTTGTCGGGAATGAACGGTTGGTGTCTTCGGCTCAAGGCCGTGCTTATGGTGCGGAACTATCGGTCAGATGGCAAATATCGGGGAAACTCTCGTCTGTTTCTTCTTTCACGATTTATCGCAGTGAATGTCGGAACGATAATAAAAGTGCATACATCGCTTCGGCATGGGATAATCGTTTTATCGCCAATGTGAGTGCAACGTATGATTTACCCCATCAGTGGAGTATCGGGGCCAAACTTAGTGCGATAGGGGGGAGTCCGTACACTCCTTATGATGTGGAAAAATCGTCATTGGTGCAGGCTTGGAATGTACAGGGGAGGCCTTATTATGATTATTCCCGGTACAATAGTGAGCGACTCGATGCTTTTGCCCAACTCGATGTGAGAGTCGATAAGAATTTTTATTTCAAAAATTGGTCTCTTGGTTTATATATAGATTTGCAAAATGTAACCATGAGCAAGTTGAGGCAGCCCGATGTCCCTGTGAGTACAGGTATTATAGAGAATCCTTATGATCCGATAGAGCAGCAGAAATATAAAATGAAATACATTAAGTTAGATAGCGGAACGTTGGTTCCTTCTATCGGTGTAACCGTACAATTTTAGCTTTTGTATAGGTATTTTAAAAAGATCGTTCCTATTTTGGAACATGAAACAAGAACGGTATAAAATTGAAATGTTCATATCTATATGGCAAAATTCTCCGGGTGTTTTCCCTGCCGGTTTCGGTAGAAGTTTTTTATTTCGGTCATCTCTTTCTCTACATTTCCCGAGGGGATAATAGATTGAGTAAGGCCGATTTGCTTGTCTTTATAGTCGATATAAGCAAGGACGATGGGGACTTGTGCTTTCAAAGCCGTATAATAAAAACCCAGTTTCCAGTCGGGGTTGGGCTTACGGGTTGCTTCGGGAGTGATAGCTATGGCAAGCCGGTCGTTTTTTTCAAAACGATCGGCCAATTGGTCGGTAAGAGAAGAGGAGCTTTTCCTGTCGACCGGAATGCCGCCCATAGCCCGGAACAAGTATCCGAGCGGGAAAAAGAACCATTCTTTTTTCATCAGGAAACCGGCTTTCCTGCCTATCGATCCGTAGGCGAGTTTCCCTAAAATAAAGTCCCAGTTGCTTGTATGAGGAGCCACGCAGATTACACACTTCGAATAGTCGGGCAGTGTTACAACAACTTTCCACCCGAACAGGCGTAAAATGCCTCGATAGAGGCTACTTTTCATAAAAACAATGATTTCAGCCGATTATTCTCCGATTTCTTTCAAAACTTCTCCGATGGCAGCATCGAAGTCTTGAATCAGTTTTTTGTAATAGCTCTTTATCAATTTGGGAGAATCTTTTCCGTCCGGTGTATTGGTGCGACGGATATATTCGTCTTGAATATCGAGAATGCGGTTAATCAGACTTTCGCATTTTTCTGCAGGCATTTCCTGTGTATATTCTTTCAGAAACAGACATTCGTTTACCAGTTCGTTTGTAATGAAATTGATTTCGTGTTTTAAATCTCTTTTGTTTGCCATGTCGATAATAGTTTTTTATTTTTCATGATTCGGTTCGAGTCTGCTTGTTTCCCGAGAAAATAAAAGAGAGATGTTTCTCTGGAACGAGTCGCATAAAACCGTAAAGTACAAAGGTAGAGAAATTTTCGGAATTAGCGATTAAAGTAGCAGATTTTGGAAAAATAATTTCGTGGAGAGTTGTCTTGTTTTTTGCATATGTAATGTTATATTTGCACGAGTATACATAAAAAGTGATTACCATGAAAAAAACAGCAACAATTTTGTGGGCTCTTCTGTTGAGCTTGTTTGTCTCGCTCCCTTTGTATGCCGAGGGCATTTTGGCGTTTCCCGGAGCCGAAGGTTTCGGGCGTTTTGCTACCGGTGGACGCGGTGGCACTATTTATCACGTAACGAATTTGAACGATAGCGGCGAAGGTTCTTTGCGGGACGCTGTCAGTAAGCCCGGTCGTATTATTGTGTTCGATGTTTCCGGAGTTATAAAATTGAAATCGGCTCTCGTATTTTCGTCTGACCTGACGGTTTTGGGACAGACGGCTCCCGGAGAAGGCATACAGGTTTACGGAGAGCGGGTATCATTTTCGGGTGCAAACAATATCATTGTCCGTTATATGCGTTTCCGTATGGGTGTAGGCGGTACCAGCGGTAAAGATGCATGCGGTATCTCTAACGGGAAAAATATGATATTCGATCACTTGTCGGCCCTTTGGGGAAGGGACGAGTGTTTCTCGATAAGCTGGGACAAAAAAGGTACGGTTCCTACCGACATTACCATTCAGAACTCGATTATCGGTCAAGGTTTGCAACCGCACCCTTGCGGTGGTTTGATACAGACCGAGGGTGGCGTTACGCTTTACCGCAATCTCTATATCGAGAATAAGACCCGTAATCCCAAAGTCAAGGGATTGAACCAGTTTGTAAATAACGTGGTATATAATTGGGGCGGTGGCGGTTGCTATATCATGGGCGACAGCGAAGGACCTTCGTGGGCACACATCGAGAACAACTATTTCATGAAAGGTCCGTGGAAAGGAACAGCTGCGTTTACGCGGGGTAATGACAATTTCAAGTATTATGCTGCCGGTAATTATTATGATACCGATGCCGACGGTACGGTGAACGGGCATGAGATGACCGATGCCGAATATGATGCCTCGGGTAGTTATCGTATCTCCGATCTTGAAACATTCGATGGCGTTTCCCGTCCCAAAGTACATCCCGAGATTGCGAATATGATGTCGGCCGAGGAGGCTCTCATGTGGATTATCGACAGTGTTGGTCCGTGCCTTCCTGTGCGTGATGAGGTAGATCAATACTTAATCGATGAGTTGAAATCATTCGGGAAAAAAGGTTCTACCAATGGTATTTCGTCCGAGCGGGATTTGCCTCATGGCGGTACGGGTACGCTTTATGGCGGATATAAGCCCCTTGATACTGATGGCGACGGTATTCCCGATGAATGGGAGTTGGCCAACGGTTTGAATCCGAATGATCCTTCCGATGCTGTTGCGATTGCTGATAACGGTTATGCCCATATCGAGAATTACTCTTTTTCCATTACTTCGGCATATCCCTATATCAAGAATCCTTCGGAGCTGAAAGTTACAGCTCAGGAAAAAGAATCAATTGCATTGTCTTGGGTCGATAATGCCGATAATGAAAGCGGTTTTGTCATCGAAATTTCGACCGATAACAAAACATTTACCGAAGCTGGTCGCGTTGCTGCCAATGTTACTACTCATACTGTTTCGGGACTGATTCCCGAAACAGTTTATTATTTTCGCCTCAAAGCTTATAGCGATGAAGGGGTGAATTCTCTCTATACATCGACGTTGACGACCGAAACCATCGGAGATCCTTCTGCACCGAAACTTTCTGAGAATCCCTCTCCGGCTGTCGATGCCGAAGTAGGGACGGCCAATGATGTTGTTTTTACGTGGGAAAATGCAACGAAACCGTATTACGGAAAAGTTACCTATGCAGTTTATGCGGGAACATCACCCGACAATTTGGAACCGTTGGCAACCGGGCTTACTGCTACTTCATATCGCTATGGGAGTGTAGAAGCCGATAAAACCTATTATTGGCGTGTCGATGCGACCAACGATGTCGGTACGACGACGGGTACAGTATGGTCGTTCACGGCTTTTGAAGGCGGAATTTTGTTCTATACCGATTTCAATACCCAGCCCGAAGATTGGAGAAAGGCTTACGGTTCTATTTCGGGAAATACCAATATCATCAACGGTAAGAATACGTCGAAGACTGTCGGAGGCATGAAATTCGGAGCCGGAGGCAATACGATCAGGGTGGTTGCGATGAGTGCTGCGAATAATTCGTCCGATATGTCGAAAGATTACGGGCCGGCAACCGAGGCCGATGCCGGTGCGACCGATCGTTGCGTGCAATTCTATTCTACTGCATCGGGTGGTTATTTGCAGCTGCCCGAAGTGGAAGGCCCTTGTATGATAACGATATGGGCGGGAAATCCCGATGATAAAAAATCGAAGACATTCAAACTGAACACTATTGTTGATGGTACGGAATCCAATGTGGCATCGTTTACCTTAGGAAACAAAAAGCGGATTTATAAATTTCAATATGTGTATATGGGTGGTTCGAAAGTAACATTCAAAATCGATGCCAATGCTGCTAAGTTCAATATCAACGATATTCGTATAGACCAGTATATACCCGAACCTACTGATGAACCGATAACTCTTGTCTCGTCGCCCGAAACAGAATCTATCAGCTATGCCGATGGCAGTATATCTTTTACATTCAACCAGATTGTTGCATATCACGGTGGTGCGACATTTAATGGCGAGCAGTACGAGAAGGTAAATATTTCGGCTTCCGGGGCTTCGATGACGATTAATTATTCGGCACTGGACGTCAATACCGAGTACACGGTATCGTTTCCCGAAGGGGCTTTGACCGACTATACCGGCACAAAATCATTTGTCGATGAGATAACTTTCTCAACTTGCGATTTCCCGGCTGCTAAGTCCGAGGGTGATACGCATTATGGAAAAGCGGCGGCATCGTTACCCCTCGATTTTGCACCGTTTACCGATGTTGCTCCGTTTGAGACGGTAGGTGGTTTGGTGCAGACTGCGCAGAACGACTATCCACATTGGGTACAAGCCTCAGGCGAAATAGGTGAGAGCGCTGCTGTCATGACCTCGACGTCCGATAAAATCATGGCTTATTTCGATGGACGTTCTTCCATACTCGATTTGGGACTTGATTATAGTGGAGAGGGTAAAGTCGAGTTGAAAATACAGGAGTCCCGAAATTGTGATATAGCTCCTGGTTGGCGTACGGTAAGGGTTTTGACCGAGAAGGATTTCCCCTTCGATGAAGAATTGTATCTGAATAGCGAAACCCGTTTCGTGAAAATTTCGGCACCTACTCTTTCTGCCGGAAATATAACGGTCGGTAAATTCCGTCTTTCCGATGCCGAAGGCCGATTCGATACAAGCGGTCTTTCTCAGGTGCGGACAGTTCCGGTACTTTCTATCTCTGTGCAACAGGGTGTCGTTACGGTTGCTGGTCTTACCGAGGGAGAGGTAGTGCGTGTCGTAACACTGGCGGGAAGCACTCTTTGTGAACAGGTGGCCGTGGGCGATACCGTGTCGTTTTCATTGTCGGCAGGAGCTTACCTGTTGATGGTCGATGGTCATTCTTCCGTTAAATTGGTTCTTTAAGTAGAGTTATTGATAGAAAAAGCCCGGAACACCCGGGCTTTTTCTATTTAGAGCAATGAGTGTGGACAAGGATCGATGTTCGGGGAAAATAGGAATTTTGCCTCTGTTTGCAAAAGCAGATAAAGGCATTTATTTTTGTAGGGTAGTTTTTAATGTTTGGAATAAGTATGGAAAAAAAGAGTTCAACCCTGCGATTGATTTATCCCCAATGGCAGGGGGCTTGCATTGCGGGATTGGTTCCCGAGGTGAAAGATCCCGATGAGGCTTCCCGGGGATATTATTTGGGTGCGGAACTATTGAATTTCCTTGCGCCCGATAACGGACAGGAAATACGAGTCGTTCCCATTTCTACAAAAGCGGGGGAGCGGAAAGTGTGCGATGGGGTCATGGACAGGGATATTATAGCTTTGCAGACAGAGGCGGCATTGGATATACTGCGGGAATGCAATCCCGACAGAATTGTAACCTTAGGAGGGGAATGTTCTGTCAGTGTCGTACCGTTTACATATTTGGCCGATAAATACGAGAACGATATAGCGATGGTATGGATCGACGCCCACCCCGATATCACATTGCCCGGAGATGTTTACCCGGGGTATCATGCGATGGCGGTTACGGCTTGTATGGGATATGGCGATGAGAAGATTATTTCGAAATTACCGACCAAGATCGATCCTTCGAGAATCTTGTTTGTGGGGTTGCGTGATTGGGAGCGGGACGAGATAAAAACGAGGCAGGAACAATACGGGATTAGACATCTTTCACCCGGCGATGTTGCCGAAAACAGCGATGCGGTTGTAAAGTGGTTGAAAGCGATCGGTGCGTCGAAAGTGGTCGTTCATTTCGATATGGACGTGCTCGACCCGGCCGAAATAATAGCCGCCGTGGGTGTCGTTCCGGGTGGAATGAAAATCGATGAAACAGTTCGGGTGATAAACAATGTAGCTGAAAATTTTGATTTGGTAGGGCTTACGATAGCTGAACCGATGCCTCGTGTTGCTATAAGGCTCAGAAACATGTTGCATCGAATGCCGCTCCTGAAATGATTCGATAAAGTTCATTATGACTGTTCGTTTCTGCTTTCCATGCCGGCCTTTGTTTGGAGAATAGTGTGTATGTACGGGTAAAAAAAGTCCGGTAGAAAATTTTCCGCCGGACTCTCTGGGTTTTCAAGAGTTTTATATAAACGTTTATTTGTTCAAGATGATTTTATAAGAACGGGCTTTTTCTTTATCGCTTACGCGTAAAATGTATAGACCGTTTTCTAAGTCATTCATGTCGATCCGATTGTTTCCACTCACCAAAAAGGTGTGGATAACCCGTTTCCCGGTGGTCTGGAAAATTTCGGCTGTGTCGTAACTGTTGTTCTGCAAACTCAATACTCCTCCCGACAGCATATAGGAGAGTGATTCTTTTTCCGTTTCGATGCGATTGGCCGATTTATCGGAGATCGTGATATAAATACGTTCCGAGACTTCATCGTAGGAGTCGTTGATGTAAAGGGCGCAGAAGTATTTCCCGGCAGGAAGCTCTCCCGGTTTTACGGTGATGTAACCCTCGGTCGCGCCGTATGTGTAATAGAATCCATCCAGTTCGTCTTTATTGGGATCTTTTCCCTCCAAGAAAAATCCTACCCAGTCTTTCGGTGTTCCGGGTCCGTCTTGATAATGTATATGTATTTCTTCATCAATGTCGAAAGTATCTTTTTCTGCCCATACGCTTGATATTTTATCTCCTATCGAGAAATAGAGTCGTTTTCTCGGCTCGAAGTATTCGCCTCGTGTGAAATAGTTGACGAAATAATATCCTTTGCCCAACTCTTTACCTAAGGTCATTTCTCCCGAGTTTTGTTTGTCGGTGTAGTC
Organism: Bacteroides sp. CAG:144; assembly: GCA_000434215.1. Taxonomy (GTDB): domain Bacteria; phylum Bacteroidota; class Bacteroidia; order Bacteroidales; family UBA11471; genus Caccoplasma; species Caccoplasma intestinavium. Next base: position 28,448 of record HF999686.1, read on the forward strand.
CCATGAGTCGGAAAGGTCGGCCGTGCCCGGAATTTTCCCCATTTTGTAAATACCTATCCAATCGTTGTCGAGGCCGGGTGCATTCTTGAAGTTTACTTTTATGCCTTCTCCCTCCTGGTAACTGCTTTTTTCGATGCTGAGTTCGGGTATGCTGCCGACATAGAACGCGATGCGTTCACTTATTTCGGTATAGCCTTCGTCGTTGAAAAGTACAGCGTAGTATTCATCGGGAGAATCGAGCGTAAAAGTGAATTTCCCCGATTGGCCCGAAGTGTACTCCCATCGGGTAGAAGGACCGCTGACATCGGGATTTTTCCCTTTATGATAGATGCCTATCCATGCGTTCTGGCCTTCGGGTGCATATTGGTAAAGAACCTCTATCTTTTCTCCCGGTGCGAATGTGTTCTTTTCCATCGAGATAGACGGGTCTCCGTCTATACTTCCCGTAACCGTGAATTTACGGCTTTCCGACCACTCCGACCATTCCATGTTGGCGTCGCGATAGCGGGTACGTATGTAATAGACACCATTTTTCAGTTTGTTTTTCTCGACAGTGAAACAGGTTATGTCTTTTCCTTCATTCAGGTCGATGGGCGTATGCCAGGGAGATCCGGTCGAACCATAGAGATTTTCGACGTCCTGTACCTTGTCGAGTTCGATGGTGGAGAAATCCGGTGAAAGGGAAAATTGGAACTGTACGCTATTCAATACTTCGTCTGTTGAGGTGTAATAGGGGCTTCCTTTGAACATATAAGGCAATGAGATGGTATCGGGTGTTTCTGCGATTTCGGGTTTTTGAGGAGCTGCTTTTCCCAATATCCGGTGGAATGAGTCGATGAGGATATTATCGACGACCAGCTCTTTATTGCCTATGGCATAACATTCGGCTTTCATTTCTTTCCGTTCGAAATCGAATTCCAATATCTGGTATCCCCAATAATCGATTGTTTTCTGCACGTCGTCATAGTCTTTTTCCGAAGACATACCCCACATTTGGTCCCATGATGCAGCACCGTTTATGATATGGTACACAGGATAATCGGTCAGTTGTCCTCTGTGGTACAAGTGATGATGTCCTCCGTAATTGAAAACATGTTTGGGTGTCTCGGAAAGTATAGGGATAATTTCGTTACGAACCCATGAAGATATGTCGCCGATGTATTGCTCGGCTTGTATGGGACGGTGGTTGACACTGATGATGAAGTCTACGCTATCATCGTTTTTTGCGGCATCGATAACTTTCCTTACCCACGCTTTCTGTGTGTCGCCGGTATGTTCGGTGCTGAGTACGATGAAGAGAATACGTCCGGCCTGATAGGCATAATAATTTTCGGTTCCGCTTTTTATACCGTTGTATTCCAAGTCTTCATAATGATAGTGTGCTGCGTAGTGTGCCATGCCGGGGTCTTGATACGTTTCATGGTTACCTACGGCGGTCATGATGGGCAGATAGGGGGACATGAGTTGCGACTTGAAGAGGTGGATATGTTCATATTGTTCCAGTGTACCCAAATCTACTTGGTCGCCGATATTCATGATCATATCGATATTTTCTTCGATTTTTCCATATTTTTCTTCGATTTTTCTTTGGGCGGCTTTCATGAGCCATTCATATCCGCTTCGGCTTTTTATCTGGTGGTCGCCCATGAGTAGAATCCGCATGGGTTTGCGGTCGCCTTTTTCTTGCATGGTGCGGAATCGGTACACATCGCTTTCTTCATCGTTGAATACAACTTTATAATAGTAAAAAGTCTCGGCTTCCAGTCCGGTGAGTTGTACCGAGTTCCAAAAATAAGAATCGGAGAGTTGTTCGTACGAGCCTTCTTTTCGGAAGGAAAGATTTTCTGCATCGGTACCATACAGAACGACCGGTGTGCCGGCTTTATCGCTCTTCCAACTGATCCAGATAGAAGACGAAGTAACCGATTGCAGATAGGGTTTGGTAAATGCCGAAAAAGTATCGGGAACAACCGTCAGCCGGTGTGCTGTTACCTGTTGATATTCACCGTCTCCGTCCGACAGAGGTTCATAGTAAATATCCGCATCTTTATAGTAGGTGCCGTTGATAGATATGCTGTCTCCGGCCGAGATGGAATGATCGGAGATACGGGCAATGCGGTGGACGAAAGAAATATCGATGCTTGAAGTATCGGTCGAGTTGTCGTTTTTTCCCCGGATAAGCGTCAGCGGGCTATCTTGCGATAAGAAGGTCGAGGCCAATTTTATGGTTGGTGAACCTTGACCGTCGATAATGCGGCAACCCTTTGGCGCTTTCCATACATAAGAAGTGATGTCGGTTTCGGGGTTTACGGAGTATTCCGTCGTGTCGCCGGTTTGCACGCGGCTTTTCCCCGTAATGGACACCGATGCCGATGATACGAGATTCCCGCACAATAGAAGCGAGAAAAGTAGAGAATAAAATCTTTTTTTCATGTTTGATGGTTTTTGTTAAAAATGATGTACAAAAGAACCCGTTTTGTGTTTCACCGGTGTGGCAAAAGAATGACAACAGAGTGTCGGAATTGTAAAATTTCGATGACAGAGGAAACAGCTGTTTTTGCTGAGTGCCCCGAGATTTTCTGTTTTTGCGAGGCTGTTTAGGGGAGTATGGAAGAAGGGAATTTCTGAAAAATGTATCTTCTATGTAAATTCCATATTTTTTTGCTACACAATAGTATATGAAAAATAAGACTTCTAAAAATCCTTTCATATAAAAATTTTTCCGTAACTTTGCATGGACTTTTTAGAGGTCTGCACTACATAACTAGAAACGGTTTTTAATAATTTCTTATGACAGAGAAAAGTCTACTCTATCCCGATTATCTGTTTGAAGTTAGCTGGGAAGTCTGTAATCTGGTAGGAGGTATATACACCGTATTATCGACAAAGGCCCATACGCTGCAAAAGATCAATAAGGATAAGAATATATTTATTGGCCCCGATGTATGGAAAGCCGCCCCTTCTCCTTATTTTACCGAATCTCATACGTTGTTGAAAGCATGGAAAGCCAAAGCATTGAAAGAGGGGCTGAAAGTGCGTGTGGGACGTTGGAACATACCCGGAAAACCGGTTGTCATATTGGTCGATTATCAGGATTTGTTCTCTCGACGCAATGATATATATACCGATATGTGGAACGCATTCGGTGTAAAATCGCTGCATGCTTACGGCGATTATGATGATTCCTGTATGTTTGCTTGTGCGGCAGCGCAGGTTATAGAACACTATTATCACTATATCGGCGGGGAGAAATATAAAGTCATCGCTCATTTCGATGAGTGGCAGACCGGTATGGGATTACTTTATTTACGTCGTTCACTTCCCTCTGTTGCAACTGTGTTTACGACACATGCCACATCGATAGGGCGTTCGATTGCCGGAAATAACAAGCCTCTATATGGCTATCTTTTCGGGTATAATGGAACGCAAATGGCCGAGGAGTTGAATATGGAAGCAAAACACTCGGTCGAGCGTCAGGCGGCACACTTTGCTCATGCTTTTACGACGGTGAGCGATGTTACTGCTGCGGAGTGTACTCAGCTGCTCGAGAAAACTCCCGACGTCGTTACACCTAACGGCTTCGAGGCCGACTTCGTGCCGAAAGGAGAATTGTTTGAAAAGAAAAGAGCGGCAGCAAGAAAAAAATTATTGCATATAGCTTCGGTTCTTGTCGGGTATGAAGCTCCCGACGATGCTGTATTGATTGCTACGTCGGGACGATACGAGTTCAAGAATAAGGGTATCGATATGTATGTCGATGCCTTGAACCGTTTGCGTTTGCATTATGATGGCGAACGGGAAATCATCGCATTCGTATTGGTTCCGGCATGGGTGAACGAGCCTCGTGCCGATTTGTTGGAACGTTTGGCTAGCGGTGAATCTTATCGGACGCCTTTGCCCGATCCCTATATAACCCATACGTTGCATAATATGGCAGAGGATAAGGTGGTGAATCAGATACGCTATTGCGGATTTCCTCAAAAGCCCGAGTCCAAACTCAAAATCATATTTGTCCCTTCGTATCTGACAGGAAATGACGGTATCGTCGATTTGACCTATTACGATACGTTGATAGGTTTCGATGCGACGGCGTTCCCTTCGTATTACGAACCGTGGGGATATACGCCGCTCGAAAGCATCGCTTTCGGTGTTCCCTCCGTAACGACCGATCTTTCGGGTTTCGGTATGTGGATAAAAAACATGGCCAATTACGGTCTCGAAGGAAAAGGGGTTGCCGTGTTGCATCGTACCGATTTCAATTTCGTCGATGTCGCCGAGAACCTTTCCGATACGATACGGTGGTTGGCCTCTACCGATAAATCGACGCGGCTTCTTATGAGCCAGTCGGCTCAGAATACGGCATCGGAGGCCTTATGGAGCCATTTTATCAATTATTATCGAAAAGCTTACGATATAGCTTTACGCCGCCTTGCAGAGCAACAGAATGCGGTCGTACCGGAGGGTACAGAGGAAGAAAGCGATATCGAAGAAAAATAATTCTATAAAATAATCATTACCAAACTAATAAGCTTATGAAAGTACAAGTAAGTAATGCCAATACTCCTGTATGGCGAGATATTACAGTTGAGTCGCGTATGCCGGCACAACTGAATATATTACAGGAAATGGCCCGTAACATTTGGTGGGTTTGGAACAACGAGGCCCTTTCCATGTTCAAATCGATCGATCCTGAAATATGGAAAGCTGTCAATGGCAATCCCGTGATGTTGCTCAATCGGGTCAGTTATGAGCGTCTGGAAGAAATCGTGGCCGATAAATCCATGATGTATACGATCAATGCACAGTATGAAAAATTCCGTAAATATATCGACGAGAAACCCAAAGGCAATTTGCCTTCCGTTGCTTATTTCAGCATGGAATACGGTTTGGCCAATGTCTTGAAAATATATTCCGGTGGTTTGGGTATTTTGGCCGGCGACTATTTAAAAGAAGCCAGCGACAGCAATATCGACATGGTTGCCGTGGGTTTCCTTTATCGTTACGGCTATTTTACCCAGACTCTCTCGATGGATGGTCAGCAGTTGGCCAACTATGAACCCCAGAATTTCAACCAGCTTCCCATCGAACAGGTTGTCGATGAAAACGGACACCCCATTATACTCGAAGTTCCTTATCCCGGCCGCATCGTATATGCCAATATTTGGCGCGTGAATGTAGGACGTGTATCGTTGTATCTGATGGATACCGATTTGGAACTTAACAGCGAGTTCGACCGTTCTATCACTTACCAGCTTTATGGCGGGGATTGGGAAAACCGCATGAAGCAGGAGTATCTGCTCGGTATCGGCGGTATTCTCATGCTCAAACGTCTGGGTATAAAGAAAGATGTGTATCATTGCAATGAAGGCCATGCGGCGCTTATCAATGTACAGCGTCTGGTCGATTATATACAAGACGAGAAGCTCTCTTTTGCCGAGGCATTGGAGGTTGTACGAGCTTCTTCTCTTTATACCGTGCATACGCCTGTTCCTGCCGGACACGACTATTTCGATGAGTCTCTCTTCGGCAAATATATGGGAGAGTTTCCTGCCAAACTCGGTATCTCTTTCGGTGAGTTGATGGATTTGGGACGCGAGAATCCCGGATCCGGCGAAAAGTTCTGTATGAGCGTGTTTGCCTGCAACACTTGTCAGGAAGTCAACGGTGTCAGCTGGTTGCACGGCAAGGTATCGCAACGTATGTTCCAGCCTATCTGGAAAGGTTATTCGCCCGATGAGTTGCATGTAAGTTATGTAACCAACGGGGTACACATGCCTACGTGGGCTGCTTCGGAATGGAAAGAATTTTATGTAAAACATTTGGGAGAGGAATTCTTGACTCACCAAAATGACCGTGCGCTTTGGCAGAAAATCTATGATGTTCCCGATGAAGACATTTGGAATATGCGTCAGATGATGAAAAATAAACTCATCGATTTTGTACGTAGCGAATTCCGGGATAAGTGGATCAAGAATCAAGGAGATCCTTCCCGTGTTGTGTCTATTATCGAACGTATCAATCCCAATGCGCTTCTTATTGGTTTTGCCCGCCGTTTTGCAACGTACAAGCGTGCACATTTGCTCTTTACCGATCTCGATCGGTTGTCTAAGATTGTAAACAATCCCCAATATCCCGTGCAGTTTATTTTCTCGGGTAAAGCCCATCCGGCAGATGGTGCGGGGCAGGATCTTATCAAACGTATCGTCGAGATATCTCGACGCCCCGAGTTCCTCGGAAAAATTATTTTCCTCGAAAATTACGATATGAAGGTGGCAAAACGTTTGGTTTCGGGAGTGGATATTTGGCTGAATACGCCGACCCGTCCCCTCGAAGCATCGGGTACATCGGGTGAGAAAGCCGAAATGAATGGTGTCCTCAATTTCTCGGTACTTGACGGCTGGTGGTATGAAGGCTATAAAGAAGGTGCTGGTTGGGCATTGACCGATAAACGTACCTTCCAAGAGCAAGGCAATCAGGATCAACTCGATGCGGCTACCATCTATGCGATGCTCGAAAATCAAATCGTTCCGCTTTATTTTGCGAAGAACAGCAAAGGCTATTCGCCCGAGTGGATACAGTATATCAAAAATTCGATTGCGCAAATCGCTCCTGAGTTTACCATGAAACGTATGCTCGAAGATTATATCGAACGTTTTTACAGTAAAGAGGCTAAACGATCGAAACTTTTGGTTGCCGACAATTATAAAAAAGCAAAAGAAATTGCTGCATGGAAACAAATGGTTGTTGACAAATGGGACGAGATTGAAATAAAAGAGATAAATCTTCCCGAAGATCTATTGTATAAATCTTGTGCAGGAGAGACCTATGACATTTCGGTAACCATCGACCGCAAAGGATTGCCCGATTGTCTGGGTGTGGAACTGGTTGTATCTCAGGTTATCGACGGTCAGCAACAACCCTATGTCGTAACCGAGATGAATCAGGTGAAAACCGATGGCGATTTGGTGACCTATGCTTTGAGTTACGATGTGAATGTAGGAGGAATCTTCAAGTATGCGTTCCGTCTTTTCCCGAAAAATCCCGATCTGCCTCATCGTCAGGATTTCTCTTACGTGCGTTGGTTCTGATACCCTACGTAGGTAAGTTGTCGGTACATATTTGAATTTCTCCGACAATCTTAGGAAAAACAAAGCCCCATGTTTACTAACATGGGGCTTTGTTTTAGAAATAGGAGGAATTATGTCGTCTATGTATTGGAGGATAATTGTAAAAAGTTGAAATTCAACGATTTTATTGTCAATGTTTTATTTGCGTTAAAGCCCGGCTTTTAGAATTTTTGTCAACTCTTTTACACCTTCGCCTGCCCCCTTTTGTATGACGTGCGTAACACGGCCGCTTGCATCGTTTACGGGATTGGGATCGATGAGAAACACCGGTATTCCGTTTCGTACATAACGCAATAGTCCAGCAGCGGGATATACGTTCAGAGAAGTTCCTATCACAACAAAAATATCGGCTTTTTCTACCTCTTCGATAGCAGATTCGATAAGAGGAACAGCTTCGCCGAACCATACGATATGCGGGCGCAGTTGATATCCTTTTTCGCACAAATCTCCGATATGGGTGTCGATATGGTCAGGAGATACGTCGTAGATGAGGTTTTCGTATCGGGACGACCTGACTTTCATCAATTCTCCGTGCAAATGTATGATGTGGCGGCTGCCGGCTTGTTCGTGCAGGTTATCGACGTTTTGAGTAATAATGCGCACGTCGAAGTCTGTTTCGAGAGCGGCCAGCCCTTTATGCCCGTCATTCGGTTTTACCGTCAACAGTTCGCGTCGACGGGCGTTGTAGAAGTCCAGTACTTGTTGCGGGTTACGTATCCAACCTTCGGGAGTTGCGACATCTTCTATTCGATATCCCGACCATAATCCGTTGCTGCCGCGAAACACGGCCAACCCGCTTTCGGCGCTCATTCCGGCTCCGGTAAGCACGACCAGACGTTTTTTATTTTCCATAATTCCGATATAACTTGGTAAAATGTCGTCATGCGAGGAATGCCCCCCGTCATTTATGGCAAAATTAATGTTTTTTTTGCTTCAAAAAAGAGAAACTCTGTAATAAAAGCTATATCTTCGCCAGAGTTTCTTCTTTTGGGAGAAACTTTTTTATGTCGATTTATAATATAAAGGAAAAATACATGGATAAGTTGAGCTATGCCTTGGGGTTGAGTATGGGAAATAATTTCAAGGCATCGGGGATCGAAACCTTGACGGTAGAGGATTTTACACGTGGTGTGCAAGCTGTTTTTGAAGGAGCAAAACCCGAAATGACCTATGATGAGGCAAAGCAAGTCATCAATGAATATTTTACCCATTTGCAGCAGGAACTCAATGAAAAAAATCGGGCTGCAGGAGAAGCCTTTTTGGAGGAAAATAAAAAACGTGCCGGAGTCGTAACCTTGCCCAGCGGATTGCAATATGAGGTATTGAAAGAAGGTGCCGGTCGTCGTCCGGCAGCAACCGATAAGGTACAATGTCATTATCATGGAACCCTTATCGACGGTACGGTATTCGATAGTTCGGTACAGCGCGGTACGCCTGCCGTGTTTGGCGTAAATCAAGTAATTGCCGGTTGGGTAGAGGCTTTGCAACTTATGCCCGAAGGTTCTAAATGGAAACTTTTCATACCTTCCGATTTGGCTTACGGAGAGCGTGGGGCGGGAGATAAGATCGGCCCTAATGCTGCGCTTATTTTCGACGTGGAACTTATAAAAATACTTTAATATAGAAAACAATGAAAAAAACTGCAATTTGTTTGATGGCCGCTCTCGGAATGACGGCTGTATCTCTTACCTCGTGCGACAGTAGCTGTAAACCGGTGAAAGAGCTTGCCAATGCGTCCGATTCGCTGGTATATGCTGTCGGTGTTTTGACGGGAACCGATGTCAATTCAGGTATTCAGAATTTAGGGCAACCTGTCGATATCGACCAATTTATAAAAGGAGCGAAAAAAGCGTTGTACAGTGATTCGACTGCATTTTCTTATGAATTGGGCTTGTCTTTTGCTTCGGGTATCAAACAGCAACTGAAACAAATGTCGGAACAACTCGGTGTAACGATCGATAACGACACCTATATGGCGGCTTTCTGTGCAGCCTTGAAGAAGGATTCGACCGCTTTGATGAACCAGATGACGGCTCAAATCGCTTATCGCACCATTGCTATGGAAGCAGAAAATAAGAAGTTGGCGTCTTCGCCCGAGGCCATTCAGAATAAAGCCGACGGAGAAGCTTTCTTGGCAGCTAAGGCCAAAGAAGAAGGCGTTGTTGCAACCGGTAGCGGGCTGCTCTATAAAGTCGTGAAAAAAGGTAAAGGCAATACCCCCAAACAAGGCAGTCGTGTCAAAGTCAATTACAAAGGAACACTTGTAGACGGTACCCAGTTCGATGCCAATGATAATGTGCAAATGGTTATCGGTCAAATGGTTCCCGGTTTTAATGAAGCGCTTATGCTTATGTCGCCCGGAGCCAAATATACGATCTATATTCCGTCCGAATTGGGTTATGGAGTGCGCGGTCGCGGAGGTGTTCCTTCCAATGCCGTTATGATATTCGATGTAGAATTGTTGAGCATCGAAAAATAAAAATGGAAAGATTCATAAAAAATCCCGGAAATTTTTCCGGGATTTTTTATGTGTATACGATTTATAACCATTTATTATAGAAAAGACAGAAATGCCGATATTTTTTTGTAGATAAGATAATAATTCCGGAAAAATACGTACTTTTGTTGGCAAAATGACATTCTGATATTATAAATACTATATATGGAAAAGATAGATAATCTCGATCGTCAAATTCTTGAAATCATTATGCGCAACGCCCGTATCCCGTCGAAAGACGTGGCTGCAAAATGCGGCGTTTCCCGAGCAGCTATTCATCAACGCATTCAGCGAATGATAGATATGAAAGTCATTATCGGGTCGGGTTACCATGTCAATCCCAAAACACTGGGATATACGACATGTACCTATATCGGAGTTCGTCTCGAAAAGGGTTCGATGTATAAAGATGTAGTGCCCGAACTCGAAAAAATACCCGAAGTCGTAGAGTGCCATTTCACGACGGGCCCTTATACGATGTTGTGTAAACTTTATGCTCGTGACAACGAACACCTTATGCACTTGATAAATGACCATGTGCAGCAGATAGCCGGTGTTGTCTCGACCGAAACGCTCATATCGCTCGATCAAAGTCTCAATCGGGAAATACCTATTTATCAAGAAGTAGTATAAATATCGTGTATAACCATAAGAAGGGGAGCTTTCGATGTCGGAAGCCCCCCTTCGATGATTAATGACTACATGTGTGTCAGATAAGCAATCCCTGTGCCGATTCTTTATCAAGAGACAACTGGTAGCGCAGAGCGTCCAAGTCTGCCATGCGGCGTTCGGGGCGGAGGTATGCTACGAATTCTACACGGATATATTGGTTGTATATAGACTTGTCGAAATCAAAAATATGGACTTCGACGGTTCGTGCATGGTCTTCCCCGTTTACGGTGGGACGGGTTCCTATATTTAACATGCCGCAGCGTTCGATATTGTCTTCGAGATATACACGGACGGCATATACACCGTTTGCCGGAATGATTTTTTCGGGAAAGTCGCAAGAGATATTGGCAGTGGGAAAACCTATACGACGGCCTAATTGATGTCCGGCCACGACATGCCCCTCTATTTCGTAATCATAAGAAAGCAGGAGAGCCGCATCATGTACTCTGCCTTCTCCGAGCAGACGTCGTATGATGGAAGAACTCACTTTGTGTCCTTCGGGCATACAGGCTCCCGATCGCGAAATTGTTACTCCCAGTTCTTTGCCGTATCGGCAGTAATCGTCGTATGTCTCGTTGATATTGTGTCCGAAGCGATGGTCATAACCTACAACCAGATGTCGTATGTTATAATTGTCGTGCAGGAATGCGATGAAGTCGTGTGCCGACATTTGCGCCATTTGGGGCGTAAAATCCAATAATATGCAATAATCGGCACCGGTTGCTGCCAACCGTCTGAGTCGTTCCTCGGTAGAGGTGATGAGTTGCATGGCCTTGCCCGACAAGACGGTTTTGGGGTGATTCTTGAATGTGATGATGCCAGACGCCAACCCATTTTGAATTGCTATTTTGAGTACGTCGGCGATTAGGGACTTATGTCCCGAATGTACGCCGTCAAAGAATCCGATGGTCGCAACCATACCTTTTGAAGAAAGGTGTCGTGAATTATCGAGAATTTGCATCGCTTTACTTAAAACGAAACAAAAGTACACAATCTTTATTATCTATATGTTTTTTGATGTCGTATTAACTTTTGTTTTCCTCTTTCTCGCTGATTGATAGAGTGTATCGTGTTTAAGTCTTTTTCAGATACAGCACAATCTTCACATTCATAATATTCGATATGAAAGAAAATGAAGTAAAAAGCAGGAAAAAATTTGGTCATTTCGGGAAAATGTCGTAATATTGCATCGCTTTTCCGGAGAGCTTCTGTAAAGAAGACAAATGAGAACGGGAAACGGTCCTATAGCTCAGTTGGTTAGAGCATCTGACTCATAATCAGGGGGTCCTTGGTTCAAGCCCAAGTGGGACCACAATTTGAGAAAAAGCACTTACAACAATATGTAAGTGCTTTTTTTATGCCTTGTTTCTTTTTTGGAACTGTCTTTGTATTTGAGAATTGCAAATTTTTGTTGTGCGGAGAGAAATAAAAAAGGAGTAAAGTTACGATTGGATTTATTTTGCAAATAGATGAGTTGCAAATTCTGTTTTCTTCTTTTTGGGTGGAGGATCGAACACCATTGAGATTATCGAGATATCCCGGCTGTGGTCATTTTTCCTAATTTGTAATAAATTACAATATTGAGTAAGGAGAAAATACCGATTCCGATAAAAGTCTGCGAGATTAAATAATTATTTATATCTTTGCCGTTTCAGATAGAATCGGCATAGGTGGATAACGAAAAATTCATACGAAGAATAAACGAGCGGGGATTAGATGCCTATAAGGAACTCTATGACCGCTATTACCGTACACTGGTCGTGTATGCTGCAAATTTTATCGAAGACGGAGACGTAGGAGAGGATATCGTACAGGAAATCATCGTAAACATTTGGGAAAACAAAATGACGTTTGCCTCGTATGCAGCTTTTAACGCTTATCTCTATAATGCCGTGCGCAATGCTTCGCTCAATCATCTCAAACATCAGGGTGTCGCCGATAAGTATATGGAGTATCTTGCGCACGCTTATTCTCCCATTGAAGAAGAATCGGTCAATGAGGAAGAGATTTACCGGCTTTTATTTGAATTGATAGATAAGTTACCGCTTCGTTGTCGGGAGATTTTTTTATTATATATGGAGGGAAAGAGAAACGAGGAAATTGCCGGAATGTTGTCGCTTTCTGTCGAGACGGTAAAAACGCAAAAAAAACGTGCGATGGCCTTTATTCGGGAAAATTTGGATAAAGCACTCCTTGTTTCATTGGCAGCATGTGGCGGAGAAATGTGGATTTTTGAAATCTTAAACCTCGGTTAAGTCTTGTTTGAAAGGAAATCTTCTTTCTTTTTGCTAAATCTGAATATATAATGATATTTTTTTGAATTTCTTGTACCTCGATTTGTATCATTTGTTGTCTTTATATAGGAGAGAGGATAACAAATGTATATATGGAATATATCGAACAGCTTATTGCTAAATATTTATCAGGCACCATATCCGAAGAAGAAATAATCGTTTTACGTCGTTGGATCGATGAGAGTCCGGGACGGAGAGATTTTATACGCACATTGGAGAGTCGCAACGATTTGGTGAAAAAGTACAATCGCTACGCGGCGGTAGATGCCGAGGGTGCCAAGCATCGCTTTTTGAGCTATGTCCGTCCTACTGTGTTTTCTCCGTTTTCTCGTCGTGTGTGGTATTATGCTGCTGTTTTGGTCCCGCTTGTGATGCTGTCGGTATGGCTTTATGAGAAAGAGACCCCCGACTCCCCTCAGTTTACGCTCGAGCAGGTCGATCCCGGAGCAACACAAGCTATACTCATCATGGATAATGGTACAGAGATGGCACTGACCGGACAAGAAGAGAAAACGATAGCCCTTGACGATTCCGTCTCGGCTCAAATGGGGAACGGGGCGATAACCTATCGGCCCGTTGCCAAAAAAACGAAAGTCGAGTACCATACGATTGTCGTGCCTCGAGGCGGAGAGTATCGCATTACGCTTGCCGATGGAACTTGCGTGCATATCAATGCCGAATCGCAATTGCGATTTCCCGTAACATTTTCGGACAAAGAACGTACGGTTCGACTTACGGGAGAGGCATATTTCGAAGTTTCTCATCGGGAAAATACACCGTTTGTCGTAGAAGTGGGAAATATGCGCGTGCGTCAATATGGCACGAAATTCAACATCAATGCTTATAACGAGGCGCCCGAGGTCGTCCTTGTTGCGGGAAGTATCGGTGTGTCGGGAGACGGTGGGGAAGAAGTAACCCTCGCACCCGGGCAGTTGGCTGTCTGTGGCGAACAGATTTCTGTAACGAATGTCGACGTTTCTCCTTATATCGGGTGGACCAAAGGACGTTTTACATTTGATAACGAGCGTCTTGCCGACATTGTGCCCGAGTTGATGCGTTGGTACGATGTGGAGATAAAGATCCTCGATGATGAGGTGGCGAATATGAGATTTACTGGCAGCGTAGGTCGTTATGAGACGATAGAGCACATTATGAGAGCGATTTCCTATACGCAAGGAGTGCACGTCGCAGTGAATGGCAATAAAATAGAGATATCCAAATAAAAAACTATGAGATTCTTGTTTCTTAAAACCTCAATTAAAAAACTCGTATGGCTTGTCGGCTTGTTACTTGTCCCGTTTACGGGGTATGCCGATGACGCTCGTGATAAAGTCGTTACGTTGCAGTTCGACGGAGTTACATTGAAACGCTTTTTCGATGAAATACATTCACAGACGGGTGTCGATTTTATTTATACCCCGCAGCAAGCACGTTATGTCGAGCCTATTACGGTGAATGTTACGAATGCCAATCTCGGTCGTGTGCTGGATAATGTATTCCGGGGAAAAGATCTCGAATATACCGTCGAGGGCAATATCATCACGTTGCGGTATCGTCGGTCTGTCGAGAAAGATACAGCACCTGTGGCAGTGAGAGGAGAGTCGAAAATAACCATTACGGGATTTGTGGAAGATACCTCGGGCGAGCCCGTTGCCGGTGCTGCGGTGTGGGTAAAGAATACGAAGATCGGTGTGATGACGGCTTCCGACGGTCGTTATACCGTTTCTGTACCTATCTCGCAAGGACCTATCGAATTGCGCTTTACCTGCATAGGTATGGAGCCGGTTGATGTGAAGTATCGGGGAAAAGATCAGATCAATGTCAAGATGTCGCCCTCTACCAATACTTTACAAACGACCGAGGTTGTCGCTACCGGTATGTTTGTGCGCAAGGCCGAAAGTTTTACCGGCTCTGTTTCGACTTTCAATCAGGATCAGTTGAAACGTATGGGTACGCAGAATGTCTTGTCCAGTCTTAAAAACATAGACCCTTCGTTTGTCATAAATGAAAGTGTCGATTTCGGAAGCGACCCCAATAGAATGCCCGATATACAGATGCGTGGACAGAACAATATTCCCGACCTGAAAGGGGAGTATCAGACTGCACCAAATCAGCCGCTTTTTATATTGGACGGATTCGAGGCCACGGTCGAGAAAGTGTATGATCTCGATATGAACTTGGTGAAAAGCGTTACGTTGTTGAAAGATGCTGCCGCCAAAGCCATTTACGGTTCGAAAGCGGCCAATGGAGTCGTTGTTATTGAGACGGTTCAACCCGAGGCGGGACGATTGCGTATCGCTTATACCGGAGCGGTCGATGTTACGGTTCCCGATCTGACTTCTTATAACTTGACCAACGCTTCGGAAAAGTTACAAGCCGAAGTATTGGCTGGTAAATATACGAGTGGAAATGCTTACGAGCAAGCCCGTCTCACACAAGAATATAACGAGCTGTATCGCGAAGTGGCTCGCGGTGTAGACAGTTATTGGATGTCGCAGCCTTTGCGTACCGGCATCGGAAACAAACACTCGGTATATATCGATGGCGGTAGCGAGGATATGCGTTATGCCGTCAGTTTGGGCTACAATCACATTGCCGGTGTCATGAAAGGGTCCGATCGTAAAACGATTTCGGGAGGCGTTACGCTCTCTTATCGTTATAAAACATTGAGTTTCAGGAATCAATTATCGATAGACAATAACAGTGCCAAAAATTCGCCTTACGGCTCTTTCAGTAATTATTCCAAAATGAATCCCTATTGGCGCATTTATAATACCGACGGTTCGCTGATCAAACAATATGGTTCGGATATTTACAATCCGTTGCTGAATGCCGATTTGAACAGTAAAGACCAGACCGGTTATACCACGATTACCGAAAATTTTTACGGGGAGTGGGAGGCGTTCAAGAATTTCCGCATTCGTGCCCGCTTCGGATTGACGGCACAGAAAAATTCTTCCGATATATTCAAGCCGGCTTCGCATACCGATTATGCCTCGATTTCGGTCAACTCCGACGATTATTTGTTGCGAGGAGAATATACCAAAGCGCAAGGTTCCCAAATGTCGTTGAGCGCCGATATCGGTGCGGCGTATGCAATAGAGGTAAACAAGCATCTTCTTTATACCAACCTTTCATGGACGATAGAAGAAGCCAATTCCGAAACGACGTCGAACACGGCCGTCGGATTCCCTTCCGACCGTATGGATTTCATTTCGTTCGGTAACGGATACAAAGTGGGAAGCAAGCCCACCGGTTCGGAAAGCACGACCCGTAGTGCGGGACTTGTTCTCTCGGCCAACTACTCGTACGACAACCGTTATTTGGCCGACTTGTCATATCGCCTCAATGGTTCTTCTCAATTCGGAGCCGACGAGCGCTGGGGAAATTTCTGGTCGGTAGGTATTGGTTGGAATCTGCATAAAGAGCGTTTTATGCAGGCCGTAGATTTCATCGATTACTGCAAACTGCGGGCATCGTTGGGATATACCGGTTCGCAGAATTTCAATTCCTATCAGGCCATATCTACCTACAACTATATTACCGACCGTACCTACAATGGCGATATGGGAGCCATACTTATGGGTATAGCTAATGACAACTTGAAGTGGCAACAACAGTATGACCGTAATATTGGAATCGACCTCTCCATGATAAATCGGATTTCGCTTCGGGCCGACCTTTACTGGGCAACGACAACCAATCTGCTCAGCGATGTTACATTGCCGCCTTCGGTGGGATTCTCTACATACAAGGAAAATTTGGGCGAGACGATAAACAAAGGTGTGGAGGTGAATATCAACTATCGGGTATTCAATTATAACCAGACCCGTACATCTCTCAATATTTTTGCCAGTCTGGCTCATAATATCAATAAAATCTCCAAAATTTCTAATGCTTTGAAGAAAGTAAATGAGGAGCAAGATGCCTCAAAGGAGTCGTCATCGACAACAACCGAAGACGATTTGCGTACACCGTCTATCCGTTTTGAAGAAGGACAAAGCCTTACGGCTATTTGGGCGGTGCGGTCGGCTGGGATAGATCCGGTAACCGGACGGGAAATATACATCAAGAAAGACGGTACGACGACTTTCGATTGGAGTGCGGCCGATCAGGTCGTGTGCGGAGATACTCAGCCCAAAGTCAACGGTAATATCGGTGCCAATTTTTCGACCTACGGTTTCGATTTTAGTTTTACGTTTACCTATCGTTTGGGCGGACAGACATATAACAGCACTCTGGTCGAGAAAATCGAAAATGCCGACGTCAAAAACTGGAATGTCGACAAGCGGGTGCTTACCGACCGCTGGAATACCCCCGGTGTTCCGGCCAAATATAAGAGTATAACCGATCAGTCGGTAACCAAGCCGACGTCTCGGTTTGTCGAGGATATCAACGAGTTGATGCTTTCCTCGGTCATGCTCTCGTATGATTTTTCCAACATGAAATGGGTAAAACGCAGCCCGATGGAATACTTTAAGATTACATTCAATATGAGCGATGTTTTTTGGTTGAGTTCCGTAAAGAAAGAGCAAGGTCTCGATTATCCCCGTGCCCATGCATTTTCTTTCGGAATACAAGCTCGATTCTAATCTTTAAAAACAGAAAAAATGATGAAACGATATATTGCAAAAATCGGACTGGCTGTCGTACTTGTCTCTTTGACGGCTTGTAATGATTGGCTTGACGTAAGTCCTAAAACCGAAATAAAAGCCAAAGATAATTTTAGTTCCGAGCAGGGATTTAAAGATGCCCTTACCGGTTGTTATCTGACGATGACTTCGTCGTCGCTGTATGGTAAGGAACTCACTTTCGGTCTGCTCGATGTATTGGCACAGTACTATACCGGCATTACGGGCGATAATCACTCCTATGCCCATGAGGTGATATACGATTATGACGCTTCGTCGAGTGAGACACGTATCAATGCCGTTTGGGAAGACGGCTATAACCTGATTGCCAATATCAACGAATTGATAGCCTATGTCGACAAGGCCGATACGCGAATGTTTACCGGACGGAATTATCATCTGATAAGAGGAGAGGCTTATGGTTTGCGTGCCCAGATGCATTTCGACTTGTTGCGTTGTTTCGGGAAATCCTATGCAGCCGGGCCGACCGAAAAGGCCATTCCCTATATAACGGAAAACAGTAAGAAGGTAACACCCCTTTCCACGGTGGAGGCTGTTCTGGCAAAAATTTTGGCCGATTTGGAAATAGCGGAAAGCGAGTTGCAGTGTGATCCTGTAATAACCGGTTCGGTCGCTTCGCCCGATGATGATGTTACGTATGAACGTGATCGGACGTTTAAATTCAATTATTATGCCGTCAAGATGCTTCAAGCGCGGGTATATCTCTATATGGGCAATTACGAAAAGGCCGAGGCTGCGGCTCGGGTTGTCGTAAATCAGGAATCTTTTACATTTACGCCCGAGTCCGAAATCTCTACGACCGATGTTGCTTCTAAGAATTATGTATTTTCCCAAGAACTGGTCTTTGCCTTGTATAACAGTGATTTGCAATCGTTGTATACCGCATCGTTCACGCCCGATAACGGACTGTATATGCTCGAAGAAACGTATGAGTCGCTTTACGAAACCGATGTATACGGGGCCTTTACCGATTACCGTTATGTATATCAGACGGAATTGCAGTCGAATGTGCGTCTTTCGACGAAGTTGAAACAGCCTACGGGTGGTAACGCCTCTTTCTTGAAACGTACTCCGGTGATGCGATTGAGCGAAGCCTATTATATAATGGCCGAGTGCGCAGCCCATTCGACGACCCGATTGGGAGAAGCGGTTGGTTATCTCAATACGGTGCGTACCCATCGCGGGCATACCGCTCTTCTGCCCGAAACGTTGAGCAAAGAGGAAATTGCGGATGAAATATACAAGGAGTATGCCAAGGAATTTACGTGTGAAGGACAGCTTTGGTTCTATTTCAAACGTTTGGATTACGAGATGATACCGGTGTTGTCTTCCAATAATGGAGCTCCTGTTACCACTTATGTATTACCCGATTATATATTCCCGTTGCCCGATGACGAGATTGAATTCGGCGGGCGCGAAAACGAATAAGATACGATTATGAAAAAGAATTTTTATTTTTTTGCGGCATCTCTTTTTATTGCTTTCTGCAGCGCTTGCAGCCAAGACGACGGTGAGGTGTATAATCTCGACGGGCGGGTTTATTTTTATGAGCAGAAAAAGCAGGGAAACGATTATGTGGCGGTAACATCGAAAAGTTATTCTTTTGCATTGCAAAATTCGGCATTGATGGAAGACACCCTTCGGATAAAAGTCCGGCTTATGGGATATGTCGTCGATTATGACCGTACATTTTCCGCTGATATAGTTTCCGATGGGACTACGGCTGTTGAGGGTACTCATTATAAGTTGTTGCCCGGAGTATTGAAAGCCGGCACGTATGAATCTTATTTGCCGGTCATTCTTTATCGCACGGCCGATACGAAAGATCATACGGTGTCTCTCAATCTGAGATTAAGTGCCGATGCCGAGCTTCCTGCCGGTGTGGACGACCGTGTCGATTTCTCGTTGGAGTGGGGCGATATTCTGACGAAACCCGATAACTGGCCCTATTATTTCGGGGTGTACAATGTAAATAAATATCGTTTTGCTATCGATGTGTTGGGCCTTTACGATTGGCCTCAGGCGGGACGGGAAACAGCCGGTAAAGAAGAAGGCGTATATACGATCTCTGAGCTTCAACGTTTTTGTACGCAACTCAATGATGCTTATGCGCAATATCGGGCTCAATACGGGCCTATTTACAATGACGATAATGCCGAAGTGAAAACCGAAATATATTTTGCTCCCGATAAATGATACTTGTGAATATGAAAAAATTTATTCTGTGTCTCATGCTTTTGCCGGCGTTGTTTACGTCGTGCTACAAAGATGAGGGCAATTACGATTACAAAGAATTAAATGAAATAACAGTCGATACGGTAGGTGTGAAGACCTCTTTTGTCATCGACCAGTATGATTCGCTTGTCATCGAGCCGAAAATAAACTTTTCATTGTCGGCTCTTCCCGAGACGGCTTTGTCGTATCGGTGGATAATGTATTCCGATGCGTGGGGAAAAGACGATACCGAGACGACCGAATTGTCGACCGAACGTAATTTAAATGTGCAGATAACTGCGCCGGCGAGCGCTACTCCTTATGCCGTCAGGCTGTATATTACAAACAAAAACGACGGTTCTTCCTATGAAATGAAATATACCGTTACAGTACAGCCCAGTGTTGTTTCGGGTATATTGGCATTGCATCAGGACGCCGACGGTGTCGATTTCGATTATATAGCGACGGCTGGGGCAGTGATGATCGATAAGAACAAGCATATGAGAAACGTGGTATCTTCGATACTCGATCGTAAATTATCGGGAAATGCAGCTGCGGTTTCGGCTGTGCGGGTCAATTATACGACACTTATCAATCGGGTGTATGTTGCTACCGATGAGGAGTTTATGCAGCTTTCGGGATATGATTTCGCTTACGAGTGCGATATAAACGAATTGTTTTACGATATACCGAGCCGTTTGCAGTTATCCAAAGTAAAAAGAGAGGGGCAGACACCTTATTGTACGATTTTGGTCAATGATGGATCGGTATATAATATCAACAATCAGGCTTCTCAAAAGTGGTCGAATACTTTCTCCGATCCCTTGCGGCCCAGCAGTGATTTAGGTGAACGTATAGTAGTTTCTCCCTATTATTATATTCCCGATGCCAATTTTCCTATGGCTTCGGCTATTTTCTATGATGAACTCGGGAAGCGTTTTGTCCGTCTACCCAAGACTTTTTATGAAACGGAAGAAATCGTGAGTTTCGACCCTCAGGTTTCTACGGCGTTCGATGTGAATAATGTGGGGAAAGATCTTATTTGGTTGGGCAAGGGGTACAACAATCATGCTTTTGCCGTGATGACCGACGGTTCGTCCCGTGAACTTTACCGAGCCGATTTCAATAAGGCAGAAACGATTTACGATGAAGACGGTTCTCCGGAGTATAACGAAGAATTGAACGATTTGGCACTGCGTATTTATGACCTTACGTCATTGACCGACATCGAGAAAGCGAAATTTTACGACCTCGGTCTCTATGCCACGCAACTTATGTATGCTACCGACAGGGATATATATGTCGTTTCGATAAGCGGATCGAACGTGAGGTGCGAGAAGATCAATCGGGATTTTCCCGAAGGGGAGGAGATAACGGCTCTGATGATATGGAATCCCGATATGAATATTATGAGGTCTTTGGAAACGACACGGGGAAAATATCTCTATGTTGCGACATGGAACGGAGAGGAAGGTAAAATCTACGAATTTAAAATCGCCCGTAATACCGGTCGCATGGATAATGATATACCCGATGAGTTCGGCAAAGTCGATGCCGCTGCGCCGGTGAATGTTTTTGACGGCATGGGAAAAATAACCGATCTCTGCATCAAATTGCAGGGGAAAGATAATTTTGATAATTGAAAAATACCTTGACTATGAGAAGAATCCTTTTTGTTTGTATGTTGATGCTTGTTGCCGTAGGGACGCAGGCACAAGCCTATCAATCGCCTGTTGCATTTATACCCGAGCAGGCAATGGTGGGCAAAAAGCTCACGGTAACATATAATACTGAACTTACCAAGTTGAAAGGGGCTCGTGCGGTCGATATGGTTGCTTATTTTTGGCACGATTATCGTTGGACGGCTATCGATGCACCTATGATAAAGTCGGGAAACTTGTGGATGTCGGTTATCGATATACCCACCGATGCGGCTTTGCTTACATTGAAGTTCGTGGCCGATGACAAGGTCGATACCGGGGGACGTAATACCTATTCGCAATTTACGGTAGATTCATTGGGGCGCAATCTCCCGTCATCTTATCTCGGTTGGGGGTTGTTCCGGGGCGAATATACCTACAAGCAATACGGGATACCGGGATATATCAATGACTCGACTTGCATAGCCAACGATGTATTTTTGTTCTGGTGTAATCAGGATTTGCGTTATTTCCCGATGGATTATCCGCGAGTGTCTTACTATGCTGCCGATGGGGTCGTTCATAAAAATCCGGCAAAAGCCGATTCTATTATCCGTAGGGATATTGTATATATAATGTCGATACCCGCAGACAAGCGTACAGAAAAAACCTTGCTCGATATCTATACCGTTTGTAATAAATATCTGCATGACAAGAGTTTGTCCGACTCTATCGAATCTTTGGCGTTATCGGATTATCCTGATGGAATTTTTGCCCGGGACAAAGAGGTACGCAGACTGTTTATGACATCTGATATCGATGCCAAAACGCGGGGATTTGAAGCTCTCTTGAAGCGTTTCCCCACTTCTCGTTTCGAGAATGTATCTTCGCCCAATGTAGACCTTTTCTATGCCAAGCTGATGCAGTCGGTCATTTACAATGCGATTGTAAGGAACAACGACTACTCGTTGATGTATAAGTATATACATGATATTCCTTACGGACATTTATCAACGTATTATTGGCACATGGTGCAGATACCTTACCGGAACGGTGATATGAAGGCCGATGCATTGATGCCTCATGCCGAGTTGATTATGACGGAGATAATGAATCGTCCCCGGGAATATCGGAACGAAGTTTATTCGCCGCGAGAATGGAATGCGATGGTTTGGGAACGGAACAAAGCTGCTCTATTTACGCATGCCCGTTTGCTGAACGACTTGGGGCGTAAGGAGGAGGCAATGAAAATCATGGATCGCTTGTCGCCGATGTTCGCTTATGCCGATGCTGAATTTTATACCGTATATATTTCGATGCTCGACGGTACACAGCGTCGCGGAGAAATCATTCCTATCATAGAGGCTTGCGTGAAAAACAATGCTGCCGGTCCCGAAATGTTGGGTGTGCTTCGAGATGATTACAAGGTGCGTAACGGTTCGGAAAACGGGTATGAAGAATATTTGCAGAAGTTGAAATCTTCGGCACATCTTCAAGCGATGCAGGAGGAGATAGAGTCGAATATCGTAAAACTTCCTATCGAATTGTTTGCCATGAAAGATTTGGACGGCAATACAGTCGATTTGTCCCGAATGAAAGGAAAGATTCTCGTGCTCGATTTTTGGGCTACATGGTGTGCTCCTTGCAAAGCCTCTTTCCCCGGAATGCAAATGGCTGTCGACAAGTATGCCGATGATGAGAATGTGGAATTCTTTTTTATAGCGACGATGGAGACTGCACCCGATTATAAAGCCGAAATACGTAAATTCTTGAAATCGAAAGGTTTCAATATGAATGTATTACTTGATAATACCGCGCAGGGAGCGAAGTCGAACGATGTGGTATATTCCCGTTATTGTAAAGATTTCCATTTTTCGGGCATACCCCAG
This sequence comes from Bacteroides sp. CAG:144, assembly GCA_000434215.1. Taxonomy (GTDB): domain Bacteria; phylum Bacteroidota; class Bacteroidia; order Bacteroidales; family UBA11471; genus Caccoplasma; species Caccoplasma intestinavium. The sequence goes on from HF999686.1 coordinate 51,433, forward strand.
AAATTGATTGTCGACGGCGACGGATATTTGCGTTACCGTTCTACGGGGTATCACGGAAGTCCTTCCGCTCTTGTTGACGAAATATCTTTTGTCATAGAATATCTGAAAAACGAAAATAAATAATTGTTCAACTTAAAATTTAGCAAAGATGAAAAAACTATTTGTCATGGTTGCTGCGGTGGCTTTCGCTGCCAATGTTTCCGCTGCTGTCGGTGAGGCGACAGGCTATGCGACCAAAAGTTCTACGATGTATCCCGATACCGCATCGGTTATACCACCTTTCTCATTGTCGGAAACTTGCTTGTACGATGCCGAAGGTCGCCTTAATACGGTACTTACATCTTATAATCGCACCGTGTATACTTATGGCGATGATAATAAGATTTCCGAAGCCAAGTCATATTCGGGTTCGACTTTGTCATCGAAGACGGTATATGAGTATGACACTGATGGTAATTTGACGAAAACAATTTCTTACAATGCCGATGGTGAAGCAACCGGCATGACGCAGTATTCCGATTATCAAAATGGGTATTACGGTAATCGTAAAAATATGAATGGAGATGGATCTCAGGTGTATGACGACCGTAAATGGGAATATACGTTCAATGCCGATAAAACTCCCGCTTCTGTCGTTGAAAAAGTCCTTTCGGGGGAGAATTACAATATCATCAGCAAAACCGAGTATACCTATACTTCTGGTGTATTGACCTCTACACAGGCATATCTCTATAATTCTACGTCCGGGGAATATACCGAGAATGGAGGACCCTCGAAATACACTTACGAGAACGGTCATTTGGTAAAAAAAGAAAGTTCGATGATGAGCCGCGGGCAACTCTATATAACGGTCGAGGAGTATGCCTATACGACATACGACGCCAAATATGTCGTGAAAGATTTGCAAATAACCGAGTCTGCTAAGAATGTGATTACCCTCACATGGAAAGCTCCCGAATCGACCGTCGGCGGTTATCAAGTTTTGGTCGATAATACGTGGTCTGAATTGTTGTCTGCAACGACTTATACGACCGAAGTTTTGTTAAACGGCGCACATGAATTTGCCGTAGTGGGTATTGTTGATGGTATGGCGAAAAATATTTCGGAATATAAATCAGTAACACTCAATGATGAAGGCGTGAAACCGGCTACCGATTTCACCGTGGTTTCCATGGCAGGGAAAACAACTGTCGACGGTTCGGAGGTTTACCCCGTTACCGTGTCTTGGGAAGCTCCTGTTACCGAATCGACGATTAAGTCTTACTATGTATATTACTCGGAGTACAGCTATCAAGAAGTAGCTGCCGGCCAGACTACCGCTACCCTCAATTTGCCTACTTACCTGTGTGAGACCGAAGGTCTCGATGGTATCGAAGGTGTAGATGTAACCCTATTTGTAAAAGTTGTTTACACGACCGGAACTTCGGAAAAATCGAATGAAATCATCGCCAATCCTTTCAATAACGAATGGTCGGCTTCGATAGCTCAGACGAGTGTCGAAACAACTACCGTTAAAGTCTATCCGACTCCTGCCATCGATTGTCTTTACCTTTCGGCACCGGCTTCTGTTAAAATATACAATGCCGCAGGTGTTTTGGTTCTCGACGCACCTGTGTGCAGCTCGGTAAACGTGTCGTCGCTTGCATCGGGCTATTATTTCCTACAAGGTGTAGATGCCGAAGGAAATACATTCTCTCAGAAAGTGGTGATAAAATAAATTTTTTCATACCTGAACCTTGACTTTAATTTGAGTGGGGAAGGAGAAAAAACATCTCCTTCCCCTTTTTTTAGAACGATGAAAAAGATCTTAGTAATTATTCTTTGTACTATACCTGTATTCTGCATACTTGCCGATAATTGGCAGGGGCAGCAGGGGTGTCGCCGCTTTTATCTGGAAACCGATTATACGGCACCGGGAACCGCGTTGACTTTGCCGGAATTCTGGATAGAAAGAGCGGCTTGCGATTCGATGAGTCTGTCTGGCGATTCGCTCGATTTGCGGTTCAATCGGGGACAAATCGTTTTCAAAGGATGTTTTGCATCTTCGCGGCAGCAAATCGATGCCGTTGTTTCTCTTTATGGCAAGAGTTATGATTTGAAGTTTGTACGTGTCGATACCTTACAGCTGCATTATTGGTCGCAAAATCCCGTTCCACCCTATCCCTATATCGAAGAAGAGATCATTGTGCCGGTCAATGATACGATTCTTTTGTCGGGTACACTCACCCGGCCTTATGGTCGGAAACGTGTACCGGCTGTTGTAATCCTTTCGGGAACTGGCAAGCAGGATAGGGACGCTTCATTTACGGGCCACCGGCCTTTTGCCCGTATAGCCGATTACCTGACCCGGAGAGGAATTGCCGTATTGCGGATCGA
>HF999686.1:53877-71429 GCA_000434215.1 Bacteroides sp. CAG:144
CCGATTTCGCAGCCGATGCCTTGTCTGCGGTCGAAGTGTTGAAGCATCGTAAAGGAATACGTCCGTCGAAAATAGGGCTGATGGGTCATAGTGAAGGCGGTGCAGCGGCGATGATGGCTGCGGCTCAATCGGACGATATTGCATTTGTGGTTACTTTGGCCGGACTCTCTACCGATGGGTTGACCAGCCTTCGTTTACAGAACGATGCGATTATCGATGCTTATCCCGGATATTCCGATGAGTGGCGGAGTGTCAATAAACGTTTCCTGCATACTCTTTTCTCGTGGGTTTACGAAATACCGCTTTCACAACCGTTGGCTGATCCGCTTCGGGAAAAATTTATGGCCTGGGTTTCGTCCCAGAATGATACGATATTGCAGATGACCGGACTGAAAGGGCGAGAGGAAATGTATTTGGCTCGTTATTTGCGGACGGCCGATACCCCTTGGTATCGACAGTTGATGCATTACAATCCGGCCGATTATGTTCCGAGAGTCGACGTGCCGGTATTGGCTCTCAATGGAGATCGCGACATTATGGTACCCTCCGGTCTGAATCTGGCTATGGTCGATTCTTTGTTACGTAAGGGAGGAAACAAGCATTATGAAATTGTTCCTTTGCCCGGCTTGAACCACATGTTCCAGCACTGCGAAACATGTACGCAGGAGGAAATACCCGATTTGCCGGATGTTTTTGCAGAAGAAGCACTTGAAGAGATTTACCGTTTTTTCGAACGTTATATTTTATAGTTTTCCTGAGTTAACGACGACTATTGCATAAAAAGGCGTAATCTATGTCGGAAAGTTCTTTTCTGGCGCGGATTGCGCCTCGATGTGTTCTAAAAGTGCTATCTTTGTATAATCGGTAATTTAATTTCGATAAATACGATGCTGGTTACAATTATAATTTTAGTATTGTCGGCTATCTTTTTCATGATAGGAAAAATACGGTCCGACCTGATAGCCTTATGCTCGTTGATACTTTTGGTACTATTTGATATTCTTACTCCGGCAGAAGCTTTGAGCGGATTTTCCAACAGTGTCGTTATCATGATGGTCGGGCTGTTTGTCGTAGGAGGTGCGATTTTCCAAACGGGATTGGCCAAAATGGTAAGCGGAAAAATCATGAGGACGGCCGGGAAGAATCAGTTCCTTCTTTTCATACTGGTCATGTTGGTAACATCTTTTGTCGGGGCATTTGTGAGCAATACCGGTACGGTAGCTTTGATGTTGCCTATTGTGGTAAGTTTGGCCAATAGTGCCGATATGTCTCCTTCGCGTCTGCTTATGCCTCTGGCCTTTGCCAGCAGTATGGGGGGGATGCTTACGCTTATAGGTACTCCGCCCAACTTGGTCATTCAGGAAGCTATTGTAGACGCCGGGCTGGAACCCTTGTCGTTTTTCTCTTTCACCCCGGTGGGGCTTGTGTGTATCGCGGTCGGTATTATTGTTTTGATACCGTTGTCGAAATGGATTCTTTCCCGAAAGAAACGCCAAGCTGAGGACGAAAAAAAGTCGCACCCTTCTATGGCAGAATTGTTGCGAGAATATCAGTTGGAACAGCGCCTTTTCAGAGTACAAGTACCTGCCGACTCTACTTATTGCGGGAAAATGTTGCAAGAGTTGGATATTTCGGAGAAATACGGTGTCGGCATTTTGGAGATACGGCGTAAAATCTCTACGCGCCGCCATTTTTTCAATAATATCTACGATCATATAACAGCCGGACCGCATACCGTGATACAGAGCGGCGATATACTTTATCTGTCGGGTGATGCCGAACATGTTTCCCGAATGATTGGAGATAACGCTTTGTGGAAGCTCGATACGATATACAATACGTCCGAGTCGGATAAGATGAATCAGACGGGAGTAGCGGAAGTTTTGCTGTTGCATAATTCATCATTGCATAACGTGGCGGTGCGCGATTGTGGCTTCCGGGAAAAATTCAATATCAATATATTAGGTATACAGAGGAACGATACCTATTATGTACATGACTTGCGTGATTTCCGTATGCATAGCGGAGACGCCCTGTTGATACAGGGAGAGTGGAGCGATATAGCCCGCATGAGTAGGGAGCAGAACGATTGGGTCGTATTGGGACAACCTATCGAGCAGGTTGCCAAAGTAACGATCGATCGTAAGGCGCCTGTCGCTGCCGGTATTATGTTGCTTATGATATTAGCGATGATTTTCGATTGGGTTCCGGCGGTGATGGCGGTTATCATAGCAGCTGTATTGATGGTATTTACCGGGTGCTTGCGAAATGTCGAGGATGCCTATCGTACGATAAATTGGGAAAGCATCGTACTGATTGCCGCCATGATGCCTATGTCGTTGGCTTTGGAGAAAACCGGGGCTTCGTCCGGAATATCTATGGCTCTTGTTTCGGGACTCGGAGAGTATGGTCCATTAGCATTGTTGGCAGGAATTTATTTTACGACATCATTGATGACAATGTTTATCAGCAATACAGCTACGGCGGTGCTTTTGGCTCCCATTGCCATGCAGTCGGCAGTCAGTCTGGGTGTGAGTCCCTATCCCTATCTTTTTGCCGTAACCGTAGCGGCGAGTATGTGTTTTGCTTCACCTTTCTCTACACCGCCTAATGCGTTGGTTATGTCGGCCGGTAAATACACATTTATGGATTATGTCAAGGTGGGATTGCCGTTACAGCTTGTTATCGGTATCGTCATGATATTCGTTTTACCGTTGTTGTTCCCTTTTTAGTCGGGATCGGTGATAAAAAGAAAAAGGCTTCTTGGAAACAAGAAGCCTTTTTCTTTTAAAACTATTTGTCTTTTATCTCTTCAAAGTCAACATATTCGCCGACCGATTGGTCGAATACTTTTTTCTTTCGTTGAGATTTGGGCGAACTTTCTTCTTCGCTATATGTTTCGCTTTGTTGATTGTTCTCGGTTTTTCGGTAAGAATGGAACGGTTGTCTGTTACGACTGCCGAATGCACTCATGATTTTGAATACAAATCCCAATACCGCCAAAAGCAGGATAAAGCCGATAAAAATTATAAATTGAAAAATGAACATTTTCGGTTGGTGATTAGAAATCTATTACGACTGTAAATATACAACAACAATTCTATCTTCATTTATATTAAATCTAAAACGAAGATAAAAAAACTTTTATTTCCGAATCCAAGCAATCAACGAGAGGAGGATATAGGCAATGATTGCTCCGGCCAATCCTGTGAGTCCCAACCAAAAGACGAGACCCAAAGAGGTGATGACGAGAATATAACGCAATTTATTGTTGCTCCATGACAAGTTCGATGCCTTCAAGGAGAACATGGGAAGGTTCGATACCATGAGATAAGAGAATAGGACGATAAGTGCCAAAATGATTACCGGATGCCAGTCCCGTGTGTCGGCGAAACAAACGCCTATCCAAAAGAGCGCGTTGGCGGGAATAGGCAGTCCTATGAAAGATGTTGTCTGACGATCGTCGACGTTGAACTTGGCAAGACGTATTCCTCCGGCTACCGGAATCAATAAGGCGATATATGCCAAATATTCAAGATTTCCGTAAGGAAGGAGTAAATAGTCGTTCAATAAAGCATATACCATAAGACCCGGAGCCAATCCGAAACTGATGAGGTCGGACAGCGAATCGAGTTCCTTTCCCATGTCGGAGTAGGCGTGGAGCAAACGTGCCGATAATCCGTCGAGAAAATCGCATACGGCGGCAATAAGAATGAAAATAGCGGCTTGTTCGAATGTGCCGCGCAGAGCCATGATTACGGCCAAACTGCCTGCCGTCAGGTTACAACAGGTAATGATATTGGGGATATACGAAGAGAGCCGTTTCATACAGTATGCTTTGATGAATTTTAATAGGTCTGCATCACGATTTCAGTCGAGCTATGGGGGTTATGTTGCCGATGGTTTTTTCGTTGAGTTTAACCATGATTTCGGTGTCAAGTGGCAGATAGAGGTCGACGCGTGAGCCGAATTTGATAAATCCGATATGTTCATCGATTTGGCAAGTCTCCCCTGGTTCTGCGTATGTAACGATACGACGGGCGAGAGCGCCGGCAATCTGGCGCATGAGAATTTCTTGCCCGTTTTCTGCTTTTATGACAATAGTGGAACGCTCGTTTTCCGTGCTCGACTTGGGTAGCCATGCGGCCATGTAACGGCCGTTTTGGTGACTTACATGAGTAATGGTTCCGTTCACGGGAGTCCAGTTGGCATGGACATTCATCAGATTCATGAATATCGATACTTGTAATCGTTTGTCGTGGAAATATTCGTTTTCGACGACCTCTTCGGTAACGACCACTACACCGTCGGCAGGAGCAACGATCATGTTTTTTTGTTCTCCCGGAAAGTGCCGGCGGGGAGAGCGAAAAAAGTTAAGCACCAAAAAGAAAACAATGGCCGATGCGATGAAAATGATAAGATTCAGTATGTGTATAGGGCAAAAATAATAGAGTAACCCATCTATAATGAGTAGTATGAGGAATAAGACGAGTAGTATGTTTCTTCCTTCTCTATGTATTTTGACTTTCATTTTTTTCTTGAAATAATGTTTTTGCGTATAATTTCTACAAAGGTAGAGAGATTTTATGTAACAGCAAAACAACTTTTTTAAAATCTTATATTTTCGATGCGAAGGGCATGTTGTCGAATTTCTTTTTGTTTTTGATATTTTCCCGAAGAGTTGAGATATTATGGATCAGAACACAGTTGGCGTTTCTTTTTTATGTATCTTTGCAAGGAATCAAAAGCGATAGGCAGCTTTCGATTAGAGAGCGATGACATTTTGCTTTGCGGCCTGTTTTGCTTTTGCGTAAAATGTGTTGATATGGAGAAAAAAAATAGGAGAGGCCGTCGTGGGCCCGATAAGATACAGGTATTTAAAGTGCAAAAGGATATGCCTTTGTTCGAATTTTTGTTGGAAACATTTGCCGATAGAAGTAAAACAACGGTCAAGTCGTATCTTGCCCATCGTCAGATTGCGGTGAATAATACCCCGACGACAAAATTCGATGCTCCGTTGCATGCGGGAGATGAAGTAACGATCAATTTTACGAGAGGGTATAAGGAGTTTCGCCACCCTCGTCTGCGCATTGTATACGAAGATGAATTTCTTATCGTTGTAGATAAGGGATACGGATTGCTCTCCATGTCAACCGATCGTATCAAGGCCAATACGGCCTACCATATACTCAGTGATTATGTGCGTAGGGATAACCCGGCAAACCGCATTTTTATCCTGCATCGTCTCGATAGAGATACCTCGGGGCTGATGATGTTTGCCAAAAGTCAGGGCATACAGGAAAAAATGCAGCGTTCGTGGAACGATATGGTTCTCGACCGTCGGTATGTAGCAGTGGTCGAAGGTGAACCATCTCCGTCGAAAGGGGAGGTGGCTTCGTATCTGAAAGAAAACTCTGCTTTTCATGTCTATTCGACCGATGACAAGGAAAACGGACAGTATGCCCTCACGAGATATGAAGTTCTGGCTACTAACGGTCGTTATTCGTTGGTGGAGTTGCAGCTGGCGACCGGTCGTAAGAATCAGATACGTGTGCACATGCAGGATCTCGGACACAGTATTGCCGGAGACCGTAAATACGGGGCTGTGAGCAATCCGTTGGGGCGCTTATCTTTGCATGCCAGCCGGTTGCGTTTTGTGCACCCCGTTACCCGTCGCGACATGTTGTTTGAAACTCCGGTTCCGGCCGGATTCCAACGTGTTGTGCGGTAAAAAGGCGATAAAAACACTCCGGAAATAAATAATCTTATTATCTTTGCAAGCCCGAATCAAGGTCGGGTAACCCATGTTGTCAAGGCATGAGTGCGGTCCGTTTCTTGAAAGTTTAAAGAATACGGAGAAAACCGGTCGGTTTTACCGATTCGTACTATTAAGATAAAAAGTGAAATAAATCATAAGTTATGAATATCTCTTATAATTGGTTGAAAGATTATCTCGACTTGTCGTTGACACCCGAAGAAGTCTCCTCGGCTCTGACTTCCATAGGCCTTGAAACCGGAGGAATAGAGGAAGTGCAAGCCGTGAAAGGTGGCCTCGAAGGGCTGGTTATAGGAAAAGTCCTTACATGTGAGGCTCACCCCAATTCCGATCATTTGCATATTACGACCGTGGATTTGGGAGACGGAGTTCCCACGCAGATCGTTTGCGGCGCACCCAATGTCGCTGCCGGTCAGCATGTCGTGGTAGCGACAATCGGAACTGTCCTTTATGCGGGCGAAGAAAGCTTTACAATCAAGAAATCGAAAATACGCGGAGTCGAAAGCAACGGTATGATATGTGCCGAGGATGAAATCGGAATCGGTACATCGCACGACGGTATCATCGTATTGCCCGAGAGTGCCGTACCCGGGACTCCGGCGAAGAAATATTACAACCTCGAAAGCGATTATGTATTGGAGGTCGATATTACCCCCAATCGCATCGATGCGGCATCTCATTACGGGGTAGCCCGCGATTTGGCCGCATGGCTCAAACAAAACGGTTATCCCTATGCTTTGAGACGTCCGTCGGTCGATAATTTTAAGATCGACAATCCTTCGGGAAAAGCCGTTTCGGTAACTGTCGAGAATGGTGAGGCGTGTCCTCGGTACAGCGGTCTGACGATACGTAACGTGAAAGTGGCCGAGAGTCCCGAGTGGTTGCGTAAACATTTGTTGGCAATCGGTTTGCGCCCTATCAATAATATTGTGGATATAACCAACTATTTGTTGCATGAGACGGGGCAACCGATGCACTGTTTCGATGTGGCACAGATTGCCGGCGAAAAAATCATCGTGAAGACTTTGTCCGAAGGTACGCCGTTTACGACACTTGACGAGGTGGAACGTAAGCTTTCCGACAAAGACCTGATGATCTGCAACGAACGTGAAGGTATGTGCATTGCCGGTGTATTCGGCGGCTTGCAATCGGGGGTTACGATGCAGACGACCGATGTTTTTCTCGAATCGGCCTATTTCAATCCTATGTGGGTGCGTAAGACGGCACGTCGTCATGGCTTGAATACCGACTCGTCGTTCCGTTTCGAGCGGGGAGCCGATCCCAATAATACGTTGTACGTTCTCAAACGTGCCGCCATGTTGGTAAAGGAATTGGCCGGCGGTGAGATTGTCGGCGATATTGTCGATATCTATCCTCAGCCCATCGGCAATTATCCGGTAACCCTCGGTTATGACCATATCAATGCATTGGTGGGAAAAGTAATTCCCGAAGATACGGTCAAGAGTATTCTTGCATCGCTCGAAATGGAAATCGTGGAAGAAAAAGACGGTGTATTGTCGTTGATGGTTCCGACCTATCGGGTCGATGTGCGTCGGGACGTCGATGTCATCGAAGATATTTTGCGTATTTACGGTTATAACAATGTCGAATTTACCGATACGGTACATTCCAATCTTTCCTATAAGACAGCGACCGATAACAGTTTCGGGCTTCAGAATCTGATAGCCGAACAGCTTGTTGGTTGTGGGTTCAACGAAATTATGAATAACTCGTTGACCAAATCCTCGTATTATACCGATCTGAAAGTTTATCCTGCGTCTCATTGCGTGAAATTGATGAATCCGTTGAGTGCCGACCTCAGTGTTATGCGTCAGACCCTTCTTTTCGGCGGATTGGAAAGTGTCGCCCATAACATCAATCGTCGTCGTCCAGATTTGCATCTGTTTGAGTTCGGTAACTGTTATTCGTTCGATCCCGAGGCCGATGCTTCTCAGAAAGTTTTGAATCCTTATCACGAATCGATGCATCTCGGGTTGTGGATTACCGGAAACCGTGTATCGGGAAATTGGGCACATGCCGATGAAAAAACGAATGTGTTCGAACTCAAAGCGTATGTAGAAAACATTTTTATCCGTTTGGGAATAGAGAACGGACGCATCGTAATGACGCAGACAGCCGATGAGCTTTTTTCGGCAGCTTTGAATATTGCGACTCGCGACGGGAAAGAACTCGGACGGGTGGGTATCGTGTCGGGCAAGATTTTGAGAAAATTCGATATCGATGTCGAAGTATGTTTCGCCGATTTGCATTGGACGTTGCTTATGCGATTGGCAGGGAAGAAAGTTACATTTACTGATATTCCCAAATACCCTTCCGTAAAACGCGATTTGGCTTTGTTGCTCGATAAGAAAATCACGTTTGCCGAAGTCGAGAAAGTAGCTCTCGAATCGGAGAAAAAACTGATTAGAGAAGTAACGCTTTTCGATGTGTATGAAGGGAAGAATCTGCCCGAAGGCAAGAAATCGTATGCCATATCCTTGCTGTTGCAAGACGATACCAAGACTCTCAACGATAAACAAATCGAGCATATCATGAGTCGTGTCGTAGCAAATTTGCAGAATAAGTTGGACGCATCATTGAGATAAATTCATTTACATAAAATAAAAAGAAAATACCAATATGGGAAGAGCATTTGAATATCGAAAAGCCCGCAAACTCAAACGTTGGGGCAACATGGCACGTACCTTTACCAAACTCGGAAAAGAAATTTCTATTGCCGTAAAAGCCGGTGGCCCCGATCCCGATGCCAATCCTCGTTTGCGTGTGCTCATGCAGAATGCTAAGGCAGCCAATATGCCCAAAGAAAATGTCGAACGTGCAATCAAAAAAGCGACATCGAAAGATGAGGGCGATTATAAAGAAGTCCTTTTCGAGGGATACGGTCCTTACGGTATCGCCATTGTCGTAGAAACGGCGACGGATAATAACAATCGTACCGTAGCCAATGTCCGCAGTTATTTCAATAAGTTTGGCGGCTCGCTCGGGACGTCGGGAAGTCTTTCTTTTCTTTTTGAACATAAGAGTGTGTTCCATATCAAGCCCAAAGACGGTGTGTCTCTCGAAGATCTCGAACTTGAATTGATCGATTTCGGTGTCGACGAAGTCGATGCCGATGAAGAAGAAATCGTAATTTACGGAGAATTCGAGTCGTTCAATGCCATACAGAAGTATCTCGAAGACAATGGTTTTGAAATTGCCAGTGCCGAGTTCGAACGCATACCTAACGATACGAAAGAGGTTACCGACGAGCAACGCGCTCAAATCGAAAAACTTATCGAACGTATTGAGGAAGACGAAGATGTACAGAATGTATTCCACAATATGAAAGAGAGCGAAGAGGAGTAAAATTGCAGTTTCTCAGAAAATTTGATATTTATGCGACCGGCAATTTGGGTTTGCCGGTCGTTTTTCTTTTATTTAGAAAAAAAGGAGGTGGTGCGTATGAGACGTTTTCTTATAGGATTGTGTATATTGGTAGGTGGCGTGTATGCTTGTCAAAGGGTTGACAATGAATCTGTGTGGGGCGTTTTATATACGCAAGAGGTAGATACCTCGTTGGTGAAAAAATATGTGTACGAAAATCGTTTTATTGATATAGATATTTACGCAGTGGCCCGTATGATATGGGCGGGAGAGCAAGTCGATACCGATGTTATGGCTCAGGTCAAAGTTGCGCTTTACCGTTATTTTTCTCATGTGCGTATCGAACGGGACAAATATGTGTGCGATTTGGCATCGGGAAAAGAAATTTCCGTTTCATCTCGTGTGTTTACTGCTTTGCAGGAGAATTTGGAAGAGATGAACATTGGTGTACTGGAAATGTGCAAACGCGATACGGCACTGGTTCTTCCTGCGATAGACGAGGCATATCTCCGATCTTTGTTACAATAAAAAAGGCACCTGTTTTTTACAGATGCCTTTGTACTTATTCTTTCTCAAATCGGGCGGCGACCCAGTTGTTTTTTTCCAAATGCTTTTTGTAATGTAGACCGTACTGTGCGGCGCACTCTTGCAAAATCGGTAGATCTTGCGTATAGAATCCGCTCATATAGATTGTACTGCCCGGGTGCATGACCGATGCGTATGCCTGCATATTGTCGAGATGTATATTCCGGTTGATGTTGGCGAGAACGGTATCGAACGAGAGACCCGTATGCAGCAGTTGTTTGTCACCCAACAGCACCTCGATACGGTCGGTTTCATTGAGGCGTATATTTTCTTTGGCATTTTCGTAAGCCCATTCGTCTATATCGATTGCCGTAACATGTTTGGCGTTGCGCATGCGGGCGAGTATGGCGAGAATTGCTGTCCCGCATCCCATGTCGAGAACATGCTCACCCTCGAAATCATGTCTCAATATCCATTCGAGCATAAGCGATGTCGTTTCATGATGGCCTGTCCCGAATGCCATTTTGGGATCGATGACTATTTTGTAACGAACGTCGGGTATATCGGTATGGAATGTACTGTGTATTACGCATTCGTTATCGACGACGATAGGTTGGAAATAGTGTTTTTCCCATTCCTCGTTCCAGTTTTGGTCGGCAAAATGTTTGCAAGTCCAGTCGACTTTTGCATCGATAGGCAGATTGTCGATAATTTGTTGCAGAGCCGGTTCGGAATATTTGTTTTCGGGAATATAGGCGCAGACACCTGTTGCGTCGGGCACAAAACTGTCATATCCGGCTTCGGCCAGCAAAGCGGCAATGACATCGGTAACCAATGATACGTTATTGGCTTTGACATTGAGGCGGATTTCGATGTATTTCATATCTTTATTAAGATTTTTCGAGTTCACTCAGAATCCGGGGGTACAAAACATTTTTGAGGTGTGGATATTCCGGATAGAGTTCCATCGCTTTGCTGAAATATTCATGAGCTTTCTCGTAGTTTTCGTCTTTCTCCTCGACCAGTCCGAGCGTTATGATCAGTTGCAGGTACATCCAATTATTGCTGCGGAGAGCCTCGTTTTCCTCATATAGGCGTAGGGCTTTGCGATAATACTCTCTCGATAATTGGCTGTCTCCGCCGAAGACATTGGGCATATAGAATAAGATATTCGCACTCCAAATATTTACATCGGGATCATCGGGAGATATTTTCTCGGCTTTGTTGGCGTGTTGCAGCATACTGCGTGCCAAAGTGGTCGCTTTGAGAGGGGAGAGGGCGATTTGGAATCCCTGAAAATTGGCCATGAGACCTGACAGACGACCGTTTTCGGGATTTTCATCGGCCAGAGGTTTGATGATGGACAGGGCATCGTCAAGGACTTTGCGGGCATGTTTTTTATCTTTGATGTCGATAAGATGTCCTACAAGTCCGTAATAGTATGAGAGCAGTTCTTCTTTATCTTCGATAGATTGGCAGGAAGGGTCGTTTTTCATCGTGTCGATGACCTTCTCCCATTGCAGGATATTTCCGGTAACGAACAGGTCGAAAGTTTTCTTTCGGTATTGGCTTTCGGCCGATATCGATCCGATGAATAGGCATGACAGGATAGCAAGTGTAAAAATTCTTTTCATAAAAAGGTTTTTAGAGGAGATGTATATGACCCGAAAGAAACAACAAGGGTAAATATCCCTGTCCGGTATAGTCTCCGTCAATTTGTGAGCAAAGATACGACTTTTGCACGGTTTTACCGTTAGGATACACGGCTTTCCTTGTATAAAAAGGTTTGTAATATGTCCGGAAATTCTTTTACATCAGTGGAATAAAACGGTTTTATGGTTTTCCGATTTGGGGAGGCATAGCCTTGAAAGATTCCCTCTGAATAAAAATATTATTCCGAAAAAGCAAAAAGTTCGGTCGAGAGATAACGCTCTCCTGTATCGGGCAGTAATACGACGATAAGTTTTCCTTTATTCTCTTCCCGACAGGCCAAATGCACGGCTGCACTTACGGCCGCCCCCGAAGATATACCGGCCAGTACCCCGTCGCAAGCAACGAGTTCCCGTCCCATGTGCAAGGCTTCCCCATCGGTTATTCGTACTACTTCATCGACCCGTTTTTTACAGTAAATTTCCGGTACGAAACCGGCGCCGATTCCTTGTATTTTATGTATTCCCGGTATGCCGCCCGAAAGAACCGGCGAAGAGTCGGGTTCCACGGCTATGGCCTGCACTGCCGGATTATGGCGTTTCAATCCCTCCGAGACTCCCATTAATGTCCCCCCCGTACCGACTCCGGCAACAAAAATATCAACTTTACCCTCGGTATCCCGCCATATTTCTTCGGCCGTACTGTTTCTGTGGATTTCCGGATTGGCTGCATTCTCAAATTGCCGTAGCATGACCGCTCCGCTTGTCGACGCCAATAATTCTTCGGCTTTTGCTATGGCTCCCGCCATGCCTTTATTTCCTTCGGTAAGCACCAATTCCGCTCCCACAGCCCGTAGCAATCGTTGTCGTTCGAGGCTCATTGTTTCGGGCATGGTGAGAATCGTTTTGTACCCTTTTACCCGGGCTATCCAAGCTATACCGACTCCTGTGTTTCCGCTTGTCGGTTCGATGATAGTTGCCCCGGGCGACAATATACCTCGCACCTCGGCATCTTCTATCATCGATAGTGCCGTGCGGTCTTTTATGCTGCCGCCTGGATTGAAAGATTCCAGTTTGGCTACGATTCGGGCGTAAGCGCCATATTTTTGGGAAATGCCTGTCAGTTCGAGTAATGGTGTATTTCCGATGAGATCGGTCAGTTGCTTGGCAATACGGCTCATGATTCGTATTTTTTGATATATGCAAAAATAGAAAATTATATGTCATTTATCCCATTTTTCATTCTCAAAACAGTGTATGAGGAATCATTTTATTTGAAGCGCTCTGCTCGTGTTCTCGTCGTACCCCTTCTGTCATTCCGAGCGTATGCGAGGAATCCCCCGGTAAGCGAACCCGAAATGGAGCTTGTCATTCCGAATGAATATGAGGAATCACCGCCGGCTATCATGGCGGGAGATTCTTCACTGCACTTCGTTCCGTTCAGAATGACATGGTTGTCATTCCGGAAGCATGTAAAGAATCTTTTCTTTTGCTCTTCTTGGGAGGTAAAGATGTTTCGTAACCGTTTATCGTGAATACGTGAGATGCCGTATTGAAATAAAAATGGGATATGTCCAAAGACATATCCCATTTTATTTATAATCTCACTTAATGATTATTTTTTCTGTGCGGAAATTTCGATATTAACCGTTTGACTGATAAGGGGTGCTTCTGCCTCGATAGAAAGATTTCCTGCTCCGACCTTGGTGAAGGCTCCGGTGATGGAATTGATGACAACATCTATTCCGATAATATTTTTTTCTATACCCATATCGGTTCCGTTCAACGTCAGTTTTTCACTGTCGGCTGTACTGGGGACTCCGTCAACTTGGAGAACAAGCTTTCCCAAAATTAAAATAGAGTCGTTGATAGAGAGTGAGGTGGTGTTGGCTTGTTGATTGATGGTAAAAGAAATAGGACTCGAAGTGATATCGGGATTGATTGCTTGAAACATATTTTCTCCATTGATGAGAATTTCGATATCACCATCGTATTCTCCCGTAGCATTTATGGGGGTTGTAATACCATTGTTATTGTTGTTGTCGCCATCTTCGTCATCGCCGCAGGCAACGAATGCAAGGGGCATAGCTAAGAACATAAGCAGATAAAGCAGATTCTTTTTCATAATTCTTTTTTTTGAGTTTTCTTTATAAAATTTGATTTGGGGACAAAGATAATATATTCATTTGAAATATGGAAAACTTTTGAAATGTTTTGCGTTTTCTGTGAAAACAGACTATGAAAAATAATGATTCTATTTACGGAATAAACTGCGTACTTTTCTTATCATGCGCAGACTAGTAACGGCCCCTTCGAATAGGGCAACACCTACCGAGAACCGTTTCAGTACCGAAAACGGCGAATTTCCCAGTCTGTAAAACGGGGCAAGTGTGTCCCAATACGTTTGGGAGAGTTCGCTGTGTTGTCTGGCTATCTTTGCCCGCACATCGGCCTTTTGTCGGGCCAGTGATTTCATCGTTATTTTCGTATCGTTCATAACTCGTTGTTTTTATTTTGAGTAAGTTCGTTTTGATCTTCTTTGGGGGTGATAAAGATTTTATATAAAAACCGCAAAATAGGATTGACCACACAGGGTCTACGCAAAAGCCAAAGAAGAACAAAGAGCAGGAAAAATGCGCCTGAGATGATAGAATAGGCGGCAATGATTCCCGTATAGGATTCGAGATAATGAACCGCCGCGAGAGAAAGGTACAGCAATGTGATGGAGATGAGGATAATCGAAACGGTAAGCAGTACGAGTGCCGATACGATGCGGGTAAGTTTTTCGACTCCGTCGAGTTTTATCCATTCATATTGGAGCGACAGGTATTGTTTGATTTCAGCAATGATTTGTCTTAGTGATGGAGTTGTATTGGTATTCATAAGTAGAATATGTTCAAGAAATTACATAAAGATTTTCCCGACAATCAACATGATACTGCCGGGAAAATCTTTCGAACTTTGAAAAATCAATCTTCTCTTTCAACAGCTTTGTCGAGTTTCAGCTTGGCTGCGATTTTGTTGACGAGGTTTTCCATATCCTCGCGACTCAACTTGATGCCGTTTTCACGAAGAACGTCATTGATTTTGCTACGCGTGTCTTCTCCTTTTTCGGGAGCGAAGAGTATTCCTAAGGCTGCACCGATGGCTGCGCCGGTGAGGAATCCTGCTAATAAAGATGCACATTTCATAATACCGAAAATTTTATGGGTTTGTTACAAAGATAACAAAAAAATCATGGCTTGTATCGTTCGGTCGGTGAAAAAATAAGCTTTTTTGTTTCTTTCATAATTCCGGGTGTAAAAAAACGGTAATCAGAGGGGATATTCCGTTCGTGAGTATAAGGTTTATCACTATCTTTGCATACTATATAATAATTCGACGGTATGTCAGAACAATCCATTTCTATAAAAGGGGCTCGGGTCAATAATTTGAAAAACATCGATTTGGAGATACCCCGTAACAAACTTATCGTTATCACGGGCCTTTCCGGGTCGGGTAAGTCGTCATTGGCATTCGATACGCTATATGCCGAGGGGCAACGCCGTTATGTCGAGAGCCTTTCGGCTTATGCAAGGCAATTTCTCGGACGAATGAGTAAACCCGAGTGCGATTATATCAAAGGGATTCCGCCGGCAATCGCCATCGAGCAGAAAGTGAATACCCGCAATCCGCGTTCCACGGTAGGGACATCGACCGAGATATACGATTATTTGCGTATGCTTTTTGCCCGTGTGGGGAAAACGTATTCTCCCGTGTCGGGAAAAGAGGTGAAAAAGCACCGCGTCGAAGATGTAGTACAATGCGCCTTGTCATATCCCGACGGTACGCGCATGGCTCTTTTTACGCCGTTGCGATTTCCCGAAGACCGTGAACCGCATACCGTTCTCGATATATTCTTGAAAGGCGGATATAACCGTGCCGAGTACAACGGTGAGGTCGTGCGTATCGAGGATTTGTTGCCGAAAAACGATGCAGACTTGAAAGAGGCGCAGATTTTTCTGTTGATAGACCGTTCGGTCGTTTCCCGCACGAACGATGCCGTGAGCCGTATGTCCGATTCGGTAGAGACCGCTTTTTACGAAGGACATGGCGAGTGCCTGTTGCGTTTTTATACCGACGACGGTATCGAGTCGCATACTTTTTCCAATCGTTTCGAGGCCGATGGTATGGCATTTGAAGAACCGAATGATTTGATGTTCAATTTCAACAGTCCGGTCGGCGCTTGTCCCGTATGCGAGGGCTTCGGGAGGGTCATCGGTATCGATGAAGATTTGGTGATACCCAATAAATCCCTTTCGGTGTACGACGATGCCGTGGTCTGCTGGAAAGGTGAGAAAATGAGCGAGTGGAAAAAGGCTCTGATAAGCGTGGCCGAGGCATCGCGTTTCCCGATACATCGTCCGTACTATCAGCTTACCGAGGCGCAAAAGAAACTTTTGTGGAATGGTAATTCCCTGTTTAAGGGAATCAATGATTTCTTCCGCATGGTGGAAGAGAACCAATATAAGATACAATACCGGGTCATGTTGGCCCGGTATCGGGGAAAGACGGTCTGTCCCGAGTGTCATGGCGGGCGGTTGAAGCTGCAAGCGCAGTATGTGAAGGTCGGAGGAAAGTCCATTGCAGAGCTTGTTGTGCTTTCTATCGACGAGTTGCGACGCTTTTTCAGCGATCTTGCGCTCGACGAGTACGATGCCGCCGTAGCGAAACGTTTGCTTACCGAGATAAATAACCGTTTGAAATTCTTGTCCGATGTGGGATTGGGGTATCTTACTCTCAATCGGTTGTCATCGACGCTTTCGGGTGGTGAGAGCCAGCGTATCAATTTGGCGACATCGCTGGGTAGCAGTCTGGTCGGTTCGCTTTATATTCTCGACGAACCGAGTATAGGGTTGCATTCGCGCGATACCGCTTTGCTTATTCAGGTTTTGCGTCGGCTTCAACAGTTGGGCAATACAGTGATTATCGTCGAGCACGACGAAGACATTATCCGCTCTGCCGATTATATCATCGACATCGGCCCTCAGGCCGGGCGTCTGGGAGGAGAAGTCGTCTATCAAGGTCCGATAGAAGGACTGGTAAATGCCGAGCGTAGTTATACTGCCAAATATCTTACCGGCAGAGAAAGCATTCCCGTTCCTGTGCAACGACGGCCGTGGCACAATTACATCGAGATAGAAGGCGCCGTGCATAATAACTTGAAAAATATCAACGTGCGTTTCCCTCTTTATGTCATGACGGTGGTAACCGGAGTGAGCGGGTCGGGAAAATCGTCGCTTGTGAGAGATGTCTTTTATCGATCTTTGGCGCGTTGTTATGACGACGAAGGGGTGATGCCGGGTACTTACGGCCGTTTGTCGGGCGATGTGTCGCTTATGAAACATATAGAGTTTGTCGACCAGAATCCTATCGGGCATTCCTCCCGTTCCAATCCGGCGACTTATTTGAAGGCTTTCGATGAAATACGCAAACTCTTTGCCGAGCAGCAGGCTGCCAAGCAGATGGGATTTACGGCCGCCTACTTTTCTTTCAATGTCGAGGGAGGTCGTTGCGAGGAGTGTAAGGGCGACGGAACGATTACCGTCGAGATGCAGTTTATGGCCGATCTTGTTTTACCTTGCGAGTCGTGCCATGGGAAACGTTTCAAACCCGATATACTCGAAGTGGAATATCGGGGTAAAAATATCGCTGATGTTCTCGATATGACCGTCAATCAGGCCGTGGAATTTTTCTCGGAAAGCAGCGGAACCACCGAAAAGAAAATTGTACGGCGTTTGAAACCCTTGCAAGATGTCGGTTTGGGGTATATCAAGATGGGGCAGACTTCATCGACGCTTTCCGGGGGAGAGAACCAACGGGTAAAATTGGCTTACTTCCTCAGCAACGAGAAACAAGAGCCGACGATTTTCGTATTCGACGAGCCGACGACCGGATTGCACATTCACGATATAAAGACGCTTTTGGCGGCATTCGATGCATTGATAGCCAACGGTCATACGGTGGTGATCGTAGAGCATAATATGGAAGTAATCAAGTGTGCCGATTATATCATCGATATGGGCCCCGAAGGCGGGGACGCCGGCGGTCATGTCGTGTGCTGTGGTACGCCCGAGGAAGTAGTGCATTGCCCGCAATCTTATACCGGAAAATATTTACAGGAGAAGTTGTAGATTGTGGAACTAAAAAAGTGGGGCGCGACAGTTTTTTGTCGCGCC
>HF999687.1:0-12329 GCA_000434215.1 Bacteroides sp. CAG:144
ATTTCCAAGCCGGAGAAACCGACGTAAAGAAACTTGTTCCCGAAGGTATTGCTGCTCGTGTACCATTTAAAGGTTCACTTTTTGAAGTTGTTTACCAAATGGTTGGTGGTTTGCGTGCCGGTATGGGTTATTGCGGAGCTGCCGATATAAATGCCCTGCACAATGCGAAGTTTACCCGCATCACAAATGCCGGTGTGGCCGAGAGCCATCCGCACGATGTGGCGATAACCAGCGAATCTCCCAATTACAGCAGAGGTCAGTAGTAGGATTCTTACCATACTTTAATAAGTTTATACACCTGTTTGGCGCGTTCGATATAATAAATTTATTATATTTGAGCCGTTAAAACAGGTGTATTTTTATATAATACAATCAAAGAAAATAATACGATGAAGATTCCTCATATTTTAATGGCGTCGGTTTTGTTTGTTCCGATGGTTTCGTTGGCTCAAATAACGTCCGATACAGAGATTATGAACATTGGCGGGAAAAGTATAACCAAAGGAGAATTTGAGTATACTTATCGAAAAAACATACAACAGCAGTCCGAAAAAACGCCCCTTGACGAATATGTAACGTTGTTTGGAAACTATAAATTGAAAGTTGCCGAGGCCGAGGCTTTGGGAATAGATACGACTCGTCAATTTATTACGGAATTTGAAGGCTATCGCAATCAGTTGGTAAAGCCCTATATGGTCGACCAAAATGCAGAGGAACAATTGGCAAGAGAAGCCTACGATCGACTTCTTGAAGAGGTGGAAGCCTCTCATATTTTGTTTCGGGTAGACCCGTCGGCAACATTAGAAGAAAAAAGATCTGCATACGAGAAAGCTCTTAAAGTGAGAGAAGAAGCCATAAAAGGAACAGATTTTTCCGAATTGGCACGTCGCTACTCCGAAGATCCATCTGTACAAAATAATAATGGATATTTAGGATATTTCGGAGCATTCTATATGGTATATCCTTTTGAGAAAGCGGCTTACGAAACCGCAGTGGGAGAAATATCCATGCCGGTAGAAACGCAATTCGGATATCATCTGATCAAGGTAACCGATCGTCGTCCTACCCGGGCATTGGAATTATCTCATATTATGTTGAAAGTTCCTCAAAATGCTCCGGATAAAGTCCAAAAAGAACGGGAAAAAGAAATTTGGGAAATTTGCGATAAAATACAAAAAGGGGCAAACTTTTCCGAATTGGCACGTCGCTATTCCGAAGATCAGTCATCGTCAGAGAAAGGAGGTTTGTTACCATTGTTGACGACGGGTCAGATAATACCGTCTTTTGAAAAGGCCGCATTTGCTTTGAATGAAATCGGAGAAGTCTCGAAGCCTGTTCGTACTGAATTTGGTTGGCATATCATCAAATTGTTGGGAGAGAGAACCCCCGGTTCGTATGAGCAGATGCACGATGTCATCGTGCATCGTATGGCTCGGGACGAGAGAGCTGATGCCGGAAGGAAAATGTTTGTGGAAAAGTTGAAAGAGGATAAATATTTTGCTTGGGACGAGAGTGTTAGGGCGATGTTGGAAAAAGAGATTTCCGATACATCTTTTATGACTTGTCTCGCCAATATGGATCAAACCTTGTTTACTTTCGACGGAAAATCTTATCCCGTCTCAGGTTTAGTGTCTTATCTGAGTTCCGACAAATCAAGAGCCGTCTCTTTGTCGGAGTTGAGAGAATTGTCTGATAAATATGTATACGATGTCTTAGTGGATTACAAGACGAGCGAACTTTGCCGGACAAATGCCGATTTCCGCTATTTATTACAGGAATACCGGGATGGTATGTTGCTCTTTGAAATAAGCAATCGGGAAGTCTGGAATAAAGCGATGGAAGATGAAAAAGGTTTGAAGAAATACTTCCGAAAAAACAAAAAGAAATACACATGGGATGCTCCCCGATATAAAGGATATGTTATTTGCGGTGATGATGCTCAGCTGGTAAACGCTGTCAAAGAACAACTGCTAGGAATGAGTCAACCGTCCGATTCCGTTATACCATCTATTTACCGCCAATATAATGACAGCATTCGGCATATTGCTATCGAAAAAGGTTTATATCAGCCGGGAATGAATGCGATAGTCGATTATTTGATATTTAATAAGGAAAATACCGATACGACCGATACACAACTTCCGGTCAAAGATGTGTGTGGTAAAATTCTCGAATCTCCACAGTCTTATGAAGATGTAAAAGGACCGGTAATTTCCGATTACCAGACATATCTCGATCAGAAATGGATTAAGAAACTTCGTAAGAAATATCCTGTAACCATTCGCAAAGAAGTATTGGCTACGGTGGAGGAAATCGAATAAAATTTTCTATATTATCCGTAAATTATTCCAAGAATATGCGATATAGTTGCTATTTTGCTGTGGTAATAGGTATTTTGTTTTCTGTCTCAGCTTGTACGCTCGAAAAAAAAGAAGTACCGGGAGCCATTGTCAGTGTGGGAGATCGTTATCTTACACGTGAGATGCTGAGTCAGGTTATCCCCGACGGTTTATCCCATAGAGACAGCAGTGCATTTGCCGATGCCTATGTGCGTCATTGGGCAGAAGACGAGCTCGTATATGATGTTGCCCAGAAAAATATACCGAATGTCGGCCGTATAGAATTGTTGGTCGATAAGTATCGTCGTGAATTATTTGTTCATGAGTATCAAAAGCAGATTCTGAACGAGAAACTTGATGCCGAAATATCGGCAGAAGCGGTGAAAAATTATTATCGAACCCATCTCGATAAGTTTATTTTGAAAGCACCTATCATCAAAGGTCTTTTTGTGAAAGTCGCTGAAACTTCTCCTGAAATCAAAAATCTGAAAAAGTGGTATCGTAATAGAGATCACGGTTCGATAGAGAATATCGAAAAATATAGCCTTCATAATATCATCAATTATGAATATTTTTACGACCGTTGGATCTCGTTCGATGAAGTATTGAGTGCGATACCTTACAGCATCTCCGACGCCAATCGCTTTTTGCAAACCCATAAGTATCTCGAAATAAATAATGATGGCTATTGGTATCTTTTGAATATCAGCGATTATCTGCCTGCTGGAGCGAATATGCCACTCGATTTCGCCCGAACGCAAATAGAGGAAATCTTGTTGAATCAGAAACGTATGGATTTTCTGCATCAAATGAATAATGAATTGTACCAAGAAGCCCTTGAAAATCGGAAAATAAAATATTATGGTCGCGTTTATTAAAACAACGCAGCCGATAAATCATAAAAAAGTATGAGAAAGTATATTTTTATCTGCACATTGATAAGTTATCTCATCTCGGGAAATTTTGCGATAGCCCAGTCTCCTTCTCCCACATCGGGTGTGGTCGATGAGATTGTATGGATTGTCGGTGATGAAGCCATTCTTCTTTCCGACGTCGAGGCTCAGTACCGGGCTATGCAAAGTCAGGGACAGCGTATTAATGGTGATCCCTATTGCGTAATTCCCGAACAGATAGCCATACAAAAGTTGTTTTTGAATCAAGCCCGTTTGGATAGCGTTTTTGTAACCGAAGCAGAGGTCTTTTCAAATGTCGAACAACGTATAAACGTATGGATCAATTCGATTGGTTCCAAAGAGAAAGTTGAAGAATATTTCAATTCTACAATTTCTCAATTACGGGAAGAGCTATCTTCTACTGTACGTGATCAGTTGACTGTGGAAGCTATGCAGCGTAAATTGGTGGGCAGTATAAAAGTCTCTCCGGCCGATGTACGTCGTTTTTATGCCAATTATTCGACGGATAGTATTCCTTATATTCCAGTACAGGTCGAGGTACAGTTGATTCGGGTCGATCCGATCATTCCGCAACAGGAAATCGATGATATAAAGGCGCGTTTGCGTGAGTACACCGACCGGATAAATAACGGAGAGGCAGAATTTTCGACGTTGGCCATTTTGTATTCCGAAGATCCCGGATCGGCTCGCAAAGGCGGTGAATTAGGTTTTTTCAGTCGGGCAGATATGCTTCCTGAATTTACCAATGTGGCATTTTCATTGAATGATCCGAAAAAAGTTTCAAAGATCGTTGAGACGGAATTCGGGTATCATATCATACAACTCGTAGAAAAGAGGGGAGACCGAATCAATTGTAGGCATATCTTATTGAGACCGCGGGTGTCGAATGAAGAACTGAATCAGATGATTGCCCGTATGGATACCCTACGCCGGGATATTCTCGACAATAAGGTAACCTTTGAAGAGGCTGCTCAATATGTCTCTCAGGATAAAGAAACACGCAATAATAAGGGATTAATGGTGAATATGTCTGAAACCGGCGTATCTACCACAAAATTCCAGATGGACCAGCTTCCGCAGGAAATCGCAAAAATCGTCGATAAAATGGAAGTGGGTGAAATCTCGGAGCCTTTTACGATGATCGACCAAAAACGTGGGAAAGAAGTTGTCGCCATGGTCAAATTGAAAGCTCGTATCCCGGGACATAAGGCCAATGTGTCGAATGATTTCCAGATATTGAAAGGTATCGTCGAAAATCATAAGCGGAATGAACTTATCGATAATTGGATTCGTCAGAAACAGAAAGAGACCTACATTCGTATTAAGGATGGATGGGACGACTGTGATTTCATGTATGACGGTTGGATTAAGAAATAAATTCGATGCAGAAGAGGCTTTATAAAAAAATATCGGGCTGCCGCTTTCTTCGGTGCATCGCCGGGGTGATATTGGTTTTGTTTGCCGTTATCGATGTATCGGGAACGGCTTTCTGTATAGAACCGCCTGAGCGTCGACAGCCCGACCTCTCTGGAACGACGAAGAAGGATAAAGTCTTTCTCGAAGCAGCCAATGAATTGGAATTTAATGAATTGATTGCTCCCGATTTTCAGATACTGAGAGGTGATGTCCGTTTTCGTAAAGATAGTATGTATATGTTTTGCGACAGTGCCTATTTCTATGAGAAGTCCAATTCTCTCGATGCTTTCGGAAATGTCCGTATGGAGCAAGGCGATACTTTGTTTATTTTCGGAGATGAATTGTATTATGACGGGGAGACGCAATTGGCTCGTATACGGCATAATGTACGAATGATAAATCGTGATGTCGTGCTTACAACCGATAGTTTCAATTACGACATGGAAATAAATATTGGGTATTATTTCAATGGAGGGGAGGTTGCCGATTCGGTCAACCGACTCAATTCTTTTTACGGGCAATATTCTCCCGATACAAAAGATGCGATATTCAATTACGATGTAAAATTATTCAATCCCCAATTTACGCTTTATTCCGATACGTTGGAATATAATACGACAACGAAAGTGGCCGACATATTGGGGCCGTCAATTATTGTATCCGACAGTAATACGATATATTCGTCATTGGGTTTTTATAATACGGCCGACGATTTGGCTCAGCTTTATAACAGATCTTTGATTGTTTCAAAAAGTCAAAAGTTAACCGGCGATACGATTTTCTACGATCGGAATAACGGGTTTGGCGAGGTATTCGGCCACATGGTTGTGGACGATACATTGCGCATGATGCAGATGCATGGGAATTACGGCTTTTATAATGAATTCCGGGAAGAATCTTTTGCAACAGATTCGGCATTGCTCATCGATTATTCCCAGCCGGATACATTGTATTTGCATGCTGATACATTGGAGTCGTTGAGGCCCGATAATGTAAAACGTATATTACAGGCATATCATGACGTACGTATCTATCGGAGCGATATGCAGGCGATTTGCGATTCTATGATATATGACGTAGAAGATTCGGTATTGATCATGATGGACGGACCGATTATGTGGAATCTCGATTACCAGATTTTCGGTGATACTATCAAGGTGTTTATGAACGATTCGACGATCGACTGGGCACATATCCCGGCATTTGCTTTTGCGACACAACAAAAAGATACGGCCTTTTTCGATCAACTCTCGGGAAAGGATTTAAAGGCTTATTTCACGAACGGAGATATTTCTCGAGTTGATGTCAGCGGGAATGTACAGACTATATTTTATCCGCAAGAATCGGACATGACTTACACCGGAATGAACAAGGCCGAGACGAGTTTTCTTACCATGTATATGAAAGACCGTCAAATGGATAAGTTGAAAATGTGGCCTACCGTTGACGGGACGATGACTCCTATATCGAAGTTGAAACCCGATATGATTTTCTTGCCCGATTATAAATGGTATGAAAGTTACCGGCCTCGAAATAAGTTCGATGTTTTCAGAGCAACGAATCGTCCCCGGTCGGAAATAAAAAAGATTCGCCATACCGAAGAATTTTTTGAAGAAGAGTAAACTATTATTATGAGCGATATTATCCATCTTTTACCCGATTCCGTTGCTAATCAGATTGCCGCTGGTGAAGTCATACAACGTCCGGCATCTGTTGTGAAGGAATTGGTCGAAAATGCTATCGATGCCGGAGCGACCGAGATACAAATCTTTATAAAAGATGCCGGACGTACATTGATACAGGTGGTCGATAACGGTAAAGGTATGTCAGAGACCGATGCCCGATTATCTTTCGAGCGACATGCTACATCCAAGATAAGTTCGGCACAAGACTTGTATTCTTTGCGTACGATGGGATTTCGGGGCGAAGCTCTCGCTTCTATTGCTGCCATTGCTCAAGTGGAGTTACGAACCCGCCGTGCCGAAGATGAGATAGGGACATCGATTCTCATATCGGGTTCGAAAGTCGAATCACAAGAATATGTCTCGTGTCCCGCCGGTGCGAATTTCATGATAAAGAATATTTTTTTCAATGTCCCGGCTCGAAGGAAATTTCTGAAATCGAATCAAGTGGAATTCGGATTTATTATGTCCGAATTTGAACGCATGGCACTGGTTAATACGGATATAGCTTTCAAGCTCGTCCACAATGATGTAGAATTATATAATCTCCCGGCGTCTAATTTCAGACAACGTATTGTCTCCTTATTCGGTAAGAATTTGAACCAGCACCTTCTCTCTGTTGATGTTCAGACTTCTTTGGTTTCTATTACTGGATATATCGGACACCCCGACTCGGCCCGCAAACGCAATGCTTGGCAATACTTTTTTGTCAATGGTCGATATATGCGGCATCCGTATTTTTATAAGGCTGTCATCTCCAATTACGAACAATTGTTGCCTGCCGGCGAGATGCCTCACTATTTTCTGCATATACAAGTAGACCCATCTACCATAGATGTGAATATTCATCCGACAAAAACAGAAATAAAATTTGAGAATGAACAACCTATATGGCAAATTTTATCGGCTGCCGTGAGAGAAACATTGGGAAAATCCAATGCTGTCCCGACAATCGACTTCGATACCGAAGGTGCACCCGAAATACCTATATTGCATCACGGTCAGCAGGTTGAGCCACCTCGGGTATCATATTCTCCCGATTACAATCCGTTTGCGTCGTTTTCTACAAAACCCTCGAATCATTCGCATAAAGTCGATTACGATTGGACTCAGCTTTATAAAGATTTTCAATCGAATAAAGATATGCCTATGACCCCAGAAGAGGGGTCCGGAGAGATAAAAATACCTTCTAAGATAAATTGCCTGACTTCTGTCGAGGATATGACCAAAGTATCATCGGAAGCGATACCGCTTTCCATTCCGATGCAGGAAACTTCCCGTTCGATAGATACGGGTATTGAACATTTGCAGATAAAAGGTCGCTATATATTGACGTCGGTAAAATCGGGACTGATGATTATCGACCAGCATCGGGCGCATGTACGCATCTTATTTGATCGATATATGTCTCATATACAGGATAAAAAAGGCGTTTCCCAGCGTCTTCTTTTTCCTGAAATGATACAATTGTCTCCGGCACAAGGAGCAGAATTGCTATCGGTTCAAGAAGATTTTGAAGCATTGGGATTCGATATTTCCGATATGGGAGGAGGGGCTTACGCCGTCAATGCAGTTCCGGCAGGTATCGACGGGCTTGATGTGTCGACGTTGATCGATAAAATGCTCGAAACAGCGACGCAAAGAGGCGGCGATGTAAGTGTCGACGTTCATGAAGCCATTTCGTTGGCATTGGCCGAGTCGGCTGCAATTCCGTATGGACAGATTTTATCTCCGCTGGAAATGGAGAAATTGATCAGTGATCTTTTTTCTTTAACAGCCCCCAATTATACTCCCGACGGGAAAACCGTCGTATCGGTGATAGGGGATGATGAATTACAAAAAAGATTCCGATAGATAAGAGCTCTTATTTATGTATCGATATATTTCTTTGGCGTTCTTGTTCTTGTTTTCTCTTTCCTTTCCGGTAGAAGCCGCAAGAAAGAAAAAAGAAGCTGTTCCCGAGAAGTCGGAGGAGACGATTTTTATGGAAACCTATTTTCCCGAACGTCCTTGTCGGGAATGGGAGATCGGAAGAAAGTTTATCTATCTCGATGATGATCTCTCAGCACTGATACATCCTCAGGCTATTTCATCCGGGGACTCTTCTTATAGGGGAAAAATATTTATATACGAAGGTATGGTCGAGGCATCGCCGTGGAGAAAAGGAACGGTAAATTTAGAGTTTACATGTGAAGAACGAAAATACTATTTTAAAACCGGAAAAAGCAGGGAAGAGATAATGAATTCGTCTTACACTCCGTTATTGCCCATGTTGGTTTCAGATGAAGACATAAGTAAAGCCCGACAGCTGCTGGTAGGAAAAACGCTATATACCCGGCCGGCTACGTGGGTCGATTCCATAGGAAATACCTCTTCAAACCGACGCTATTGCCCGGTCAAAATCGTTGACATACAGCCCGGGAATAGTGTTTATCCCATAGCATTCGTTTTCGAAGATGAAACCTCGTCGACATATCGGATATTTGGTTCTCTTACACAGACATCTCGTATGCAAGCAGCAACGTTCGATCGCTTGTTTACCTTCGACAATCCCCGATGTTCATACAAAGATATTCCCGATAAACACTGGCGACTGATTACGCTCGGTCGTGTAACCGAAGGTATGACAAAAGAGGAATGCCGTTTATCGTTGGGTAGTCCGCAAAATGCAAGAGAAATACCCACATACAGTGGTTTGAAAGAAGAGTGGTTTTACCGTACAGGAGCTTATCTCTATTTCGAAGATGGAAAATTGTCCCGTTACCGATAAAATATTTTGTACATGAAAATATATGAGAATTATTCGTTGCAGGAAAGACACACATTTCATTTGCCCGTAAAGACCCGATATTATATCGAGTACGATACTGTAAACGAACTATGTGCCTTTATAAAAGAGAATTCGCTATTTCGGGAATACTCGTGCTATCATATAGGTGGAGGTAGTAATCTCTTGTTTTTACAAGATTACCGGGGTATCATACTCCATTCGGCCATACGATTTATCGAGTGTGTGGGGGAGGACGAAGATACTGTTTTATTACGAGTCGGGTCTGGTGTCGTATGGGACGATTTCGTCAAATATTGTGTGGAGAATAATTGGGGAGGAGTAGAGAATCTGTCGCTGATACCCGGAGAAGTGGGAGCTTCGGCTGTACAAAACATAGGAGCCTACGGTGTCGAGGTGAAAGATGTAATAGAAAAGGTCGAAACGATCGATATGCAAAATGGCGAATCCCGCACATTTACAAATGCCGAATGTGCGTATGCGTATCGTGATAGCATATTCAAAAAGGAGCTTCGCGGACGATATATCGTTTCTGCCGTGCAATACCGTTTGCAGAAAAATGCAGGTTA
This sequence comes from Bacteroides sp. CAG:144, assembly GCA_000434215.1. Classification (GTDB taxonomy): domain Bacteria; phylum Bacteroidota; class Bacteroidia; order Bacteroidales; family UBA11471; genus Caccoplasma; species Caccoplasma intestinavium. The sequence goes on from HF999687.1 coordinate 9,709, forward strand.
TCACCTCGATTATGGAAATTTACGGGAGGCTGTTGAGCGTTATACCCACCCAACGCTTGCAGATGTGCGTAAGGTTGTCATAGAAATCAGACAATCGAAATTACCCGATCCCGATGTTATAGGGAATGCCGGTAGCTTTTTTAAAAATCCGGTAGTCTCGATAGAGCACTATAAGTCTTTGAAAGAGCGTTTTCCCGATATGCCCCATTATCCGGTCGATGAATCGAATGTGAAGTTGCCGGCCGGTTGGCTGATCGATAGAGCCGGTTGGCGGGGAAAAGTACATGGTGGAGCCGGTGTGTATGAGAAACAATCGCTTGTCTTGGTAAACCGGGGGGAAGCGACAATCGGGGATATAACCGAATTGGCCGAGAAAATTTGCCATTCGATAAAAGAAAAATATGATATAGACTTATATCCGGAAGTAAATTATATTGGATAGAATGCGCGTAGAATTTTTGGGAACAGGAACATCAACGGGCGTACCCATGATCGGTTGTCGTTGCGATGTGTGTCGGTCGAAAGACTCACGTGATCGGCGCTTACGTTCGTCTGTCTGTCTGACAGTCGACGATAAAAATATTTTAATCGATTGCGGCCCGGATTTTCGACAACAGATGTTGCGGAGCGGTATCGACCACATCGATGCGGTATTGCTTACACACGAGCATTACGACCATACATCGGGTCTTGACGAATTACGAAATTTCAGTCGCAATAATCCTATTCCCATATATGCCGAACCGAACGTTCTGGATATTATACATCAACGCCTTTTTTATTGTTTTTCGGAGCAACCCAATCCCGGAGTTGCTCATTTGGAACTCAAAGCGATAGAAAATCTCTCGCCATTTACGCTTTTCGGCATCGATATAGAACCAGTCAGAGTATGGCATTATAGGCTTCCCATTATCGGTTACCGCATCGGACGATTTGCCTATATTACCGATATGCTCACGATACCCGATGGGGAATGCGCCAAGCTGTCGAATCTCGATACTTTGGTTGTCAATGCCTTACGGCATAAGCCCCATATTTCGCACCAGAACCTCGAAAGTGCGTTGACTTTTATCGCACAACTTAATCCGGAACAGGCTTATATCACACACATGAGTCATCAAATAGGTTTTCATGAAATCGAAGAGAAGAAGCTTCCTCGGAATGTGGCTTTTGCCTATGATGGGCTGACGATATCTGTCTCTGATAATTGAAAAATAGGTCGGATTGTTGTATGTAGAAAAAAGTGAAATCGATATGAGACAACAGGCATTTTCGATAAAAAGCCGCATTCACAGCTTTTCCAATGCATTCCGCGGATTGGGATTATTTTTCAGGCAAGAACATAATGCACGTATTCATGCGGTTATTGCAGTTATAACCGTAGTTTCGGGAGTCTTGGTCGGTCTGTCGAGGATGGAATGGATAGCTGTATTTTTTGCAATCGGTATGGTTATCGCTACGGAGGCAGTGAATACTACGGTAGAATACCTGTGCGATTTTATATGTCCCGAGTACAACGATAAAATCAAGAAAATAAAAGATTTGGCGGCAGGTGCGGTCTTAATATGTGCGATAGCAGCGGTAATAATAGGTTGTATTATTTTTATTCCCCATTTGATTACATTGGTGAATCTCTCTCTTTCGTAAAATTTTTCTCGATGAATCATGCAAAGAACGATTCCCAATTAAAGGAATTGTTCTTTTGTTTTGTATAGGCTTCTTTATCATTCATTATAAAGACCGTATTTATGGAATTTATATGAGTTCATAATGTTTTCATCGGTATCGGCTTGTAACAGGAGCAATATATCTCGACAAAACTCCATATATCCCGTTCCGTTTGCCGTTACAATGTTTTTATCATATACGCACTGTTTTTCAATATATCCGTTCTCGTTTGTATAATTTTCTTTTCCCCATAATTTCAGTTGTTCTTTGGTATTCCCCGTATGTTTGACGTGGTTCAGGAATCCGTGCGCAGCCATGAATGATGCGGCATTACAAATCGCGCCTACGATTTTCCCTTGCTGTAAGGCTTTTGTTACGATAGGGACAAGCGATTCGGCGACAGGAGTATTCCATTGCATCCCCCCGATTAGAATCAGAGCGGCATAATCTTCGGGCAAATTCCGAAAACTATAATCGGGTATCGTTCGGAATCCTCCAATAGAACAGACTTCTTTTTCGGTGGGGGCAACCGTTTTCGGGATATATTTTTTGTCGCTCCCGGGCATCACCCCGAAATTCAAAGAAGTTGACAGGAATGCGCCTTCCCAATCGGCATATTCATCGAGTAATACAAATAAAACTTCTTTTTTCATATTTTCGTTTTTATAATTTCTCGTTATCGTTTTTTGTTGTTATTCAAAAAATATTTTTGGTTATCTTGTCGCAGGAAGCGTTCGTCGACAAGATAACGAATCGTTTCTACAATTTGTTCTTGCGGATAGTGCAATCGTTCGACCAATTCGTTCAGTTTGAGCGGTTCATTTCTCAATAAGTCTTGCAGGGCGGAGGTAATTTGGTCGAATACAACTGGCGATAAAGTCGCGTTTTTCTTATTTTGACACACATCGCAACAGCCACAATTATCGGTCGTTTTTTCACCGAAATAGTCGAGT
>HF999687.1:12445-21574 GCA_000434215.1 Bacteroides sp. CAG:144
TATGCCGACCGGGGTATTACAAGATCTTTCAATCTTGTACGGGAACAGGTAAAAAGAATGAAGGGCATTCTTTTTCGAGGAACATAATGGATAATGTGTAATTTCCCCAAATAGATGAGACTCTCGTATATTGTTTCGGGAGACAACCCTGTACGCCGTTCGATAATCGACTCTTTGATAAATGTATAATCGGCGAATAATCCTGTATAAGAGCGTAACAAGCATTGCAATACCGTATCGGTATCGGGGTCGTCGGTTTTTAGTTTATACAATTCGTCTCTATGTACGGTTACCATGACACGGGACTGCGAATCGGCTTCTTCTATGTATTCTATATATCCCGACTGTTCCAATATTTTCAACGCGTGGTAAGCGGGCAGTATCGGGAATTTGAATGTCTTACAAAAAAGATTCAAATCGAAATCATGTACTGAGTTTATTCCAAATCCCTCGGCTACTTGCAAATAGTTGCACATGGCTTCGTATATACGGACTATAAAATCTTTTTCGGGGAACATGTCTGTTACCCTTTTATGCAGCTTGGATTTATCGGTCGGGGAGTAGAGCAGGACGGCATAAGAACTGTTTCCGTCCCGTCCGGCCCGTCCGGCTTCTTGATAATACTCTTCGGGAGAACTGGGTATATCGAGATGTACGACCAGACGCACATCGGGCTTGTCTATTCCCATACCAAAAGCATTTGTTGCAACTATAACCCGGGAATGCCCTTCTTTCCACTCTTGTTGTCTGCGCTCTTTATCTTCGGGATCGATACCCGCATGATAATATTGTGCGGATATTCCTGCACGATATAAGACCTCTGCAACCTCTTTTGTGCGTTTTCTGCTGCGGACATACACGATAGCGCTTCCCGGGACGCGGGATAATATATAGATGAGTTGTTGCAGTTTGTCTTCATTGTAACGGACAACATAACGAAGATTCGGCCGACGGAAACTTTTTCGGAAAACATTTTCAGCCTTAAAAAGCAACTTAGTCTGAATATCTTTTGCAACTTCGGGAGTTGCGGTTGCTGTTACGGCAAGTACGGGTATTTGGGGAATTGTCTGTCGCAATTCCGCTATTTTTAAATAATCGGGGCGGAAATCATATCCCCACTGCGAAATACAATGGGCCTCGTCTACAACAAGTAGTGAAACCGGTAAATCTTTGAGTTTTTCTTGGAAAAGTTGGGTCGATAGCCGTTCGGGAGAAACATAGAGGAACTTGTATTTCCCGAATATGCAGTTGTCGAGAGTAGTGAGCATCTCCCGTCGGCTCATTCCCGAGTGTATATACGATGCTTTTATGTCGAGGGCCCGCAACGTGTCTACTTGGTCTTTCATCAACGCGATAAGAGGCGTTACCACGATACATATACCGTTCATGTATAACCCCGGAACCTGATAAGTAATCGATTTTCCGCCACCGGTCGGCATTAACGCAAGCGTATCTATTCCTTTTAAGACCGATTGTATGATATCTTCCTGCAAGGGTCTGAAAGAGTCATATCCCCAATAACGTTTCAATATTTCGTGAATACTTTGCTCCATAATCAAAATTCGGGAATATCTTGTATTTCAAAAATCCGTAGTTAGCTTTTTGCAAAGATAGTGAAAGAATCTGCATTCGGCTCGCTCTTTATTATATCTAATGAGCGTCGAGAAGAATCCTTGTCAGTTGTTATATGGCAGGTGAGAGTATATTCTGTCTTTTTGGCAGTTTTTTTACTAAAAAAAGTTTGGCACAGATTTCGCAGTAAGAATAGTGTCTTTCTCGGAAAGAGAAGAAAAAAGAACTATATAATTAACTTAAAAATAAAAAGAAATGAACATTAAACCGTTAGCAGACAGAGTATTGATCAAGCCTGCACCAGCAGAAGAAAAAACTGTAGGTGGAATCATCATTCCCGATTCAGCCAAAGAGAAACCCTTGAAAGGTGAAATCGTAGCCGTAGGCAACGGAACGAAAGATGAAGAAATGGTCGTAAAACCCGGTGATACTGTATTGTATGGGAAATATGCCGGTACTGAACTGGAATTGGACGGTGAGAAATATCTTATCATGCGTCAGTCCGACGTCTTAGCAATTCTCTAACTTTTAACGTTGTTTATTCAACCTATTATACTTTACAATCATGGCAAAAGAAATTAAATTCAATATCGAGGCTCGCGAAGAGCTGAAAAAAGGCGTTGACGCTTTGGCTAACGCAGTGAAAGTAACTCTCGGTCCGAAAGGCCGTAACGTAATCATCGAGAAAAAATTCGGTGCTCCTCACATCACGAAAGACGGTGTTTCGGTAGCGAAAGAAGTGGAACTCGAAGAGGCTTTCCAGAATATGGGAGCCCAATTGGTAAAAGAAGTGGCTTCTAAAACCGGAGATGATGCAGGAGACGGTACGACGACAGCTACGGTATTGGCTCAGGCAATCGTCAATGTCGGGCTGAAAAACGTTACCGCCGGAGCCAATCCTATGGATTTGAAACGCGGTATCGACAAAGCTGTTGCCTGTGTGGTGGAAAATATCAAATCTCAGGCACAAGAGGTAAATGACGATATGGCTAAAATCGAATCGGTTGCCCGTATCTCTGCCAACAATGACAGCGAAATCGGAAAACTTATCGCCGAAGCTATGGAAAAAGTAAAACGTGAAGGCGTTATTACCGTAGAAGAAGCCAAAGGAACCGATACGACGGTAGAAATCGTAGAAGGTATGCAGTTCGATCGCGGATATATTTCTCCTTATTTCGTAACCAACACCGAAAAGATGGAATGCGAAATGGAAAACCCGTATATCCTTATTTTCGACAAGAAAATTTCTTCTCTCAAAGAGATGCTGCCCGTTCTCGAAGCTACTGCACAGTCGGGTCGTCCTTTGTTGATCATTGCAGAAGATGTCGACAGCGAAGCTTTGGCTACGTTGGTAGTAAATCGCTTGCGCGGCTCTTTGAAAATATGTGCTGTAAAAGCCCCCGGCTTCGGCGATCGTCGTAAAGAGATGCTCGAAGATATTGCCGTATTGACTGGCGGTGTCGTAATCTCGGAAGAGAAAGGTCTCAAACTCGAATCGACAACCATCGATATGTTGGGTCGTGCCGAGAAAGTAACCGTCGATAAAGAAAATACAACGATTGTAAATGGTATGGGCGACAAAGCAGCTATTACTGCTCGTGTAGCTCAAATCAAGGCACAAATCGAGAAAACCACGTCGGATTACGACCGGGAGAAATTGCAAGAACGTCTTGCCAAATTGGCCGGTGGTGTTGCCGTCCTTTATATCGGTGCTGCTTCCGAAGTAGAAATGAAAGAGAAGAAAGACCGTGTGGACGATGCACTGAGCGCAACTCGTGCGGCCATAGCCGAAGGTATCGTACCCGGTGGTGGTGTAGCCTATATACGTGCCATATCTTCATTGAACGACCTGAAAGGCGATAATGAAGACGAAACAACGGGTATTGAAATTATCAAACGTGCCATCGAAGAACCTTTGCGTCAAATCGTTGCAAATGCAGGTGTCGAAGGTGCAGTTGTCGTTCAGAAAGTAAAAGACGGCAAAGGCGATTTCGGTTACAACGCTCGCACGGGTGAATACGAGAATTTCTTTGCTGCCGGAGTTATCGATCCTGCTAAGGTTACTCGTGTAGCTCTCGAAAATGCGGCTTCCATTGCCGGTATGTTCCTCACGACTGAATGTGTCATTGCCGATAAGAAAGAAGAAAATGCAGCTCCCGCTGCCGGCATGGCTCCCGGAATGGGTGGTATGGGAGGCATGATGTAATTCTGAACTCTCTATAACAATCAAGAAACGGGCTGTAAATTCGTACAGCCCGTTTTTATTATCCGAAAAATATTCGTAAAAAATAAAATGAAACGATATTTCCCATAAAACGAAAAGGCCTCGAATATTTTTTTGTATCAAGAAGAAGTGGTTATCTTTGAAACATGGCTACTGGTAAAGCAAATCCATATCGAATCTGTTTAGTTGTAAAATAAGACCGTTTTTTGCGGCTCTACGCTGGAATAGATTTTTCACACCGATATTTGCCCCAATTCATTGTGTCGGAATCAACCATTAAAAAGTTTTGATATCTCTCTCTTTTCTCGATTCTATGTGGGATTTGCTGAACATAAAAAAGAGTCATATCCAATATTGGGTATGACTCTTTTTTATCGGAACAATATCGTTTAGCGTATGTTGGGATTGATTTTATTCCATTCGCTGATAGCTGGAAGAACACCCATGGCAATAACTTCGTCGCGAAGAGCACAAAGATGTTCGTAACTCTTTTCGAGAGCCGCTTCTTCCTCCGGCGTTCCTTTTACCGGTTTCAGATGGCAACCATCTGCGGTAATATCGGTTTCCCATGCCATCATGATATGATCGAACTTATCGTTCGAAACATACGTCCCGGCCGGCCAACGGAAAGGTTTTCCGCCCATAGCGGCAGCGATCATTTCGACCGATACGTAAGCCGGACTTTGGAATGAAGACCGTCCTCGCAAAGCGATGATATTTGCACCGCCTTTTATGACTTTCTGTTGTATCTCGACCCATTGCTCTTTGGAGAGAACCTCCGTCCCGATAAGCTCTGAAAGCGGTTTGCCATTAACTTTTGCCGTAGAAGCAAACACAGCCATTTGCTCGCCGTGTCCGCCGTAGGTACGGCAATTTTCGACAGAGTCCATCGATATTTGGAAATACTTGGACAATTCGCTGCGTAATCGGGTAGAGTCGAGAGCTGCTAATGTCGTAACCTGAGACGGTTTCAATCCCGAATGCAAAAGTACGATAAGACCGGTAATATCGGCCGGATTGAAGATGATGACGATATGTTTTACATCGGGACAATATTTCTTTACATTTTGCCCGAACTCTTCGGCAATGGCAGCATTTCCTTTCAAAAGGTCTTCGCGGGTCATGCCGGCTTTACGGGCCGCGCCACCCGAATTGATGATGTACTTGGCATCGGTAAGAGCCTCTTTGATGTCAGACGTATAAGTGATGTTTACTCCTTCAAAACCGCAATGATACAGTTCCTCAGCGACACCTTCCAGTCCCGGAGCATAGGGATCGTACAAGCAGATATTAGGTGTCAAATTCATCATAATGGCTGTTTGTGCCATATTGGAGCCGATCATGCCGGCAGCACCCACGATAGTGAGCTTTTCGTTTGTTACGAATTTCATAGCTTATATTTTTAATATTCGATTCGAATGATTTGGTCTCAAAGATACGAATAATAATCTTAACAAATCTGGCGATTAGGCTAATTATCATTAATAATTCTTTTATCGAATTTATGCGTAAAAAGTTTTTTCCATCTGATATTATAAAATATCTTCGCAACATTAAATTAAAAAGAGAATGTTATAGGCCACACGCTTCTATGTCAGATTAACGCTGAATCCGTGGATGTAGAAAACATGAGAAAAATACATACAGAGAAAATTTCGATGTATGAAAAGGTCGTGTTGTAAAACGATATAAAGAAAAAAGCCTCTGATTTTTCAGAGGCTTTTTTCTTGGAACTAAGTAGGAATTACAATAAGTTGCTGGCCAACTCGGAGAGCTTGCTTCGCTCGCCTTTTACCAGATTGACATGTCCGAAAATTTCTTGCCCCTGCATACGGTCTATCATATAAGCCAATCCATTCGACTGCGTGTCGAGATACGGAGAATCGATTTGATAAACGTCGCCGGTGAATACCATTTTTGTACCTTCGGCTGCACGGGTAATAATGGTCTTTATCTCATGTGGGGTAAGGTTTTGCGCTTCATCGATGATGCAGAAGGTATCAGAAAGACTCCGACCGCGAATATACGCCAATGCTTCTATCACCAAACTCCCTCCCGCCTGCATCTCTTGCAGGGTGCGATAGTCGTTGCTTTCGAGTGAAAATTGACGCTTGATGACATTGAGATTATCGAAGAGCGGTTGCATGTAGGGTGCAATCTTTTGTTTTTCGTCTCCGGGAAGGAATCCCAAATCTTTATTCGACAGTGATACGATGGGGCGGGCGAGAAGTATCTGTTTATACATGCCGTGTTGTTTCAGCGCACCGGCAAGGGCCAACAGCGTTTTTCCCGTCCCCGCTTTACCGGTAATGGCCAACAACTTGACGCGATCGTCATTCAGCAAATCAAATGCAAATGCCTGCTCGGCATTACGGGGTTCAATGCCGAAATTTTTTTCTTTGGTTACTTTTCTTACTATACCGTCCGCCGTAACATACCGGGCCAGTACCGAAGAGTTACCGCTATCGAGGACGAAACACTCGTTTGTGCGTAATTTCACACCGATCTGCTCTACCGGTATGCCTTTTTTAGAACTGTATATGGCATCGATTATATCGGGTGCAATTCCGGTGATAGTACGGTGTTCATTCTCGAAGAGGTCGTCGCTTTTGACTTTGTCATTGGTGTAATCTTCGGTCTCGATACCCAATGCCCGCGCTTTCATACGCAAATTTATATCCTTGGTAACAAGGATCGTACGCATATTTTTATGCTGCTCGGCAACTTCGATGGCTGCCGAGAGAATACGATGATCGGGTTTATCTTCGCGGAAAGCTTCTTTCACACGTTTGTTCAATGAACTATTAACGATGATAGACAGTCGCCCCAAGTCCGGCCCCAACTGAGCTCCGTTCTCAAAAAAATCTTTATCGGTGTATTTGTCGAGTTGGCGGGCAAATTCCCGGGCATTGTAATTGATTTCTTCATTTCCTTTTTTGAATTTATCCAACTCTTCCAATACGACTATCGGGATAAAAATATCATTCTCCTCAAAATTGAAAATACATTTGTGATCATGAAGGAGAACATTTGTGTCTAAGACAAAATTCTTTTTTCCCATGGCTTTAAAAGTTTTAAGGTTAGTTTCGTACTATACGAATTATTCAAATATAGGAATATTTTATGAGAAATAAAAGGAGAAGAGCAGATAAAATTGTTTTATATGCCTTATTCTTTCTTTCGTTTGTTCGGATTATAGACTTCTAATAAAGTCAACAGCCCGAATTCCGTACTTTTTTTTGACACGGATTCGGGCTGTTTATATTGGAGCGGGAATAATTATTCAAGAATAATATCGAACGGCATTCGAGCCTGCAAACGGTCTATCTTATCGATGTTTTTCAAGAACAGTAAACTCTCACCAAAATCTCCGAACATACTCTCTATTTTATTGTAAATATAGCGATCGGGATTTACATTCGAAAGAATACTTGTAAGGAAGTCGGTCTGGTTGGGGTATTTCACGACGCGATAATCTTCCAGTTTGGCCCGGTCGGCCGCAGCCTCTATTGCATCATTGATTCCGCCTAACTGATCGATCAGTTTCAATTCTTTGGCCATTTCTCCTGTCCATACACGTCCCTCGGCAATTCTTTTTATTTCATCGATTGGCATTTTTCGGCCGTCGGCACAGCGACGGGTAAAGAGTTCATATCCGTCATTGACCATATTTTGAAATAGAGCCTGTTCTTCGCCATTTAATGGTCTGCCCATCGCACCCATATCGGCAAGTCGGTTCGTTTTCACTCCGTCGAAGTGAAGGTCGAGAGTTTCGGTCAGTAATTTCGATGGGTCGGGAATCATTCCGAAAATACCGATAGAGCCGGTGAGAGTAGTCGGTTCGGCGACAATCCAGTCGGCGGCACAAGAGATATAATAGCCACCCGAAGCTGCATAATCACCCATCGATACGATGACAGGTTTCTTTTCTTTCAAAAGGGAAACCTCGCGCCAGATTTGTTCGCTTCCGTATGCACTCCCACCGGGAGAATTTACACGGAGTACGACCGCCTTTATATCTTTATCTTCCCGAAGTTTTCGGAGATCGAGCATGACTCTCTCCGAGTTTATACCTTCGGTGCCGATAGAACTCATGGAATTATCTATCGAACCATAGGCGTAATAAACGGCTATTTTATTTTTGCTTTTATTTTTTTGCTCCTTGTCCTTGACATTGACCATTTCTGCCAAAGTTACGGTACGAAGACTCTCTTTTTCATCTTTCATACCCGACATTGTTTTCAGATAATCGAGAACCTGATCTTTATACATCAATGTATCGGCCAGTCCGCAACGGACATACTCCGGAGCGGAAGAATAGTCCATATTCTTATCGGCCATCGCATTCAAAGAATCGGTCGGAATGTGTCGGGATACGGATATGTCGCTTACCAGTTGATTCCAAATCGATTGTATATAAGCCAACGTTTGTTCTTTGTTTGCCTTGCTCATTTCATTGGCGATGTAGGGTTCTACGGCCGATTTATAGGTTCCTACACGAAAAACCTGCATTTCAACGCCAACCTTTTTCATCAGGTCTTTATAGAACATAAGCCGACTTGCCATTCCATGCCAAGAGATGTTTCCTGACGGATTGAGTATCAGTTTATCGGAAACACTGGCCAGATAATAGGTGCTTTGGGTATAATTATCGCCGTATGCGATGATGAATTTTCCGCTTTCCTTGAAATCGGAGAGTGCCCGTCGTATCTCCTGCAAAGAGGCTGTCGAACAGGCAAAGCCTCCGGCATTGAGATAGATACCTTTGATATTTTCGTTTTCTTTCGCCTTTTTGATAGATTCGATAATATCGTCCAGTCCGTTGACGGTTGTATTGTCTCCGAATAATTGACCGAACGGATTTTCTTGACTCCGTTCCGATACAATCCCCTTGAGCTCTAAGACATAGATGGAATTATTTTTAACAACAGTCTCAGTCTCGGACGTTGCCCATATTCCGATTAAAGAAATGATTCCAAATCCTACAATAACAGCACCTGTAACGAGTATGCCGACAATGGTCGCCAGTGTAAATTTAAAAAAATCTTTCATACGTATGTACCTTTATGTTTTTGATATTTTCCAAGCTTTCTACCGCTGATCATCGGCCAACTCTATCACTTCGAGGTCTTTGAATCGACCCTCCTCGACAGAAAAACGAACCAATGTCCGCTGTTTATGAAATCCATACTTGCCGGCAGCTCCGGGATTGATGTGTAATAGTTGTAACTTTTTGTCATACATTACTTTAAGAATATGCGAATGTCCTGAGACAAAAAGATCCGGTGGATTCCTGAAAATCTCCGGCACGACGGCCGTGTCGTACTTGCCCG
>HF999687.1:21630-30069 GCA_000434215.1 Bacteroides sp. CAG:144
TACATCGGCCCCTTCTATCGTAAAACGTTGGTTCTTAGGATATATAGTGCGCAGTTCTTGCCCGTCTATATTCCCGTAAACAGCCCTTAGTGGCTTAATGGCTTCAAGCCGTCGAGCCACTTCGAGAGAGCCAATATCGCCAGCGTGCCATATTTCGTCGCAAGACTCGAAGTAGCGAATATACCGGTCGTCCCACCATGCGTGTGTATCCGACAATAAACCAATGCGTTTCATCTGTACGAATTTAAGTCCTACAAATGTACATTTTTTTTCAGAATAAGAGCCTCGCTATAAAATAAAACCCGTCTTTCCATTATCGGAAAGACGGATTTAAAAACGCCGAATTCTGTAAAATATCTATTCGACATTATCTTTTAATTGCTTCCATATTGAGGTGTAAATTCCGAAAGAAAAGAGTGAGTATAGCAGGAAGAGACATATATAAACCATATAATACCACACACTATTTATGAAAACTCGCGATATGATGATAAGTATCGAATATATTATCCCAGATACGAAAAACATACCGAAAATACACCATTTATTTCCATCGGTTGCCCGATACGAGGCCCGAAGTGCCTCTATGGGACTTTTTTGCTTTTCTATTAGGAAATATGGCGATAATCCCCATGCCATGGCCATGACTATACCTGGTATGACAAAAAAGAGTAACGATGCGATGAGTGCGGCATACATGATGCCGACCAATATGAAATACTCACTCATATATTTTCGATATCGGGGATTAAAAATATGAGAGGGATTAATAGATTCCCCCTTAGACATTTGTACCGGCAAAAGTGTCATGGCAATCATCGTACCTATGTTCAGATAAGGAATCCATATCGTCAAGAAATAAAGTAGGATACACCCCAACAGCGGGAAAAAATTTCTCCCCGCATATACCAAGCCCTCTCGAAAGGTCGCTCCAAAACGTAGTTTCTGTTTTTTTCATAGTAAAAAAATTTAATACAACAATATACAAATATATCGAAGTTGTATTAATGATAATCAAATATATAATAAGAAACCGGCTTTCTATTCGAATTTAACAGTCCTTGCCGGACGAATACGTGAAATGATATAAGAGGGAGCTATGAGCATAAATATCGAAACAAGAAATGCCGCGATATTCAAAAGTATGAGATAACCTATATGGAAAGTTATAGGTACAGCCGGAATGTAGTAAACCTCAGGATCGAGTTTGATAATCTGGAAATAATATTGGACTAAACATAACGATATGCCGCATATGTTTCCCCACAACATACCCCGTCCGACAAGAAATGCTGCAACGTACAAAAATATTTTGCGAACCGATATATTTCCGGCTCCGAGCGTTTTTAAAACACCTATCATACGGGTATGTTCGAGAATGATGACAAGAAGCCCCGAAATCATGGTAAACCCAGAGACAAGCGACAAGAGTATGAGAATGACCCATACATTCATATCGAGAAGGTCGAGCCAATTGAAAAGCTGTGGATTCAACTCCCGTATTGTATGGGCAAAATAGGGATTATTGTAATGATCTTTCAGCAGCAACAAAGCTGTATATAATTGGTCGTTGACACTTTGAATAGCATCGATGTCCTTCAATCGGATTTCTATTCCGCTATATTGGTCGGCAGCCCATCGGTTGAGTCTCTGTATATGACGGACATCGCCAAAGATGAATATCTGGTCATACTCCGTCAAATTGGTCTGATAAATCCCCGAAACGGTAAATTTCCGGGCACGTATGTTTTCCTCCACAAAATAGCAGTAAATGGCATCACCTACGTTCAGATGCAGCTTATCAGCGATATAACGGGATATAAGTATTTCATTTCGGGCCGATTCCCCGGCAAGCTGCGGCATACGGCCGTTTGTGAGGTGCTCTTCAAGAAACTGAGTCGGATATTCGGCTGTAATTCCTTTCAAGGTAATACCGAGGAAATCGGTATCGGTTTTCAAAATTCCCGGTTTTGTAGCAAACAAGGTGTAATTGTCGATTTGCGGGAATTGCGCCAATAATGTGTCGAGAGCAGGAGAGAGGGCGATAGGAGAGGTTTCATAAGAATTCTGATAGGGAGATCCCGTAATCTGTATATGGGAACCGAAACCTATGACTTTACCGCTGATTTCTTTTTTGAACCCGATAACAATCGATACGGACAGAATCATAATGGCCATACCCAAAGCGACACCCCATGTCGCAATGCGTATGGCCGGAGGTATTTGTTCCGAACCAGTCTTTTTTCCAGCTCGGGAATATATACGTTTGGCAATAAACAGTTCTACACTCATAAGACGCGCCTGGGATAGGCTTCGAGCGCCTTTTGTAAGACAACCAAAGCCTTAGCCAAATCGTCTTTTTTCAAGACATACGCCAGCCGCACCTCATTCTGTCCCAATCCCGGTGTCGTATAGAACCCCGATCCGGGAGCCATAAATACGGTTTGACCTTCGTATTCGAAATGTTCAAGACACCAAGCACAAAAATCGTCGGCGTTATCGACCGGCAACTTGGCCATTGTATAAAACGCTCCCATAGGAATGGGCGAATAACAGCCCGGTATACGGTTTATCCCATCGATCAAGAACTTTCTCCGTTCGACGTACTCATTATAAATTTCCGACATATATTCGGCCGAAGCATCAAGAGATGCTTCGGCTATAATTTGCCCGATTAAAGGTGGACTGAGGCGAGCCTGACAGAATTTCATGACATTTTTCTTGAGCTCTTCGTTCTTGGTGATCAGCGCCCCTATGCGTATTCCGCATTCGCTGTATCGTTTCGATACCGAATCGATAAGTACGACATTATTCTCAATTCCTTTCAGGTGGAAAGCCGAAATGTAGGCTGCACCCGTATAACAGAACTCGCGATATACTTCATCGGAAAATAGAAATAAATCGTGCTTCTTTACAATATCGCGTATCTGGTTCATCTCTTTCTGTGTGTAGAGATAACCGGTCGGATTATTGGGATTACATATCAAAATGCCTTTGGTGCGGGGAGTAATCAATTCTTCGAACTTCTCGATAGGGGGGAGTGCAAACCCTTCATCGATCGAAGAAGGCAAGGTTTTGATGACAGCTCCGGCCGAGATAGCAAATGCCATATAGTTGGCATACGCCGGTTCGGGAACGATAATTTCATCACCTGGGTCGAGACAGGCCATAAAAGCAAAGAGTACAGCTTCCGATCCGCCGGTTGTAACGATGATGTCATCGACCGCGACATTGATGTTGAATTTGGCATAATAACCGACCAACTTTTCCCGGAAACTGTAAATACCCTCACTCGGACTATATTCCAGAATTTTACGCTCCAAATGACGAGCTGCATCAAGTCCCACTTCGGGGGTAGGCAAATCGGGCTGGCCGATATTCAAATGATAAACTTTTATTCCGCGTTTTTTGGCTTGATTGGCTAATGGAACAAGTTTGCGAATAGGAGAGGCGGGCATGATTTTCCCCCGCTCAGATATCTTTGGCATAATAAATATTTGTCGCTATAATTTTTTAATGTGGCAAAGTTATAAGATTTGCAGCACAAAAATAAGAAAAAAGAGAATTAAAAAACGAAAAAATAGAAAAGACTATCAAATGATAGTCTTTTCTATTTTAGGTACTCAAACCTTTCAATCTGAGATATTATGCTAAGAACACCTTATTCAGAAATTTGTCTCTTCAATGTATTTTCATATGCCGAAATAATTTGTTGCATACCCTCGGTCGGCTCCTGCGGAGAAATAACGACTTCCAACTTACCGATAGTCGAGTTTTCTCTCCGTCTCCTTTTAGCGTTCGGAAAATCGATAAGCAACTCATCGTTTTCAATAGAAAGTTGAAATTCTGCAGTAAACGTTGCCTTTTCTATTTGGGTAGCAGTAATGGGCACAAGAGAAATAAGAGGAACTTGTATATTACATTTTACAACAGTTCCTTCATCGTTTAAAACCGGATAATCGAGACTTATTGTCTTCGGATGTAGTGTTTTTTCTTCGCTTATGCCATTATCATCATTAGGGTATTCATAGAAATACTTGTCAAGTATCTGCCTGTTTTTTTCGCATAAGACGTCGGTCGCCTCCGAAATAGCTTGATAAATAGCTTCTACAAACGATTTAAACAAAATCATAAAACGTTATTTTTTCAGTTGTTCCAATTTATTCATAGCTTCAGAGACTTGTGATCGACTGTTATCTCCCAATCCAATAGCAGCATGGCAATTTGGACAAATAAATTTCATCCCGTTCAAAAGTTTCTCTATCTCAAAAGGAATCGGTGTCTTACACACCGGACAAGGTATACTTTGCATTTTATATCTCTTTTTACTGTAATTCTTTATTCACAGGACGAGGTTGGATCGCATTCGTATAAAGATCGATTATTGATAATACGCCTTTAGGTAGAGGCAAGGGACCTGCCGTGATTTCAACATTTAAGTTGGTTGATTCTTTTTTATTTCTATTACCTTTTTGCCCCATATTATTTCCTGAGGAAATTCGTCCTTTTAGAACGGCTTTTCGTTCTACTAAATTTGTTTTTAATTTGGCGTCATAGGAGCTCAATGAGGTTATTTCCATTCCGAAATTTAATTTTATCTCATTGACGGCGAGAGAGTTCATAGGTAATAAACAAAGTAGTGGTACTTGAAATACCAATTCCGTCTGCTGAAAATTCTCATTATCATTTTCTTCTATCACACTTTTCGTTATTGTCATTGGAATCATAACAGGCTTATATATTCCGTTTTCAAGAGAAAAACAATAATCAAGTAAGAAACGGGCTTGCCCGCTCAACATCATGACATTAGCTTTAGAAGCCGCGACAAGAGGAGCTATGAGAACCGATTCTATATTCAACTCCGCATGAAACTTCGGTACATACCGTTCTGAATTTTTTACCATCTAATATGATAATTTTTCCAACAAATAATTTATTATGTGGGTTTCTGATTAACAGGCATTTCAATAGGTTGTATTGCCTGTGTAAACGCTTCTATAATGGTATTTACTCCTTTGGGAACAGGCAATTGTCCGGCATGTACATTCACTGTATATTTGGCCGAATTACTTTTCTCGTAATGGGTATCGTGTGTGGCCGAGTCCTTAGATGAATAACTGGCCGATCCTTTGATAGAAACGGAAAGAGGACCCCAACCCAACTTTGTATCAATTGATGCTTCACCTTTCTTTTCCGTTTCTGTCGAGGTTTTTTCTGATTCAGAGAAACTCGATTTTACTTCCATTTCAAATCCGATATCGACAGTATCTACGGCTAAGGAATTGATAGGAATAATCGTCAACATCGGTAAATTGAATTTTGTCGTAACTGTCTGTATAACCGGTGCCATTATTTCTATTTCTTGGCCCTTGTCGTCTTTATCCTTTTTTTTCTCATAACCTAATACACCTCTCTCCAAACTCATCTCTATCATGACAGGTTTATAATTGACCTGTTTGGGGAGTTTATCTGTTGCAGGAATTTCAATTCGTTCAAAACAAGTCTCTAATAAAAATTTTGTCTGGGTAAGGGCCATTGCCGCATTAGCCTTGGCAGCTGCATTTAAAGGGCCACCTATCAAGTCCTCCATAGGAAGTCCTGAAAACTGTTGGCTCATTGAGAGAAGAGCATTTTCCATAATTCGATATGATTTAGTTTATAAATAATTCTCCATATCTTTCTCTTCCACCAATTCTTTTTTGATGCATTTCTATGCGGATCAAAACGAATGATAATAGGGTCGGACATGCGAGATAAATCTGTGATGATTTACAAATATAAATAATAACCGCAAAAAATCAAAATAATATTGATTTTTTGCGGTTAAAATATAAAATTAATTCAGCCTATAGTCTATACAGATTAGATAAGAGGGCGGTGCGCCGGGAATATTTGTTCCCGTTCCGTCATACAAAAATTGGTTCAGATTGTTTGCTATAATAAAATCCTGCTCTGTGCAATATGGAAAATAGTAATTTCTTTGACGATTGAGAAAAATGCCTCCATGATTGGCACCGACAACCCAATTTTGTTTCAGCCTCACCACAAAGTGTCGCATTTGTATATTTCCCCCGTTCGGATTATAAACGCCCAATAAACAGCCGGGGGGAAGGGATAAAAAACACTGATAGTTTAAGTAATCCACAGGAGTATAAGCAAGCCCGTTTTGTTGGAATACGGCTTCTATTTGAAAGATTCTTTTTCCGGTTGCTTTCTCTATCAATTGTGCGGCAAAAGCCGCACAAGGAGCTAAACCGCCATAGGAGGGCGATGACATTAATTGTCGTAATTCATCCTTTTTAGACAATGCGAAATCAGATATTTTACGAGAATCTTCTGGCGCAATCATAACAAACAGTATTTATTTACCATATTTTTCTTTCCACAGATATTTGAAAAACAGCATATTCCCCAACAAATAACGTCTCCACATGCGGCGAGGCTCTTTCAGTAGGCGGTAAGCCCATTCCATACCATGTTTCTGCCAGGCTTCGGGTGCCCGTTCTACCGTTCCGGCAAAAAAGTCGAAGACGGCTCCTATCGTACCGATATGACCTTTTACATCGAGTTCATCGTAGTGCGTATATGTCCATTTTTCTTGTTTGGGAGCAGTCATACCCACCCATAATAAATCGGGACTAACCCTATTTACGGTATCAACCATTTGTCGGCTTTCTTCATCAGAAAATTCCGGCTTATAGGGTGGTGAATAGGTTTCTACCCGAATGTTGGGATATACATCACGGGCTTTTTCTTTAATGAGATCGAGCGTTTTTTCACTGGCACCGAGAAAAAAACAGGTTCCCCCTTTACGGTTGAGACGCTCCATTTCAAACTCGAAAAGATCCCAACCCGGAATACGTTCGATTGCTTCTTTACGCAACCAACGAAAAGCCAATACGATACTCTCTCCGTCAGGAATAAGAGCACCACCATTTAATAAAGCTTCTGCAAAAAGCGGATCTTTCTGCGCATTGTTGTATGAATGGGCATTAATCGTATTGATCAGCAATTTACCCTCGGGTAAAGACGCCAATTCAGTTCTACATCTTAACAGAGAAATTGTTTTAAGTTTTATCATGTAAATTCAAAATTAGAGCATTTATCGAGAATCTTTTATCATGATTGAATAGTATATCGATTGAGAATATCTGTCATTTTATGTTCAAAAACCGATAATGTAAAATACTTTTTATATCTCAAATATCCCGCATTTCCCATATTATGCCGAAGTTCTTCATTATCTATCAACACAGCTATTTTTTCAGCCAAAGCACCGGCATTTTGTTTCGGAACAATATACCCTGTAATGCTATCTTCTACGATATCTTTTATACCACCTTCATCTGTCGACACAATGGGCAACTTATATTGCATGGCTTCGAGATTGACTATCGGAAACGATTCATTGTGATAGAATGTCGGGAATACGAAAATATCGGATTGGGCCCAATAAGGCTGTTTTTCTTGACCATACTTACTGCCGGCATATACGACTATATCGTCCAACTGCCGTTCTTTTACAGCTCGATTGAATATTTCAGCCGAAATTTCTTTCGTTTCACCGCCTACAAAAGTACACGTTATCGCATAGCCACGGCTTTTAAGTATTTGCAAGGCATCGAGCAGAACATATACGCCTTTGGAAATAATCAGATTGGATAAATATAAAATTTTAATCGGCCTGTTATCTCTGATAAAACAAGGTTCTTCGGTGAATAGTTCCGGAATACCATTCGGACAAATTTCAACGTTCTCTTTATCGACGTATTTGGAGAAGTCCTGATACAAAAATTTGGAGAGAAGTATGACTTTTATGTTACGGAAAAAACGTTTATAGCAGAAATCGAAAAGTGGCTTTTGCTGGTAATTCGATACCCCTTTGTTATGATAATGTACTACAACACGCGCCCCCATCGATTTAAGCATCTGCACCACGACAAAATCTTTGAGGAAAGCTCCGCCTCCGGCATTGGGAGTAACATATACCAAATCGGGACGGAATGTCATATATTCTTTGCGAATGCGACGGAGCAAACGGGAAAAGTCAACAAATTTTGCCAAGCGTACTTTCCCTATATCCTCCAAGTTGGCTGCCGTAGCCAAGTTGATATATCGACAATCGAATGCCTCGTTCACCAATCGGCTATCATGAATATATTTCCCCACCATCGCAGCTCCATGTACCGGTGGTGGCATATGCATGATGAAAAGTATGCGAGGTAATTTTTCTTTTACAATTCCCATGATGAAATTTTCTTAATACTTTTGGCCGGCGTTCCGGCAATGATTGATAGGATGTGAAGTACTCTTTTAAAGGGAGATGTCATTCCCAATAGTTGTGTAATTGGTAATAAATTTGAATCTTATATATATTTTATTCTCAAATTCAATCCCTATTATATTGTATAAATTGTTGTTAATCAATCATTTCTACCC